>CANGNF010000040.1 GCA_947455205.1 Acetobacteraceae bacterium | reverse complement strand
GGGCGGCAGCAGCGCAATGGCGATATCCGGCGCCGAGGCGCCGTCTCGCACCGCGAAGGAGGAGGGCGCGTCGCCCAGCGGCTGGGTCGCCGGCAGCCGGCGCTCCAGTTCGGCGAAGCTGCGGTTCTGCGGCGTCTGCGACATCTCCTGCGGCAGCAGCTTCTGGGAAAGCTGGCGCAGCCGGGGCAGGTCGTTCAGCGTGCCCCAGACGGATTCCAGGGTTTCCTTCTGCTTCTGCGACGACTTGATCTGGTCGGCGATGCCAGCCAGCTCCCGGTCCAGCAGCGCGGTGGCGTGCTTCACCTGGAACAGGTTCCAGCCGAAGCCGGCGGCGACGAGGAAGCAGAGCACGGTAACGGGTCGAAAGCTCATGCCACATCCATCCCACCGCCGGAGGCGGTGATGCATTCAAGGGCGCGCAGCCGGGCTGACCGCGCGCGGGGATTGATCTCGGTCTCGGTGGCGCCTGGGCGTAATGCTTTCGGTGCCAACAGCCGGAACGGGGCGGCAGCGCCACGGTTTTGCAGTGCCGCAGGGTTGTGCCGTGATGCGCTTCCTGCGCGACCACAGGCCTGCTGCATGAACCGCTTGACGATGCGATCCTCCAGCGAGTGGAACGCCACGACCACCAATCGCCCCTGGGGCGAGAGCAGGCTCAACGCACCGGCGAGGCCGCGCTCGACCTCGCCGAGTTCATCGTTCACCACGATCCGCAGCGCCTGGAAGCTGCGGGTGGCGCTGTCGATGCCCGAGGGATCGCGCGGCACCTTGCTGCGGATCACCTCGGCCAGGCGGTGGGTCGTGGTGATGGGGGCCTCGGCGCGGGCGGCGACGATGGTCTTGGCGATGCGGCGCGACAGCCGTTCCTCGCCGAAGGTGTAGAGGATGTCGGCCAGCTCGGCCTCGGGCAGCTTGTTGACCAGGTCGGCGGCGGTCTGGCCGTCGCGGCCCATCCGCATGTCCAGCGGGCCATCGGTGCGGAAGCTGAAGCCGCGCTCCGCCTGGTCCAGCTGGAAGGAGCTGACGCCCAGGTCCAGCACCACGCCGTCCAGCCTGGTCACGCCGCGCTCGGCCAGCAGCGCCACCATGTCGCCGAAGCAGCCGGGGATCAGGTGCAGGCGGCCGGCGAACTCGGCGGCCAGGTCGGCACCGCGGGCAATGGCGTCGGGGTCGCGGTCGGTGGCGTACAGGGTGCAGTCGGCTGCTTCCAGAATGGCGCGGGCGTAGCCGCCGCCCCCGAAGGTGCCGTCCAGGTAGGTGGCGCCGGCGCGGGGGGCCAGCGTCTCCACCACCTCGGCCAGCATGACGGGGACGTGGCCGCTCATGCCGCGGCTTCCATCTCGGCGTCGCGGGCAAGTTGTTCGGCGTACAGGGCGGGAGTCCAGATGTGGAACAGGTCGACCATGCCGACGAAGGTGACGGGGCCTTCCAGCCCGGCGTGCTTGATCAGCGCATCGGGCAGCAGCAGCCGGCCATCGCCATCCACCCGGGCGGTGATGGCGCTGGCGGCCCATTTGCGGCTGAGACGCGCGAATTCGGGGGTGAAGCGGCCGACGCCCTTCAGCGCCTCGGCCAGCACTTCCTGATAGACCGGCTGGGGCCAGACCTCGATGCAGGAGCCGCCGTCGCAGGCCCGCAGCATCACCTCCTCGGCGTTCAGCTGCGCGAGCTTCTGGCGGAAGGGCGCGGGCACGGAAAGACGCCCTTTCTTGGCGTCGAACGTGCCATCATAGCTGCCCGTGAATTGGGACATGGTCCCGTACCGCCCCCCGAAGGCTCTGCCACCCCGGCCGGGGGAAGCGGCCGGTAAGGAGCCCCCCGACCCCTTACCGGCTCGCCCGACCTGCCCGGTCCGAACGGCTCGCCCCCCCGAGCGTCGCGTTCTTCACGGGCATCGCTGGGATAGCATGGGCTACTCCGGGCGTTCAAGGGTGAAGGTAGGTCTGGGCTGGGTTTCCGCCGCCGTTATTTGGTTAATCGCCAGTAAGTGAGCATGTTTCACCGGCCCCGCACGCGCTGGTTAGAATGGCACTAAGTATACTGATTCGCCATCAAGCAACGGCTTGCCGCTTGTGGAAAAACTGTGGATAAACTTGGGGAAACGAGTGCGCCAGGCGGCCTGTAAGCCGGGTTCTGTACGCCCGGGGGATAAGCCCCGTGCGTGACGACCATTCCTCTGCGGCGCGCCTTGCGGCGAACCTGTAGCGACCAACCCGAGGGACAGGGCGGGAACGCCCCCGCGCCAGCAGGCAAGCCTGCCGCGCCGGCCCCTCCTATTCGGTCTTGCTCCGCGATAGGGTTTACCGTGCCGCCCCCATTGCTGGGGGCGCGGTGGGCTCTTACCCCACCCTTTCACCCTTACCCCTGGGTCTTGCGACCGAAGGGCGGTTTGCTTTCTGTGGCACTTTCCCTGAAGGCGTTGCCGCCCCCGCCGGTCATTAACCGGTATCCTGTTCCCGTGGAGCCCGGACTTTCCTCCAGCCTCGGTTGCCCGAGGCCCGCGGTCGTCCGGCCGCCTGACGCGGGGGCGTTCTGCGCCCCGGGGCAGGGTGTCGTCAATCGGTCACGCAAGGCCGGGCGGCCACGCCCTGCCGCCCAGGGCCGATGGCGGCGGTCGTGTTGCGTCAGGCGACGGCGCGGGCCAGTTCCGGCACTTCGTCGTTGGTGGTGCGGCGCAGCTCGCGCGGCTCGTCCAGGTCGTAGGCGCGGCCGCGATGCAGGGTGGCGCGGTTGTCCCACATCACCAGGTCGCCGGGCTGCCACTGGTGGGTGTAGCGGAACTGCGGCTGGGTGGCGTGTTCCAGCAGGTCCAGCAGCAGCATCTTGCCCTCGGCCACGCCCATGCCGAGGATGCGGCGGCAATGGATGCCGCAGAACAGTACCTCTCGCCCGCTGCCGGGGTGGATGCGGTGCAGCGGCCAGGTCACGGCGGGCAGCACGGCAAGTTGTTCGGGCGTGTAGCCGTCATCGCCCAGCAGGGTGATGCGCGAATGCAGGGCGAAGTGCTCGGCCTCCAGCCCGCGGACCTTCCGCTGCAGCCGCTCCGGCAGGGCGTCCCAGGCGGCGCGCAGGTCCACGTATTCGGTCTCACCGCCCCAGCTGGGCAGCTTGACGGCCGAAAGCATGGAATAGCTGACCGCCGGCGCCTGGAAGCTGCTGTCGGAGTGCCAGAGCTGGTTGGCCAAGCCGCTGACGATCTTGGGGTTGTCGCGCGGCAGCGGCACGCCGTCCGGGTCCACGTTGGAGATGTCGATCAGCGCCATGTCGCGCATGCGCTCCACCCGGCCGCCGATCTTCTTCAGGCCGGGGTTGAGCGGGCCGAACTGCTTGGCCATGGCGACCTGCTGTTCCTGCTCCATCGGCTGGCCGCGCCAGACCAGCACGGCGTGCTGGTCCAGCGCCCCGACCACGGCGGCGATCTCGGCCTGGTTCAATGGCTTGGTCAGGTCGAGGCCGCTGGCCTCGGCGGCGAAATGCTGGTGCAGCGGGCGCAGGGTCAGGGTCATGGCCGGTTCCTCATGCTTTGAGGCGAAGGCTAATCCCGGTTTGCCAGCCGCGCCACTGCCACCAGCCGGGCCAGCGTCTCGGCATCGGCCAGGCCGGTGACGGCGGCGGGGCGCCAATGGCGCTGGAAGGCTTCCAGCAGCGTCGCCAGCGGCAAATCGGTGCGGTAGCCGATGGCCTGCAGCAGCGGCAGGGCGGGCTGGTCGGGCACCGGCGGCGCCTCGGTGGGCCACAGCCCGATGCCGCAGCCGGCCAGCCCCTGCCAGTCGAACAACTCGCCCGGGTCCTGCTTGCGGTCCGGCGCGATGTCGCTGTGCGCCACCACATTGCGGGCCGGAATGGGGTGGCGGGCCAGGATGCCCAGGCACAGCTCCGCCACCGCGGCCATCTGCAGGGCGGGGAAGTCGCGGTAGCCCCACTCATGCCCGGGATTGACGATCTCGATGCCGATGGACCGGCCGTTCAGCGCCTCCGCCCCGCGCCAGTGGGAGATGCCGGCATGCCAGGCACGGCGCTCCTCCGGCACCAGGCAGTGGATCAGCCCGTCCTCCTCCACCACGTAGTGGCTGGAGACGGTCTTCGGCGCGCAGGCGTCGCACAGCAGGGCGATGGCGGCGGCGGCGGTCTGCATGCCCGTGTAGTGCAGCACCAGGTGGTCCACGGGCTGGCCCTCGGGGCGGGCGTCGTGGTTCGGGCTGGGGGTAAGGCGGATCATGGGCTAAAGGCCGCGTTCCCGCTTGATCCGGTCCCAGGCGGCGTTGATCTCGGCCACCTTGTCGGTGGCGCGCTTGACGAATTCCTGCGGCACGCCGCGGGCGGCCAGACTGTCCGGGTGGTTTTCCCGCATCAGCTGGCGCCAGGCCTGGCGCAGCTCGTCGTCGCTGGCGGCGCGGCTGACGCCCAGCGTCATGTAGGCATCCGCCTCCGAGGCGCTGGGGGCGGTGCCGCTGGTGCCGGAACTGCCGCTGGCACGGCCATCCTTGGCGCGTTCCCAGGCCAGCCGGTCCAGACCCAGGCCGATATGCGCCTGCTTCAGGAAGCTCAGCTCCGCGTTGTTCACCGGCCCATCGGCGCGGGCGATGGCGAAGAGCGCGGCCAGCACGTCCTCCAGCATCGCCTTGTTGTCGGCGAACGCCTCGCCCAGCCGCTGGGCGAAGGGCTCGAAGCCGTCAGCGCTGTCGCGGGCGCGGTCGAACAGCTGCGCCACCTCGGCCAGGTTCTCGGGCGGGATGCGGAAGCTGCGCTTGAAGGTGTCGATCTCCACCCGCTTCACCGCGCCGTCGACCTTGGCCAGCTTGGCCGACAGGACGATGACGGAGATCGCGAACAGGGTTTCCCGGTTGCCCAGCATGGCCGCCAGGTCGGCCGGGCCGGGCAGGGCGCGGCCGGCGGCGCCCAGCGGGCCGCGGCCCAGCACGCCTTCATCCGCCGCGTGGCCCATTGCCATGCCGACCATGGCGCCGAACGGCCCCCCCATGGCGAAGCCCGCCACGCCCCCGATGATCTTGCCGAACAGACTCAACTGTTGCCCCCGGGCACCCGTGCGGCAACGCTTAGCACGGCAGGGGGGCCAAGGGCATCACGGGGTTGCTATGCTGCTTCTGGCGCCGGGGGCCGCGCGTGCTAAACCCCCGGGCATGACCGTTCAGACCCGCACCGTGACCGCCGGCGACGCCGATACCCGGCTGGACCGCTGGTTCCGCCGCCACTTCCCGCAACTCACCCAGGGCGCGCTGCAGAAGATGCTGCGCACCGGCCAGGTGCGGGTGGATGGCAAGCGCGCCGAGGCCAATACCCGCCTGGCCGAGGGCCAGGAGGTCCGCATCCCGCCGCTGCCCGAAGGCCCGCCGCCCGAGACGCGCAAGACCGTGAAGGTGGATGAGCGCGAGCAGCGCGCCCTGGAAGCCATGGTGATCTACCGCGACAACGAGGTGATCGCGATCGACAAGCCCTCTGGCCTGGCGGTGCAGGGCGGGCCTGGGATCATCAAGAACCTGGACGCCATGCTGGACGCCCTGCGCTTCGGCTCCGAGGACCGGCCGCGCCTGGTGCACCGGCTGGACAAGGACACGTCGGGCGTGCTGCTGCTGGCGCGCACCCCGCATGCCGCGGCCAAGCTGGCCGAGAGCTTCCGCGGGCGGGAGATGCAGAAGACCTACTGGGCCGTGGTGGTCGGCGAGCCGACGCCGCCCGAAGGCCGCATTGATCTTGCCTTGGCGAAACAAGGCGGCCCGCGTGGGGAACGCGTGGTGGCGGTGGAGGAGGCGCGCAACGCCATCGGCATGCACGACCCCCGGCTGGGGGCGCGGGCGATCACCGACTTTTCCACGCTGGACGCGGCCAAGCGCAAGGCCGCCTGGCTGGAACTGCGGCCGGTGACCGGGCGCACCCACCAGCTGCGCGTGCATTGCGCGGAGGCGCTGGGCTGCCCGATCCAGGGCGACGGCAAGTATGGCGGCTCGGCGGCGCATATGGAGGGGCTGGACGGCAAGCTGCACCTGCATGCCCGCAGCCTGGTGCTGCCGCACCCGGTCAGCGGCACGCTGGAGATTGCCGCGCCTCTGCCGCCGCACATGAAGGCGACGTTCAAGTTCTTCGGCTTCGAGGAGCCGCGCACGCCGAAGCCGCGCAAGCTGGCGTAGAGCCTGATCCGCGCAGGCGCGAAGCGGTCGAAGCGGTGAATCAGTCTCTCAAACATTCGGCCGGTTGCGGCTAGGCTGCGCCCCAACACCAGGGGAGACGCCTGCCATGACCGACCTGCCGCCGCTGGACGCCAGCGCCCTGCCCGCGGGCATCACCGCCCGCCTCCTGCCCGACATCAACGGCCTGCGGGTGCATATCCTGGAAGCCGGCAACCCCGGCGACCCGCTGCTGCTGCTGCTGCACGGCTTTCCGGAACTGGCCTATTCCTGGCGGCATGTGATGCCGGCACTGGCGGCGGCGGGCTACCACGTGGTGGCGCCGGACCAGCGCGGCTATGGCCGCACCACCGGCTGGGTGGGCGATTTCGACGGCGACCTGGCGCTGTACACCCTGCCCAACCTGGTGCGGGACGCGCTGGGCGTAGTGCGCGCCACCGGCCATGACCATGCCGCCGCCGTGGTGGGGCACGACTACGGCGCCAGCGTCGCCGCCTGGTGCGCGCTGCTGCGCGGCGACGTGTTCCGCCGCATGGCGATCATGAGCGCGCCCTTCGGCGGGCCGCCCACGATCCGCGACGGCATGGCGCCACCGGCCGACGTGCATGCCGCGCTGGCGGCGCTGCCGCGGCCGCGCAAGCACTACCAGTGGTACTACTCCGAACGCCGGGCCGGGCCGGACATGGAGAACCCGCCGCAGGGCATGCAGGCCTTCCTGCGCGCCTACTACCACCACAAGAGCGCCGACTGGGCCGAGAACAAGCCGTTTCCGTTGAAAGGCTGGGTGGCCGAGGAACTGGCGAAAATGCCCACCTACTACGTGATGGACCTGGGCGAGACGATGCCGGAGACGGTGGCGCACCACATGCCCTCGCCGGCCGAGGTGGCTGCCAACAAGTGGCTCACCGAGGCGGAGATGGCGGTCTACGCCGCCGAGTACAGCCGCACCGGGTTCGAGGGCGCGCTGACCTGCTACCGCTGCCGCACCACCGGCCGCTACAACGGCCTGCTGGAAGCCTTCGCCGGCCGGCGGATCGAGGTGCCCAGCACCTTCATCGCGGGCGCGCAGGACTGGGGCATTCAGCAGAACCCTGGCGCGCTGGAACGCATGGCGTCAGAGGCCTGCACGGACTGGCGCGGCACCCACCTGGTGGAGGGCGCCGGGCATTGGGTGCAGCAGGAACAGCCGGCGGCCGTGGTGCGGCATCTGCTGGCCTTCATGGCCTGAGGCGGTTGCCGGCAGCGGCGTGGCGGTGCCACGCTGCCGGCTTTCCTGAGGAGCAAGCCGATGCCGATACAGCCGATCATCCCGCCGGGTTCACCGCCGCCGCTGGCGCCCTACAGCCCCGGCACCAAGGCCGGCGGGTTCATCTACGTCTCCGGCACGCTGGCGATTGGGCCGAAGGGCGAGACGCTGCACCCCGGCGATGCGGGGGCGCAGACGCGGGATGTGCTGGAAGCCATCAAGTCCGTGCTGGCGGCCGGTGGTGGCTCGCTGAAGAGCGTGGTGTTCAACCAGATCTTCCTGAAGGACATGGCCGACTACGCGGCGATGAACGCGGTCTACAAGGAATACTTCCCCGAGGCGCCGCCGGCCCGCTACTGCATCCAGTCGCCGCTGGTGCGGCCGGACTTCCTGGTGGAGATCGCGACCACCGCCTACGTCGGCGACTGAGGCCGGCGCCTCGCGCTCAGGCCGGGCCTTGTGCGACCAGCCCAGCCTTCAACCGGTGCGGCAGCAAGGGCAGCCGCACCGCGCGCAGGCCGGTGGCGTGGCGCACCGCGCCGACAATGGCCGCCGCGGTTGGCACCAGCGCCGGCTCGCCGACACCCTTGGCGCCGTAGGGGCCCAGCGGCTCAAGGTCCTCGACCAGGATGCACTCGATGGGCGGGACATCCAGCGTGGTCGGCACCAGGTAGTCGTGCAGGTTGTCGGTGATGCCGGGCAGGTATTCCTCGGTCAGCGCGAAGCCCAGGCCCTGGGCGATGCCGCCGCGGATCTGGCCCTCCACCATGGCCGGGTTGACCGCGCGGCCGACATCATGCGCGGCGACCATGCTGACCACCCGGGCCATGCCGAGCTCGGTATCCACCTCCACCAGCGCGATCTGCGCGCCGAAGGCGTAGGTGGCGTAGGGGCTGCCCTGGCCATCCACGTCCAGCTTGCCGGCGGGCGGGTCGAAGGTGCCGGTGGTGAACAGGACGTCGCCGCTGGGCAGCGGCGGCAGGGTGGCAAGGGATACCAGGCGTTCCTGGCCGGCTTCGGTGACGCGAACCTGGGCGCCTTCGAACCGCAGGGCGGCGTCCGGCCCGGCATTGGCCAGGCGGCACAGCTCGCGGCGGAGTTCCTGCGCGGCCTCGAAGGTGGCGCGGCCACTGATGAAGGTCTGACGGGAGGCGGAGGTCTTGCCGGCGTCCAGCGTGCGGTCGGTATCGCCCATGACCACATCGATGGCGGTGAGCGGCACGCCCAGCGCCTCGGCGGCGATCTGCGCCATGGCGGTGCTGCCGCCCTGGCCAAGTTCGACAACCCCGGAATAGAGGGTCAGCCGGCCATCGGCGGCGAGGCCGAGTTGGATGCTGGACGGGTTGGCCTGCGAGGTGGCGCCGATGCCGTACCACATGCAGCCGATGCCGACGCCACGCCGCAGCGGCCCGGGCGTGGCGTTGTGGGCATCGCAGGCGGCCTGCCATTCCTGCCAGCGCGGCTGCAGCGCATCCAGGCAGGCGCCCAGGCCGGCGGAGTGTTCCAGCCGCTGCCCGGTGCAGATGGTGTCGCCGGCGGCCAGCGCGTTGCGGCGGCGTATTTCCCAGCGGTCCAGGCCCAGCCGTGCGGCCAGGTCGTCCATCAGCGTCTCATGCGCGAAGGCGACCTGCGGGATGCCGAAGCCGCGGAAGCCGCCGGCCGGCGTGACATTGGTGAACCAGGCGCGGGCGGTGTTGGCCTGGTGCGGCACGCGGTACGGCCCGGCGCCGTGGATGGGGATGCGGATCGCAACCGTGGGGCCGGCGCTGGTATAGGCGCCGGTGTCGAGCTCGGTATTGACCTCGGCCGCCAGCAGCCGGCCTTCGGCGTCCGCCCCCAGGCGCGCGGTGATGCTGGCGGGGTGGCGCTTGGTGGAGGAGGCCATGCTCTCCTCTCGCCCGAACACGCAGGCGACGGGGCGGCCCAGCTGCCAGGCGGCCAGCGCGACAACGGGATGCACCGACATGTCGAACTTGCCGCCGAAGCCGCCACCGACGGCGGTGGGGCGCACGCGCACGCTTTCGGCCGGCAGGTCCAGCATATGCGCGACCAGGCGCTGCACATGGTACGGCCCCTGGGTGGAGACATGCATCTCCAGCCGGTCGCCGATGCGCTGCGCCCAGCCGGCCTCCGGCTCCATGTAGGCATGTTCGACGAAGGGGGTGTCGAAGCTGCCTTGGGCGATGGCGTGGCAGGTGGCGAAGGCGGCAGGCGCATTGCCGCTGCGGACGGCGCTGCGGATCAGCAGGTTGTCGGCGCGATGCTGCTGCACCAGGCGGTCGCCGGCCATGGCGGCCTGCACGCCGAAGACCGGCGCTTCCGGCGTGTAGCTGATGGGCAGCGCGGCTTCCGGGATGCGGTCGATGACATGGCGCGGGCCGACCAGCGCCAGCACCGGTTCGCCGAAATGGCGCACATGGCCGGTTGCCAGCGCCGGCTGGTCGTAGCTGCTGGGGGTGTAGCCGTGGCTGTTGTTGGGGAAGTCATGGCCGGTGTAGATCGCGACCAGGCCGGGATGCGCCGCCAGCACCGGCGCCAGGTCGCCGATCTCAACCGCGGCGCGGTGATGCGGCGAGCGGATCAGCCGCACCCAGAGCGCGCCGGCGGGGATGCCATCGGCGCCATAGCTTTCCTGCCCACTGACCTTGCGCTGGCTGTCCAGCCGGGGCGCGCGGGTGCCGATGCCATCCGGCGCGGCGCTGGGGGCGGCGCTGGCGTCCAGCACGGCGTCGATGATGGCCTGGTAGCCAGTGCAGCGGCAAAGCACGCCGGAGAGCGCCTCGCGCACTTCCTCAGCGCTGGGGTGCGGGTTGGCGGCCAGCAGTGCCGTCGCGGTCATCAGCATTCCCGCCGTGCAGAAGCCGCACTGCGCGGCGTCGTGCCGGCGGAAGGCCTGTTGCAGCGGGGAGAGGTCGCCAGCGGGCGCCAGGGATTCCACGGTGCGGATCTCGGCGCCGTCCAGCCGCCCGACCGGCAGCAGGCAGGCACAGAGCGGGGCGCCGTCCACCAGTACGGTGCAGGCGCCGCAATCGCCCTCGCCACAGCCTTGCCGCGTTCCCTTCAGCGCCAGCGCGGTGCGGAGGTAGTCCGTCAGGCGCTGGGCGGAGGGCTCCGTGGTGCAGGGCGTGCCGTTGACGGTGAAGCGGGTCATGCCACGGCCTCCGGCGCCAGGGCGGTCAGCAGGCGGCGCAGCAGCGTGGCGGCGACATGCTGGCGATAGGGGGCGGGGGCGCGGAAGTCGTCCAGCAGCGTGAGGTGCGCCAGCGCGTCAGGCGTGACCAGGGCGGCAAGGTTGGTGGCTGGCTGGCCCAGCAGCGCTGCTTCCAGCGCAGGCAGGCGCTGCGCCGCCGCCAGGCACCCGCCCAGCGCCAGCCCGGCGCCGCTGACGCGGCCATCGGTGAAGTCCAGCCGCACCGCGGCGGTGACCTCGGCCACGTTCACCGCCTGGCGGGAGCCGTGCTTGGCGAAGGCGCTGTGCGTGCACTGGGGCACCAGGATGGCGGTGATGAGTTCATTCGGCGCCAGGGCGGAGCCGGCCAGGAACTGCCCCAGCGGCAGCTGGCGCGTGGCCTCGGCGCAGGTCACTTCCAGCACCGCGTCCAGCGCCAGCAGGGCGGGGGCGCCATCGGCCGAGGCGAAACGCGCGGCCAGGTTGCCGCCGATGGTCGCCTGGTGGCGCACCTGCGGCGAGGCGACGGTAGCGGCAGCCTGGCGCAGCGCGGCGATGGGCGCCGCCAGCAGCGCGGTCCAGGTGGTGGCGGCACCGATGCGCCAGCCCTGCGCCGTGGCGGCAATGCCCTGCAGCGCCGCGATGCCGGTGATGTCCAGCCAGTCCTGGTCCCAGTCCGCCGGCGTGGCGCCGCGCACCAGGCGGGTGCCACCGGCGAGGATGCGGGGCCGCGCCGAGCGCAGGATGTGCAGCGCCTCGGCGAGGTCGCCGGGCCGCCAGTACGCGCCCATGCGCTAGCCGATCCGCCGGATGTTGTTGAGGATGATGCTGGGAACGGGATGCACGGCAAGGCTCCCCCGGCTATGTTGCCGCTTCCGGCTCGACACGAGAAAAAGACTGTGATCACAGTGGCTGCTTGTCAACGCGCAAAATATCGCCGCCTGCTGGCGCCAGGCCGAAATGGGGTGAAGCCGTGATCCGCCGCGTCGGTGCCGTACCCGTCCTGAAGGACCAGGCCGCGCAGCAGGGCAGCGTGGAGGAGCAGGTTTACTCCGAGCTGCGCGACCGCTTCATGAGCGGCGTGTTCCTGCCGGGCCAGGTGCTGACGCTGCGCAACCTGGCCGCCAACCTGGGCGTCAGCCCCATGCCGGTGCGCCAGGCGGTGCGATGCCTGATCGTGGAGGGCGCGCTGGAGATGCTGCCCAACCGCACCATGCAGGTGCCGCGGATGACCCGGGACCGGCTGGCCGAGCTGCTCGGCGTGCGCCGCGCGCTGGAGGGCATTGCCACCGAGGCGGCGTGCCGGGTGGTGGCGCCCCGGCAGATCCTGGCGCTGGAGAAGATCCACGCCATGTCGCGCAAGGCCTTCGAGAGCGGCGACATGCGGCGCAGCCTGGTGATGAACCAGCGCTTCCACTTCGCCTTGTACGAGGCCGCGCAGTCCACCGTGCTGATGCCGATCATCCAGGGGCTGTGGCTGCAGGCCGGGCCATTCATGCATTTGGCACTGAGCTCGACGGCCGGGATGCACTGGGACGGCACCCACCACCTGGAACTGATCCAGGCGCTGCGCGACGGCGACCCGACCGAGGCGCGGCTGGCGATCGAGCGCGATATCAACAAGACGGCGGAAGCGCTGCTGGTGACGCCGCATTTCGCCACTGGGCGGGTGGAAGCGCCGGAGCGCCGGGTGGCGCGGGGTTGACAGCTTCTCGGCTGTGATCACACCATGACCGCGACGGGCAAGCGGGGGCATGGTGGACTGGACGCGGTTGAGCATCGCCATGGTTGCCGGCGACCGGCGTGAGCAGGAGATCGCCCGCTGCGCCCAGGCGACCGGCGCCACGGTCCGCGCCTTCGGCTTTCCCTGGCCCGAAGGCGGCATTGCCGGCGTGACGCGCTGCGCCAGCGCGGCGGAGGCGCTGGCCGGGGCTGACATTGCCCTGTTCCCCATTCCCGGCATCGCCGCCGATGGCGCGCTGTTCGCGCCCGCGCATGACGGCCGGCTGATACCCTCGCGGGAAATGCTGGCGGGGATGCGGGCGCCGGCCAACATCATCCTGGGCTGGGCCGACGCGAAGCTGAAGGCGCATTGCGAGGCGCTGGACATCGCCCTGCATGAATACGAGTGGGATGACGACCTGATGCTGCTGCGCGGCCCTGCCATCGTGGAGGGGATGCTGCGCGTCATCATCGAGAACACCGACATCACCATCCACCGCGCGCGCATCGTCATGCTGGGGCATGGCACCATCGGCGGGTTGGCCTGCCGCGCGCTGGTGGGGCTGGGCGCGCGGGTGCATGTGGTGGCGCGCAACCCTGTGCAGCGGGCGGAAGCCTACGCCGCCGGGGCCGAGCCGCATGAGTTCGGCGCGCTGGCGGAGGTGCTGCCGGGCGCGGATATCGTCCTCTCCAGCATTCCCGCCCGGGTGCTGAACGCCGATGCGCTGGCGCTGCTGCCGAAGCACGCGCTGCTGGTGGATCTGGCGGCGCCGCCGGGCGGCATGGACCGCGACGCGATCACCGCGCTGGGCCTGCGCGCCGTTTGGGCGCGCGGCCTGGGCAGCCGGGCGCCGGTGACGGTGGGGCGCAGCCAATGGGGCGGCATTCGCCGCCGCATAGAGGCGCTTGCGGGCGCGAAGGAGTAGCCGATGCCGTTCGTGGTGGTGGAGATGTGGGAAGGCCGCACGGTGGAGCAGAAGCGCCGCCTGGTGAAGGCGATCACCGACGCCATGGTGGAACACGCCGGCTGCAAGCCGGACCACCTGCATGTGGTGATCCACGACACGCCGAAGGACAGCTGGGGTCGCGGCGGCGTGCTCGGCATCGACATGAAGGAAGGCTGACGTGGCGGCGGGGGTAAAGGGCTTCGGCCACCTGCTGCTGATGGTCAGCGATATCGCGGCCTCCACCGCCTTCTACCAGGGGCTGCTGGGCTTCACGCCGCGCAATGCCAAGCCGCTGGCGGATGGCCGGCCCTTCACCGCCTTCAACCACGCCTTCGCGCTGATCAAGGGGCGCGAGCCGGGGCATCGGCAGCTTGATCACATCGCGTTCGAAGTCGGCGATGTGCGGGCGCTGCGCGAGACGCTGAAGGCGGCCGGCGTGAGCTTCTTCGAGGACCTGCATGACGGCCCCTATGGGCTGACCGTCTATGTCGCCGACCCCGACGGCACCAAGGTTGAGTTGTACCAGGTGGGCGAGAAAGCCTGAGCCGCAGCGAGGAATAGCCGTGCCCGTCATCAAGGCCATCGACACCGTCCTGATCCAGTTGCCGACGCGGCGCGAGCACAAGTGGACCGGGCTGACCGAGCCCATTGGCCGCTACATCATGGTCAAGATCACCGACGATGCCGGGCGCGTCGGCTGGGGCGAGGCGCCGGCGCTGAAGGATTGGGGCGGCGAGTTCGGCCGCTACTTCGGCGAGAGCCCGGCGATCACGCAGCTGGTGATCGAGAAGTACCTGGCGCCGGCGGTTATCGGCGTGGAACTTGGCGATGCGGCGACGCTGCATGCGCGGATGGACGCGATCATCAAGGGCTACCCCTACGCCAAGGGCGCGGTGGACTTCGCCTTCCATGACCTGACCGGGCGCTGGCTCGGCGTGCCGGTGCATATCCTGCTCGGCGGCAAGCATCGCGCGCGCGTGCCGGTCACGCATTCCGTCGGGCTGATCCCGATAGAGCAGGCGGTGCAGGAAGTGGCCAAGGTGGCCGCCGAGGGCATCCGCACCATCAAGATCAAGGTCGGCGTTGACGCGAAGCGGGACATCGAGAGGGTGCGGCAGATCCGCGCCGCGGTGGGGCCGGATGTGGACCTCTGCGTCGATGCGAACGAGGGCTACCGCACGCCCGGCGAGGCGATCCGCACGATCCGTGTGATGGAGGAGAGCCGCATCATCTACGCCGAACAACCGGTGATGGGGATAGAGCGCATCGCCGAGGTGGCCCGTGCCATCGACACGCCTGTCATGGCGGATGAGAGCGCCTGGAACGCGCATGACGTGATCCAGATCATCGAGAAGCGGGCGGCGCAGATCGTCTCGATCTACACCACCAAGCCGGGCGGGCTGGCGCGGGCGATGGAGGTTGCGGCGGTGTGTCGCGCGGCCGGGATCATCTGCAACGTCAACGGGTCGGTTGAGACCGGCGTCGGCAACCTGGCCAATATCCACCTGGCAGCGGCGGCGGCGGCGGTGACGCTGTCCTGCGTCGTGCCGGTTTCCACACCGGCGGCGGAGCAGCACGGCCAGGTCGGCGGCATCTACTACAGGGACGACCTGCTGGTTTCCGGCATGAAGTTGGAGGATGGCTGCATCGTGGTGCCGACGGCACCGGGCATGGGTATCGATGTCGATCTGGCGAAGATCGAGACCTATCGGGTGAAGGATTAGGCCATGCGGGACGATATCGCGCAGCGCCAGGCGAAGGCGATGGTGGCGGCCGGGCTGGACGCCATGATCTCCTGCTCGCCGGAGAACTTCGCCTACGTGACCGGCTTCGTCGTGCCGTCGCAGCCGCTGATCCGGCACCGCCATGCCATGGCCATCGTGCAGGCCAGCGGCGCGGTGGCGCTGTTCGGCGTGGACATGGAAAGCAGCACCATCGCGCGCAACGCGCCGGGGGTGCCGACCACGATCTGGGCGGAGTTTTCCGACGACGCCATGCTGGTGCTGGCGGCACAACTGGCCGAGCTGGGGTTGGCGCGCGGGCGCATCGGGATTGAGCTGGACTATCTGCCGGCCGGCGACTTCATGCGGCTGCAGGCGGCGCTGCCGGGCGTGAGTTTCAGTGCCTGCGAGGGCATTCTGGCGCGGCTGCGGCAGTTGAAGACGCCGGATGAGCAGGCGCTGCTGCGGCGGCTGTCGCGCATTGCCGACCAGGCGATCACGGATGCCATCGGCGCGGTGAAGGCCGGCGATACCGAGATGGATATTGCGGCGCACCTGACGCGCAACGTGTATGAACTCGGCGCCGAGCACTTCAAGCTGATGATCGTGGCGACCGGCGAGCGTAGCCAGTTGCCGAATGTCGGGCCGACCGCTCGCCGGCTGGTGCGCGGCGACGTTTGCCGGGTGGAGATCTTCGCGGTCATTGGCGGCTACCAGGCCGGCGTCTGCCGCACCGCGGTGGTGCAGGAAGCGCCCGAGATGGCCGAGGAAATCTGGGCGCATCTGGTGGCGTGCAAGTACCAGATCCTGGAGATGGTGAAGCCCGGCGCCTCCTGCCGCGCGATCTATGATGCCTTCATTGCCAAGCTGGAGGAGATGAAGCTGCCGCCGATCTCCTTCGTCGGCCATGGCATCGGGCTGCACCTGCATGAGGACCCGTATCTTGGCGTTACGCCGATCCTCGGCAAGCCGGGCAGCGATGCGGTGCTGGAGGCCGGGATGGTGCTGGGTTTCGAGCCGCTGTGCTACCGCACCGGCTATGGCTACGGCATGCAGAACAAGGACATGCTGCTGGTGACGGAGAACGGCGCCGAGCTGATCTCTGACTACGCCAATACCGACAAGCTGCTGGTGATCCGGTAGCGCCGGCGGGCGGCGCTGCGGGCGCCGCCCTATTCGCGGAAGGCTTCCTGCCGGCCACGGCGGATGCTGGGCAGCAGCACCGCCGCCAGCAGCAGCGCGGCGGCGATGAGGAAGCCCAGGCTGATCGGGCGCTGCAGGAACACCATGGCGTTGCCATCCGACAGCACCATGGCGCGGCGGAAGTTTTCCTCCAGCAGCGGGCCGAGCACCAGGCCGAGCATCAGCGGGGCCGGTTCGCAGTCTAGCTTGCGGAAGACGTAGCCGAGCACGCCGAAGATCGCCATCAGCACGACATCGCCGGTGCTGCTGTCCACCGTGTAGGTGCCCACCGCGCAGAACACGATGATCGCGGGGAACAGGTAGGCATAGGGCACCTGCAGCAGCTTCACCCAGATGCCGATCAGCGGTAGGTTGAGGATGACCAGGATGACGTTGCCCACGGCCATGCTGGCTATCATGCCCCAGAACAATTCCGGCTGCTTGGTGATGATCGACGGCCCGGGCTGGATGCCGTGCACCATCATGGCGCCGACCATCAGCGCCATCAGCGCATTGGGCGGAATGCCCAGGCAGAGCATGGGGATGAAGCAGCTCTGCGTCGCCGCGTTGTTGGCGGCTTCCGGCGCTGCCACGCCTTCCACCGCGCCATGGCCTAAGCGCGAGGGGTCGCGCGCTACCTTCTTCTCCAGACTGTAGGCGCTGAAGGCGGCGATGGTCGGGCCGCCGCCGGGCAGGATGCCGAAGGCGGCGCCCATGGCGGTGCCGCGCAACATGGCGGGGAAGGCCTGGCGCAGCACGGCGCGGGAGGGCCAGAGGCTGCCGACCTTCTTGGCGATGGTGGTGCGCCCCGCCATGGTCTCCAGGTTCACCATGATCTCGGCGAGGCCGAACAGCCCCATCGAGATGGGGACGAAGCCGAGGCCATCCGCCAGCATGTCCAGGCCGAGCGTCAGCCGGTAGTCGCCGCTGGCGACATCGGTGCCGACGGTGCCGAGCAGCAAGCCGAACAGGATCATCAGCAGCGCCTTCAGCACCGAGCCATGCGCCATGACCACGGCGGAGACCAGGCCGAGCAGCATGACCGCGACGTAGTCGGCGGACTGGAACAGCAGCGCTACATCGGCCAGCGGCGGGCCGGCGGCGGCGATCAGCAGCGTCGTTGCGATGCCCGCGAAGACCGAGCCGATGGCGGCGATGGCGAGCGCGGTGCCGGCCTGGCCCTTCAGCGCCATGGCATAGCCGTCCAGGCAGGTGACGACCGAGGAGGTTTCGCCCGGCAAGCGCGCCAAAATGGCCGTGGTGCTGCCGCCGTACTGCGCGCCGTAGAACACGCCGGCCAGCATGATCAGCGCGCCCGTCGGGTCCAGCGTGAAGGTGAAGGGCAGCAGCATGGCCACCGTGGGCAGCGGGCCGATGCCGGGCAGCACGCCGATGGCGGTGCCCAGCACGCAGCCGATGAAGCACAGTCCGATATTCTGCAGGCTCAGCGCCACGCCAAAGCCCATGGCCAGGTTGCTGATCAGGTCATGCATGGGTCAGATCCGCGGCCAGATGCGCAGGGGCAGGCCAAGCGCGTAGACGAACAGGCCGATGTTCATCACCACCAGCACGCCGGCCAGCACGGCGGCCCGCCAGAGGTTCAGCAGCCGGCCCGCCAGGCTGGCCAGCAGCGCCACGGCGAAGAGGGTGATGGCGAAGCCGGCGGCCTCCAACAGGGCGGCGAAGGCGACCGCGCTGGCGCTGACCATCAGCAGCGGCCACCAATGCCAGTCCTCCGGCAACTCGCCCTTCTGCAGCACGCCGGACAGCACGGTGAGGCAGCCCAGCGCGACCACCAGGGCGCAGACCAGGCGCGGGTAGTAGCCTGCCTCCATGGCGCCGGCGGTGCCGGATTCCAGCGGCATCGCCAAGACCAACCCGCCGACGCCGATGCCGATGAACAGCAGGCCGGTCAGCAGGTCCTTGTTCAGGCGCAGGCTCAGCGCTTGCGGGCCTTCACCAGCCCGGCCTCGTCCAAAATGCCGTAGAGCAGCGTGTCGTCGGCGCGCCAGCGGGCCAGGGTCACCGCGGCGTCGCCGGGTTGGATGGTGAAGCCGGCGGTGCGCGCCCTGGTGGCGAATTCCTCGGTCCGCATGGCGGCCAGCAGCCCGTCCTGCAGCTTCTTCAGCCGGTCGGCGGGAATGCCCTTGGGGCCGGCGACGCAGCGCCAGCTGCCGACATCCACATCGAAGCCCTGTTCCTTGAAGGTGGGGATTTCCGGCGCCATGAAGTGCCGCGTGGGCGAGGAGACGCCGAGGATCTTCAGCTTGCCCTCGCGGTGGTATTCGATGGTGTCGGGGATCGCGACGGTGGCGCTGTCCACTTCCCCGGCCAGCAGCGCCTGTACGGTCGGCGCGTAGCCGGCGTAGGGCACCTTCTGGATGCGGAAGTTCATCATCTTCTCGTAGCTGGCCACCGCGAGGAAGGAGGCGCCGCCCGGCTGGTCATTGCCGTTCTTGATCTTGCCGGGGTTGGCGCGGGCGCGGGCGACGAAATCCGCCAGCGAGGTGATGCCGCTGGCCTTGCTGGCCTGGATGGCGCTGGGGTCGGAGCCGAAGAAGGCCAGCGGCTCCAACTCGTCGATCGTGTTGGCATTGGCGTTCAGGTAGGGCGCGGCGACGCCGGCGGTGCTGAACATGCCAAAGGTCAGGCCATCGGGCCGCGCATTCACCAGGGCGCGGTGGCCGATGGAGCCGGCGGCGCCCGGGCGGTTGTCCACCACCACCGGCACGCCGAACTGCTTGCTGGCGGCCTCGGCGATCAGGCGCATGGCGATGTCGCTGCCGCCGCCGGCGGGCCAGGGCACGATCAGCGTCATCGGCGCGCCGGGGAAGGATTGGGCGTGGACCGCAGGCGCGGCCAGCGCGCCCGCACCGATGAGCATCAGGTGGCGTCGGAGCATGTCAGGTCCCCTGCTTGCGGCGGGCCTTGATGAGGCCCAGTTCGTCCATGATCGGGTAGATGCTGGTGTCGGCTTCGGCCCAGGCGGCAGCAGTGCGGGCGTGGTCACCGGGGGTTACGGCGAAGCCGGCGTGGCGCGCCTTGGCCTGGAAATCCGCGTCCTTGAACACGGCGAACAGGTTTTCCCGCAGCACCGCCAGGCGGTCCGCCGCCACGCCAACCGGGGCTGCCAGGCTGCGCCAGCCGCCGATGACGACGTCGTGGCCGAGTTCACGGAAGGTGGGCACGTTCGGCGCCATGAAGTGGCGTTCGGCGCCGGAGACGGCGAGCAGCCGCAACCGCCCGGCATTGTGGTGTTCGATGACGTCGGGCACCGGCACGCTGCCGCTGTCCACCTCGCCGGAAAGCACCGCGGTGACGGTGGGCGCGTAGCCGGCATAGGCCACCTTGGTGACGCGGATATCCAGCTTGCGCTCGTAATAGGCCATGTAGAGGAAGGAGGCGCCGGGCGCGGGATTGCCGCCGTTGCGCAGCTTGCCCGGCGCCGCCTTGGCGCGGGCGATGTACTCGGCCAGCGTGGTGATCCCGGTGCCGGGATGCACCTGGAGCGAGCCAGGTTCCTCGCCGAAGAAGCCGAGCGGCTCGAACTCCGTCAGCGCCGGGGCATTGGCGTTGCCGTACTGCGCGGTGATCGCGTCCTGCGAGAACATGCCGATGGTCTGGCCATCCGGCCGCGCCGTGGCGATGGCGCGGTGGCCGATGGTGCCGGCGGCGCCGGGGCGGTTCTCCACCAGCACCGGCACGTTGAGGCGCCGACCCAGGGCTTCGGCCACCAGGCGCATGCTGACGTCGCTGCCACCACCAGCGGGCCAGGCGACGACCAGCGTTATGGGGCCGTCCGGGTAGCCGGCGGCGCGGCCGAGGCGTGGCGCGGCGAGGGCCGCTGCCGATAGCGCGAGGATGGATCGCCTGTGCATGGTGGCTGCTCCGCTGGTCGCTGCGTCTGGCGTCTCGCAAGAAGCGTGCCTAGGCATCGGGATAGCCCTGTTCCAGCAGGCGCACGGCGCCGGCGGCGTCCAGCCCGGCAAGGCCGACGCGCTCCAGCGTCAGGCCGCGGGCGCGGTAGTCGTGGCCGGTGGCCAGGCAGGCCAGGTGGATCAGATGGTCGATGCCGGGCGTGGCGACGCCAGCCAGCCCCGCCAGGCCGGAGAGCAGCACCAGGCCGAAGGGGATGTCTTCCTCCAGGAAGCGATGGTCCAGGCTGGTGGGGGCACGGATCCAGCGATCCGGTTCGCTCTGGTGGAAGGCCTGGTAGGCCAGGCCGCTGTCGCGCGCGGCGGCGGTGGTGTAGCCGATCCGGTGGAAGTGCTCGACGAAGGGCAGCACCTCCACGCCGAAGGCGGCGCCGATGGCGCGGCGCTCGACATCAAGCGCGTCGATGACGCGGCCGACAGCGGGGCTGATGCCGTCGTAGTAGTGGTGGTAGTCGCCGCCCGTGGCCTCGATCCGCCCGGCATTCATCAGCGTGGCTGGCGGGTGGTGGATGGCGTTGGTGTACGGGAACACCGTCTCCAGCAGGTGCCGGTGCGGCGCGATGGCGGGGAAGACCGCGGCCAGCCGCGCCGCCAGTTCCGCGGTACGGTGGCCGGGAAAAGCGGCGAAGGGCAGGCGCTTGGCCGCTTGGGTCACGCGCACCGCGGCCGGGCCGGACTTGCGGGCGATGTAGGGCAGGGTCGCCGTGTCGCAGAACGGCACCGCGGCCTTGCCGTGCCGCCGCAGCACCTGGGGGATCAGCAGCAACGTGTGGCCTGGTGCCGCCAGCATCAGCTGGTCCGGCCGTAGGTGCGGCGCGACGGTTTCGGCCATGCCGTCATGCGCGTGGGTCGGGCCCATCAGGATAACGAGGTCGGCGCCGTCCATGGCCTCGGCGGCGCTGTTGGTGACCAGCGGCAGCGGGACGAAGGCCTCGCCCAGGCTGCCGCTGAGCTGGATGCCGCCGGCCTGTTGGATCGGCTCGATGGTGCTGGGGCTGCGGCCGTAGAGACGCACCTCGAAGCCGCGCTGAGTCAGGTCCGCGGCCGCGGCGCACCCACCATGGCCGGCGCCGATCACGGCGATGCTGCGGATGGCTGTGGGCACCCCGACTCTCCTGTTGTGCGCGGCGGAATGTGATCACAGTGGCGGGGCGGATTGCAAGCGTGGCGGGCAGGCCTGGGCCTGGGGCTGGGCCGGGTTTGCCCGTTCGCTGGGCATGCGGAGAAGCGGGCAGGCCGCGAAGCAGGCGTTGTATGAGTGCCGAAACGCCGCGGTCAGGCGGTCGGCTAGGGTTTGCTGCATCGCTTGTTGACAGCAGGGCATGGGCGAACGGAAGCTGCCTACCGGTGTGATCACTCCGGGTGAGGGACAGGCGCGTGGTGGCTGGTGCGACCGAGAGCGATCGGGTGGTCAGGTGCGTTGCGGTGCTGGGCGCCGGGCATGGTGGCTGCGCCGCGGCGGCGGATCTGATGCTGCGTGGCTTCAAGGTGCGGCTGCATGCGCGCAGCGCCGCCCGCCTGGCACCGCTGCTGGCGCGCGGGGGTATCGAGGCGCATGGCGTGCAGACCGGCTTCGTGACGCCGGAGGTGATGACCACCGACCTGGCCGAGGCGATCAGCGGCGCGGACCTGATCATGCTGGTGGTGCCATCCGTGGCGCACAGCTTCTACGCGCAGGGCCTAGCCAAGCTGCTGGATGGCCGCGTGCCGGTCATGCTGAACCCCGGCCATACCGGCGGTGGGTTGCACTTCCTGGCCGACCTGCGCGCGGCTGGCTACCAGGGCGCGCTGCCGTTGTGCGAGACGGTGTCGCTGACCTACATCACGCGCATGGAGGGGCCGGCCAAGGTCGGCATCTACAGCTATGCCAAGCAGTTGCGCTTCGCCGCGCTGCCGGCCAGCCGCACCGCCGAGCTGTTCGCGCTGGTGCAGCCGCTCTACCCCGGCATCCGCGCCGCGGTGAATGCGCTGGAATCCGCGCTGGGCAACGTCAACGCGGTGTTCCACCCGCCGGGCATGCTGATGAATGCCGGCTGGATCGAGAGCACCGGCGGCGACTTCCTGTTCTACAATCAGGGGATCACGCCGGCCGTCGCACGCGTCACGGATGCGGTGGATGCCGAGCGCATGGCGGTGGCCAAGGCGCTGGGCGTGCCGGCGATTCCTTTCCTGCAGACCTTCTTCGAGTTCGGCGCGACGACGGCGGAGGCCTATGCCAGCGGCGACATCGCCCGCGCCTGCCGCGAGAGCGCGCCGAACAAGACGATCAAGTCGCCGAAGTCGCTGGATGACCGCTACATCCACGAGGATGTCGGCACCGGCCTGGTGCCGATGGCGGCGCTTGGGCGGTTGGCGGGTGTACCGACGCCGACGATGGATGCGCTTATCCACCTGGCCAGCCTGTCGCTGGGCATCGACTTCAACCAGGCCGGATTGACCGTGGAAAAGCTGGGCATCGCCGGCATGACGCCGGCGCAGCTGCTCCGCTTCGTCGAGGAGACTGCGTGATGGAACATGAGGTCTTCACCAAGCTGCGCACGGCGGCACGCGCTGCCGGGTTCGACGCACTGGTGGCGCTTTCGCCCGACAACGTCACCTATACCGCGGGCTTCCAGGTGCCGAGCCAGCTGAGCAACCGCTTCCGCCGCACCATCAGCGTGCTGGCCGGCGACAGCTTCGCCGCCGAGCTGGTGGTGAATGTGGAGGAGAACCTGGCCAAGCAGCGGTCGCGCTTCGGCGATATCCGCAGCTACAACCAGTTCACCCAGGACCCCGCGGACGTGCTGGCCGACATGCTGCTGGAGGCCGGCGTCAGCGAAGGGCGCATCGGGATCGAGCTGGACTACATGCCGGCCCAGGATTTTGTCAGGTTGCGTGAGCGCCTGCCGAAGGCGCAGCTGCTGCCCTGCCGAGACCTCTACTTCAACGAGCGGATGATCAAGACGGCGGAGGAGATCGCCATCCTGAAGAAGGTCGGCGCGCTGACCGACCGGATCGCCGGTGAGGTGCTGGCGGAGGTGCGGCCCGGCATGACCGAGAAGGCCGTGGCGCAGATGGTGACGCAGCGCATGATGGATGGCGGCTGCGACGGGCTGAAATGCCAGGTCGGCTCCGGCATCCGCAGCGGCATCACCAACTGCTCACCGACCGCGAAGCAGATTGAGCGCGGCGACGTGGTGCGGCTGGAAATCCTCGGCGACATGGGCGGCTATCGCAGCAACGTCACCCGCACCGCCGTGGTCGGCAAGCCGACCGATGAGATGCTGCGCACCTGGGAGGTGATGATCGGCGCCCGCGACGCCTGCCGCGCCTTGCTGAAACCCGGCACGCCGGTGCCGCTGCTGTGGCAGACCTACCTTGAGTACATGCGCGGCCACGGCATCGAGCCGACGCTGAAATTCCTCGGCCACGGGATCGGCCAGACGATCCATGAGGAACCCTACATCACGGATACGCGGACCATCGCGTTGCAGCCGAATGTGACGATGACGATGGAGCCGCTCTACATGATCCCCGGCCGCATGGGCTTCCACGTGGAAGACATGTACCTGATCACCGAGACCGGCTTCGAGCCGATCACCGGCATGCTGTCGCCGAACGACCAGCTGATCGAGATCGGCGCATGAAGATCAAGTCGCTCCGCACCTGGCGCATCGCGCTGCCGCTGCGCCGGCCGCATACCTGGGCCGGCAACTTCACCCCGGTGGGCTATGGCTACACCGTGCTGAAGCTGGAGCTGGAGGACGGCACCGTCGGCTGGGGCGAGGCCCAGGTGCTGAAGGATTGGGGCGGCGAATTCGGCAGCCGCTACGGCGAAGCGCCGCAGACCACGAAGATCGTCATCGAGGAGTTGCTGGCGCCGCTGCTGGTGGGCGAGGACTGCCGCCGGATAGAGCTGCTGCTGGCGAAGATGGACAAGTTCGTCCGCGGCTACCCTTACGCCAAGGCGGCCATCGACGTGGCGCTGCATGACGCGGTGGGCAAGCTGTACGGCATTCCCGTCTACCAGCTGCTCGGCGGCATGTACCGGCGGGAAGTCGCGTTGGCGCACAGCCTGGGGCTGATGGATATCCAGGTTGCGGTGGATGAAGCGAAGCATGTGGTCGATGAGGGCATCACCACGCTGAAGGTGAAGGTCGGCATCGACGCCAAGCGCGACATCGAACTGGTGCGCCGCCTGCGCGCCGCCGTAGGGCCGGACGTGAAGCTGCGGGTGGATGCGAACCAGGGCTACAAGTCCTGGAAGGAAGCGCTGCAGGTCACCCGTGTGATGCAGGGCGAGAACATCTGGTACATGGAGCAGCCCTGCGAGGGGCTGGAGAACATGGCCCGCGTGGCGCAGAACACCGAGGTTCCGGTGATGGCCGATGAGAGCGCCTGGACCGCGCATGACGTGCTGCGGATCATCCAGTTCCAGGCGGCGGAGATGCTCTCAGTCTACTACACCAAGCCAGGCGGGCTGCTGAAATCGAAGAAGCTGCTGGCGGTGGCGGAAGCCGCGGGGCTGCGCTGCGACATCAATGGCAGCGGCGAGATGGGCATCGGCAATGCCGCCAACCTGCATCTGGCGGCGTCGAGCGCGATCATCGACCTGCCGGGCACGATCCCCGTGACTTCCACCGCGCAGATCGTGCGCACCAAGGTGGCCGGGCACAAATACCTGGACGACATCATCGAGGAGCCGTTCATCTACCGCGATGGCTGCATGCTGGTGCCCGAGGGGCCCGGCCTTGGCATTACGGTGAACGAGGCCAAGCTCGACCAGTACAGCGTCGGCTGAGCGGAGCGCGTGATGGCGGCGAAAGTCGGATTGGCCTTCGATGGCTTCGTGACCACGGCGGAAGCCATCGACATGGCGAAGCAGGCCGTGGCCGCCGGCGCGCAGAGCCTGTGGATGGCCGAACACCTGGGCTATCGCAGCGCGACCGGCAGCTGCATGGCCTTCGCCACCGCAGCGCCTGGGCCGCTGTTGGTGCCGACCGCGATCAGCCCCTATCTGTGGCACCCGATGCCGGTCGCCATGGAAATGGCGACGTTGGACGAGTTGGCGCCAGGCCGCGCGGCGATCGCGCTCGGCGTCGGCAATCCGTTGTTCCTGGCGGAATCCGGCAAGGCGCTGGACAAGCCGATTCCGCTGATGCGCGAATTCGTCGAGGCGCTGCGCCGGCTATGGACTGGCGAGGCGGTGCAGATGCAGGGCGAGCATGTGCAGCTTGCCGGCGCGCGCATGGCCTTCACGCCCAGCGTGCCGCCGCCGATCTACATCGCCGCCACCGGGCCGGACATGCTGAAGCTGACCGGGCGCATCGCCGATGGCGTGGTGCTCTCCGCGGCGCTGTCGGTGCAGTCGGTGCGGGAATCCCTGGCCATCTGTGCCGAGGCGGCGACGAAGGCGGGGCGCGACGCACAGGCGTTCCGCCGCGCCGGCTACCTGTTCTTCAGCACGCAGGAAAGCAGCCGTGCCGCGGTGGATGCGGTGCGGACCAAGCTGGCCTTCGTGATGCGCAATCGCTTCCTGGCGGAGAATGTGCGGCGCTCCGGCATCGCCATCGACCAAGCGGCGGTTATCGCGGCGGTGGCGAAGCGCGACCTGGCAACCGCCGCGTCGCTGATCCCGGATGAGGCGGTGGAGGCCTTCTCAGTGGCGGGCACGCCGGCGGAGTGTCGCCGCCGGCTGCAGGATTTCATCGATGCCGGGTTGGATGAGCCGGTGATCTCGCCGATCGGCGGCGCCGCGAGCATGCGGCTGATCCTGCCGATCCTGCGCGAATTCGCGGGCTGAAGGCGCGACCGGGGCAAACCCTGGCGCGTGGTTGAGGGAGAGTGCCGGTCATCGGGCCATTGCGCCGATGACGGAGCCTTATGATGCAGGAGTTTTCGCGGCGGGGCCTGCTGGCCGCCAGCATGCTGGGCGCCCCCGCGGTGGTGCGGGCGCAGCCGGCCTTTCCGAGCCAGCCGATTTCGCTGGTGGTGCCGTGGCCGGCCGGTGGCGGCACGGATGTGATCGCGCGCATGGTGGCGGAAGCCGCGCAGGCTACGCTTCGCGTGCCGGTTGTGGTGATGAACCGGCCGGGCGCCAGCGGTGCCATCGGGCTGCGGGAGGTCGGCGCCGCGGCGCCGGATGGCGCGACCATCGGGCTGGCCAGCAATGCCTTCATCGGCAACCAGTATTCCAACCCCAATGCCAATGTGATGGCCGACTTCGAATGGTTCGCCTTCATCGGCGAGGATGCCGCGGCGATCACCGCGCGCAGCGAGTTCACCAGCCTGGCGGACCTGGTCAGCGCGGCAAAGGCGCGGCCCGGCGGGCTGAAGAACGCCAACGACCCGCCGGCCGGCAGCACCTTCGTCTGGCTGGCGATGTTCGAGCAGGCCAGCGGCACGCGCATCAGCCGGGTGAACTATGGCGGCTATGCACCGAGCGTCACCGCACTGCTCTCCGGCGAGGTGCAGATGACGACGGTGCCGCTGACGGATGTGGTCGAGCATCATCGCAGCGGCAAGTTGCGCGTGCTGGGCGTGGCCAGCGCGCAGCGGCATTTCCTGCTGCCGGAAGCACCGACCCTGCGTGAGGTCGGCGTTGACATGGTGGCCGGCGCCTTCCGCGCGCTGGTGGCGCCGAAGGGGACGCCGCCGCAGCGCCTGGCGGTGCTGGAGCGCGCCTTCATGGCGGCGCTGCGGGCGCCCGGCTTCGTCGCGCGGGCACAGCAGCTCGGCTTCGACATCTCGCCCTTGGCGGCGGAAGCCACGCTGGCGGCGGTGCGGGAGCGTGACCAGCAGATCTATGCCGTGATGGACGAAGCGAAAATGATCAGGGTGCGGGCGAAATGACGGATACGGCGATGAACCTGGACGCCTACGGCCTGGGCGGCGACGCGTTCAACCAGGCGGACTACCGGCTCTACACCGACCCCGAGATTGCGCGCCAGGAGCAGGACCGCATCTTCGAGGGACCGGCCTGGTGCTTCGTCGGGCTGGAGGTGGAGTTGCCGAAGGCCGGCGACTACAAGACCAGCTGGGTCGGCGCGCTGCCGGTCATCCTTGTGCGCGGCCAGGATGGCGAACTGCGGGCCATGGTCAACCGCTGCACGCACAAGGGTTCCACCATCGTCTTCGATGGCGAGGGCTGTGCCGAGCGCTTCGTCTGCCCCTATCACAACTGGTACTACGACCTGGAAGGCAACCTGACCGCGGTGGCCTTCGGCAATGGCATCAAGGGCCAGGGCGGCATGCCCGCCGCCTTCGACAAGCGGGCGCACGGGCTGCGTCGGCTGCGGGTGGCGACCATCGCCGGCCTCGTCTTCGTCAGTGCGGCGGAGCAGGGTCCGGAGTTGGAAGACTATCTCGGCACCCGCATCGCGCATCATATCCGCCGCACGCTGGGCCGCGGCCTGGTCGTGCTGGGGCAGTACACCCAGGTGATGCACAACAACTGGAAGCTCTACATGGAGAACACGCGCGACAGCTACCATGCGTCGCTGCTGCATGTGTTCTTCACCACCTTCCGGCTCAACCGGCTGGACATGGCCGGTGGCATGGCGGTGGGCGAGAATGGCTGGAACACTCTGAGCTACACGCAGGGCACGCAGAAGTTCAACGACGAGGCCTATGCCGATGCGCGGGCGCTGAACACCGACATCAAGCTGCAGGACCCCTCCCTGGTGGCGAATTGGCCGGAGTTCGAGGACGGCATCGTCAGCTCCATCACCTCGGTGTTTCCGTCGCTGATCATGCAGCAGATCAGCAACTCCCTGGCGGTGCGGCAACTGGTGCCGAAGGGGCCGGACAAATGCGAACTGGTCTGGACGCTGCTGGGGACCGTGGAGGATACGCCGGCGCAGACGGGGATGCGGGTCAAGCAGTCCAACCTGGTCGGGCCGGCGGGGCTGGTCTCCATGGAGGATGGAATCATCGGCAACTTCGTCCAGCGCAGCATCGCCAGCGCGCGCGGCGAACGCACGGTGATGCGGATGGGCGGCGACGGCGTGGTGAGCCAGGAGAGCCGGGTGACGGAGGCCGGCGTGCGCGCCTTCTGGAAAGCCTATCGCGCGCATATGGAGCCGGCATGATGACCCTGGACGCCGCCGCCGTGCAGCAGTTGATGCTGCGCTACGCCGATGCCATCGACGCCGATGCGATCGAGAGTTGGCCCGACTTCTTCACGCCCGATGGCGAGTACACCGTCATTTCGCGCGACAGCCTGAAGCGCGGGCACCTCATCGGCGTCATGCAGTGCTGCGGCCAGGGCATGATGCGCGACCGTGTGATGGGGCTGCGCGATGCCAACGTGTACGAGCCGCATTGCTACCGGCATGTCGTCTCGGCCCCGCTGCTGGGCGAGGCCGGGGCGGAGGGCGTTGAGGCGACGGCCAGCTTCCTGCTGGCGCGGATCATGCGCGCTGGTGTGCCGGAGCTGTTCCTGAGCGGGCGCTATGAGGACCTGGTG
Organism: Acetobacteraceae bacterium; assembly: GCA_947455205.1. Lineage (GTDB taxonomy): Bacteria > Pseudomonadota > Alphaproteobacteria > Acetobacterales > Acetobacteraceae > CAIMOR01. The sequence goes on along the minus strand of CANGNF010000040.1, from coordinate 18,550 downwards.
GTGGCCACGCCGGCGGGGCCGCGCTTCAGGCGGCGCCGCGTGGTACTGGACAGCACCGCGGTGGATACGCTGCTGGTGATACCGGTCTAGGGTCCGGCCTCAGCCCGCCGCGGCCTTCAGGATATGCTCCGGCGTGGAGGAGACCACCTGCACGTAGCGCGGCTTGAAGGCGGCGGGGCCGCCTTCGATGTACTTGATGAACTCGGGCTTCATCTCCTTCAGGATCGGCAGGATGCGCGCGTGTTCCTGGATGCTGGCCCATTCGGCGATGAGGAAGAAGCGCTGCGGGTCGGTCTCGTCCCGGCACAGCACGCCGTCCTTCACCTGGGCGGCGGATTTGTGCATGGGGTTGTCCTCGCCATAGTCGAAGGCCTCGAACAGGCGGATGAACTCGTCCTCGTGCCCGGCCATCACGCGGAAGTCGTAGATGTGCAGGTAGTTGCCGGCGGTCGCCAGGGGTTCCTGAGCCATGCTGTCCTCGGTGCTGGAATGCGCCGGTCAGGCTAGGGCGGGGGCGGGGCGGCAGGCAATGCCGCCCCGCCGACCTGCCACGCTTCAGGCCGCCGCCATGCGGGGGCCGTTGCGATGCACCAGCAGCGGCCGCACCAGGCGGCCGAACCGCTCCGCTTCGGCGTCGTGGGTGTAGCCGCTGAGGCAGAAGGAGGTGCAGCCGAGGTCGATGAAGCGTTGCAGCGTCTCCGCGCATTGCGCGGGGTTGCCGACCACGACGATGCCGGCGCCGGCACGCACCTTGGAAACGCCGGTCCACATATGCGGCGCGATCAGGTCGCCATGCGTCGCGCGCAGTTCCTGCACGCGCTGGTTGGCGGCGCTGTTGGCGATGTTCCGCTGCAGCCTGGTGGTCTGTTCGTCGGTGGCGCCGCGCATCAGCTCGTGCGCGGCGGCCCAGGCTGCGTCCTCGGTCTCGCGGCAGATCATCTGCAGCCGCATGCCGAATTGCAGCGCTTCCGCCCGGCCGTGGCGGGCCGCCATGGCACGGATCTTCACCATGTTGGCGGCGATGCGCTCCGGCGTGTCGCCCCAGAACAGATGCACGTCGGAATGCCGGGCCGAGACTTCCCACGCATCGCGGGAGCCACCGCCGAGGTAGAAGCGCGGGCCACCCGGTTGCAGCGGCTTCGGCTGCACCTGAGCGTTCTCCAGCGTGGTGAAGCGACCTTCGAAGTCGATCGGCCCCGTGGCATTCCACAGCGCCTTCATCACCCGCACATCCTCCTCCATCTGCGCGTAGCGATCCTCCTTCGCGGTCAGGATGCCGTCGGCGCGCAACTCCGCCTCGCTCTGCCCGGCGATGAGGTTGACGCAGACCCGGCCGCCGGAAAGCTGGTCGAAGGTGGCGATCATCTTCGCCATCATCGTCGGCTTGATGAAGCCGGGCTTCGCCGCCACCAGCGCGCGGATGCGGCTGTGGCGTGCCAGCATCATGGCGCTGGTGACCCAGGCCTCCCAGCAGGCGGCGGTGACGGGGATGAGAAAATACTCGAAGCCCGCGGCCTCGGCGGCGCCGATCACCCGGTCGAACATCTCCAGCGAGGGCGGTACGTGGCACGCTGGATCGCCATAGCAGGTGGTGTCGCCGCTGGTCGGAAGGTACCAGCCGAATTCGAGCCGTTGCATCATCGGGTCTCCGCGCATGGCCGGAGACTACGCGGCAGTGCCGGGCGGCGCTATGGGGCCGGCAGCCGGCCGCGCGTGGCAGCCCAGGCCTCGGCCATGCGGGCCAGCGGGTCGTGCCGCGCGGCTGGCCTGGCAGCCAGTGCGGCCTCTCCCCAATGCCGCGGCGGTCCGCTGTCCAGGTGGACGAAGCCGCGGCGCGGATAGCTGCCGACGCCGCCCAGCCCCAGCGCCAGCGCGGCCTCGACAAAGCCGGGTATGCCCGCGGTGGGCAGCATCACGTCCATCGCCGCGGCGCGCAGGTGCTGGCTGTCGCCGGCGCCGTCCACCATGGCGTTGGTCGCGGGCGTGCGGTAGCCGGACAGGATCGCGCTCTCGCCACGCAGCCCGGCACGGCGGGTGACCTGCCACAGCACATCCAGCGCCGCGGGGTCGAAGGCATGGACAACGCCGCTGTGGTGGTCGGCCAGCACGATGGAAAGCTCCGCCAGCGCTACCGGGTCGGGCGCGGCGCCATTGTGGTACGGCCCCGAGAAGCGCGCGCCGGTTGCCTCGTGCCGCAGCGTCAGCCGTCTTGGGCTGCTGCGGTCCGTGCGGGCATTGGTGGCGGCAAAGGCGGGGCGGGCGCCCAGGGCGAGGGCGGCGAGGAGCCAGGGTCTGCGCTGCATGCCCCCGGGGTTAGGCCATCGGCGCCGGGGCGGGAACCGGGTCTCCCGCCCTTGCGTGCGCGTCCCGCTTCACATCGCGTTCAGGTCGGCCGCCGCCTCGCGCAGCAGCGCGAGCAGATAGGGCGTGAAGGAGCGGGCGACGAGCACGCGCCAATCATCCGCAGCTGCGCGCCACAGGATGATTTCCGCCTTGCCGAACAACGTGCGCGTGCAATGGCCGGGCGGAAAGGCAGCATCCGCCAGGTCCAGCGGGCAGCCCTCGTTCAGCAGCGCCGCGGCGTCGGCACCGTGCAGGGAAACCGCGCGATAGCGGTCCGAAACATCCACCAGGCTGGCTGGGCCGGTGGGCGTGCCTGGCTCGCCCAGCAGCAGCCATTCCTCGGGGCCGAGCCAGAGCATGTGGTCCGTCGCCCGCAGCGGCGCCGGCAATGGCAAGCCGAGCGTGGCGGCAACGCCAGGCGTGGCCTGCAGCAGCGTGCAGCGAAAGGGCGGGCATTCACGGATATCAACCACGCAGGCGCTCTCCCTTCGGGTCGACGAAGACGGGCGAGACCACTTCCAGCGCCATCGGCGGGCCGTCCAGGCGGGTGGCGAAGACGGTGTCGCCAAGCCGCGCGCGGCCGGCGGCCAGCAACCCCAGCGCCACGGGGTGGCCGAGCGTCGCGCTGCGATAGGCCGAGGTGACATGGCCCTCGGCCACGCGCGCATCGGCGCTGCTGATCAACTGCGCGCCTTCATCGGGCAGCGCGCTGCGGTCGCGCGGCACCAGGCCGACAAGCTGGCGTCGGTCGGCGCGCAGCATCTCCGGCCGGGACAGGCTGCGCTTGCCGATGAAGTCCGGCTTGGCCTTGCCGATCAGCCAGGCCAGCCCGGCATCCTCCGGCGTCACCGTGCCATCGGTTTCCTGGCCGACGATGATGAAGCCCTTCTCGGCGCGCAGCACGTGCATCGCCTCGGTGCCATAGGGCGTGATGCCGTGCGCGGCGCCGGCCTGCAGCAGCGCCTGCCACACGGCCGGCGCCTGGCTGGCGGGGACATTCACCTCGAAGCCAAGCTCGCCGCTGAAGCTGACGCGGAACAACCGCGCCGCGATGCCGGCGACGCGGCATTCCGCCACCGCCATGTGCGGAAAGTCGCGCCAGTCCAGCCCCTCCACCAGCGGTGCCAGCACGTCGCGCGCGCGTGGGCCCTGCAGCGCGATGACGCCCCAATGCTCCGTGGTGCTGGTCAGCCAGACGCGCAGGTCCGGGAACTCGGTCTGGCGGTAATCCTCCAGCATGTGCAGCACGCGCGCCGCGCCACCGGTTGTGGTGGTAACATGGCAGCGATCCTCGGCGATGCGGCCAACGACGCCGTCATCGTAGATGAAGCCATCCTCCCGCAGCAGCAGCCCGTAGCGGCAGCGGCCCACGCCCAGCTTGCGCCATGCGTTGACGTAGCAGCGCTCCAGGAACACCGCCGCATCGGGGCCGACGACCTCGATCTTGCCCAGGGTGGAGGCGTCGAAGATGCCGACTGCGTTGCGTACCGCCAGGCACTCGCGGGCGACCGCGGCATGCATGTCCTCGCCCGTGCGGGGAAAGTAGCGGGCGCGCTGCCACTGGCCCACCGGCTCGAATACCGCGCCCTGCTGCATCGCCCAATCATGCAGCGGCGCGGTGCGCACGGGGTCGAACAGCATGCCGCGGTGCCGGCCGGCGAAGCTGCCGAAGCTGGTGGGCGTATAGGGCGCGCGGAAGGTGGTCAGCCCCACCTCCGGCACGCTGCGGCCAAGCTGCCCGGCGACGACGGCCAGGCCGAGCATGTTGCTGGTCTTGCCCTGGTCGGTGGCCATGCCGTTGGTGGTGTAGCGCTTGACGTGCTCGATGCTGCGGAAGCCCTCGCGCACCGCCAGCGCGATGTCGCGCGTGGTGACGTCGTTCTGCTGGTCGACGAAGGCCTTGTGCGCGGTGGCGCTGCCGGCCGCCAGTTGCGTCACCGGCAGGCCGGGCGCCAGCCCCTCGCCGGCGCAGGCGCCGACGCAGGTCACGGCCTCGCGCACTTCATCCGGCAGGAAGGCGTCCAGCGCCGCGTCCCAGCGCAGCTTGCCGCGCGCCTGGCTGAACAGATGCACGCTCGGCGTCCAACCGCCGGCCAGCAGCAGCAGGTCGCAGGCGATTGGCGTGGCGCGCGCCGCATCCGGCGTGCCATCCGCGCCACGCGGCGCGGCCAGCAGCCCGGTGATCCGCTGCCCGCCGCGAGTGGCGCTGACGCCATGGTTGGCCAGCACGCGAATGCCGCGCCGCGTCGCCTCCGCCAGCAAAGCCGCTGGCGCGGTGGCGCGCATCTCCAGCACCGCGGCTACGGCAGCGCCGGCATCCTGCAACGCGAAAGCCGCAGAGTAGCCCGTGTCGTGCGCCACCAGCGCGGTGACGTTGCGGCCGGGCAGCACGCCCCAGCGCTGCACGTAGTGCCGCGCCGCATCGGCCAGCATCACGCCGGGCCGGTCATTGCCGCTGAACGGGATGGGGCGTTCCAGCGCACCGGTTGCCAGCACCACGCGGCCGGCGCGCACCTGCCAGAGCCGCTCGCGCAGGCCGCCCGTGGCTTCGACCACCTGCGCCAGGGCGACGAAGTTCTGCAACCCGTAGGAAAACGCCGTGGTGCGCGGCAGCAGTGTCACGCGGGGGTTGGCGCGCAGCTTTGCCAGGTCCGCAGCCAGTTGCGGCCAGGCGCTCGGCTCCGCCAGCAGGCTGCCGCCAAGCTCCGCCTGCTCGTCGCACAACACGACGCGCGCGCCGGTTGCGGCGGCTTCCAGCGCGGCGCGGATGCCGGCGGGACCGGCGCCGACAACCAGCACTTCCGCATGCGCGTAGCGGTTGCCGTAGCGGTCCGGATCCGGCGCTTCCGGTGCGCGGCCCAGCCCCGCCATGCGACGGATCATCGGCTCCCAGCGCTTGTGCCAGGCATCCCGCCCAGGGCCTAGGAAGGTCTTGTAGTAGAAGCCGGCGCCGAGGACGGCACTGGCCAGCCCATTCACCGCCGCCAGGTCGAAGCGCAACGACGGCCAGCGGTTCTGGCTGCGCGCCACTAGCCCTTCCACCAGCGGCACCACGGTGGCGCGCGCGTTCGGCTCGCGCCGGCCGGCGCCGCGGTCGATCTCGACCAGCGCGTTCGGCTCCTCCACGCCCGCCGAGAGGATGCCGCGCGGGCGATGATACTTGAAGCTGCGGCCGACCAGGTGCACGCCATTGGCCAGCAGGGCGGAAGCCAGCGTGTCGCCGGCAAAGCCGGTATAGGCGCGGCCATCGAAGCTGAAGCGCAGCGGGCGCGTGCGGTCGATGCGGCCGCCGGTTGCAAGGCGGGTCATGCCGGTGGCTCCGGCCAGGCCTCGCCTGGTTTGTAGGTGGCGGCGAAGCGGTCGGTCAGCGTGTGGCGCAGTGCGTTGAAGAAGCGGCCGCAGCCATGCACATGGCGCCAACGCTCGCGCGCCCAGCCACGCGGATTGTCGCGGAAAGCCAGGTACTCCGCCCATTGCGCGTCATCCAGCGCGGCGGGGTCGGCGGGGCGCACCAAGTGGGCCTCGCCGCAATGGCGGAATTCCAGCTCGGCGCGGTCGCCGCACCAGGGGCAATGGATCAGCACCATATCAGTGTGCCACCGCGGCGGCCGCGGCCTCATCGATGAGCCGGCCCGTGGCGAAGCGGTCCAGCGAGAAGGGGGCGGCGATGGGGTGCGGCTCCGCGCGCGCGATGGTGGCGGCAAAGACATGCCCGCTGCCCGGCGTGGCCTTGAAGCCGCCGGTGCCCCAGCCGCAGTTCACGAACAGGCCCGGCACCGGCGTCAGCCCGATGATCGGTGATCGGTCGGAGGTCGTGTCCACGATGCCGCCCCAACTGCGCAGCATCCGCATGCGACGGAACATCGGGAACAACTCGCAGATCGCTTCCAGCGTATGGGACAGGATCTGCACGCCACCGGCCTGCGAATAGCTGGGGTATTGGTCGGTACCGGCGCCGATCACCAGCTCGCCCTTGTCGGACTGGCTGATATAGGCGTGCACCGTGTTGCTCATGACAACGCAGGGGAAGACCGGCTTCACCGGCTCGCTCACCAGCGCCTGCAACGGAAAGCTCTCCAGCGGCATCCGCACGCCGGCCATCGCCATCACCAGGCTGGTGCTGCCGGCAGCGACGACGCCGACCTTGCCGACGCGGATCTCGCCCTTGGTCGTGGCCAGGCTGTTCACCGCGCCATCCGCGCCGCGCGAAATGCCTGTGACCTCGCAGTTCTGGATGATGTCGACGCCAAGCGCCGAGGCCGCGCGCGCATAGCCCCAGGCCACGGCGTCGTGCCGCGCCACGCCGCCGCGCCGTTGCAGCGCGCCGCCCAGCACGGGGTAGCGCTGCTGTGCGATGTCCAGCGGCGGGCAAAAGGCGCGGCAGGCCTCGGCGTCCAGCCATTCATTGTCCACGCCGGCCAGGCGGTTGGCGTGGACATGGCGGCGGAAGCTCTGCTCGTCGTGCACGTTGTGCGCCAGCATCAGCACGCCGCGCGGGCTGAACATGACGTTGTAGTTCAGCTCCTGGCTCAGGCCTTCCCACAGCTGCACCGCGTGGTCGTACAGCGCGGCGCTCTCGGGGAAGAGGTAGTTGCTGCGGATGATCGTGGTGTTGCGGCCGGTATTGCCGCCGCCGATCCAACCCTTTTCCAGCACCGCGATGCGGCCGACGCGATGCTCCTTCGCCAGGTAGTAGGCGGTGGCCAACCCATGCCCGCCGCCGCCGATGATGACGACGTCGTAGGCCGGCTGCGGCTGCTCGGGGCTGCGCCATTGCGGCCCCCAGCCGCTCTGCCCACGCAGCGCTTCGCGCAGCAGGCGGAAGGCGCTGAAGCCGCTCATGCGCTCACCTTGCCGTCGGCGATGTCCTCGGCCACGCGTGTCGCATCGCGCGAGGCGGGCGGCCCCCAGCCGCCGCCACCCGCGGTGCCGATCAGGATCCGGTCGCCGCGGTTCATCCGCGTCACGCGCTTGGACGGGATGCTCTCGCGCGTGCCATCGGCGCGGATCAGCACGCTCTCGGCCATCGCCCCCGGCGCGCCGCCGGCGGTGCCCTGCGGCGCGAAGTAATGTCGTTCGCCCCGATGCGTCAGCACGCATTCCGCCGCCAGCAACTCGTACTCCTTCACCAGGCCCAGTCCGCCGCGATGCAGCCCGGCGCCGCCACTGCCTTCGCGCAGTGCCACGCGATGCACGCGGAACGGCGTCTCCATCTCCATCGCTTCGGCCGGCAGGTTCATGCAGTTGGTCGCATCCGTCTCGATCACGTCCACCCCATCCAGCAGCATGGACGCACCACTGCCGCCGGTGACGAGTTCGCCGGTCACGTAAGGCCGGCCGGCATCGTCCATGCCACCGAAGGCCAGCGCCAGCAACTCGCCGGCGGGGTCGGCCGGCACGCGGTCCGGAATGGCGGCGCGCAGCGCGCCCAGGATGGTGCCGGCGATGCGCTTGATGGTCGCGGTGCGCGCATTCACCGGCCCCGGCGCCCTTGGGTTGACGATGCTGCCCTCCGGCAGTTCCAGCGTCACCATGCGGTAGCAGCCGCCATTGTTCATGATGCCGGGGTCGGTGATGGCGCGCAGCGCGAAATACACGCCCGCCAGCACCGAGGAGCGCACCGCGTTGAACGGACCGCGCGTCTGCGGGGACGACCCGGTGAAGTCGCAATGGAAGCGCCCGGGCGCGACGGTGACGGCGACCTCGATCCGCACCGGCGTCTCCAGGTCGATGCCGTCATTGTCCAGGTGGTCGGCATGCCGATAGGTGCCGGCGGGCAGGTCGTCCAGCGCCGCCAGGGTCTGCCGCTCGCTCCGCTGCAGCAACTCGTCGAAGATCGCCAGCGCCTGGTTCTGCCCCAGGCCGTCGGCCACTTCCCGCACCCGCCGCGCGCCCACCAGGCAGCAGGAAAGCTGGGCCCGCAGGTCGCCCATCACGGTGTCGGGGATCCGCACGTTCTGCCGCAGTATCGCAACCAGCGTCTCGTTCTCCACGCCGGCATCCAAGTACTTCAGCGGCGGCAGGCGCAGGCCTTCCTGGAAGATTTCGGTCGCGTTGGTCGGCACCGAGCCGGGCGACAGCCCGCCCATGTCCTGGTGATGCGTCATCGCGGCGGAATAGGCGATGAGCCGCCCGTGGTGGAACACCGGCATCACCAGCGCGATATCCGGCAGGTGCGTGCCGCCCAGGTAGGGTTCGTTCATCAGGTAGGCATCGCCGTCGCGCATCTTCTCCGGCGGGAAGTAGCGCTTCATCGCCTGCAGCACCGGCACCAGCGTGGCCAGGTGGATCGGGATGGCGCAGGCCTGCGCCAGCGTCTCGCCCTCAGCGGTGAACAGCGCGGCGGAGGCGTCCAGCCCTTCCTTCACAATGGGCGAGAAGCTGGCCCGCAGCAGCGTCTGCTGCATCTCGTCGGCAATGCCGTCCAGCTTGTGGCGGCTGACTTCCAGCGTGATGGGGTCGAGGCTCATCGGGTCAGCACCAGGTTCATCGCGGTGTCCACTTCGGCGCGCCAGCCGGCTTCCACCAGCGTCGTGGTGTCGGCCTGCTCGACAATCGCCGGCCCGACGAAGCGATGCCCAACCGGCATCGCCGCGCGGTCCAGCACCGGGGCCAGCACGCCATCCGGCGTGGCTTCGGTGACGATCCGGCGGCGGGATTTCTCGATCGGCCCGGCCACCGGTGGCAGCGCCATTTCCGCCAACGTCTCGGCCCCGCCGGCGCTGTGCACCACGCGCAGGTTCACCAGCTTGGCCGGCACGCGGGCGGCATAGCCATAGGCGCGCTCATGCGCGGCCAGGAAGCCTTGGTACAGCCGCGCCGCCAGGTCGGGCCAGTCGGGGTCGAAGGGGACTTCCAGCGTGTAGCTCTGGCCGATGTAGCAAAGGTCGGCACTGCACAGCGCGGTGCTGCCGCCGGCGCCGTCGGCCAGCATCAGCGCGGCGGCGCGGGCATGCAGCCCGGCCAGCGTGTCGCGCACCATGGCGGTATCCAGCCCGTCCAGCGGTGCGGGCGCGGCGGTGGAAACCTCGTGCTCGGTGGCGGCGGCCAGCAGCCCGGCGGCGGCCAGCAGGCCCGGCAGGCGCGGCACCACCACGCGCGTCATGCCCAGTTCCCGCGCCAGCGCCGTGGCGTGCAGCCCACCCGCGCCACCCAGCGGCAGCAGCGCGAAGCCCCGGGGGTCCAGGCCCTGGCGTACCGAGACGCGGCGGATGCCCTCGGCCATCTGGGCGTTCAGCACGCGGTGGATGCCCAGCGCCGCCTGGTCCGCCGAGAGCCGCAGCGGCGTGGCGACGTTTCGCTGCACCGCCTCCAGCGCGCGGTCCGCGTGCAGCCGCAGCGTGCCGCCGGCGAAGAAGCCGGGGTCCAACCAGCCGAGCAGCAGCGAGGCATCCGTGACCGTCGCCTGCTCCCCACCCCGGCCGTAGCAGGCCGGCCCTGGCTCGCTGCCGGCGGAGTCCGGGCCGACGCGCAGCGCGCCGCCGGCATCCACCCGGGCAATGCTGCCGCCGCCGGCGCCGATGGTGTTCACGTCCACCATCGCCACGCGCACCTCGTGCCCGGCGATCAGCGCCTCCGGCCGGATCATCGGCTTGCCGGCGGCGATCAGGGCGATGTCGGCGCTGGTGCCACCGACATCGATGGTGATGATGTCCGGTGTCGCCGCCGAGGCCCCGACGATGCGCCCGCCGATGACACCGGCGGCGGGGCCGGAGAGGAACAGCCGCACCGGGCGTTGCCGCGCCGTGGTGGTGCCGGCCAGCCCACCGCGCGACTGCATCACCTGCAACGGCGCGGGCACGCCGGCCTGGCGCAGCCCGTCCTCCAGCCGCGCCAGGTAGAGGTCCACCACCGGCTTCACATAGCCATCGAAGGCGGTGACGACGGTGCGTTCGTATTCGCGGAAGGCCGGGTCCACCTGGTGCGACAGGGAGATGGCCAGCGATGGATGCCGTGCGGCGATGATTTCGCCCGCCCGCAGTTCATGCGCGGGGTTGCGGAAGCTGAACAGGAAGCACACGGCGATGCTGGTGCAGCCCTGCGCCACCAGGGCGTCGGCGGCGGCGGCCACCTCGGCCTCGTCCAGCGCCAGCAGCACGCTCCCATCGGCGGCCAGGCGCTCCGGCACCTCCAGCCGCTGGCGGCGCGGCGCCAGGAAGACCGGCGTGCCGGCACCGGGCGTGGCCGAGTACAGGTCTCGCCGCAACTGGCGGCCAATCTCCAGCACGTCGCGGAAGCCCTGCGTGGTGATGAGCCCCAGCGTCGCGCCCTTGCGCTCCAGCACCGCATTCGTCGCCACCGTGGTGCCGTGGGCGAAGCGCGTCACCTCCTGCGGCGCCACGCCGTGCCTGGCGTGCAGTTCCTCCAGCGCCCGCAGGATGGCGATGGAAGGGTCCTGGCGCGTGGATGGCGTCTTCAGCAGATGCAGCCGGCCATCCGGCAGGCGGCAGACCAGGTCGGTGAAGGTCCCGCCGGTGTCGATGCCAATCTCGGCCATGCGCGACCTCCGGTAGCAGTGACGCAACGGCGGGCCAGCCGGGCGCGACCTTGTCACCCTGCGCCCGCGCCCAACGCCCGCGGCGCCAGCGGCGAACTGTACCGCGGCTTTCATGACCGCGCCAAGGCAGGCCGGTGGAAGCCGCTGAACGCCTGGCGATGCGCGCGACCCACGCCCTTCGCGACCAAGCGGTGCCGCCGCGCTGCGCAACACCGCCGATTGCGACGCTGCGGTTCCGCCGCCACCACAGTGAAACTTCGTGCAAACCCCGCGTGATCATGGCGTCAGGGGACGGCGTCCTTAACGAATAACTCAAACCCCTGCTGCGACACATCCGCCCCAAAGCGGAGAGAATACATTGTACAGGGTTTGGGCCTGCCTCACGCAACAGCATGATATCGCCCTGATTTGCGGCGCTGTGCTGATCTGCGCCGTTTCCTGCCTGGCGGCGCTGATCCTGCTGGAACGCGCGGCGATGCGCTCGGGCGCGTTGCGCCGGGTCTGGGTCGGCCTGGCGGTCTGCGCCTTCGGCAGCGGCACCTGGGCCACGCATTTCATCGCCATGCTGGCCTTCGACCCCGGCCTGCCGCTCAGCTTCGACATTGCCACCACGGGGGTTTCGGGTGTCGTCGCCATCCTCGGCGCGGCCGCCGCCTTCGCCCCGCTGGCGGCCGGGCGTGGCCGGGCCTGGCTGCTGGGCGGCGTGCTCGGCGGCGGCGTCGCCATCATGCACTATATCGGCATGGCTTCGCTGCGGCTGTCAGGCGTCGTCGTGTTCGACCCGTCGCTGGTGCTGGCCTCGGTGCTGGTGGCGGTGGCCTGCGGCGGTTGCGCCCTGGCGGCGGCGCGCGCGCTGCATGGCCGGCAGCGCCTGCTGCTGGGCACGCTGCTGCTGGCGGCCACCGTCGCCTCGCTGCACTTCACCGGCATGGGCGCGGTCGCCGTGGTGCCGGACGGCAACGTGGTGGTCTCGCCGCTGGCGGTCAGCCGGGGCGTCCTGGCCGCGGTCATCGGCCTGGCCGCTTCTGTACTGCTGCTGGGCACCGCCGGCGCGGTCGCGGTGGATATCAGCGTCGCCGCCAGCGAGGCGCGGCGGATGACCAGCATCGCCGATGCCGCCTTCGAGGGCATCGCCCTGTGCCACGGCACCCGCATCACCCAGGTCAACGCCGCGCTGGCGGCCATGGCCGGCCTGCGCCGAGAGGCGCTGGTCGGTGCCGCGCTGGGCCAGATCATCCCCACCAGCACCGAAGCCGACCTGCACCGCCTGCTGCAGGCCGCCGGCGAGGCACCGGTCACCACCAGCCTCTCGGCGGCGGAGGGGGCGATGCCGGTGGAGATCCGCGTGCGCCGCGTCGGCCCCGCCGAGGGCAATGCCACCGTGCTGGTGGTGCGCGACCTGCGCGAGCGCTCGGCTGCCGAAGCCCGCATCCGCCACCTGGCGCACCATGATTCGCTGACCGGCCTGGCCAACCGCGCCATGCTGCGCGAACAGCTGGAACAGGCGCTGGCGCTGGGCCGGCGCCATGGCCAGCAGGTGGCGGTGCTGTGCCTGGACCTGGACCGCTTCAAGGCCGTCAACGACGGCTACGGCCATGCCGCCGGCGACCGGCTGCTGCTGGAAATCGGCCGCCGCCTGCTGGCCTGCGCGCGGGACAGCGACGTGGTGGCGCGGCTGGGCGGCGACGAGTTCGTCGTGCTGCTGACCCAGGTGAATGGTGCCGAGGGCGCGCAGGCGCTGGCGCAGCGGATCATCGACGACCTGGCGCAGCCCGTGGACCTCGGCGAACTGCGCCAGGCCTCGGTCGGCTGCTCCATGGGCATCGCCGTCTTCCCGGATGACGGCGACAGCGTGGATGGCCTGCTGGTCAATGCCGACCTGGCGCTTTACCGGGTCAAGGACGCCGGCGGCAACGGCTTCGCCTTCTTCAAGGCCGAGATGGACGCCGAGGCGCGTGCCCGGCGCGCGCTGGACCACGACCTGCGCCTGGCCATGCAGCGGCATGAGTTGCGCCTGGCCTACCAGCCCCAGGCGGATGCCGGCTCCGGCCGGGTCTGCGGCTTCGAGGCGCTGCTGCGCTGGAACCACCCGCTGCGCGGCGCGGTGCCGCCGGATGTCTTCATCCCCGTGGCCGAGGCCAACGGCACCATCGGCCAGATCGGCGCCTGGGTGCTGCAGGAGGCCTGTGCCGAGGCGATGCGCTGGGCCGAGCCGCTGCGCCTGGCCATCAACGTCTCCCCGGCGCAGTTCGAGCAGGGCGACTTCGCCGCGCTGGTCGAGCAGGTGCTGGACCAGACCGGCCTGCCCGCGGCACGGCTGGAACTGGAGATCACCGAGGGCGTGCTGATCCGCAACACCGAGCGCACGCTGGGGCTGCTGACGCGGATCCAGGCGCTGGGCGTCGGCATCGCCATGGACGATTTCGGCACCGGTTATTCCTCGCTCAGCACGCTGCGCTCCTTCCCGTTCGACCGCATCAAGATCGACCGTTCCTTCGTGCGCGACCTGACCACCAATCCCGGCTCGGCCGCCATCGTGCAGGCGGTGCTGGGGCTGGCGCGCGGGCTGAACCTGCCGGTGGTGGCCGAGGGTGTCGAGGATGACGCGCAGCTTGCGGCGCTGCGCCTGGCCGGTTGCGCGGAGGTGCAGGGCTACCTGATCGGCCGGCCGCTGCCGATCGAGGCGTTCCGCCATCTGACCCACCCGGGCAAGGGCCTGGCCGGGGTGGCGCCGCGGCTGGCCCACGCCGGCTGAAGCCGGGCCGGCACCAGCCCGTGGCCGGCGCCGGTCCGCGCTGTTTCAGCCGCCCAGCTTGTCCTGGGTGCGGGTGTCGAAGTCGCTGGCATCATGGCGCTCGCGCAGCTGGCTGGCTGGGTCGCCCTGCACCCGGTTGACCATGCGGCCGCGCTGCACCGCCGGCCGGGCGCCGATCGCCTCGGCCCAGCGCAGCACGTGCTTGTACTCATGCACCGCCAGGAAGGTGGCGGAATCGCCGTACAGCGCGCCCTTCACCAACCCGCCATACCAGGGCCACACCGCCATGTCGGCGATGGTGTACTCGTCGCCGGCCAGGTAGGCGCTTTCCGCCAGGCGGCGGTCCAGCACGTCCAGTTGGCGCTTCACTTCCATGGAGAAGCGGTTGATCGGGTATTCCATCTTGAACGGCGCATAGGCGTAGAAATGGCCGAAGCCGCCGCCGAGATAGGGCGCGCTGCCCATCTGCCAGAACAGCCAGGACATGCATTCGGCCCGCGCCGCCGGCTCGGTCGGCAGGAAGGCGCCGAACTTTTCCGCCAGATGCACCAGGATCGCCCCGCTCTCGAACACCCGGATCGGCTTCGGCCCGCTGCGGTCCAGCAGCGCCGGGATCTTGGAGTTGGGGTTCACGCCGACGAAGCCGCTGCCGAACTGGTCGCCGTCGCCGATCTTGATCAGCCAGGCGTCGTATTCCGCGCCGGAGTGCCCGAGGGCCAGCAGCTCCTCCAGCATGATCGTGACCTTCTGGCCATTCGGCGTGGCCAGCGAGTAGAGCTGCAGCGGATGCTTGCCGACCGGCAGCTCCTTGTCGTGCGTGGCGCCGGCGATCGGCCGGTTGATGTTGGCGAAGCGGCCGCCATTCTCCTTGTCCCAGGTCCAGACCTTGGGCGGCGTGTACTCGTCGGTGCTCATCGGCGTTCTCCGGTTGTGCTGCTGTCAGCGTGGGGGTGTCGAGAGAGGAGTACAAGCAGGGCCGCCATTGTTTCACCCCGGCGTCTCGATCCCGCCCTGGGCGCGGTCCACCGTCACCGCCTTCAACACCGCCCAGACCGCCAGGCCCGGCCGCAGCGCCAGGCGTTCCGCGCTGTCGCGGGTGATGCGCGAAAGCAGCTCGGTCGGGCCTATGCGCAGCCGCACGAAGACCTCGTGCGGCGTGGCCGCGGCGCCCAGGGCCACCACCTCGGCCGGCAGGATGTTCTGGGTGGAAAGCCCCTGCGGCTGCACCGTTGCCACCGCCACGTCGCGGGCGCGCAGCCGGGTGCGGATGCGCGTGCCCACGGCCTCCGCCCGCAGCGGCACCTGCAGCGCGCCACCGGGAAAGCCCAGCCGGGTCAGGCCGCGCCCGGCGTCATGCGCCTCCACCGTGCAGGCCAGCACCGCGCCGGCATCCCGCCGGGCGGCCAGCGGCAGGTCCGTGCGCAGCGCCAGCGCCTCCACGCTGTCCGCCGCCAGCACCTGGCCGCCGCGCAGCAGCACCAGCCGGGTCGCCAGCGCATCCACCTCGTCCAGCGCATGGGTCACGTAGAGGATCGGCAGCCGCGCCGCGTCGCAAAGCCGGGTCAGGAAGGGCAGCACCTCCGCCTTGCGCCCGGCGTCCAGTGCCGCCAGCGGTTCGTCCATCAACAACAGGCGCGGCCGGCACAGCAGCGCCCGGCCCAGCGCCACGCGCTGCTTCTCGCCGCCGGAAAGCCGCGTCGGCCGGCGGTCTAGCAGCGGCTCCAGCCCCAGCAGGGCGACGACTTCGTCAAGGCCAGGGCCGGTCGCCTCCGGCGGCGCGCGCTTCAGCCCGTAGCGCAGGTTGGCCGCCACGCTGAGATGCGGGAACAGCCGGGCATCCTGGAACACCATGCCGCAGCGCCGCTGCTCCGGCGGCAGGCAGAGCCCGGCTTCGGTGTCCAGCAGCACCCGCCCGCCCAGGCTGACCCGCCCGGCCTCCGGCCGCAGCAGCCCGGCGACGGCGGCCAGGATGGTGGACTTGCCGCAGCCGGAGGGGCCGAACAGCGCGGTTACCCCGGCCTCGGCGGCAGCGAATCCCACATCCAGCCGAAAGCCGGGGAAGCCATGCCGCAACGCCACCTGCAGCATCAGGCGCGGCCCAGCAGCCGGTTCATCCGCCGCGCCAGGAACTCGGCCGAAAGCAGCCCACCGATGGCCAGGGCGAAGGAGACCAGCGCCAGCCGGGCCGCCACGCCCTCACCACCCGGGCTTTGCGTGGCGCTGTAGATCGCCAGCGGCAGGGTCTGGGTCTCGCCGGGAATGTTGGAGGCGAAGGTGATGACGGCGCCGAACTCACCCAGCCCGGCGGCGAAGGCGGTGATGGCGCCGGCCAGGATGCCCGGCGACATCAGCGGCAGGGTCACGGTCAGGAAGCTGTCCAGCGGCCGGGCGCCAAGGGTGCGGGCGGCGGCTTCCAGCCCGCTATCCACGCTCTCCAGCCCCAGCCGCACGGCGCGGACGATCAGCGGAAAGGACATCACCGCGGTGGCCAGCGCGGCGCCGTTGGTGGTGAAGACCAGGCGGATGCCGAACCACTGGAACAGCGGCCCGCCCAGCGGCCCCTGGATGCCGAACAGCAGCAGCAGGCACCAGCCGGTGACCACCGGCGGCACCACCAGCGGCAGGTGGACGCAGGCATCCAGCAGGAAGCGGCCGGGGAAGCGCCCGCGCGCCAGCAGCCAGGCCACGCCGATGGCCGGCAGCAGGGAAACCGCCACGCTGCGCCCGGCCACGCCCAGGCTCAGCTGCACCGCCTGCCATTCCTCCGGGCTCAGCATCGGCACGGCCGCGGGCCGGGCAGGGGGTGGCAAGGCATCGTCGCGTCCCGGTGCGCTATATCCGGCCAAAGCTAACGGCCGGGCCGCCGCCGGTAAACCCCGCGGCTACAGCGGCACGCTGAGCGTGAGGCGCACCGCCACCGGCTCCACCGGGTGGAAGTGCCGGTCCAGCACCGGCGCCGCCTCGCCGCGCAGCTGCGAGGCATAGGCGTAGTCGATCTGGCTGGCCCGGGCGCCGAACAGGTTCAGCGCCTCCAGCCGTGCCGCGACGCCATTCTCCCACCGATAGCCCAGCCTGGCGTTGACCAGCGCGGTCGGGCGGGACTTCACGCTGTTGTCCTCCACCAGGGGCCGCGGGCCGAAGGTGCGCAGCCGGGCGGCGCCGAACCAACCAGGCCCTTCCTGCCCCAGCACCAGCCCGGCGGCGGCCACCAAATTGGGCGCGCCGGGGATGCGGTTGCCCGCGGGGTCTGCGCCGGTGAAGCGGGCCTGGGTCGCCGCCAGGTCCAGGTCCAGCGCCAGCCAGGGCAGCACCTGCCAGCGGTTGGTCCATTCCACACCCACCCGGCGGGACGGCCGGCTGGCCTCCGTGGTGCCGGCATCGCCGACGAACAGGATCTCGGAACCCAAGGTCAGCACGAAGACGGCCAGGCTGCTGTCCAGCCCCTCCAGCCAGCGGGTGCGGATGCCGACTTCGGCGCCCTTGGCGCGTACCAGCAGCGGAACGCGCGACAGCCGGTTCAGCGTGTCGTTCGGGTCCAGGCTGATGGTGGCGCCGCGCAGGTCGTTGCTGTGGAAGCCGGTGCCGGCGTTGAGGAACAGCTCCGTTGCCCGCCACGGCCCCAGCACCAGCGCGGCCTTGGGGCTGGCGATGGCCTGCTGCGCGGTGCCGGAATTGGCCGCCAGGTCGCTCCGCACGCCGCCGCCCACCACGTCGCCCCGCAGGCCGAGCGTCAGCCGCGCCCAGTCCGTCACCCGCAGCGTGGCATCGCCCCACAGCCCAAGGCTCGCCTCCCGCACCTGGTCCGCCCGCACCGTGGCCAGCCGGCTGCGCGCCTGGGTGCGGTACAGGCCCAGTGCGATGTCGTCGTAGCGGCTCTGCACCCCCAGCCTGGTCTGCAGCGGCCGGCCGAACAGCTCGCCCTGCATGGTCTGGCTGGCGTTCAGCCCCAGCAGCCAGCGCTGGTCGCGCTGGTGGAATTGGTCGCCGCGCCCCGGGTCGTCCAGGAAGAAGGTGAAGTTGTTGAACAGGTCCAGCGTGGAGCGCACCGCAAAGGCATTCACCCGCGTTACGCCGTGCTCGCCCTCGCGGTGCCAACTGCCGGAAAGGCTGTAGCGCTGCGCCTGGCCGCCATCGGTCGGGTCCAGCGTGCCGAAGCGGCCGATGCGCCCGCTGGCCACCGCGCGGGCCGGCACCTGGTCGGTGGCGTTCCACTGGCCGGAATAAGCCATGGCGGTCAGGCTGAAACCCTCGGCCGCCGTGCCCTGGCTGTAGCGTGCTAGGCCGTTCAGCCGGCGCAGGTTGTCGCCGCGCTGCCAGGGGCCCTGGTAGGTTACCGCCTCGCCGGCCAGCAGCAGGGTGCCGGGGCCCAGCGCCAGGCTGCCCGCCGCCAGGCCGCGCCAATGGCCAAAGCTGCCCAGCGTGGCCTGGGCAAAGGGGCGCAGGCTGTCCACCAGGCTCAGATCCAGCTGCCCGGCGGTGGCGAAATCACCCTGGTCGGCGCCGTAGGGCCCCTTGCGGACCGCCATGCCGCCCAGCAGCTCCGGCAGCAGGAAGTTCAGGTCGGCATAGCCCTGGCCATGGGCGTGGGTCCGCATGTTCAGCGGCATGCCGCCCAGCGTCAGCGCCAGGTCGGTGCCGTGGTCCAGGTTGAAGCCCCGCAGGAAGTACTGGTTGGCCTTGCCCTCGCCGCTGTGCTGGGTGGCGACAAGCCCCGGCGCCGCCTCCACCACCTCCCCGGGGCGGGAGAGCGGCCGCGCGGCCAGCTCCTCGGCCGCGACCAGGCGTTCGCTGGCGGCGCCGGCGGCGGGCGGCGCGGGCGCGCTGACCAGGATGTCCGGCAGCAGCGCCGTGGGCGCGGCCGGCTGCGCCCGGCCGGCGCCCGCGGTTGCCGCGGCCAGGGCGCAGGCCAGCAGCAGGCCGGTGCCCGCGCCGGGGCGGGGGGCCGATCCGGTCAT
>CANGNF010000039.1 GCA_947455205.1 Acetobacteraceae bacterium | reverse complement strand
GGCGGCGGCCTCGGCGGCGGCGGCCAGGCGGCGGGCGGTGTCGCGGCCGGTGGCCTCGGCGGTGCGGGCAGTGGTTTCGACCAGGGCGGCCTGGGCGGCGGTCGCCTCTGCTTCCGCCAGCGCCTGAGCCAGAGCGGGCCGGGTCTCGGCGGCGGTCTCCGCGCTGCCGGCGCCGGCGCGGGCCAGCAGGGCGTTCAGCGCCAGCTCCGCGTCCCGCCGGGCCTGGCGGGCGGCGTTGGCGTCGTCCTTCAGCGCCCGCTGCACGCGTTCATAGAAGGCGGTGCGGAACAAGGTGCGGAGGATGTCCTGCCGGGCCTCCGGCTTGGCCACCAGCAGCTCGCGGAAGCGACCCTGCGGGAGGAGGACGACCTGGCGGAACTCGGCCGCACTCAGGCCCAGCAGCTCATGGATGCGGGCGGCGACTTCTTTGTCTTTCTCCAGCGGCGTTCCGCCGGGTTGCCAGAGGGCCTGCTTGGCGCCCTCCGTCGTCGTGCCCTGGCCGCGCTGCTTCGGCCGCTCCCAGGCGGGGCTGCGGCGGATCAGCCAGGTCTGGCCGGCGGCGTGGAATTCCAGGGTGACTTCGGTGGGCGTGGCGGGGTCGGCGTGCAGGCTGCGCAGGTGGGTGGCCTGGCGCTCGGCCCCGCTGCTTTCCCCGAACAGCGCGAAGCAGATGGCGTCCAGCAGCGTGGTCTTGCCGGCACCGGTGGGGCCGCAGATCAGGAACAGCCGGTGCGGCGCCAGCTGGCCGAAATCCAGCTCCTGCCGGGCGGCGTAGGGGCCGAAGCCCTGCATGGTCAGCCGAAGCGGGCGCATCAGGCCGGCCCGGCGGCGGTGAGGGCGGCGATGACGACGGGGCGGGCCGCATCCGGCAGCGGCGCGCCCCGCATGGCCTGGTGGAAGGCCTCGAACTGCGCCAGCGGGCTGAGCGCGCGGCCGGCGGCGGACAGCGCGGTGGCGCTGGCGGGCAGGGCTTCCGCCACCCAGCGCAGGCCGATGATGCGCGGGTAGCGTTCCGCCAGGCGGCGCTGCGCTTCCGCCACCGGCAGCGCGTCGGTCAGCTCCAGCGCCAGGTAGTCCGGGCTGGTGGCGGCTAGCAGCGTGGCGAAGTCGCCGCGCAGCACCCGCAGCGGGTGCCGGGGCGCCAGCGGCAATTCCGTGGTGGCGACGCCGCCCTGGGCGTCCAGCTCCACCAGGGTGACGGATTTCTGCTGGTCGGCCTCGCTGGTGGAATACGCCAGGGGCGAGCCGCTGTAGCGCAGCCGGCCGCCGCCGAGCGTCTGCGGGCGGTGCAGATGGCCCAGCGCGACGTAGTGGAAGCCGGCGAAATGGGCGACGCCGACCTGGCCGCTGCCGCCGACGGAAAGGCCGCGCTCGCTCTCGGTCTCGGTGCCGCCGGCGACGAAGGCATGGGCGACCAGCACGCGGCGCTGGCCGGCGGGGCAGAGGCCGTGCAGCAGCGGCGCCAGCCGCGCCATGCCGCCGTCATGGTCGGCGATGACGCCGGCCTGGGGCAGCTTCTGCGCCAGAAGCAGCGGCGTGGCGTAGCCGGTGGCGACGATGGAGACTGGGCCGTGCGCGTCGTGGAACTCCCAGGCGCGGCCCAGCGGGCTGTCGGCGATGTGCAGCCCGCCGCCGGCCAGCAGCCGGGCGCCGAAGGCGAGGCGCCGGGCGTCGTCGTGGTTGCCGGGGATGAGGACCACCGGCACGCCAAGGCCGCGGATCAGCTGGTGCAGGATCTCGTCCAGCAGCTCCACCGCATCGGCCGGCGGGACCGAACGGTCGAAGATGTCGCCCGCGATGAGGACGGCGTCGGGCCTGGTGTCCCGCACCATCTGCAGGAACTGGCCGGCGAACAGGTATTCCTGGTCCTGGTGCAGGGAATGGCCGCCCAGGGTGCGGCCGAGATGCCAGTCGGCGGTGTGCAATAGGCGCATCGGCGGAAGGATGCGGGCTGCGCCCGGCGGCGGCAAGGGGGCGCCGGCGGCGTCGGTTCAGTAGCGGTACCACAGCGCCAGCACGGCGCCCTGGCCCAGCGGCACGCGGCGGCCGGCAACGTCGCGGGTGTAGCCCAGCGCCACCGCCCAGGTGCGGTTGAACTCATACACCGCGGTGGCCTGCAGCTTGGAGACGCTGTAGTCGGCGCCGCCCCGGCTGTTGTTGCGCAGGCCGATGTTGCTGAAGCTCTGCAGCATCAGCAGCCAGTGCGGCACCGGGCGCAGGCCGAAGCCGATATCCACCCGCAGCTCGTCCGCCGCGTTGCCGATGCGGCCACGATAGGCGAGCTCGGCGGTGGCGAAGCCGGTCATGCCCCAGGGCAGCTGGGTGCCGATGCCGTAGAGGCCGCGGATCTCGGCGCCCATGTTGGGCTCGGCCACGCGGGGCGTGCTGCCGGCGCCGTCGACGCCCGGCGTGGCCAGCGTGCCCTGCACGGAGACCACATCCAGCCGGCCCTGGTAGATCAGGTAGCGGGCGAAGGCGCTGGCATCGGCCAGGCCGACATTGGTGCTGGTGCGGCCATTCTCGGTCAGCCAGGCGGCCTGCAGCCGGGGTTGCAGCCCCACCGTCCAGCGGCTGGTCAGGCCGTGTTCCCAGTAGGGCGAGGCGAGTTCCACCCGGCCGAAGCTGCCGGTGCCGTTGGCGCGGCCGGCCGTGTCGAAGCCACGGGTGCCCGCGCTGTAGGGGGTGGTCTGCAGGATGACGATGCCCTCGCCCTCTGGCTGGACCCAGGGCGCGGCATGGGCGCATGGCGGCGGCAGCAGCGCCACCACCAACCCGACCAACCCCAGCCTGTAGCCCACCCGGGACATCCCCGACCCGCTCCTTCCGCGCCCATGACGAAGCGGATTTCTAGGCGGGAGCGGTTACCAACGGGTGTCGTGACCGGTACGGTTTTGTCGTGCGGGGCGGGTTGCCGGCGCCGTTGCCTTGCGGATGGATCAGTACCGGTACCAAAGCGCGCCGAGCACGCCCTGGCCGAGGGCCACGTGGCGGCCGCCCAGTTCCTTCAGGTAGCCGAGTTCCACCTGCCATTGCGGCGCCAGGTCCACCACCAGGGAGAGCAGGGCGCGGTGGATGGAGTAGTCCGGCCCGGTGCCGCGGCCGTTGCGCAGGCCGATGGTGGAGACGGTCTGGCCCATGACCAGCCAACCCGGCGCCACGCGGATGCCGCCGGTGACCTTGTAGGTCATCTCGTCCGCCGGCGGGCCGGCGCGGTAGTTGTAGGCGGCCTGCAGGTCGATGAAGCCGGACATGCCGGCCCACAGGTTGAAGGCATGGCCGTACATGGCGCGGATTTCGTAGCTGGCATTGGGCTCGGCCAGGCGGGGCGCGCGGCTCTGCGCCAGGCCGGGGGCGCCGACCTGGCCTTGTACCGAGACCACGTCCCAGTCGCCGCGCCACAGGGTGTAGCGGGCGAACATCTTCTCCTCGGCCATGCCCAGGTTGCGGCTGCTGCCGGACTGGTCCTTCATCCAGATCGCCTGCAGCCGGGGCTGCATGCCCACCGTGAAGCGGTCGGTCAGGCCGTGTTCCCAGTAGATGCTGGTCTCGATCCGCTGGTCGGTGCCGGTGCCGGCGGGCTGTCCGAAGCGGTTGTAGCCCTGCAACCGGGTCTGGAAGGGCAGCGCGTTCAGCACCACCTGGCCGCCGCCTTCCGGCTGGGGCCAGGCGCCCGCCCAGGCGGCGCCGGGTGCTGCCGCCAGCGTCACCGCCAGCGCGAAAGCCAGGGCGCGGGCGCGGCCGGGCGCCGGATTGGGGACGGGCTTGGAGACCAGGCAGGTCGGCCGCATCGCAGGCATCCTTGGCCCCGACCCCGGAAGGATAGGGACGCTCGCGTACAGGTTGAGCAACAGGACTAAACTTTTAGCCCTATCTCAAAATAAAATCAACCTGCGGGTGCGTTCCATGCCTGTACCAATACGCCTTGGTTCGCCCTGCCGCGAGGCAGGTGGCGGGTGGCCATGCGGACATCCGCAGCAGCGCGCTGAGCGACAGCCCCTGGGCGGTGGAACGCGTGCCGCGCGGCGCGGCGTCGGCCAAGGCGGCAGGTGCGAGCGCGAGCAGAAGCAGCCAGCCGACCCAGCCAAGCCGGGGCAGGCGCAATGAGCGGGCGGTTGGACGCCTGAACATAACCAGAGGTTACAAAAAGGCAGTATGACAACAACCTGAAGGCGCCGAATTTGCCCATCAACACAACCTGTGGGAAATTCAACGGCGAGGGACAACCGCCGATGGCGCCGCGGGTGGTGGCGGCCTGTCTGGGGCTGCGCCGGCGGCCCCGGCCGGGGATCAGAATTCGATGGCAATCCGGCCGCCAAGGCGGCATACCACCGCCGGGCCCGTGCGGCAGCGCCGCCGCGCCCGTCGCCGCGCATGCGGCGGGCTGACAGATTACGGAGCCGCGCCCAGCGCCGGCCGCGGGGAAGAAACTCCCGCCGGCAGGCCTGCCCCGGCGTTTCCGGCCACACGGTGCCCCGCTGCCAGCGGGGACGGCGATTCGCCCCAGGGACCTGCCTGGTGAGGAAAAGCCAGCCCGTGCCGCCCGAAGCGCCGAGCATCCCGCAAGGGGCCGCCGGACCACCGCCTGGCTTTCCGCCGCCCGTGCATCCATGACGCGCCCGGCCCCGTATGGGCCCTGGGTGCGCCGTGGCACATCCACCGCCCTGACCGCACCCGCGGAAAGGGCCAGGACCGCCGGGGATGGCCCCGGGGTCCACCGAAGGACGACGCATGTTCGAGAACTACTACCGCAAGGATATCTCCTGGGGCGGTCAGCTGCTCACCCTGGAAACCGGCAAGGTTGCCCGCCAGGCTGATGGCGCCGTGCTGGCCCGCCTGGGCGACACCATCGTGCTGTGCACCGTGGTTGGCGCGCGTGGGGTGAAGCCGGGGCAGGACTTCTTCCCGCTGACCGTGAACTACCAGGAAAAGGCTTTCGCGGCCGGCAAGATTCCGGGCGGCTTCTTCAAGCGTGAAGGCCGGCCGAGCGAGGCCGAGACCCTGATCTCCCGCCTGATCGACCGGCCGCTGCGCCCGCTGTTCCCGGATGGGTTCCGCAACGAGGTCCAGGTCATCGCCACCGTGCTGAGCCACGACATGGAGAACGAGCCGGACATCGTGGCGCTGGTGGGTTGCTCCGCCGCGCTGACGCTGTCGGGCATTCCGTTCTTCGGCCCGGTGGGCGCGGCGCGGGTTGGCTTCATCGACGGCCAGTACGTGCTGAACCCGACCATGGCGCAGAAGAAGCAGAGCCAGCTGGACCTGGTCCTGGCCGGCACCGCCGAGGGCGTGCTGATGGTCGAGTCCGAGGCGCATGAGCTGACCGAGGAAGTGATGCTCGGCGCTGTGACCTTCGGCCATGCCGCGTTCCAGCCGGTGATCCAGGGGATCATCGAACTGGCCGAGCACGCGGCGAAGGACGCCTGGGCGCTGCCCGAGCCGTCCGCCGCCGAGGTGGCGCTGAAGGCGCGCATCACCGCGCTGGGCCATGCCGACATGGTGGAAGCCTACAAGGAAACCCAGAAGCTGGTCCGCCAGGGCAAGGTGGGCGCGGTGAAGAAGGCCGTGGTGGCCGGGCTTGAGGCCGAGGGCCTGGATGCCGGCGCCGCCAAGGGCCTGCTGAAGGAGCTGGAGGCGGACGTGGTCCGCAACAACATCCTGAACACCGGCCTGCGGATCGACGGCCGCGACACCAAGACCGTGCGCCCGATCGTGGCCGAGGTCGGCGTGCTGCCGCGCGCCCATGGTTCCGCGCTGTTCACCCGTGGCGAGACGCAGGCGCTGTGCGTCGCCACCCTGGGCACCGGGCAGGACGAGCAGATCATCGACGCTCTGGCGGGCGAGTACCGCGAGAACTTCATGCTGCACTACAACTTCCCCCCCTACAGCGTGAACGAGACGGGCCGCATGGGCAGCCCGGGCCGCCGCGAAGTGGGCCATGGCAAGCTGGCGTGGCGCGCGCTGCACCCGCTGCTGCCGGAGAAGGCGAACTTCCCCTACACCATGCGCGTGGTCAGCGAGATCACCGAGAGCAACGGCTCGTCCTCGATGGCGACCGTCTGCGGCACCTCGCTGAGCCTGATGGATGCGGGTGCGCCGCTGAAGCGCCCCTGCGCCGGCATCGCCATGGGCCTGATCAAGGAAGACCACGCCTTCGCCGTGCTGTCCGACATCCTGGGTGACGAAGACCACCTGGGCGACATGGACTTCAAGGTGGCCGGCACCGAGGTGGGCATCACCGCGCTGCAGATGGACATCAAGATCACCAGCATCACGCCGGAGATCATGAAGATCGCGCTGGAGCAGGCCAAGGACGGCCGGCTGCACATCCTGGGCGAGATGGCCAAGGGGCTGACCGGCGCCCGTGGCGACGTGGCGGCGACCGCGCCCCGCATCACCGTGATCAACGTGCCGAAAGACAAGATCCGCGACGTGATCGGGTCCGGCGGCAAGGTGATCCGTGAGATCTGCGAGCAGACCGGCTGCAAGATCGACATCGAGGATGACGGCACCATCAAGGTGGCGGCGACCTCCATCGAGGCGGCGCAGAAGGCGATCGACTGGATCCAGGGGATCACGGCGGAAGCCGAGATCGGCAAGATCTACAATGGCAAGGTCGTGAAGACCGCCGAGTTCGGCGCCTTCGTGAACTTCCTCGGCGCCAAGGACGGCCTGGTCCACATCTCCGAGCTGGCCAACGAGCGGGTGAACAAGACCAGCGACGTGGTCAACCAGGGCGATGCGGTGAAGGTCAAGGTCATCGGCTTCGATGAGCGGGGCAAGGTGAAGCTGTCCATGCGCGTGGTGGACCAGGCGACCGGTGCCGACATCACCGAGCAGGTCGGCGCCCGCCGGCCGCGCGAGGAAGGTGGCGAGGAGCGGCCGCGCCGCGAGGAGGGCGACCGCCCGCGTCGCGACCGTGGTGACCGCCCGCGGCGTGGCGATTTCTGAACTTCGCCCCCATATTGGTGGCGGCCGGCATCCCCAGCGGGGTCCGGCCGTTGCCACCGTGTTGAACTGAAAGACTGGAGCCGCTGTTCGTGAAGGCCATCAACGCTATCCGCATGGGGGGCGTGGACGTCCTGCCGCTGGTCGAGGGAGGCAAGGGCGTTGCCATTTCCAATGGCGCGTCCTCGGGCGCCTGGGCCGCTGCCGGCGGCGTGGGCACCTTCTCGGCGGTCAATGCCGACAGCTACGACGACCAGGGCCGGGTGATCCGCCAGATCTACCATGGCAAGACCCGGCGCGAGCGGCACGACGAGCTGGTGGCCTACGGCATCCGCGGCGGCATCGCCCAGGCGCGGGAAGCGCATGAGCGGTCCGGCGGCAAGGGCCGCGTGCACGCCAACATCCTGTGGGAGATGGGCGGCGCCGAGCGCGTCATCCGTGGCGTGCTGGAAGGGGCCAAGGGGCTGATCAACGGCATCACCTGCGGTGCCGGCATGCCCTACAAGCTCAGCGAGATCGCCAAGGAATTCCGCGTCCACTACTACCCCATCGTCAGCTCCGCCCGTGCCTTCGGCGCGCTGTGGAAGCGCAGCTATTCCAAGACGCGGGAATGGCTGGGCGGCGTGGTGTACGAGGACCCCTGGCTGGCCGGTGGCCATAACGGGCTTTCCAACTCCGAGAATCCGCTGCAGCCGGAAGCGCCCTTTGCCCGCGTGCTGAAGCTGCGCCAGCAGATGCGCGAGTTCGGCCTGGGCGACGTGCCGATCATCATGGCCGGCGGCGTCTGGTGGCTGGAGGAGTGGCAGGACTGGATCGATAACCCCGAGCTGGGGCCGATCGCCTTCCAGTTCGGCACCCGGCCGCTGGTGACGCAGGAAAGCCCGATCTCGGACGCCTGGAAGCAGCGGCTGCTGACGCTGAAGGAAGGCGACGTGCTGCTGCAGCGCTTCAGCCCGACCGGCTTCTACAGCAGCGCGGTCCGCAACGACTTCCTGCGGGAGCTGGAGGCGCGGAGCGAGCGCCAGGCCGCCTTCACCGGCGAGCCCATCGGCGACCATGTCTGCGAATACGGCGTCGGCCCGCGCAAGCGGAAGGTCTGGGTGACCGCGCATGACCTGGCGCGGATTCGCCAGTTCGAGGTCGAAGGCTTCGTCGAGGCGCTGCGGACGCCGGACAACACCCTGGTCTTCGTGACGCCGGAGAAGGCGCAGGAGATCTTGAAGGACCAGGTGGACTGCATGGGCTGCCTGAGCCATTGCCGCTTCAGCAACTGGGCGCAGATCGAGCCGGACTACACCAACGGCCACAAGGCGGACCCGCGCAGCTTCTGCATCCAGAAGACCCTGCAGGATGTGGCGCATGACGGGGCGCTGGAGCACAACCTGATGTTCGCCGGGCACAACGCCTATCGGTTCGGCCAGGACCCGTTCTACTCCAACGGGTTCATCCCCACCGCGAAGCAGCTGGTCGAGCGGATCATGACCGGCCGCTGAGCCGACTGCCTGTCACTTAGGCATCGAAAGGCTCCCTCCCTGCCGCAGTGGCAGGGTGGGGGCCTTTTTTCGTTCTGGCCCTGATGTTGCATCGGGCGGCGGCATCCCATCGGGGCCGCCGCCATGCCCATGCCGATTGCTGCCGAACCCCATGCCATCCAGGTCGAGCCGGGCCGGACGGCGCTGGTCATCATCGACATGCAGCGGGACTTCCTGGAAGCGGGCGGGTTCGGCGAGAGCCTGGGCAATGACGTTGCCCTGCTGCACGCCGCCGTGGCGCCCTGCCAGGCGGTGCTGGCCGCCGCCCGTGCCGCCGGCCTGCTGGTGATCCACACGCGGGAAGGCCACCGGCCGGACATGGCGGATTGCCCGCCGGCCAAATGGGCGCGCGGGCCGGAGGGCATGCGGATCGGCGACCGCGGCCCGATGGGGCGGATATTGATCCGGGGCGAGCCGGGGCACGACATCATCCCCGAACTGGCCCCCGCACCCGGCGAGGTGGTGCTGGACAAGCCCGGCAAGGGCGCCTTCTGCGCCACCGACCTGGATTTGATCCTTCGCTCCAAAGGCATTGAGGCGCTGCTGGTCTGCGGCGTGACCACCGAGGTCTGCGTCAACACCACGGTGCGGGAGGCGAATGACCGCGGCTATCGCTGCGTCGTCGTGGCCGATGCCTGCGCCAGCTATTTCCCCGCCTTTCATGACGCCGCACTGGCCATGGTGAAGGCGCAAGGGGGCATCTTCGGCTGGGTGGCGCCGTCCGGCGCGGTGCTGGCCGCACTGGGGTAGCCGCGGCGCGCCCCCTGGGGAAGCCCCTTGGGCGGGTGCGTGGTGGCGTGAAGGGCATGGCGGCGCCTCGACGCAGGGGTGGTCGCTTCGGCACCGCAACTCGGGGGAGTACACGCATGTCCGCGACCACTGGTCCGAAGCTCTGGACACCCGGCGACTGGAACGCCTTGTTCGGCTTCGGCACGAACATCCTGGTGAACCTGCTGACGCTGACGGCGCTGCTGCGCTTCGTGCTGCAGATGCCGGACGCGATCGTCTTCGGCCGCATCCTGCCGGCGGCGGGGCTGATGATGTTCCTGTCCACCGGCTACTACGCCTGGCTGGGCTGGCGGCTGGCCAAGCGGACCGGGCGCAGCGATGTGTGTGCGCTGCCGTCAGGCATTTCCGTGCCGCACATGTTTATCGTCTGCTTCGTCATCATGCTGCCCATTGCGGCGGCGACGAAGGACCCGGTGAAGGGCTGGGAGGCCGGGCTGGCCTGGGTCTTCATCCAGAGCTTCATCCTGATGGCCGGCGGGTTCGTCGCGCCGTACATCCGCAAGATCACGCCGCGGGCGGCGCTGCTGGGCACGCTGGCCGGCGTTTCCGTGACCTTCATTTCCATGCGCCCGGCGCTGGAGATGTTCATGACGCCGGTGATCGGCCTGGTCTGCCTGGGCGTCATCCTGGCCAGCTGGTTCGGCGGGTTCCGCTACTGGCGCGGCATGCCGGCGGGGCTGGTGGCCATTGCCGCGGGCATGCTGATCGCCTGGGGCAGCAAGATCTTCGGCATCGATGTCGGCGGCGTCGGCGTGGCCGGGGTTTCGGCGGCGCTGTCGGGGATCGGCTTCTCGGTGCCGCTGCCGGCCTTCGGCCATGTGTTCGGCGGGTTCGAGTTCATCGGGGTGATCCTGGTCACCGCCATTCCTTTCGGCATCTATGACCTGGTGGAAGCCATGGACAATGTGGAGAGCGCCGAGGCCGCGGGCGACCACTACCCGACGACCCAGGTGCTGACGGCGGATGGCGTGGTCAGCCTGATCGGCTGCCTGATGGGCAACCCCTTCATCAACGCCGTGTACATCGGCCACCCCGGCTGGAAGGCCATGGGCGGGCGGATCGGCTATTCCGCCGCCACCGGCGTGGTGATGCTGGCGCTGACCTGGCTGGGCATCGGTGGGCTGCTGCTGGCGCTGGTGCCCTTGGTCGCGATTTTGCCGATCCTGCTCTACATCGGCATGCTGATCGGGGCGCAGGCCTTCCAGGAGACGCCGAAGAGCCATGCGCCGGCGGTGGTGCTGGCGCTGGTGCCGCATCTGGCGGCCTGGGGGAAGACCATCATCGATGGCGCGCTGGGCGCGGCGGGCACCAATGCCGCCGCCGTCGGGTTGGACAAGATGGCGCAGAACGGCGTGCTGTATTCCGGCCTTTCCGTGCTGGGGGAGGGCAGCATCCTGTCAGGGCTGGTCTTCGCCGCCATCGGGGTCTTCGTCATCGAGAAGCAGTGGGTGAACGCGGCCGGGTTTGCCGCGGCCGGGGCGGTGCTGACCTTCTTCGGCTTCATGCACGGGCCAGCGGTGGGCGTGGCTGTGATGCCGGTGGTGGCCGGGGCCTATGCGGTGCTGGCGGCGCTGCTGTTCGGGCTGGGGCGCGTGGCGCAGCCGGCGGCGGCCATGGCGGCGGCCGAGTAGCGCGTCGCGCCGCCTTGACGCCGCCGGCGTTCCGGCGAGGGCTTCCCCGCCGGCACCGCCGGGACTAAGCGAAACGGAGGGCGTCCGCCGGCGGGTGGGCGCCTTTCGTGCGTTGCGCCGGGGGGCTGCTGATGGCGGGGTTGGGGATGGCGCTGGCGGTGCTGCTGGCGACCGTGCTGGCGGCGGCGGGCATGGCGGGGCTGGGCGCGCTGGCGCTGGGCTGGCGCGGCGCGCGCTGGGCCGATTTGGGCGTGGGCTGGGGCGTGCTTGGCCTGGCGCTGCTGCTGACCAGCGCCGTTGGGCTGCCGGTTTCGCCGGTGCTTGTCGTGCTGCTGCTGGCGGGGCTGGCGGCCTTCGGCTGGCGCTGGCGGCCGACCCGCCCGGTGCTGCTGCTGGCGCTGCTGGTGGCGCCGCTGCTGGCCCTGGCGGCGGCCATGCCGGTCACCGCCTGGGACGACTACGCGCACTGGCTGGCCAATGCGCGTTTCCTGCTGGCGCAGGACAGCTTTCCGCGGGCCGGGCTGCCGCCGCCGGCCAGCTGGCATGCCGGCTACCCCTATGGCGTGGCGCTGGTGACCATGGCGGCCAGCCTGCCGCTGCGCTGGCTGGGCCTGGCGCCCATGGCGGAGACGGCGGCCCCGGTCTTCGCGCTGCTGCTGCTGGCGACGCTGGCGGCCGGCGTGGTCGGGCGGGCGGGGCGCTGGGGCTCGCCCTGGGCGGTGCTGCTGGCGGTGCTGCTGGTGTTCTGGCTGAACCCGGGCTTCGTGCCGCGCATCGTCTTCACCAACTACGGCGAGGCGCCGACCGCCGCGCTGCTGGGGCTGTCCGCGCTGCTGCTGCTGCGCGGCGATGCGGCGGCGCGGGCCCAGGCAGCATTGGTGCTGGCGGCGGTGGTGAACGTGAAGCAGACCGGGCTGGTGCTGGCCCTGCTGGTGCTGGTTGGCGCTGGCCTGCTGGCGGTGGTGGAGGCGTGGCGCGACGGCAGGGATGGCGGCGGGGCGCGCGGCGATGCGGGCGCGCCGTCGCTGGGGGCTGGGGGCGGCTCGGGCCAGGCGTCGGTTGGGGCCGGGGCGCCGCGGGGTGGCCTGGCGGTTGCACGCCTGGGCGCCGGGGGGCCGGCCCTTGTGCGCCTGGTGCTGCTGGCGCTGCCGATGCTGCTGATGTGGACGCTGTGGCAGCCGCATGCGGCGGCGGCGGGCGGCGTGTTCGGCTTCAAGCCCTTTGGCCAATGGGCCTGGGGCATGGCCTGGCAGACCCTGGCCAGCATCGGCACGGTGATGCTGCGGAAGATCTTCTTCACCCTGCTGCTGCTGGGCGTGCTGGGGCTGGCCGGGCTGGCGCTGTGGCGCGGCCGGCAGGACCCCGCCGCGCGGCTGGCGCTGCTGGCGGCGCCGCTGCTGGCGGGGTGGCCGTGCTTCCTGTTCCTCACCTACATGGGCGGCAGCTTCGCGCCCGATGAGGTGGCGCGCGCCGCCAGCTTCTGGCGCTACGGCACCCAGCTGGGCGGGGTGATGATGGCGGTGGCGGCGCTGCTGCTGCTGGCCCAGCCGGTGCCCGCCTGGTTGCGGCCGCGGGTCGCCGCGCGCGGGGCGTTGCCGGGGGCCTGCGCCGGGTTGCTGCTGCTGCCGCTGGCCGGGTTCGGCCTGCTGTGGCCAAACAAGCGGGAGCCGGCGCCGCCCTTGCGCCGCACCCTGGCGGCGCTGGTGCCGGGCATTCCCGCTGGCGGCGTGCTGGCGGTGGTGGACCCCGCCGGCAATGGCTTCGGCAGCGTGGTGACGGATTTCGCGCTGCAAGGCCGGGCGCGGGTGGTGCTGCCGGCGCGCGGCTTCGGCAGCGTGGTGCTGGACGAAGCCACGCTGCGGGCCCGGCTGGCCGAGGACCAGGCCGGCCAGGTGCTGGTGCTCTCCACCGACCCCGCGGCGCAGGCGGCACTGGGCACGGCCGCGCTGCCGGCCGGCGAGTGGCGGCTGCTGCGGCGGGACGGCGCCGGCTGGGTGGCACAGGCCGGCGGGCGGCTGGGCGCGGGGCCTTGAAGGGGCGTCGCCCCTTCAAGCCACCCCACCAACGGGGTTCAAGCTACCCGGCGTAGCCTTCCACCAGGGAGACATCGCCATCCGCCGCGCGCTGCCGCAGCGCGATCAGCGGGGCGTATTCCGGGCTGAAGTAGAAGGCCTTCAGCGCGGCCATGTCGGCGAATTCCAGCACCACCACGCGCTTGAAGGGCTGGCCCTCCACCGCTTCGGCGGCGCCGCCGCGGATCAGGTAGCGGCCGCCGAATTGCGCGATCAGCGGGGCGACCTTGCTGCCGTATTCGGCATAGGCCACCGGGTCCTTCATGACGATGTTGGCGACGAGATAGGCCGGCATCACAGCGCCTCCAGCGGTTCGCCCATGGCGGGGTCCATGCCCACCTTGCCCAGCGCCGCCCAGCCACGCTCATACTGCGGCGGGGCGGTGATCGCCTCGGTCCGGCCGAGCGTGGCGGCGGCGCGCAGCGGCCAGTAGGGGTCGCGCAGCAGCACGCGGGCCAGCAGGATCAGGTCGACCTTGCCGGTCTCGATGATCTCCTGCGCCTGCGCGGCCTCGGTGATCAGGCCGACGGCGGCGACGGGGATGCCGGCGCCCTGCTTCACCGCGATGGCGCCGGGCACCTGGTAGCCCGGGCCCAGCGGGATCTTCTGCCGGGCGTCGAGCCCGCCGGAGGAGACGTCGATGATGTCGGCGCCGGCTGCCTTCAGCAGGGCGCAGAGCTGCACGCTCTCCTCGGTGGTCCAGCCGCCTTCCACCCAGTCGGTGTGGCTGATGCGGACGCTCATCGGCATGCTGTCCGGCAGCGCGGCGCGGACCGCCTTGGCGCATTCCAGCACGAAGCGCGTGCGGCCCGCGAAGTCGCCGCCCCAGCTGTCGTTGCGCTGGTTGCTGAGGGGGGAGAGGAATTCGTGCAGCAGGTAGCCATGCGCGGCGTGGAGTTCGACCAGCTCATACCCCGCGGCGACGCTGCGCTTGGCGGCGGCGGCGAAGGCGGCGATGGTCGTGGCGATGTCACCCTCGCTCATGGCCTGCGGCGTGGCGTAGTCGCCGAAGGGCGTGGCGCTGGGGCCGATGGCGGTCCAGGGCTTGTCGGCGGGCGCATGCACCCAGCCGGGGCCGCGGCTGCCCTTGCGTCCCGCATGGGCGATCTGGATGGCGGGCACCGAGCCGACGCGCTTGATGGCGGCGGCCAGCCTGGCGTGCGGCGCGATGTGCTGGGCGCCCCAGATGCCGACATCGCCGGGCGCGATGCGGCCTTCCGGCGTGACGGCGCTGGCTTCCACCATGGTCAGGCCGGCGCCGCCCATGGCGCGGGGCACCAGGTGCATCATGTGCCATTCGGTCGGCTTGCCGTCGCCATTGCAGCAGTACATGCACATCGGCGAGACGCCGATGCGGTTCTTCAGGGTCAGGCCTCGCAGGGTCAGCGGGTCGAACAGATGGGTCACTTAGGCGCTCCGGGATTGGTTGCGCCCATGGTGGCAGGTGGCGGGAGCGGCGTCACCCAGGGGCGCTACGACGTGGGCAGCGCCAGGGGCGGCAGGTCCCGCGCCGGCTGCGCGGCCGGCTGCGCCGCCCACGGCCCCAGCCGGCCGAGCCGGTTCTCGAACACGCCGAACCAGGTGGCGCCGCCGGGGGGGTAGGGCAGCAGCAGGCCGCCGGCATCGGTGGGGAAGCGGGTGCGGGCGACCGTGTCGGCCACGTTGCCGCCGATGGCCTCCACGCCGGCGGGCGTGACGGCGACCACCAGGTCGCAATGCATCGGGCGGAAGGCGCCGTTGTCGGCGGCGCGCTGGCGCCAGTCGGAGATCGCGTTGCGGCTGCGGTCGGCGCAGACCAGGTCGCCGGCGCGCGGCGCGTATTCGCTGGGGGAGCGGGGGATGAACGGCGCCTGGGCCGGGAAGTCCGCGGCGTCCTTCAGCATGTGGTCGATGTAGAAGCTGTGCGCGGCGGTGGGGCGGAACTCCCGCGCATCCACCCCGGCGCGCTGGAAGACGTAGCTGATGAAGGCGGCTGACCACGCCTGGGCGCGCCACAGCCGGGCGCCCTCCGGCTGTCCGGCCAGGGCGGCGGCGTAGAGCCGGCGGTTGCTGGCGATGGTGCCGTCCTCGTCCGGGGCGACCAGCCAATAGGCCAGCACGCGGGGGAAGTTCTCCAGCTGGGCCTCGGCGCTGATGGCGGGCGCGGCTTCGCCGGGCTGGCGTTCCAGCGCGCCCCATTCGCGCCATTCGGCCTCCGCTATCGCCAGCAGGCGGTCGCGCACGCTGGGCGGGTAGGGCAGCGGCGGGGCCACGGCCACCACGGGCGGCGGCGTGGCGCAGGCGGCCAGCAGGGCGAGGAGCAGGAGGGCGAGGGAGCGCATGCCGCCAGAGTAGCGCGGCAGAGTAGCGCAGCGCCACCGGCCGGGCCATGCTGGCGCCAAGCGGAGGAGGCCAGCATGACCGAACAGACGTCCTCGAGAATGGGCCGGCTGATTCACCAGTCCGAGATGTTCCAGGTGGACAGCTTTGACGGTCGCCGCCGGGTGAAGGCGGACCGCAGCGTGAGCCGCGCGACCATCACCGAGCCGGCGCGGGAGATTCCCGTGCATGCCGAATGCGACGTGCTGGTGCTGGGCGGTGGCCCCGCCGGCACGGCGGCGGCGGTGGCGGCGGGCAGGCTTGGCGCCAAGGTCATGCTGATGGAGCGGCACAACCACCTGGGCGGCCTGGCCACCGGCGGCCTGGTGCTGTGGATAGACCGCATGACCGACTGGACCGGCCAGCTGGTGATCCGCGGCTTTGCCGAGGAGTTCCTGGGCCGCCTGCCGCCGGGCAGCGTGGCCGGGCCGCCGAAGGAGGCCTGGGGCAGCAAGGACGCGGCGACGGCGGCCTGGTGGCAACTGCGGACCGCCGCCTACCACGGCACCGTGACGTGGTCCCCGACCTGCGACCCCGAGCAGATGAAGTACCTGGCGCAGGAGATGGTGCTGGAGGCCGGGGCGGAGCTGCTGTTCCACTGCTGGGGCGCCATGCCGGTGATGGAAGGCAACGCCGTGCGCGGCGTGGTGTTCGAGAGCAAGGCCGGCCGGCGCGCCGTGCTGGCCAAGGTGGTGGTGGATGCCACGGGGGATGGCGACATCTTCGCCCGTGCGGGCGCGCGTTGGCATGGCGATATCAATGCCGACGACATCCACCATTGCAGCAATACCGCCTTCATGTTCGCCGGCTGCGACATGCCGGCCTACCTGGCGTGGCGGGCGGCGCAGCCGGAGGCGATGGCCGCCTTCATCCAGGCCGGCAAGGCGAAGTACGGGCTGTTCGAGCGCGCCTTCGTCAGTTGGCGGGACGACGTGGCGCTGTTCATGGGGCCGCGCATGGTCGGCTTCAACGCGCTGGACCCGGACGACCAGAGCGAGGTGGAGATCCGCAGCCACAGGCTGATGATGCAGCACCTGGAGCACTACAAGGCGGCGGCGCCCGGCTTCGCCGGGGCCTACCCGATCCTCTCGGCGCCGCAGCTGGGGGTGCGGCATACGCGGCGGCTGGCCGGGGTTGGCGCGGTGCTGCGGGAGAGCTGGGACGGCCGGGTGATGCCGGACGAGATCGCGGTGTCACCCTCGCCGGGGCCGAAATTCCCCAATGTCTCGGTGCCCTATGGCGCGCTGGTGCCCGAGGCGCTGGACGGGCTGCTGGCGCCGGGGCGGCATGTCAGCTGCGACCCGACCAGCCACAGCTTCATGCGGGAAATCCCGCAATGCTGGCTGACCGGGCACGCCGCCGGCGTGGCTGCGGCGCTGGCGGTGCGGGCGGGGGTGGAGCCCCGCGCGGTGGATGTGCGCCAGGTGCAGCAGGCGCTGGTGGCGCAGGGGGCGTATCTCAGCCCCGAGGTGCTGGCGGTGGCGGCGGAGTAGGCCGCCCCGCGCCGGCGCTACAGCCCGGTGCGTACCCCGGTGCCGCCGCCGCCGAAGACCAGGTACAGGATCAGCACGATCACCAGCAGGCCGAGGATGCCGCCGAAGCCGCGGCCGCCATAGTAGCCGGACCGATAGCCGTAGAACCCGCCGCCGCCGAGCAGCAGGAACAGCACGATGATGATGAGGATGAGCGACACGGGTTCACCTATGCGGATGATGCCGGTCGCTAACGGTGCCGCCCTGGCCAGGGTTGCGGCGGGTGAATGACCCGGCGGTGCTGTCCGCTACCTGTGAGCCGTGACGGAGCGCGCTGGCGCGGCGCCGCACCGGGCGCGTGGCGGCAGAACGACAAACCCGAGTGATTGCATACGATTTATCTTGTCACGCACTTTTGAAATCCGTATACGTTCAATTGTTCAGGCGGTGCCTTGGACGTCTCCTCCCAGTGGTTCTTTGCCGCAGCCTGGGGCTGGGCCAAGGACCACAACTTGGGCCGCTGGGATCACTCCCAGCGGCCCGTTTTTTTGCCTGCCGTTCAGACCCGCCGGAAGCGCGGCGCGCCGTCCGCGCCCGGTTCCGCCGCCACGCGCCCCTGGCGCTCCAGCCGGCGCAGATGCGCCAGCGTCTCCCCCACCGCGAAGCCGACCTGGGTCTGCTCCACCGCCGCGCGGGGGAACAGCGATTGCGCCGCCTCGAAGGCGGTCAGCGGCTCGGCGCAGTAGCCGGCCAGGGCGTCCAGGCGTTCGGCATGGTGGGCGGCCAGGGTGTCCAGCCTGGTGTGCAGGCTGCGGAACGGCTCGCCATGGCTGGGCAGCACCAGCGCGTCCGCGGGCAGGGCGCGGAAGGCCTCGTTGCTGCTGAGGAAATCGCCGAGCGGGTCAGCCTGCGGCTCGCCGGCGTGCAGGCCGACATAGGGCGAGATGCGCGGCAGGATCTGGTCGGCCGAGATCAGCACGTTGAGTTCGGCATTGTACAGGCAGGCCATGTCGGGCGAATGCCCGGCGCCGGTCAGCACGCGCCACTCGGCACCACCGATCCGCAGGCTGCCGCCGGCCTTGATGGCGTGGAAGCTGCGCGGCAGTTCGGCGACCGCGCGCTGGTACAGCGGGCCGCGCTGCTCGACGAAGCTGATGTACTCCGGCGCGCAGCCGGCGGCGGTGTAGAAGCTGGCCTGCTGCGCCATCATCGCGGGACCGCTGTCGAACCAGAGGGCACGCGCCTGCAGCCACTCGATGCGCGTCATCGTCGGCAGCAGGCCGAAGCGTTCGCACAGCCAGCCGCACAGGCCGATATGGTCGGGGTGGAAATGGGTGATCAGCAGGCCGGTCAACGGCTTGCCGCCCAGGTTGGGGTGCGCCAGCACCTGGTCCCACAGCTCCCGGCTGGAACGGCCGGCGACGCTGGTGTCCACCGCCAGGAAGCCGCCGTCGTGTTCGAAGAACCAGACATTGACGTGGCCGGGCGGGAAGGGCAGCGGCATGCGGGCGCGGAACAGCCCGGGCAGGATCGGGCGGACCTCGCCCGGCGTGGGGATGTCTTGCGTGGTGGCTGGGGTCATGGCGGCAGACTAGGGCGCCGGCGGGGGGCGTGCCAGCCCGGGGCGAATTGCCGGGCCGACTTAACGCTATCTTCAACCGCGGCGATGCAGCGTGGTGGCGGCCCCGAGGATCGGGGCGACAGCGCAGGAAAATCCGCCATGTCCTTCTCGATCAACACCAATACCAGCGCCATGGTCGCGCTGCAGTCGCTGACCGACACCACGGCAGAGCTGCAGGCAACCCAGAAGCGCATCTCCACCGGCTACCGCGTGGCGGATGCCAAGGATGACGGCGCCGCCTATGCGGTGGCCGAGCGCATCCGCGGCGACATCGCCGCGACGCAGAGCGCCAACCAGCAGCTCGGCGCCGCCTCCGGCCTGCTGAAGGTGACCAGCACGGCGATGCAGAACGTCTCCGACCAGTTGCAGCAGCTGCAGAGCGTGACGGTGAAGCTGGCGGACGGCACGCTGACCACCAGCCAGCGCAGCCAGTACCAGGCGCAGGTGAAGCAGCTGACCAACGCGATGAACAGCTTCATCAAGGACGCCAGCTACAACGGGCTGAACATCCTGAACGACCCGGCGACGACGCTGGTGAGCGTGGTGAATGACGGCTCCGGCGCCTACTACACCTTCAACGGCTACAAGGCGGTGACCAACATCTACGACGCGGTTTCCGCCGCCAATACCTGGACCGCCGGCGATGCCGCGGCGGCGCTGACGCTGACCGGCACGCTGACCACGACGATCGAGGCGACGCTGACGCAGATGAACATGTTCGGCAGCTACGCCAACTATGTGGACGCGCAGATCACCTACAACAGCAACGTCATGGACGCGCAGAACACCGGCCTGGGCGCGCTGGTGGACGCCGACATGGCGAAGGAATCGGCCAAGCTGCAGGCCATGCAGATCCGCCAGCAGCTGGGCACCCAGGCGCTGGGCATTGCCAACCAGTCGCCGCAGGTGCTGCTGAGCCTGTTCCGCGGCTGAGGCCCCGGCGCCGCGCGGGCGGCGCCCTTCCCATCAGGACCAGGCCGGGCGCGGGCGCGCCGCGGTTCAGCTGCGCGGGGTCTGCCAGAAGGTGGTCGGCGGTTCCGTGCTGACCGGCTGCGGCACCGTGGGCGCGGCGCCACCCAGGCCGCTGGGCGGCGGCAGGGTATTCGGCACGGCGGTGTTCAGGCGCGGTAGCGGCTGCAGCGGCACCGGTGGCAGCGCGCGGCTGGGCTGGGCCACCGGCTCCGGCAGCGGCGCCAACGGGGCGGGGCTGGCCAGCGGGGCCGGCGCCGGGCCAGTGGGCGCTGCGATGGGCGCGGGAGCGGCAATGGGCGGCAGGCCGCCACCGGCGGGCGCCAGCGGAGAGCGCAGCGGCTGCAGCGGGCTGGTGCTGGGCGGCAGCGGGGCGCTGGGGGCCGGCGCCTGGAAGATGCCGACCGGCGCGCTGTTGACCGGGGTGAAGCCCGGGGTCAGGCCAGGCTGCGGCAGGGCCGGGGCGCGCGGGCTTTCCCCGGCGCCGAACATGCGGCCGAAGAAGCCGGGGCGCTGGGCTTCCGGCTCCGCCGCCGGGGGCATGGCGGGGGTGCTGAGTGGCGCCATCGGCGTGAAGCTGGGCGCGGCCAGCGGGGTCGGGCCGCTGAGGGGGGGCGGGGTGAAGCTGGGCGCCGGCGCCGGGGTATTGGCGAAGCTGGGCGGACGGGCGCCGCGCTGGCCGATGAAGGAGCCGACGGGCGTACTGCCCAGCGCCGGCAGCGGCGGGGCGGGCGGCGCGGCGGGGTTGGCCAGCACCGGCGGGTTGACCGGGAAGATCGCGGTGCGGTTGCTGGCAGCCAGCCGGTCCATGGTGGCGGCGCCCACGGTGCGCGGCGGCATGAAGGCCGGGCCGGCCAGCACCGGGCCGTTGGGGTTGGGAATGGCCATGCCGGCGATGCTGGGCACCGCGACCGGCGCCGGCGCCGCCACCACCGGGGCGCTGCCCATGCAGCGGAACACCAGCTGGTAGTCGTCGGACGTGATCTGGGTGCGCAGCAACTGGGTCTGCCGGCCCATGCCGTTGCAGAAGGTGGTGGCGTCCGACAGGCCCTTTTCAGCGGCGCCGCCCAGGTTACGGCTGACCACCTTCATGCCGTACATGTCCGGCCCCATGGCCACCACGCCGGTGGACTGGGTGCTGGTACACCCGGCCAAAGCCGCCAGGGCAATCGCCAAACCCGCCTGTTGCAGCCGCATGCCTCGACACCCTCGCCTGTGGCCAGGGCCGCGCGGCAGGCGCCGCGGGGCCGGGGCCACTACACCCCCAGGGCAGCCCGTTGCGACCCCTGATCGAGTCGCGGCAGCCCCCTCGAACCCTCCAATAGAACAAGCCCGGCCGGCGCGCCATGTCGCAGGTGCGAAACGCCGCGAGGCAGGGGGTGGGTCGTGAGGCCCGGGACGGCGGCAGCCGCCGTCACATCGCCCCAGGCGTGGCCGGCCTGGCGCCTTGGCCCGGCCGGCGTTGCAGCGCGGGGTACCGCGCGCCGGCGCGTGCCCGGTGCCGGAGCCCCGCGCGCTGGCGCCGTGTCGTCAGCCCTTCGGCTGGGCGACGATGCGGAGATACGGCTTCAGGGTCTTCCAGCCGGCCGGATACTTGGCGGCGGCGGCCTCGTCGGAAACGGCGGGGGGAATGATGACGTCCTCCCCCTGCTTCCAGTTCACCGGCGTGGCGACGGTATGGCGGGCGGTCAGCTGGCAGCTGTCCAGCAGGCGCAGCACCTCGTCGAAGTTGCGGCCCGTCGTCATCGGGTAGGTCAGCATCGCCTTGACCTTCTTGTCCGGGCCGATGACGAACACCGAGCGAACCGTGGCGTTGTCCGCTGCCGTCCGCCCCTCGGAGGTGGTGCCGGCGCCTTCTGGCAGCATGTCGTAGGCGGTGGCCACGGCGAGATCGGTATCGCCGATCATGGGGAAGTTGACCGCATAGCCCTGGGTTTCCGCGATGTCGGCTTCCCACTTCATGTGGTTCGCCACCGGGTCGACGCTCAGGCCGATCACCTTGGTGTCGCGCTTGTCGAATTCCGGCTTCAGCCTGGCGACGTAGCCGAGCTCGGTCGTGCAGACCGGCGTGAAGTCCTTCGGGTGCGAAAACAGGATGGCCCAGCTGCTGCCGATCCATTCATGGAAGTCGATGACACCCATCGTCGTCTCGGCCTTGAAGTTGGGCGCGACTGAGTTGATCCGTAGCGACACGTCATCCTCCTTGGTTTTCGGCGCCAGGGCGATGTTGGTTTCCCGTGGTCGCGGCACGCCCTGGCTGCTCCGGCCCTTGAGGATAGAGCGCAGCAAATCGCCCGGCGAGGCGGACCGCGCGCCAGCTTCGATCATTTTGTGTTTCAACGGCGCTGCACGTTCCGCCGCGGCGGCTGGGGGGCCGGCACCCGCTGGCTGGTCGGCGCGCGGCGCGGCCAAGGGGGATTGAGGCGCAGCCGCGGCGGTGGCACCTGTGCGCCACCCGGTCGCCGCTCGCGCGCCCGGCATGACCAGGCGCGCGCTGCCCGATGGGGTCGCGGCGCGGCACCACGAGCCACGAGAGCCGAACCATGGACCAGCGCCGGATCGTCGAAGACCTCATGGCAAGGGACCCCAAGGAGGGTGTCTTCGTGCTGGCCGATGACGACGGCGCGACGGTCGGTGATGTCACCGCCCTGGTGATGCGGCTGCTGGCGGCCAATGGCGGCTGGCTGGAGGCGAATGCGGCCCGCAGCTCCCGGTTCCTGACCTCCGGCAAGCTCGCCGCCCGGCAGGTGGGCACCGAGCTTGACGAGTTGTACGGCCTGGAAGCCATGCAGGCGGTCTGCGAGATCATCGACGACCTGCTGCCGGATGCCGGGCAGGAGCTGGAAGCCGCCTGGGCCGGGATCGGCGATTGGGAAGCCTGAAACCAGCGGTCGACC
This sequence comes from Acetobacteraceae bacterium, assembly GCA_947455205.1. Lineage (GTDB taxonomy): Bacteria > Pseudomonadota > Alphaproteobacteria > Acetobacterales > Acetobacteraceae > CAIMOR01. The sequence goes on along the minus strand of CANGNF010000039.1, from coordinate 26,170 downwards.
GCTGGTTTCAGCTAAGTCGCGGGCGCTAGGCGGCGCTGATGCGCGCGGCCAGGGCCGCCCCCATGGCCGCCGTGCCCAGCTTGCCGCCGACATCGGTGGTGCAGTCCCCGGCCTGGATCACCTGGGCGACCGCGGCCTCGATGGCGCCGGCGGCGGCGGCGAAGGCATTGGCGCTGCTGCCGCCCTGTTCCGCCTGCCAGCCCAGCAGCATGGCGGCGGAAAGCACCAGGCTGGCCGGGTTGGCGCGGTCCTGCCCGGCGATGTCGGGGGCCGAGCCGTGGCTGGCCTGGGCCATGCAGAACTTGTCGCCGGCATTGATGGAGCCGCCGAGGCCGAGCGAGCCGGACAGCTCGATGGCGAGGTCGGACAGGATGTCGCCGAACATGTTGGTGGTGACGATGACGTCGTATTTCTGCGGCGCGCGGACCAGGTGGGCGGCCATGGCGTCCACGATCACCTCGTCATAGGTGATGCCCGGGTGCTTCTCGGCTTCCGCGCGGCAGCTGGCCAGGAACATGCCGTCGCCCTTGGTCAGCACGTTCGCCTTGTGCACGGCGGTCACGTGGCGGCGGCGGCGGGCGGCCAGCTTGAAGGCGCTGGCCGCGATGCGGTCGCAGCAGAGCTTGGTGATGCGGCGCATGGAGACGCAGACATCGGCGGTCACCAGGATTTCCGCGTTGCCCTGTTCCATGTTGCGGTCGGCGTAGAAGCCCTCGGTGTTCTCGCGCACGATCACCAGGTCGAACTCGGCGCCGGTCGGGCTGCGGAGCCCAGGATAGGTGCGGGCCGGGCGGATATTGCCGTACAGGTCCAGGCCGCGGCGGAAGAAGCCGGAGGGGTTCAGCGCGCCACCGCCCTGGCCGGCATAGGCGTAGGTGTCCATCGGGCCCATCACCAGGCCATCGGCGGCGCGCACGGCGGCGGCGGTCGTCTCGGGGATGGTGGTGCCGCTCTCGGCCAGGCACTTCACCCCGGCGGGCATCTCCACCAGGTCCAGCTTCAGGCCGAAGCGGGCATCGGCGGCGCGCAGCACGGCCATGGTGGCGGCGGTGATTTCCGGGCCGATGCCATCGCCCTCGAGAACAACCAGACGCATGTGACGTTCCTTTTTACCTGGGAAGCGCTATAGGCCGGCGCTGCGCAACAGGCCAGGAGGGGTCCCGCCGATGACCGTGATTTCACGCCGCGCCAGCCTGGCATTGCCGCTGCTGCTGCCATTCGCCGCCCGCGCGCAGGAGGCTTGGCCCAGCCGCCCGGTGGTGATGGTGGTCCCCTGGGCGGCCGGTGGGTCCAACGACCTAGTGGCGCGGCTGCTGGCGCCGCACCTGACGGAGAAGTTCGGCCAGAGCTTCGTGGTGGAGAACCGCTCCGGCGGCGGTGGCGCGGTGGGCATGGGCGGCGTGGTGCGGGCCCGGCCGGATGGCCATACCCTGCTGGTCAGCAGCGCCAGCAATCATGTGTTCAACCAGTTCGTCATCACCGACCAGGGCTACGACCCGCGCCAGGCGCTGGACGGGATCTGCATGCTGAACGACGTGCCGAACGCGCTGGCGGTCAGCAATGCCAGCGGCATCACCGATGTTCAGTCGCTGATCGCCAAGGCGCAGCGGGAGCCGGGGATGGGGTTTGCGTCGTCGGGCGTCGGCAGCAGCAACCACCTGGCCGGGGAGCTGTTCCGGCTGCTGACCAAGACCGACCTGACGCATGTGCCGTATCGCGGCGGCGGGCCGGGCATCGCCGACCTCATCAGCGGCAACATCCCCATCGCCTTCCTCAACCTGCCGACGCTGCTGCCGCCGGCCGAGGCGGGGCGGTTCAAGATCATCGGTGTCGGCAGCGCCGAGCGCGTGGGCATCCGGCCGGAGATCCCGACGATCGCGGAGCAGGGCGTGGCCGGCTATTCCGTGCGCAGCTGGACCGGGCTGTTCGCGCCGCATGGCATGCCGAAGGACGCGGTGGAGAAGCTGAGCGCCGCCTGCCGTGAGGCGCTGGCGCTGCCGGTGGTGAAGCACCGGCTGGACGAGCTGGCGAGTGTCGCGATCTGGAGCAACCCGGCGGAGACCGACGCCTTCATCAAGGCGGAGTTCGACAAGTGGGGTCCGATCGTGCGCGCCGCCGGGGTGAAGCGGGAGTAGCTGGCGGGGGCGCTCAGCGCTTCACCGCCACCACATTCACCAGCGTCTCCTCGCGCCCCGCGCGCGGCTTCACGCCGAACCAGGCCTCGGCGATGCCGAGGTCGGTGCGGCTCCACCACAGGTAGGGGTAGGAGGTGCGCTCGGGCGTCACCTCGAAACCCGCGGCCTCGATCAGCGCCAGGTATTCCGGCGCGGTCTTCTGCACCTCCATCGGGTGGCGGAACAGCAGGCGGATGATCCAGCTGTGGATGTAGGCGCGGGTGCTTTCGGCGAACAGCAGCAGCCCGCCCGGCTTCAGCACGCGGTGGAACTCGGCGATGGCACCCTGCTGGTCCACCAGGTGGTGGAAGGTCTGGTGGCAGAACACCAGGTCCACGCTGGCATCCCCAAGCGGCAGCGCGGCGCTGTCGGCCTGGTGGAACTCCACCGTCAGGCCGTCCCGCGCGGCGCGCTCGGCCGAGAGCTTCAGCATCTCCGGCGCGATGTCGCAGCCGATCAGCCGGCTGGGGGCGAAGGCGTCGGTCAGCAGCCGGAAGGAGCGGCCCCAGCCGCAGCCGACATCCACCACCACCGGCGCCACGGGCGCGGCGGGGCCGACCAGGCGTTTCAGGTCCGCCACGGCGCGGACCAGCACGTGCTGCACCCAGGTCTCGGTTCCCAGGAACCAGACGCCGAAGCGCGATTCCTCGACATGGGCGGCTTGCTGCATCCGCCGATGATAGCGCGAAACGGTGGGGTGGCTATTCCGGCTTGAGGCCGGCCAGCTGCACCGCGCGCTTCATCTTGTCGAAGTCGCGGCGCAGGAAGGCGCCGTAGCCGGCGGGGGTGCAGAGTTCGCCGCGGACGATCTCGGCGCCGGCGCCTTCCAGCCGGTCGTGGAAGATCGGCTCCTGCAGCGCGGCGCGCATGGCGGGCACCAGCCGGGCCTCGGCCTCCGCCGGCAGCGGCGCGGTGGCGGAGAGGCCCATGAAGGTGACCATCTCGGCCTCGGGGAAGCCGGCCTCCGCCAGGGTCGGCACGTTGGGCAGCAGCCGGCTGCGGTGGTTGTCGGTGATGGCGAGGGCGCGGACCCGGCCTTCCTGCGCCATGGCCAGGCTGGTGGTGATCTGGTCCATCATGCTGTTCAGGTTGCCGGCCAGCAGGTCGGCGATCATCGGGCCGCTGCCGCGATAGGGCACATGCGTCGCCTGGGCCTGGCTGGCGGCGTTGAACAGCTCCAGCGCCAGGTGGTTGGAGGAGCCGGTGCCGGCCGAGCCCATGCTGACCGCGCCGGGCCGCGCCTTGGACAGCGCCACGTAGTCCTGGATGGTCCTGGCCGGGTGGTCGGCGCGCACCACGATGAGCATGGGCACGGTGAGGCAGAGGCCGAGCGGGGCCAGCTGGCGGAACGGCTCATAGGCCAGGTTGGCCTGCACCAGCGGGTTGATGGTCAGCGAGCCATTGGTGGAGAGCAGCATGGAGTAGCCATCCGGCCTTGCATGCGCGACCTCTCCGGCGCCCAGGCTGCCGCCGGCGCCGCCGCGGTTTTCCACCACCACGGTCTGGCCCAGCCGCGGCCCCATGGTCTGCGCCAGCAGGCGGCCGAGGATGTCCGTGGTGCCGCCGGGGACGAAGGGGATGACCAGGCGCAGCGGACGCTCCGGCCAGGCGGCGCCGGAACGCTGGGGCGCGGCGCTGGGGGCCTGGGCGCCGGCGGGTGGGGCGAAGAGCAGGGCCGGGGCGGCGAGCAGGGCGCGGCGCGGGGTCATGGCGGTTCCTCGGTTTTCTTGGCGCGCATCCTGCCAGGGCTTGGGCGGTGGCGTCACCGGGTTTGGCGGGGTGGCGGCGCCCGGGCTTCTGCCGGGGCCGATCCGGGGCTAGCCTGCGGCGAAAGAGGAACCCACCGCATGACCCGCTCGCTGCCCAACTGGCGCTCCCTGCTGTACGTGCCGACCAACCGTGAAAGCTTCGTCGCCAAGGCGCATACGCGCGGGGCGGATGCGATCATCCTGGACCTGGAGGACGCGATTGCCCCCGGCGAGAAGGCGGCGGCGCGGGCGCTGCTGGCCGCGGCGGTGCCGCGCGTGCGCCAGCCGGGGGCCGATGGTCGCGGGGCGGATGTGGTGGTGCGGGTGAACCGGGCGCTGCGGCTGGCGGTGCCGGACATCGACGCCGCGGTGGCGGCCGGCGCGGACGGGCTGATCCTGACCAAGCTGATGGGCGCCGATCATGTGCGGCTGCTGGACGAACACATCACCGAGGCCGAGGCCCTGGCCGGGCGCCCCGCCGGCAGCGTGTGGGTGATCGGCCTGGTGGAGACGGCGGAGGCGATTCCGCAGATGGATGCGATCTGCCGGGCCAGCAAGCGCATGGTGGCGCTGGGCGTGGGCGGCGAGGATTTGGCGACCGATTTGGGCGCCGAGGCGACGCCGGATGCGCTGGACCTGCCGAAGCGGCTGGGGATCATCGCCGCGCGCGGGGCGGGGATACTGCCCACCGGCTTCATCGGCACGGTCGCCGATATCACCGACCTGGACGGCTACCGGAAGATCCTCAGGCGCAGCAAGGCGCTGGGCTATGCCTGTGCGTCCTGCGTGCATCCTTCCCAGGTTGCGATCATCAACGAGGAATACGGCGAGGCGCCGGAAGCGGTGGCGCGGGCCGAGCGGATGGTGGCGGCGTTCAACGAAGCGATCGCGCGCGGCGTGGGCGCGGTGAGCTTCGAGGGACAGATGATCGACGAGCCGGTGGTCGCGCGGGCGCGGCAGGTGCTGGTGCGGGCACGGCGGTAGCTGGCGGCGGACGTCCGGTTGCGCTGGAGGCGCGGCGTGGGTTGCCCCGCCATGACGGAGGTTGCGTTCTACCGGGCCGGGTAACGCGAGTTGCGGCGTGAGCGGCCGGTACCTCCCGGCCATGACGGTGGCGGGGTGCCTGCTGCGCTTGGCAACGGCGGTGCTGGCGGCCTGGCGTGGATGGCCGGGACAGGCCCGGCCATGATGGTGATGGGCGCGTGCTGCATCCGGTGGGGTAGCGCGGGCTGCGGCGAGAGTGGCCGGGATCACGCCCGGCCATGACGATGGTGGGGTGGCGCCCCGCCCGCGAAGGCGCGGCGCCTTTGTTCCTACCCGCCGAAACCCTTGGCGCCGACCTTGCGGTATTCCTCACGCGGCGGGGCGAAGATATCCAGCACCTTGCAGCCCTCGGGGCCGGCCTTCATCGTGTGCGGCACGTTGCCCGGCGTGCGCCAGAAGTCGCCGGCCTTCACGTTGTGCGCCTCGCCGCCCTGGTAGCGGATGGCGGTGCCTTCCAGCAGCAGGCCCCATTGCTCCTCGGGGTGGGAATGCATGGTGCCTTCGCCATTGGGGGCGATGGTGACGACCGAGAGCATGGCCTGTTCGCCCGGGTGGATGCGGGTGGTCACGCCCGCCGCCAACTCGCGGAAGATGCCGGTGCTGGCGTCGTTGACGTTGAAGAACTCGCTCATGCGTCAGGCTCCTGAAGGCTGATGTCCAGCCAGCCGCGTGCGTCCATGGTGGCGCGGTCGCCTGGCAGCAGCAGCACGGTGGTGGTGGCGCTTTCCACAATCGCCGGGCCGCGTAAAGCCTGGTTGGGCGCCAGGGCGTCGAAGCTGAAGACCGGCGCATCCACTTCGCCGGCTTCCAGGCGGATGCGGCGGGTGGCCTGGGCGGTGGCGGGTGCCGCGCCGGGGCGGGTGGCGCTGGCCAGCGGCGGCAGCCGGCCGATGGCGGCGGCGCGGGCGGTGACCAGCACCACCTCCTCCTCGGGCAGGTCGTAGGTGAACAGCGCGCGATGGCGGGCGTGGAAGGCGTCCCGCAGGCGCTGGCCCAGGCCGGGGCTGGTCCAGTCCATGTCGTCCAGCGGGACCGCGATCTCGAAGACCTGTTCGCCGTAGCGCATGTCAGCGCTGCGCTGGACCGCGATCTCGCCCTGGTACCAGGCGGCCATCTTGTCGCGCGCGTCGCTTTCCAGCGTGGCGTAGAGGCCGGCGATCTCGGCATCCTCCGGCATGCCGCCGGCGGCCAGGGTGCTGCGCGCCATCTCGTAGCGCAGGTCGCTCTGCAGCATGCCCCAGGCGGAAAGCCCGGCGGCGAAGAGCGGCACGGCGGCGCGCTTCAGCCCCAGTTCGCGGGCGACGGCGCTGGCGTGCAGCCCGGCGGCGCCACCGAAGGCCAGCAGGGTGAAGTCGCGCGGGTCCACGCCGCGGCGGACGGTGGCGACGCGGACGCCATCGGCCATGCGGGCATTGACCAGGCGGTGGATGCCCATGGCGCAGGTGGCGGGCTCGATGCCGAGCTTTTCCGCCAGCACGGCCACGGCCTGCTGCGCGGCGGCCAGGTCCAGCTTGCGGGCGCCGCCGAGGAACTTGCCGGCGTCGAGGTAGCCCAGCACCAGGTTGGCGTCGGTGACGGCCGGCTGGGTGCCGCCCAACCCGTAGGCGGCGGGGCCGGGGACGGCGCCGGCCGATTGCGGGCCGACCTGCAGGGTGCCGCCGCTGCCGAGATGCGCGATGGAGCCGCCGCCGGCACCCAGCGTGACGATGTCCAGCGACTCCAGCGCAATGCGCTCGCCACCCACCACGCGGCCGCGGCCCAGCGCGGCGGTGCCATCGGCGACGAGCGCGATGTCGGTGGAGGTGCCGCCCATGTCGAAGGTGACCAGGTTCTGCCCCAGCCCGGCGCGGGCCAGGGCGACCGCCGCTGCCACGCCGCCGGCCGGGCCGGACAGCGCGGTGCCGACGGCGAGGCGCGCAGCTTCCTCCACCGGGGCGACGCCGCCATGGGAGAGGATGACGAAGACCGCGCCGGGGTAGCCGGCCTCCCCCAGGCGGCCGCGCAGGCGGCCGAGGTAGCGCGAGACGACCGGGCCGACATAGGCGTTGACCGCGGTGGTGGAGAACCGCTCGAACTCTTTTATCTGCGGCAGCACGTCGGCCGAGAGGGTGACGAAGACGCTGGGCAGGGCGGCGGCCACGGCCTCCCCGGCGGCGCGTTCATGCGCCGGGTCGCGCCAGGAATGCAGCAGGCAGATCGCCACGCTCTCCACCTGTTCGGCGCGCAGTTGCTCGATGGCGGTGGCGAGCGAGGCCTGGTCCAGCGCGATGGCCACGCTGCCATTGGCGCGGAGCCTTTCCCGGATGCCGAGGCGGAGGCGGCGCGGCACCAGCGGGTCCGGCGCGGGCAGGCGCAGGTCGTAGCGTTCCGGCTTCAGGCCTTCGCGCATCTCGATGACGTCGCGATGCCCCTCGGTGGTCAGCATGGCCAGCTTGCTGCCCTTGCGTTCCAGCAGGGCATTGGTGGCCACCGTGGTGCCATGGACGATGCGTTCGCAGCGGGCGAGCAGCGTGGCGAGCGGCAGGTTCAGCGCGGCGGCCAGGTTGGCCAGGCCGGCGATGACGCCCTCGCTCTGGTCCTGCGGGGTGCTGGCGGCCTTGGCCAGGGTCTCGGTGCCGTCGGCGGCGATGCAGACCACGTCGGTGAAGGTGCCGCCGACGTCGATGCCGATGCGGTAGGTGAGGGCGGCCATCAGACATACCCCTCCCGCTCGTCGCGCGCTCGTGCCGCGGGGTCGCGCTTCGACGGGTCGCCCCAGCCGCCACCGCCGCTGGACTGCACCACGATCCGGTCGCCCGGGTTGATCGCAAGGCCGGTGGACTTGGTCTTCAGCACCTGCTCGCTGCCATCGGCGCGGGCCAGCACGTAGTGGTGCGGCCGGCCGTCCTGCCCGCCGCACATGCCGGCGCTGCCGTGGCGGATGCCATCCCCGGCCGTGTTGGCGCGGGCCGGGCCGTCGCTGTCCACGCGCAACGACAACTCGGCGCCGAGGCCGCCGCGGAACTGGCCTTCGCCGGCGGTGCCGGGCAGGAACTCATGGCGCTCGAAATGCAGCGGGAAGCGGGCCTCGGCCATCTCCACGCTGCCGAATTTCAGGCCGCCGGCGGAATGCCATTCGCCGGCGGTGGACCAGCCATCGCCGCCCGAACTGCCGCCGCCGCCCGGCCTGGCGTGGAACAGGTGCCAGACGAAGCTGCGCCCCGGCCGCCGCGCGTCCCGCCCCTGGATGGCCACGCGGAAGCGCCGGCCCCAGCCGCCCATGGCGCGGTCCGGGCAGCAGGCGGAAAGCGCGCGGATGATGGCCTCGACGATCTCGTTGGAGCAGTGGCTGGTGCACATGGTCACCGGGGCGCCGTCGCGCGCCCAGACCACGGTGCCTTCGCGGGCCAGCACGTTGAGCGGGCGGAAGGCGCCGTCATTCTTGCTGACCTCGGGGTCCAGCAGGAACGCGAAGGCCATGGCGACGGCGCTGCGCATGTTGGCGAAGCTTGAATTGACGAAGCCGGTGGTCTGCGGGTCGCTCGCCGTCAGGTCCACGGTCAGCGTCTCGCCCTGCTTGGTGCAGGTGGCGCGGATCACCACGTCGGTGCGGTCGAAGCCGTCATCATCCAGCGTCGCCTCGCCATGCCAGGTGCCGTCCGGCCAGGTGGCCAGGATGCGGCGGGCATGGGCCTCCGACAGGTCCAGCACGGCGGAGACCGCGGCATCCAGCCCCGCGGCGCCGTAATGGGTCAGCAAGCCCTGCAGCCGGCGTTCGCCCAGGCGCGCGGCGCCGATCATCGCCATCATGTCGCCGGTGAAGTCGCGCGGCAGCCGGGTGTTGGTGGCCAGCATGCGGATCAGGTCCTGGCGCAGCTGGCCGCCCTCGCCCAGGCGGATCGGCGGGACGCGCAGGCCTTCCTGCCAGATCTCGGTGGCGCCGGGGTTGTAGCCGCCCATGGTGGCGCCGCCGATGTCGGACTGGTGGGCGCGCACCACGGACCAGAAGCGCAGGCTCCCCTCGGCAAACACCGGCAGCACGATGGTCAGGTCCGGCAGGTGGCTGCCGCCGAAATAGGGGTCGTTCAGCAGGAAGGTGTCGCCCGGGTGGATGTTGCCGGCGAACGCTTCAGCAACGGCCAGCGCTGCCCAGGGCATGGCGCCGACATGCACCGGTATGTGGTCGGCCTGGGCCACAAGCCTGCCCCGCGCGTCGCACAGGGCGATGGAAAAATCGCGCGAAGAGTTCAGGATTTGGCTGTAGGAGGTCCGCAGCATGGCCTCCCCCATTTCCTCCACGATCGCGCGCAGGCGGTTGTCCACCACGGCCAGGGTCACGGGATCAGGGGCGGCGGCGGGCATGGCGGCGGGCATGGTTGGGGGCTGTTGCATGGCCGGAGCCTCCGGCGGCATCCCCTTGGCGTCAAGCCGCGCCGGGGCGCCCGCGAGGCACCTTTCCCCGGACACAGAAAGGCCCCAAAGCCATGACCCCATGCCGTTCGGGCTTGCGGTAGGCGCCTTCCTGGGGAAGGATCGTTACCAACTGGTCATATGCCGGCACCGCCGGCCACAGGAAGCATGAGCGAAACCGTCGGTTCCCCCCCACTGACCGCCGCCCTGGGCTCCCCGCGGGGCCTGGTTGCCCGCGCGCGGGCCCGGCTGGTGGCCAGCCCGCTGGCGCGGGCGCTGGCGGTGCCGGTGCTGCTGTTCGCCCTGACCCTGGCGGCGCGGGTCTTCGCCTTCCATCACTCCGTCATTGATACCGACGAGGGGCTTTACCTGCTGCAGGCGCGGGAATGGCTGCGCGGCGGCTGGCCCTATGTGGCGGTGTGGGACATGCACCCGGTGGGCGCGCCGGCGCTGTTCGCCGTGGCGCTGGTGCTGTTCGGCAAGTCGGTCATGACCATCCGGCTGCTGGGCGCCATCTGCGTCGCCGTCACCGCCTGGCTGACCTACCGGACCGTGCGGCAGCTGCAGGGGCCGCGCGTGGTCGGGCTGGCCGCGGCGGTGCTGTACATCGGCCAGTCCGTGGTGCTGGGCGGGCTCGCCTCCAACACCGAGATATTGTTCGCGCCCTTCGTCTCCGGCGCCATCTACCTGGGCGTGCGCGCGGCGGTGCGGGCGGATGTGGCGCCGCGCTGGCGCGACCTGGCGGTCATGGGCGTGCTGATGGGCTGCGCGCTGACCATCAAGCCGGTGGTGGCGCCCATGGGGTGCCTGGCCTTCGTGCTGATGACGCTGCCGGCCTGGTGGAGCGGGGCGCTGCCCTGGCGCCGGGCGCTGGGCATGGCAGCGGCCTATGCCGCGCTGTGCGTGCTGCCGACGGTGCTGTTCGGCCTGGCCTATGCGGCGCGCGGGCAGTTCCAGTTCTTCCTGTATGGCAGCTTCCTGGCGCCACTGGCCTATGCCGGGGGCGCGGTTTCCGCCACCCAGGCCTGGGACCGGGTGGTCTATGCGCTGACCGACCTGATGTTTCCGCTGCTGCTGGGCTTGGTGGCGGTGGCCGGGCTGCGCCGGCGCAGCCTGAACCACCCGGCGGCACTGCTGGTGGTGGTGGCGCTGCTGTGGTTCATCACCGCCGCCATTGCGGTGGCTGGGCCGGGGATGTGGTTCAACCACTACTTCGTCATCCTGATGGCGCCGCTTTCCATCCTGGCGGCCATGGGGGCGTGGAAGTTGGCGTGGAAGCTGCGGCCCGCCCTGGCGCTGCCGGCCTTCGTCGGCCTGGTGGGCGCCGTGGCGATCCATGCCTGGGCGATAGATACAATGCCGCGGCTGGAGCGGGGCTGGGACGTGCCGGACCCGCCGCGTCAGGTGGCGGAGATCATCCGCCAGCAGATCCGGCGGGGCGAGCCGATCTTCATCGCCAACTACCACCCGGCGGTCTACGTCATGTCCGGCGCCGGGGTGCCCAGCCGCTTCGCCTTTCCGGGCCACCTGACCTGCGAATGGGACCGGGTGACCGGGGTGGACGCGGATGCCGAGGTGAACCGGATCCTGGCTGGCCGGCCGCGGATCATCGTGGTGGACCGCGGCTATTGGCGCACCATGCGGCGCCGGGTGCGGGTCAACCTGGGCACCACGCTGCGGCGCAGCTACGTCAAGGTGGCGGAGGTGCAGGAGATCGGCGGCATGGTGGAGATCTGGCGCCGCCTGTAGCCGGGGGCTGGCCGGCCGCGCCGGCCCGGCCCATGATACCCCCAACGAAATCGGGGGAACGCCAGATGACCTTCACCGTCACGCCTGAACTCACCACCCTGGCCGAGGGGCTGCGCTTCCCCGAAGGGCCGGTCGTGCTGCCGGATGGCAGCGTGGCGCTGGTGGAGATCGAGCGCGGGATCATCACCGCCGTGGCGCCCGGTGGCGCGAAGCGCGTGCTGGCCACGCCCGGCGGCGGGCCGAACGGCATGGCGCTGGGCCCCAATGGCAAGCTGTACCTGTGCAACAATGGCGGCTTCCTGTGGCATGACGAGCCGGGGATGCTGCGCCCGGTGGGCGTGCCGCCGAGCTACGAGACCGGCCGGATCGAGGTGGTGGACCCCGCCACGGGCAGCGTGACCAGGCTGTACGACCGCTGCGGCGACCACAAGTTGAAGGGCCCGAACGACATCGTCTTCGACCCGCGGGACGGCTTCTGGTTCTCCGACCTCGGCAAGGTGCGCGGGCGGGACCGCGACCATGGCGGCATCTACTGGGCCCGCACCGACGGCAGCGAGATCCGCGAATGCGCCTTCCCGGTGTTCGGCGGCGCCAATGGCATCGGCATGTCCCCGGATGGCAGCGTGCTCTACGCCGCGGAGACCGAGACCGGGCGGCTGTGGGCCTGGGACGTGGAAGCGCCGGGCGTGCTGCGGAAGCACCCCTGGCCGTCCAGCAATGGCGGGCGGGTGCTGTGCCAGTTCCCCGGCTATCGGCGGCTGGACAGCCTGGCGGTCTCGGCGTCCGGCAACATCGTGGTGGCGACCCTGGTGAGTGGCGAGATCACCACGATCTCCCCGGCCGGGGATATCCTGCACGTGGCCAAGATGCCCGAGCGGATGCCGACCAACATCTGCTTCGGCGGGGCGGACATGAAGACCGCCTACATCACCCTCTCCACCACCGGCAAGCTGGTGAGCTGCCCCTGGCATGAGGCGGGCTACAAGCTGCCCTTCGGTTGACAGAACCGGGCGGCGCGGGAACTGTGCCGCCCATATCGCCACGGGAGAAAACGACATGCAGCTTACCCGCCGTGCCCTGATGGGCAGTGCGCTCGCCGCCCCCTTCATCCGTGGCGCCGAGGCGCAGGAAGGCCCGTACATCCTGGGCAGCGTCTTCCCGCAGTCCGGCCCCAATGCCGAATATGGCGGTGTCTTCACCGCCGGCGTGCAGCTGGCGATCCAGCACATGGAAGCCGACAAGCTGCTGAAGCGGCCGATCCGCTACATCAGCGAGGACAGCCAGGCCCTGCCGCAGCAGGGCGTCATCGCCATGACCAAGCTGGTCAACATCGACAAGGCGCACTGGACCTTCGCCGCCTTCACCGCCGTTTCCAAGGCGGTGGCGCCCATCGGCGACCGCGCCAAGACCGTCATGATCAATGGCGGCGCGGTGGGGCCGGACCTGTCGGGGCTTTCCCCGTACTTCTGGAACGTGATCCCGCTGGCGCACCTGGAGACGCGGGCGCTGCTGCCCTACCTGATCGGCCAGGGCAAGAAGCGCTTCGCCCTGGTCTACGTGGACGACCCCTTGGGCGACGCGATCCTGAAGGAGCTGGGCGAGCAACTGCCCAAGGTGGGCGGCGAGCTGGTCGGCAGCTTCTCCATTCCGCGCGACGCGCAGCAGTTCGGCCCGGTCGCGGCGCGGGTGCGCCAGGTGCGGCCGGATGCGGTCTACATCGCCAGCTTCGGCGCGCAGCAGAGCCAGATCATCAAGGGGCTGCGCAACAACGGCGTGTCGCAGCAGCTGTGCAGCTATTCCGCCATGAACCTGGCCAGCGTGGGCAGCCTGCCGGAATCGGAAGGCATGACCTTCACGGTGCAGAAGGTGGACTATGCCGGCGGCGATGCGCTGACCCGGCGCTTCGCCGAGGATTTCCGCAAGGCGCACAACAAGGAGCCGACGGTCTACAACGCCAACTACTACAATGGCTGCCGGCTGTTCGGCCTGCTGGCGCATGAGCTGGAGAAGACCAACACCGCCGTCACCGGCGACAGCCTGAAGGACACGCTGCACCGGGTGAAGAAGTTCCCGCTGGTGGGCGGCACCGGGGAGTTCGACGCCGCCGGCAACATGATGGCCGCCATTGAGGTGGTGCAGTGGAAGGGTGGCCAGCTGGTCAAGCTGGCCTGAGCCGTGCAGGAAAGCCTCCTCCTGGTCCTGCAGCTGCTGCTGCAGGGCGTGCAGACCGGCGCGCTGTATGCGCTGACGGCGGCCGGCTTCGCGCTGATCTTCGGCGCGACCAAGGTGTTCCACGTGGCGCATGGCGCCGCCTTCACCCTGGCCGGCTACACCTTCCTGTACTGCTGGAACCATGACTGGTCGCCGGTGCTGGGCGCGCTGGCGGCGGTGGGCGTGGCGGTGGCTTTCGGCGTGGGGATGGAGCGCCTGGTGTACCGGCCGATCCAGCGGCACGAAGGCAGCTTCTTCACCGTCTTCGTCGCCGCCTTCGGCGTTTCCATCGTGGTGCAGAACCTGGTCGGCGTGTTTGCCGGGCGCGGCTTCGCCAGCGTCAACACCAGCCTGAGCAACAGCGTGGAGCTGCTGCCGGACCTGTACCTGGCGCCGCTGTTCTGGGTGGCGGTGGGGGTGGCGCTGGCGCTGTTCATCGCGCTCAACCTGTTCCTGACGCGCAGCAATGCCGGCGTGGCGCTGCGCGCGCTGGCGCAGAACCCGGACCTGCTGCGGGCCTACGGGCTGTCTTCCTCTCGCCTGTCGATGCTGGCCTTCGCGCTCGGCTCGGCGCTGGTGGCGCCGGCGGCGATATTGACCGCGATGAATACCGGGCTGCGGGAATCCGCGGGCAACGAGGTGATGCTGGTGTCCATGGCCAGCACCATCGTCGGCGGGGTGGGCAGCCTGCGCGGCGCGGCGCTGGCCGGGCTGCTGCTGGGCGTGGCGGAAAGCCTGGTGCTGATACGGCTGGAGACGCAATGGGCCTCCGCCGCCAGCTTCCTGGTGCTGTTCGGCTTCATCCTGTTCAGGCCGAGCGGCATGTTCGGCGCGGCGGTCGCGAAATGATCGCCTACTTCTCCAACCTGGCGACGCTGGTGGCGATCTTCGCCATCCTGGCGGTCACGCTGAACTTCATGGTCGGCTATGCCGGCATCTTCTCGGTCGCGCATGCGGTGTTCTTCGGCCTGGGCGCCTATGCCGGGGCGCAGATCGCGCTGCATGTGTCGCCGGACCCGCTGCTGGCCTGCGCGGTGGCGGCGTTGATCTCGGCGGTGCTGTCGCTGTGCCTGGCGCTGCCGGCGCTGCGGGTGCGGGGCGAGTATTTCGTCGCGGCCTCGCTTGGCCTGCAGATGGTGGCGCTGACCCTGTTCAGTGAGGTGAAGTCGCTGACCGGCGGCATCGGCGGGCTGACCAATATTCCGCGGCCGCGGATCCTGGGCGTGGAGGTCGGCGTGCTGCCGCTCTCCCTGCTGGCGCTGGGGCTATTGCTGTGGGCCATCCACGCCATGGCCAATGGCAGCTTCGGGCGGACGCTGAAGGCGATCCGCGATGCCGAGAGCGCGGCCGAGGCGCTGGGCAAGCCGGTGGCGGTGGCCAAGGCGCTGGCGGTTGCGTTCGCTTGTGCCGGGGCGGGCGTGGCCGGCGCGCTGTTCGCGCTGCACATGTCCTTCGTGAATGTGGAGAGCTTCACGCTGGAACAGTCCGTGCTGGTGATGGCCATGGTGATCGTGGGCGGCACGGGCACGCTGCTGGGGCCGTTGGTGGGCGCGGTGCTGCTGCTGTCGCTGCCCTCGGCGCTGTCCTTCCTGACCTTCATCCCGCCGACCGAGGTGGGGTCGGTGCAGCAGATCATCTACGGGGCGGCGATGACGCTGCTGATGGTGTTCCGCCCGGCGGGGTTGCTGGGCGACCAGGACAAGGGGAAGAGCCAGGCATGAGCGCGCCGCTTTCATGCGAAGGGTTGGCGCGCAGCTTCGGCGGCGTGAAGGCGGTGCAGGGCGTTTCGCTGGCGCTGCCGGCCGGCGCCGTCACCGCGCTGGTCGGGCCGAACGGCGCCGGCAAGACCACGGTGTTCAACCTGATCACCGGCAACCTGCGGGCGGATGAGGGCACGGCGCAGGTGCGCGGCAAGCCGATCATCGGGTTGAAGCCGTGGCAGGTGGCGCGGCTGGGCGTGGCGCGCAGCTTCCAGGACCTGCGCCTGTTCACCCAGATGAGCGTGCGCGACAACGTGCTGGCGGCGACCGAGCGTGGCGCCTGGTTCTGGCAGGGCGGCGACAAGCGGGCGCGCCTGGCGGCGGCGGAAGCCGCGATGGACGCGACCGGGCTGACCGCCCTGGCCGAGGCGCGGGCGGTGGACCTGGCCTATGCCGAGCGGAAGTTCCTTTCCATGGCGCGCATCCTGGCGGCGGGCGCCGATATCTGGCTGCTGGACGAGCCGGCCTCGGGGCTGGATTTGTCCTCTCGGCTGCGGTTTGGCCAGTTGCTGAAGGATGCGCGGGCGCGCGGCGTGGCGATCTGCCTGATTGAGCATAACCTGGACGTGGTGGTGGATTTGGCCGACCGGATTGCCTTCCTGGACCGCGGGCTGGTGCTGGCGGAAGGGGCGCCACGGGAGATCATGAGCGACCCGAAGCTGGCGGCGATCTACTTCGGCGACCGCAGCCATGAGGTGGCGGCATGACCGGCGCAAATCCGCAGGATTTGTCGCCCGGCGCGAACCCGCAGGGTTCGTCGGCCGCCGCGGCCCCGGCCCTGGCGCTGGAGGCCACCGGCCTGGCCGCCGGCTATGGCGGGCGGGAGGTGTTGCAGGACGTTTCGCTGACGCTGGCGCCGGGCGAGGGGCTGTGCCTGATCGGCCATAACGGCGCCGGCAAGTCCACGCTGCTGCGCGTGCTGTTCGGCCTGCATCGGCCGGCGGCGGGGGAGATCAAGGTCTTCGGCCGCCGCCTGGGCACGCATGGCCCGGCGGCGCTGGGCGCGGCCGGCGTCGCGCTGGTGCCGGAAGGGCGCGGCGTCTTCCCCGACCTGACGGTGCTGGAGATCTTCGGCCTGGCGCTTTGGTCGGCCGGGGTGCCGAAGGGCGAGCGCGCCGCGCGGATCGACGACGTGCTGGAGCTGCTGCCGCGGATCAAGGAGTTCACCAAGCGCACGGCGGGCACGCTGAGCGGCGGGCAGCAGCAGATGGTCAGCATTGCCCGCGCGCTGCTGACCAGGCCGAAGGTGCTGCTGCTGGATGAGCCCAGCATCGGCCTGGCGCCCAAGCTGTTCCAGGATTTGATCGAGCCGATCGCCCGGCTGCGGCAGGAACGCGGCGTGGCGATTTTGCTGGTGGAGCAGAATGTGCGCGAGGCCTTCGCGGTGAGTGACCGCGTGGTGGTGATGCGCAGCGGGCGGATGATCTTCGAGGGGACGCCCGCCGACCTCAGCGACCATGCCAAGCTGATGGAGCTGTTCTAGGCGGGCTGCATGGCGCTGCATGGCGCACCGCCAGCCACGGCCGGTCAGAACAGCCTGAAGTAGGCGTCCGGGTGGGCCAGCAGGTCGGCCGCGTTCATGCCTTCCAGCGTGATCGTGGTCTGGCCCAGGCTGATGACCGCACCGTTCCAGCCCGCGCTGACATGCGCGGCGATATCCTGGGGGGCATGTATGGCCAGGCCGTTGATGCCACCCTGGATGTACAGCATGTCCTTGCCCGCGACGAAGCCGGTGACGATGTCGTAGCTGCTGCCGCTGGTGAAGTAGAACTGGGTTTCGCCGCTGCCGCTGCTGAGGGTCTCGTTGCCGCTGCCGGCCATCAGCGTGTCGTGCCCGGCGCCCGCAGCCAGCCGATAGCTGCCGCTGCCACCGAACAACAGGTCGTCGTCGTCACCGCCGGCCAGCGTGCCCTGGCCGCCACCACCGAACAGCGTGTCATTGCCGGCGCCACCCTGCAGCAGGAACTGGCCGTTGCCGGCGTGCAACTCGTCGTTGCCGCTGCCACCGATTTCCGTGGCGCTTCCGTCTCCGGCGAAGACGGTGGCGCTGCCGGTGCCGCCGCTGAAGTACAGCTGGCCGCTGCCGGCATGGATCACGTCGTGGCCGCCGGCGGCGATGATGGTGTGGCTGCCACTGCCCAGCGTGATGCTGTCGTCGCCGTCGCCCAGGGTCAGCATGTGCTGCCCGTTGCCGGCGGTGATGGTGTCGGCGCCGCTGCCGGCGATGATGGTCGCGCTGCCGTCGCCCAGCGTGATGCTGTCGGCGCCCTCGCCGAGTTCCAGCAGCGCCTGGCCGCTGCCCAGGTGGATGGTGTCGTGGCCATTCCCCGCCTGGATCGTGGCGCTGCCGTCGCCCAGCCAGGCCTGGTTGTTGCCCTGGCCCAGGGTCAGCTGATGCTGGCCGCTGCCCGCCACGACGCTGTCATTGCCGTTGCCCAGGACCAGCACCGCGCTGCCATTGCCCAGGGTCACCGTGTCGTTGCCATTCCCCAGGGTGATGGCGGCCTGGCCATCGCCGGCGATGATGCGGTCATTGCCATCCTCAGCCCGGATGCTGGTGCTGCCGCTGCCCACCACGACGACGTCGTGGCCATTGCCCAGCTGGACCTGCAACTGGCCGGAGCCGAGATGAATCTCGTTCTGACCGTCGCCGGCCCTGACATGGATGGAGCCGCTGCCGCCGAAGACCGTGTTGTCCTGCAGGCCGGCGTTGATGTTCAGGTTGCCGCTGCCGGCAACGATGTAGTGGTCCTGGCCGGGGGCCAGCGCCTCCGCATCGAGATCACCCAGGTCGTTGCCGCCTGAAAGGGTCGCCATGGCCGCCAATCCGTTCTGGTTTGTGCGGCGCAACAGAACAGCGGATTGGCTTAATTCTCGGTTATCCGGGGGGCGCGAGGGTCAGGCCGGGTGGTGCGGCGGCTCAGAACCGCAGCTCCTTCACCGCCGCGGCGTAGCCCACGCGGCGGGCCGGCGGCACCGGGTGGCGGCCGGCGACGCGTTCCAGCAGGGTGCGGGCGTCCTCGGTCAGCCCGGCCTTCACCGCGCTGTCCAGGAACAGCTGCTCCAGCACGTCCTGCTGCGCGTGGCTGCCGCCCAGCAGGTACATGCGGCCCAGCACCGGGCGCAGCGTGGCGACGGCGCCGGCGAAGTCGCCATGGCCGTGGCGCAGCGCGGCGTCGCAGACCGGCAGGGCCACCTCATGCACCAGCGGCGCCGGGTCGGCGGCCAGCGCCGCCAGCATGCGGGCGCCGGCATCCCAGCGCTTGGTCGCCGCCAGCGCCATGGCCCAGTGCGGCAGGGTGAAGGGGTTCAGGTGGTCGCCGATCCGGGCCTCCGCCTTGTCGGCCAGCTCCACCCAGCGGTCGCCGACATGCACGCCGTGCAGCTGCAGGCGGAACAGCATGGAGGCGGCGTTCTGCACGTCGATGTACAGGTCCGGCGCGGCCTGGGTGACCGGGCTGGCCAGGTTGCGGAAGCGGCCGTCGTACAGCGCCAGCACCGCGGGCCATTCCTGGTGTTCCAGGTGGTACATGGCGCGGTGCCACCACAGGTGGTGCATCAGGTTGTTGCCGCCTTCCCAGTGCTGTTCCAGCCCGGCGATCCAGGTGATGCCCTCGCCGCGCCGGCCCTGCATCTCCAGCACATGCGCCACCGCATGCGCGGCCCACAGGTCGCCGGGGTCGAGCGCAATGGCCTCGCGCCCGGCGGCCTCGGCGGCGGTGTACAGGCCGCTTTCCTCGGCGGCGAAGGCGCGGCAGGCCAGCACGCTGCCATAGGCCGGGATGGCGGCGGACCAATGCGGCTGGGTGGCGTCCACGGCTTCCAGCATCCAGTCCGGCCGCCCGGCCCAGAAGGCGACGAAGTGGTGCATGCGGAAGGCCAGGATGTCGTGCGGATACTCCGCCACGATCTGCCGCCAGATCCTGAGCGCCCGGTGCACGTCGTTGGCGACCCAGGCGGCGGTGGCGGCGCAATGGGCGCGTTCCCGCGCGGTGCGGGCGGTGGCCTCGGCGCGGGTCAGGCTGTCGGCGGCGCGGGGCAGGGCGCTGGCCTGGTGGCCCAGCAGGGTAAAGCCGGCCTGGGCCAGGCGCAGCATCGGCGCCTCCGGGTCCAGCGCCAGGGCGGCCTTCAGCCGCAGCGGCGTGTCGGCGCGGTAGCGCAGGTAGCCTTCGATCACATGGTCATAGCCGGCCACCGCCTCGGCCGAGGCGGCGGTCATCTCCAGCCCTTGGGCGTCCTTCATCGGGTGGTCTCCGTCGGCAGGCGGTCGGGTGGGGTGGCGGGGTCAGAGGCAGGCATTGGTCCGCAGCCATTCGGCCAGCACGCCGATGGCGGCGACCAGGTCGGGGGTGTCCATCGCCTCGTAGGGGTTGTGGCTGCCGTTGCGGTTGCGGACCAGCAGCATGCCGGTGGGCACGCCGGCGGCGGCGAAGTTGTTGGCGTCGTGGCTGCCGGGGCTGTTCAGCTTGAGGGGGGTCAGGCCGGCGCGGCCGGCGGCCTCGCCCAGGCCCTTGACCATCACCG
Organism: Acetobacteraceae bacterium; assembly: GCA_947455205.1. GTDB lineage: Bacteria > Pseudomonadota > Alphaproteobacteria > Acetobacterales > Acetobacteraceae > CAIMOR01. The sequence continues at coordinate 6,571 of CANGNF010000039.1, read as the reverse complement.
GGTGCATCGGGCCGGGGGCGGCGGCGCTGCGCTCACCGAGCTCGATCCTGACGCCGCGGCGCTCCGCCACCTCCACCGCGATGCGGCCGAGCCGGGTTTCCAGCGCCTTCAGGTGCTCGGCGCTGTAGGCGCGCAGGTCCAGGCTGAGCTCGAAGGCGCCGGAGACGGAGGTCAGGCTGTGGCGGTCGGCCGGGGTGTGGAAGCGGCCGATGGTGACGGCCATCGGGCGGCCCAGCGCCTCCTCCTCCAGCCACAGGCGTTCCAGCGCCAGCGAGAACTCGGCGCCGGCCAGCGCGGCGTCTCGGCGGAAGCGGTGCGGCAGGCCGGTATGGGCTTCCTCCCCGGTGATGCGGATGAAGGGGTGGCGCACATTGCCGGGGTTGGCCAGGCAGACGGCCACGGGATGGCCGGCTTCCACCAGCTGGGGTGCCTGTTCGATATGGGCTTCCAGATAGGCACCCATCGCGCGGGGGTCGCGCAGCGGCTTGCCCTCGCGCAGCGCCTCGGGGTCGCCGCCGCACGCAGCAATGCTTTCGGCCAGGGTCAGGCCGGTGCGGGCGTGGCGCAGTTCCAGCGCGCCGGGCGGCAGGCGGCCCAGCAGGCAGCGGCTGCCGATCAGGCCCAGGCCGAACCAGACGGCTTCCTCGCAGCGCAGCGCCAGCACCTCGATATCGCGCTTCGGCGTCAGGCCAGCGGCCTGCAGCGCGGCGACGGCGCCGAGGCCGGCGATGACCCCGGCGGCGCCATCGAAGTTGCCGCCCTGGATCACGCTGTCCAGGTGGCTGCCGATCAGGACAGGGGCCTGCTGCGGCGCTTCGGCGGCCCAGCGCAGGGTCAGGTTGGCGCCGGCATCAAGGCTGGCCGTCATGCCCAGGCGCAGGCCGGTTTCCTCGATCTGCGCCTGGGCGGCGTTCTCGCCGCGGCCATAGGCTTCCCGCGTGATCCCCGGCGGGTCGGCGCCGACGGAGGCCACGCAATTCAGCAGCCATTGCACCAGGTCGGCCTGGGCGGCGACGGCATCGGCAAGTCTCAAATCCCAAACTCCCGCAGAACCTCGGCGGTATCTTCGCCCAGATCGGGTGCCTTGACACTCCAGGGGCCGATGCCGGGCAGCGCGGGGAAGGGCAGGGTGCCCAGGCCGGGCTGGTCCAGCGGAATGGCGGCGCGGGTTTCCCGCACATGCGGGTCGGCCAGCCAGTCCAAGGGCGTGTTCACCTGGTCGCACAGCATGCGCGCCGCGTGGAAGCGCGGCAGCCATTCGGTGCTGGGGCGCGCCATGAAGGCGCTGCGGATCAAGGGCAGCAGCGCCTCGCGGTTCTGGCCGCGCAGCGGGAAGCTGGCGAAGCGCGGGTCCTGGGACAGGTCCTCGATCTCCAGCACCTGGCAGAGCTGGGCGAATTCCGGTTCCCGCAGCAGGCCGATCATGACGTAGCGGCCGTCGCTGGCCTGGTAGGCGCCGGCCGGGGTGTTCAGCGCCTTGGGTTCCTGGCCCTGCAGCCCCCATTCGGCGACGTTGTAGCCCAGCAGCGCGGCAGAGGCCTGGTGCAGCGCCACGTCCAGCACGCGGCGGCGGGGCGCGGCCTGGGTCATCCGGTCGCGCTGCTGTTCCGCCAGCGCCCCCTGCACCGCGACCATGGCGGACAGGCCGGTAACCATGTCCACCGCGAAGAAGGCACCGGTGCGGTGGGGGATGCCGTCCATGCCCTGGTTCATCGCCACCATGCCGGTGAAGGCCTGGGCGACGCTGTCGGTGCAGGGGCGTTCGCTGTAGGGGCCGGACTGCCCGAAGCCGGAGATGGAGAGGAAGACCACGTCCGGCTTGCCGGCCTCCGGCGTGATGCCGATGCGGCGGGCGACGCCGGGGCGGAAGGCTTCCAGGATCACATCCGCCTTGGCCGCCAGGGCGGCCAGCCGGGCCTGGTCCTCGGCGGCCGAGAGGTCGAGCATGATGCTGCGCTTGCCGCGGTTGAAGGCGGTGTGCATGACCGAATGGGTGCCGCCGCGGGTGGAAAGCCCGCGCGACCAGTCCCCGGCGGGGGGTTCCACCTTGACCACATTGGCGCCCAGCGCGGCGAGCTGGGTGGCGCAATAGGGGCCGGCGATGCCCTGGCTGGTGTCCAGCACGAACAGGCCTTCATAGGGGCGCATGGTTTCCTCGGACGTATTTGCGCCTATCCTGGCAGGAGCGAAGTAATAGGGAAGGGTCGTCCGCATGGCGTTTCATCACTGCGCCCCGCTGGGCGGCCAGCCGGCGGCCGAGGCGCGGCTTTCGGCGGCGCGGCCTGGCCGCCGCGCCGTGCTGGCCGGGGTGCTGGGCGTGCCGGCGCTGTGGACCCGGGCGAAGGCGCAGGGCGCCTGGCCGTCCCGGCCGGTGCGCTTCATCGTGCCCTACCCGCCGGGCGGGCCGACCGACATCATGGGCCGGGTGGTGGCGACCCAGCTTGCCCGCGACCTGCCCTACCCCGTGGTGGTGGAGAACAAGGCCGGCGCCGCTGGCTCCATCGGCAGTGCGGAGGTGGCCCGCGCCGCGCCGGATGGCACGACCTTCCTGGTCAATGCCTCCGCGCATGTCATCGTGCCGCACATGATGCGGCTGCCCTATGACGCGGTGGCGGACTTCACCCCGGTGACCAACATTGCGCTGGTGCCGCTGATGCTGGTGGTGACGCCGGGGCTGCCGGTGCATTCGGTGGCGGAACTGGTGGCCTATGCCAAGGCCAATCCGGGGCGGCTTTCCTATGCGTCTTCCAGCAATGGCGGGGCGCCGCATCTGGCCGGGGAGCTGTTCAAGCAGCTGGCCGGCGTGGAGATGCAGCACGTGCCGTATCGGGGCAGCGGCCAGGCGCTGCCGGACCTGCTGGCCGGCAATGTGCAGGTGATGTTCGACAGCATGCCCAGCAGCGCCGGCGCGGTGCGGGACGGCAAGCTGCGCGCCCTGGCGGTGACGACGGAGGGCCGCCAGCCGGCCTTCCCCGACCTGCCGACGGTGGCGGAGGCCGGGGTGGCCGGCTACGAGATCTCCACCTGGTACGGCATATGGGCGCCGCCGCGCTGCCCGGCCGAGATCACCGGCGCGGTGCAGCAGGCGGTGGCGCGGGCGCTGCGCCAGCCGGAGCCGATGGCGCGCATGGCGGCGCTGGGCGCCGTGCCGGTGGCGGATACGCCGGCGCATTACGCCGGCTTCGTCGCGACCGAGTTCGCCCGCTGGGGCCAGCTGGTCACCACCGCCAACATAAGGGCCGATTGATGCGCGCACTGGTGTGTGAGGGCTGGCGCGAGTTCGACCAGCTGGAGCTGAAGGATATCCCGCCGCCGCCGATGCGGCCCGGCGCTGTCAGGCTGCAGGTGGCGGCGGCGGGGATTTCCTTCGCCACCCAGCTGGTGGTGGCCGGCAAGTATCAGCGCCGCCCGCCGCTGCCCTTCGTGCCCGGCACCGAGATTGCCGGGGTGGTGCTGGAATCAGCCCCGGACGTGGCCAACCCGCTGCCACCAGGCACCCGCGTGTTTGCCGTGGCGGATTGGGGCGCGCTGGCCGAGGAAGCGGTGGTGGACGCTGTGCATGTGGTGCCGGTGCCGGACGGCCTGCCGCTGGAGGCCGCCGTGGCCTTCCCGATCAGCTACCCCACGGCTGGCTCCGCGCTGCTGTGGCGGGCCAAGCTGCAGCCGGGGCAATGGGTGCTGGTGCAGGGTGCGGCGGGTGGCGTCGGCCTGGCGGCGGTGGAGATCGCCAAGGCCGTGGGCGCGCACGTCATTGCCCGTGCCGGGGCGGCCAAGCACCCGATGCTGCTGGAACGCGGCGCCGACGCGGTGCTGGATTCGGCGCTGCCCTTCAAGGAGGAGGTGCGGCGGATCACCCGCGGCCGCGGCGTGGATGTGGTGCTGGACGTGCTGGGCGGCGATGCCTTCGACGAGGGGCTGCGCTGCCTGGCGGATGGCGGCACCTTGCTGACCCTGGGCTATGCCGGTGGCGCCATTCCGCAGCTGGGGGTCAACCTGCTGCTGCTGAAGAACATCGCGGTGGCCGGGGTGAACTGGGGCGCCTATGTCGGCTGGTCGCCGGGCTATGACCGCAATGTGTGGGCGCCAGCCTGCCAGGGGCTGTGGCGCCAGCTGACGGAATGGTGGGCGGCCGGCCTGCTGCGGCCGGAGGTGCATGCCGCCTACCCCCTGGCGCAGTTCCGCGAAGCCATGGCGGAAGTGAGCGGCAGGCGTGCGGTGGGCCGGGTGGTGGTGCGGCCTGGCCAGGCGTAGCCTGCGCCCGATGACCGACAGCGCCCCGGGCAAACAGGTGGACATGCGGGTGATGGCGGCCATCGTCGCCAGCGCCCTGTTCATGCAGAACCTCGACAGTGCCGCGATCATCACCGCCCTGCCCAGCATGGCGCGCGACCTGGGCGAGGAACCGGCCCGGCTGGGCGTGGCGATCACCAGCTACCTGGTCAGCATCACCGTCTTCATCCCGCTGAGCGGCTGGATGGCGGACCGCTTCGGCGCCAAGCGGGTGTTCATGGCGGCGATCGCCATCTTCACCTGTGCCAGCGCGCTGTGCGGCCGCTCCACCGGGCTGGGGGAGCTGGTGGCCGCGCGGGTGCTGCAGGGCTTCGGCGGGGCGATGATGGTGCCTGTCGCCCGGTTGCTGCTGCTGCGGCGCGTGTCCAAGGAGGACATGCTGTCAGCCATGACCTGGCTGACCATGCCGGCGATGATCGGGCCGATCAGCGGGCCGCCGCTGGGCGGCTTCCTGACCGATGCCTTCGGCTGGCGCAGCGTGTTCTACATCAACCTGCCCATTGGCGTGCTGGGGCTGGCGCTGGTGGCGTGGAAGATCCCGGACGTGCCGCCGGGCGACCCGGGGCCGCCCGACATCAAGGGGCTGCTGCTGATCGGCGGGTCGCTGGCGCTGCTGATGTTCGGCATCGAGACCGTGGGCCGCGGCGTCTTCCCGGCCTGGCTGCCGGGAAGCTGCCTGGCGGCGGGGCTGGCCATCGGCGTGCTGGCGGTGCGGCACTGCCTGGCGCGGGCGCGGCCGGCCATCGACTTCACCCTGCTGTCGATTCCCACCTTCAACCAGGCGACGCTGGCGGGCAGCCTGTTCCGTGGCGGGGCGGGGTCGGTGCCGTTTCTGGTGCCGATGCTGCTGCAGCTGGGCTTCCATCGCAGCGCCAGCGCGGCGGGGCTGGTCAGCTTCGCCACCGCGCTGGGCGCCATGGCGATGAAGCCGCTGGCCCGGCCGATCCTGCGGCGCTTCGGCTTCCGCACCGCCTTGGTGGGCAATGCGCTGTTCGCCGCCGCTGGCATCGGCATCTGCGCCGCCTTCAGCCCGGCTTGGCCGATCGTCGCGATCTTCCTGCTGCTGGCGCTGGGCGGGCTGGCGCGCAGCCTGCAGTTCACCGCGCTGAACACCCTGGCCTTCGCGGATGTGCCACAGGCCCGGCTGTCCGCCGCCACCAGCTTCTTCGGCACGGCGCAGCAGCTTTCCCCGGCGCTGGGGGTGGTGCTGGCCACCGCCAGCCTGGAGGCCAGCACCGCCCTGCATGGCCGGCAGGAGCTGGGAACGGTGGACTTCGCCTGGGCCTTCGCGATCTCGGCGCTGGTGGTGGCGGCCTCGGCGCCGTTCTTCCTGCGGCTGCGGCGGGATGCCGGCGGCCAGGTCAGTGGGCATTCAGCCGCGCCGGCCCGTGGCCGCGACTAGAGCAATATCCGTTCTGATGGAATCATCAGAACGGATTTTTTGCCCTACTTTCAACAAGTTATAGAGCACCATGCGCCCGATGGGGCGCAAAGTGCTGGGGCGATATCCATTCCGAGGGAATCATCGGATCGAATTTCTCGCCCTGGTATCAACGAGTCATAGAGCCCGAAATGCGCCCGACAGGGCGCATGCTGCTCTAGGTGTCGCTGCTATGGAGGTTGTCCCTCCGGGGCTGAGTTGGTTGGCTGTGGTTGCGAGGCCAACACCCAGCAACTCGGAGCCCCGGATGGACAGCCATGAGAATGCCCGAACCACAGCGCGTGGTCGATTGCTGATGGTGGAGCGGTTGCAGAGAGGTTGGAGCCTCGCCGAAGTCGCAGCCGCCTTCGGGGTCTGCCCGGCTACGGTGCGGAAATGGCGCGACCGCTTCGCCGCCGAGGGTGCCGATGGTCTGCGCGACCGCACCTCCCGCCCCCTTCATTGCCCAAGCCGCCTGGCCGCCGAGACCACCGCCGCCATTGAGGCGCTGCGTCGCCAGCGGCTCAGCGGCCCGGCCATCGCCAGGCAACTGGGACTGGCGGTCTCCACGGTGGGGCTGGAGTTGCGCCGGCTCAGCCTCGGCCGGCTGCGGGCGCTGGACCCCAGGCCCCCGATCATCCGCTACGAGCGCGAGCATCCGGGCGAGTTGCTGCACCTCGACATCAAGAAACTCGGCCGGATCGACGGCATCGGCCACCGCATCACCGGCGACCGCCGCGGCCAGAGCAGCAAGCGCGGCACCGGCTGGGAATACCTGCACGTCGCCATCGACGACGCCTCCCGCCTGGCCTTCACCGCCCTGTTGCCGGACGAGCGCAAGGAAAGCGCAACCCGCTTCCT
>CANGNF010000038.1 GCA_947455205.1 Acetobacteraceae bacterium | reverse complement strand
GGCGGGCGCCGGGCGCGGGGCTTCCGGCGGCGCCAGGGCGGCGGGCTGGCGTGGCGCCGGGCGCGGCTTGCCGGGCAGCAGCCTCATGCCGGCGGCCGCCGCAGCGCCAGCCAGACATAGGCGGCGCCGGAGACCAGGGTGCTGGCCGCGGTGGCCCAGATGCCGACCTCAAGCAGCACAGGCGCGGCCAAGTGGAAGCCGGCCAGCCCCAGCGCCAGCGCGGCCAGGCCGATCTGCAGCGCGGTGTTGAGCTTGGAGACCAGCAGCGGGCGCACATGCGGCGGCGCCTCCAGCACCCACAGCATCAGGAAGCCGCCGATGATGAGCAGGTCGCGGAACACCACCAGGATGGCCAGCCAGTCCGGCAGCACGCCGATGGCGGCCAGGGTGATGTAGACCGAGACCAGCAGCGCCTTGTCGGCCAGGGGGTCCAGGATGGCGCCAAGCTTGCTGCGGGCGTTGCGGATGCGGGCGAGCCAGCCATCCACCGCGTCCGAGATGCCGGCGCCGATAAACAGGCCAAAGCCGAGGTCCAGCCGGCCATGCAGGATCAGCCACACGGTGGCCGGCACGGCGCAGAGCCGGGCCACGGTAATGAGGTTGGGCAGCGTGACGTAGAGCGCGCTGGGCGGCGCCCCGGCCAGGCGCCGGCCGGTGTCAGCCCCCTCCGGCAAGGCCCACCCGCCAGATGTCGCCGCCGCCGGGCACCGCGCCGCCGGGTTGCAGCGCCACGCCCAGCGCGGCCAGGTCGCCGCTGGCGGCGGCGGCCTCGGCGCGCAGGCCCAGGCGCAGCCGGGCGGCATCCACCGCGATGGACTGGATCTCCACCGACGCCACCGGGCCGGCGGAGAGCAGGCGGCGGCGCAGCTCCAGCCATTCCCCCATGCTGCGGTAGGTGGCGGTGGCCTGCACCCAGTTGGAGGCGGGCGTCGCCGGCAGCGCGCCACCGGCCAGCGGCGCCGGGGCGCCACCGGGGGCCATGGGGCGGCCGGCGATGAGGGCGCGGACCCGGTCGGGCGCGAAGTTCACGGTCAGGCGGCCGCTGTAGCGGGTGGCGGTCAGCCGCTCCTCCTCGACGATGATCGAGGCGACGAGGTCGTCGATCTGCGCGTCGTTGAGCTGCTGGCCGGCCAGGCCGGACTGCGTCGCCAGGGCCTGCCAGGCGGCGCGGCGGCCATTGGCCAGGGCGCGTTCCTTGGCCTGGACGGCGTCGGCGGCGGTGGCCTCGGCCGGCACATTGCGCTGGGTGAAGGCCATGCCGGGGTCGGCCGCCGGCGGGGCTAGGGGCATGGCGCCGGGCGGGGCGGCGAGCAGTTGCGCCCCGGCCGGGGCGGCCAGCAGCAGCGCCGCCAGCAAGAGGCCGGTTGCGGTCAGCCCGCCCCTGTGGTTTGTGGCGCCGCGCCGCGAACGCCATGTCCAGCAACCGTGCATCGGCAATCCCCGCAGCCAGCCCGGCCCAAGCCTTAGCCGATTGGAGGCCATCCTGACCAGTTCCACCTCCCACAGCCTGACCTACCGTGATGCCGGGGTGGACATCGACGCCGGCGATGCGCTGGTCGATGCCATCAAGCCGCTGGCCAAGGCCACGTCCCGCAAAGGGGTGATGGGCGGCCTCGGCGGCTTCGGCGCGCTGTTCGACCTGCGCGCGGCCGGCTTCACCGACCCGGTGCTGGTCAGCTCCACCGACGGCGTCGGCACCAAGCTGAAGCTGGCGATCGACACCGGCAAGCATGACACCGTCGGCATCGACCTGGTGGCCATGTGCGTGAACGACCTAGTGGTCGCGGGCGCCGAGCCGCTGTTCTTCCTGGACTATTTTGCCACCGGTAAGCTGAGTGTGGCGCATGCCAGCGCGGTGATCTCCGGCATCGCTGAGGGCTGCCGGATCACCGGCTGCGCCCTGGTGGGCGGTGAGACCGCTGAGATGCCGGGCATGTACGCCGCCGAGGACTACGACCTGGCCGGGTTCAGCGTCGGCGCGGCCGAGCGGGGCAACCTGCTGCCGAAGCTGGATGTCGGGCCGGGCGACGTGCTGCTGGGGCTGGCCTCGGCGGGCGTGCATTCCAACGGGTTCTCGCTGGTGCGGCGCATTGCCGCCGCCGCCGGCGTGGCGCTGGACGCGCCCTGCCCGTTCGAAGCCGGGAAGACCCTGGGCGAGGCGCTGCTGACGCCGACCCGGATCTACGTGCAGCCCATGCTGGCGCTGCACCGGGCCGGGCTGCTGAAGGCGGCGGCGCACATCACCGGCGGTGGCCTGCCGGGCAACCTGCCGCGCGTGCTGCCCCAGGGGGTGGAAGCCGTGGTGGATGCCGGCGCCTGGCCGGTGCCACCGGTCTTCGCCTGGCTGGCGGCCGCCGGCAACGTGCAGCCGGACGAGATGCTGCGGGTGTTCAACTGCGGCATCGGCATGGTGCTGGTGGTGGCTGCCGCCGACGCCGATGCCGCCATGGCCCAGCTTGGCGCGGCGGGTGAGCAAGTGTTCCGCATCGGCACGCTGGAGGCCGCGAGCGGCGCGCCGGGGCTACGGGTGGACAACCTGCCCGCCGGTTGGCCGCGCGGCTGATGCAGCAGGCCTTCGTGCCATCCGGGCCGGGGCGTGCCCGGGTGGCGGTGCTGATCTCCGGCCGCGGCAGCAACATGGCGGCGCTGCTGGCCGCCGCCGCCGACCCGGCCTACCCCGCCCAGGTGGTGCTGGTGCTGGCCAACAAGGCCGGCGCCGCCGGGCTGGAGACGGCGCGGGCGGCGGGCATCGCCACCGCTGTGGTGGAGAGCCGGGCCTTCAAGGCGGACCGCGCCGGCTTCGAGGCCGCCATGCAGGCCGAGCTGGAGCGCCATGGCGTGGAGCTGGTGGCGCTGGCCGGCTTCATGCGGGTGCTGACCGAGGGGTTCGTGGGCAGCTGGTTCGGCCGGCTGGTGAACATCCATCCCAGCCTGTTGCCGAGCTTTCCGGGGCTGGAGACGCATGAGCGCGCCCTGGCGGCGGGGGTGCGGCTGCATGGCTGCACCGTGCACCTGGTCTCCCCCGGCGTGGATGAGGGGCCGATCCTGGCCCAGGCGGCGGTGCCGGTGCTGGCGGATGACGATGCCGACAGCCTGGCGGCGCGGGTGCTGGCGCAGGAACACCGGCTGTACCCGGCGGCGCTGGCCTGGCTGGCGGCCGGGCGGGTGCGGCTGCAGGATGGCCGCGCGGTGGTGATGGCGGATGGCGCCCAGGGCGCTTTGGCCAACCCCTTGCCGTAACGCCCGGCAGTTTCTACACCTTCCGCCCAGCAAACAGCCTTCTCAGACGGGGATCGTGCCTTGGCCGAACAGCAGAGCAGCTATGAATTCGTCGCGGTGAGCGCGAAGGACATCCTGGCCGAGCGCCAGCGCGGCTGGGAAGGCTTCACCCAGTTCGCCACCTGGGGCATCGCCGCCACCGTGGTGGTGCTGGTGGCGCTGGCGGTCTTCGTCGGCTGAATTGAGAACGGCGGGGGTCGCCCCCCGCCGTGCCTCGGACCTGCAAGCCTGGTCGGCCTGGGGCGGGATCTTGCTCCAGCCGCCAGGCTTTTCCGTGCCCGGCCAATGGGCCCGCGATGGCGGGCGGCCATTGGCCAGGGCCGTTGCTTCAGCCGACGATCTCGGTGCCGGCGAAGAAGAAGCCGATCTCTCGCGCCGCGGCTTCCGGGCCGTCCGAGCCATGCACGCTGTTCGCCTCGATGCTCTCGGCGAATTCCTTGCGGATGGTGCCGGTCGCGGCGTTGGCCGGGTTGGTGGCGCCCATGATCTCGCGGTTCTTGGCAATGGCGCCTTCGCCTTCCAGGACCTGCACCACCACCGGGCTGCTGGTCATGAAGCTGCAGAGGTCGCCGTAGAACGGGCGGGCCTTGTGCTCGGCATAGAAGGCGCCGGCCTGGGCCTGGGACAGGTGGATGCGCTTCTGCGCGACGATGCGCAGGCCGGCTTCCTCGAACTTGGCGTTGATCTTGCCGGTCAGGTTGCGGCGGGTGGCGTCGGGCTTGATGATCGACAGGGTGCGTTCGGTGGCCATGGTGGCATTCCTTGTGCGGTGCGACAGATGGGCCGCCGGATAGGCGGGGACGCGGCGCGGCGCAAGCCCTGGCGGTGGCAGCCTGCCACCCGGGATGCCGACGCCTCCGGGCGCGGGTGGCACGCCGGCGGGCCGGCCGGGGTCAGTCCGCGCCGGCCATGCTGCGGGCCAGGTCGGTCCAGCGGGCGCGTTCCGCCAGCACCCAGCGGCCCAGATCCTCGGCGCTGCCGGTCTGCGCCTGCACGCCGATATTGCCCAGGCGGGTCCGATAGACGGGGTCGCGGGCCAACTCGTTCAGCAGGGTGTTGAGCCGGGCGATGATGGCCGGCGGCGTGCCGTTGGGGGCGAAGACGCCGGTCCAGCTGCCGGAGACGAAGTCGGGGATGCCGGCCTCCGCCATGGTCGGCACCTCCGGCAGGTTGGGGTCGCGGGCGGCGCTGGTGACGGCCAGCGCCCGCAGCGTGCCGGCCGCGGCCTGCGGGCGGACGATGGAGGCGGTTTCGAAGGAGGCGCCGACCTCGCCCGACATCAGCGCCTGCACGCTTTGGGCCGAGGCGCTGAACGGCACCGGGTAGGGCTGCGCCCCGGTGCGGCGCATGAACAGCCCCAGCAGCAGATGCGGCAGAGAGGCGCGGCCGGCATAGGAGGCGTTGATGCGGCCGGGCTGCGCCTTGGTCAGCGCGATGAACTCGGCGACGCTGCGGACCGGCAGGTTGGGGTTCACCACCAGCACCATGGGCGCCATGGTGGTCTGCGCCACCGGCACGAAGGCGGTGGCGGGGTCGTAGCCGACCCGCTGGGTGGCGGGGATGACCACCTGGGTGGAGAGGATGCCGAGCAGGAAGCTGGCGCCATCCGGTGCGGCGCGGGCCGCGGCCTCGGCGGCGATGACGCCACCGGCGCCGGTGCGGTTCTCCACCACCATGCGGTTGCCCAGCGGGCCGTTGAGCCCATCCGCGATGACGCGGCCGATGATGTCGAAGGCGCCGCCCGGGCCGGAGGGGACGATGAGGCGCACCGGGCGGTCCGGCCAGGGCGCCTCCTGCGCGGCGGCGGGCAGGCCGGGCAGCAGCAGGGCAAGGGCGAGCAGCAGGCGGCGCATGAAAACTTCCCCCGGTGTCGTTTCGGGGAGCCTAGGGCCGACCGGTGATCCCTGGCCAGGGCGGCGTTTTGCTGCGATGCGGTGGAATTGGTGCTGGCACGCGGTTTCAGGCTGCCTTGCCGGGGGGGATTCGCTTTAGAAGCCTCGGCATGACCGTGCTGACCATCCGTGACCTGTCGCTCCGCATTGCTGGCCGGCTGCTGCTCGACCAGGCCAACCTGGTGGTGGACCCCGGCCGCAAGGTTGGGCTGGTGGGGCGCAACGGCGCCGGCAAGTCCACCATGCTGAAGGCGATCACCGGTGACCTGGCGCCGGATGGCGGTGAGATCCGCCTGGCCCAGCGCGCCCGCATGGGCCATGTGGCGCAGGAAGCCCCGGGCGGGCCGGAGACGCTGCTGGAGACGGTGCTGGCCGCCGATACCGAGCGCGCCGCCCTGCTGGCGGAGGCCGAGGGCCACCCGGATGGCCACCGCATGGGCGAGATCCATGAGCGGCTGATCGCCATCGGCGCCGACAGCGCACCGTCCCGCGCCGCGACGGTGCTGGCGGGGCTGGGCTTCGACGCGGCGGCGCAGCTGCGGCCCAGCAGCGAGTTCTCCGGCGGCTGGCGCATGCGCGTGGCGCTGGCGCGGGTGCTGTTCCTGGAGCCGGAACTGCTGCTGCTGGACGAGCCGACCAACCATTTGGACCTGGAAGCCACGATGTGGCTGGAGGGTTGGCTGCAGCGGTTCAGCGGCGCCGCCATCATCGTCAGCCATGACCGCGGGCTGCTGGAACGCTGCGTCGATGCGATTGCCCACCTGGATAAGGGCAAGCTGACGCTCTACCCCGGCGCCTTCGACAATTTCGTGCGGGTGCGGACCGAGCGGCAGGCGCAGCAGCAGGCCGCCAATGAGAAGATGGCCGCCGAGCGGGCGCATATCCAGAGCTTCGTGGACCGCTTCCGCGCCAAGGCCAGCAAGGCGCGCCAGGCGCAGAGCCGGATCAAGGCGCTGGAGAAGATGCCGGCGATCGAGAGCGTGGTCGAGGACCATGCCACCAGCTTCTCCTTCCCCGAACCCGCCACGCTGGCGCCGCCGGTGCTGACGGTGAGCGGCGGCGTGATCGGCTATGACGGCCGCGCGATCCTGACCGGGCTGGACCTGCGGCTGGACCAGGACGACCGGATTGCGCTGCTGGGCGCCAATGGCAACGGCAAGTCCACACTCGCAAAGCTGTTTGCCGGGCGGTTGGAGCTGATGCGCGGGTCGCAGTTCCGTTCGCCCAAGCTGAAGATCGGCTACTTCGCCCAGCATCAGGCGGAGGAGCTGGACATGGATGGCACCCCGCTGTCCCACATGCAGGACGCGCTGCCGAAGGCGACGGTGACGCAGTGCCGCAGCCAGCTGGCGCGGTTCGGGCTGGATGTGGACCGGGCGACGACGCGGATTTCGTCGTGCTCGGGCGGCGAGAAGGCGCGGCTGCTGCTGGCGCTGTGCACGCGGGAGGCGCCGCAGCTGCTGATTTTGGATGAGCCGACCAACCATTTGGACATCGACGCGCGCGACGCGCTGGTGAAGGCGCTGGCCGACTACAACGGCGCGGTCATCCTGATCAGCCACGACCCGCATCTGGTGGAACTGGTGGCGGACCGGCTGTGGCTGGTGGGCGGCGGCAAGGTCAGCAGCTTCGACGGTGACCTGGATGATTACCGGGCGCTGTTGGGCGGCGGGCGACGCTCGGCCCGGGCGCCGGAGCCGGCGGTAGCCGCCGGTGCCAAGCCGGCGAATGAGCGGCGCGGCAAGGCGGAAAACCGCCAGGCCCTGGCGCCGATCAAGGAGCGGCTGAAGCAGATCGAGGCGCAGATCGCCAAGCTGACCGAGGAAGCCGCGACCATCGACAAGGCGCTGGCCGACCCCAGGCTCTACGCCAACAGCAAGACCGACCTGATCAACCGCGCGACCTCGCGCCGCGCGGCGATCAGCAAGATTTTGCCGCCGCTGGAAACCGAGTGGCTGGAGCTGACCGAGAAGCTGGAAGCCGCCTGAGCCGATCCGGGCCGGGCTACAGCTTCTCCACCGCCGTCAGCAGGCAGCCCGGCCGCGCGGTGTGGATGTTGATGTAGCGCACGCGCGGATCCGCCAGGGCGCGGTCGAGCAGCGGGGCGACCTCGGCGCCGTCGGTGATGCCGCCGAGATCGTAGAGGCAAAGCTCCTCGGCGTCGTAGCTGCGGACCGAGACGATGCCGTTGGCCAGCACGATGGGGGCGATCTCGTTCGCGGCCTCGAAGCGCTCGCAGGCGCGCTCGTGCAGGAAGATGGGGCTGGGGGTCCAGTAGACGCCCTGCGGGTGCGGCAGGTCGTAGCTGGCCAGCAGCATCACCTCGCCGTCCTCGCCCAGGCGCAGGCAGTGCCGGCAGGGGAAGCCGGGGCCATCCACCACGCGGCGATGCACCGGCTGGCCACGGTCATCCAGGCCAGTGCGGCGGAAGCGTTCGGCGGTGGCAGTAGGGATGGCGACGCAGCGGAAGGCGGGCATGGCTGGCTCCTCGGGTTGCCGGCGGTTATGCCGGGCCGGGGCGCCCCGCGCCTGCCGCTGGTTGCGGTGGCGCGCTCCGCGCTACTCCATCTTCAGCCCCAGCTCCTGCACGGTGCGGCGTTCCTCGGCGTATTGCTCCACCGCGAAGGCGGCGTAGTCGGCGCTGTTCATGTAGCGCACGGGCATGTCGAAGCGCCGCAGCACCGCCAGGTGGGAAGGGTCGTGCAGCGCGGCCTTGAAGCCGTCGTGCAGCGCCCGGACCACGCCTGGGTCCATGCCCTTCGGCCCGACGATGCCGTAGGTGCTTTCCCCCAGCACGTCGTAGCCCTGTTCGCGGAAGGTCGGCACGTTGGGGAAGCGCGCGGCACGCTCGGTCATCCAGACCGCCAGCGGGCGGACGCGGCCTTCCTCCGCCATGTCGGACCAGGCGCTGGTTTCCGCGGAAAAGTGGATGTCGCCGGCCAGCAGGGCCGAGAGGTTGGGCGCCGCGCCACGGAACGGCACCGGCACCCAGTCGATGCCGGCCTGGCGGGCGAAGCGCTGCAACTGCACTTCCGTGGTGTTGGCGCCGGGGGTGCCGTAGCTGACCTTGCCCGGGTTGGCGCGGGCGTATTGCACCAGGTCGTGCAGGGTCTGGAACGGGCTGTCGCGCCGCACCACCACGCCGCCCATGTAGCCGACCAGGCGGATGATCCAGGTGAAGTCCGTCAGCGGGTCCCAGTTGGGCCGGGTGGCCATGGCGGGCAGGCGGAAGGTGCCGTTGGGCACCTGGGACAGGGTGTAGCCATCCGGCCGAGCCTCCCGCGCGATGCTCTGCACGCCCAGCGTGCCGGAGGCGCCGGGCTTGTTCTCCACCACCACCTGTTGGCCGAACTGCCGGCTGGCGGCCTCGCAGATCGCGCGCATCTGGATATCGGTGGCGCCGCCGGGGGTCCAGCCGACCAGCATGCGGATGGAGCGGTCCGGGAAGCGCGGTTGCGCGAGGGCCGGGGTGGCGAAGGGCAGCGCCATCAAGGCGCGGCGGGGCAGCCTCACAGCCGGATGCCCAGGCGGCGGACCAGCGGGGCTTCCGCTTCCAGGGAGCGGGCGACCTCGGCGGCGTAGTCGCCCAGGCCGGCATACATCACCTGCATGTCCATGCGGTCCAGCACCGCCTGATGGGATGGGTCGTACAGCGCTGCCTTGAACACGTCGTGCAGGGCGCGGGCGATGCCGGGGTCCATGTTGCGCGGGCCGGCGATGCCGTAGGGCGAGACGCTGACGATATCGAAGCCGTACTCCTTCAGCGTCTTGGCCTGCGGGAAGCGCTTGGCGCGCTCGGCGCCCCAGGTGCAGAGCAGGCGGACGGTGCCGGACTGCACCAGCTCGGCCCAGCCGGAGCTGTCCGCCGTGGCGTGGATCTGGCCGCCGAGCAGGGCCTGGACGTTCTCGGCCACGCCGCGGAACGGCACATGCACCCAGTCGATGCCGCGTTCCTGCGCGATCTGTTCCATGGTCAGGTGGAGCGAGCCGCCGACCCCGGGGGTGCCGTAGTTGACCACGCCGGGGTTGGCCTTGGCGAAGGCCATGAACTGGTCGAAATCCTGCCAGGGCGCATCGGCCTTCACCACCACGCCGAACAGGTAGCCAGTGCACTGGATGATCCAGGTGAAGTCGGTCAGCGGGTTCCAGGCCGGGCGCTGCTGCATCAGCGGATAGCGGATGGTGGTGACCGGCATGGTGGCCAGGGTGTAGCCGTCGGGACGCTCATGCAGCATGGCCTGGGCGCCCAGGGTGCCGCCGGCGCCGAGCTTGTTCTCGATGACCACGGCCTGGCCGAAGCGGCGACCGGCGGCTTCGGCCAGGGCGCGCATCTGCACATCCGTGGTGCCGCCGGCGGTGAAGGGGACGATCAGCTTGATCGACTTGTCGGGGAAGCGGGACTGGGCAAGAGCAGGCGCGGCCAAGGCTGGCGCCGCCAGGGCCGAGCCGAGCAGGGCCCGGCGGGTGGTTTCAAGGCGCATCGACGTTCTCCCGGCGGCCGATCTGTCGCCGGCGCGCTCGGGTGGCAGCATCGGCCCAAGCCTGGGCCGGGGGCAACAACTCGATGCGGGGTCAGCCGCGGCCCATGTCCAGGGCGCGGAACATGGCGCGGTCTTCCTCGAACTGGCGATGGACGAAGGCGGTGTAGGCGGCGGGGTCCATGGGGCGCAGCGGCATGTCCAGCCGTTCCAGCACCGCCAGATGGGCGGGGTCGTGGAGGGCGGCGTTCAACACCTCGTGCAGGGCGCGGACCAAGCCGGGGTCCATGCCGCGCGGGCCGGCCAGGCCGTAGGGGGATTCACTGACGATATCGAGGCCGGATTCCTTCAGCGTCGGCACGTCGGCGAAGCGCGGTGCCCGCTCGGCGCCCCAGGTGCAGAGCAGCCGCAGCGAGCCCTGCCGCACCGCCGCGGACCAGACGCTGCTGGCGGCGGCGGCATCCACCTGGCCGGCCAGCACCGCCTGCACGGTTTCCGCCACGCCCTTGTAGGGCACGTGCAGCCAATCCAGCCCGCGGGCGCGGGTGACGCGTTCCATGGTGATGTGCTGGGTGCTGCCGATGCCCGAGGTGCCGTAGCTGCGCTTGCCCGGGTTGCGCTCGGCGTCGGCCATGAACTCGGCGAAGTTGGCCCAGGGGGCGCCCGGCTTGACCACCACGCCGAACAGGTAGCCGGTCAGGCCGATGACCCAGGTGAAGTCGCGCAGCGCGTCGAAGGCCGGGCGCGGCGCGAGGATGGCGTGGTGCAGCACGCTGACGGCCATCTGGCACAGCACGCTGCCATCCGGCTTGTCATGCAGCAGCGCCTGGGGGCCCAACATGCCACCGGCGCCGGGCTTGTTGTCCACCACCACCGGCTGGCCCATGTGGCGGGTCAGCGCCTCGCCGAAGGCGCGCATCTGCACATCGGTCGTGCCGCCGGCGGACCAGGGCACCACCAGGCGCAGCGGCCGCCCGGGTAGTTGGGCCAAGGCGGGCAGAGGCAAGGCGGGCGCCGGCAGCAGCGCCGAGGCGAGCAGCGCGCGGCGGCGCATGGTCAGAGGCGGAGTCCGAGCTTCTGGATCATGGCCTTGTCCTCCTCATACTGCTGCCGCACGAAGGCGGTGTAGTCGGCAGTGTTCTTGTACATCACCGGCATGTCCAGCCGGTCCAGCACGGCCAGGTGCGCCGGGTCCTCCAGCGCCGCCTTGAAGATGTCGTGCAGGGCGCGGACCACGCCGGGGTCCATGTTCTTCGGCCCGGCCAGGCCGTAGGGCGAGGCGCTGACGATGTTGATGCCGGTCTCGCGCAGCGTCGGCACGGTGGGGAAGCGCGTGGCGCGGGCCTCCCCCCAGGTGCAGAGCAGGCGCAGCTTGCCGTCCTGCACCAGCTGGGACCAGCCGGAGCTGTCGGCCACCGCGTCGATCTGGCCGCCGAGCAGCGCCTGCATGTTCTCCGCCACGCCGCGGAACGGCACGTGGGTCCAGTCCAGCTCCTTCTCGGCGGCGATGCGTTCCATGGTGATGTGCAGCGAGGTGCCGACGCCGGGCGTGCCGTAGTTCAGCTTGCCCGGGTTGGCCTTGGCGTGGGCCAGGAACTCCTGGAAGGTCTGCCAGGGCGCCTCCGCGCGGACCACCACGCCGAACAGGTAGCCGGTCAGGTGGACCAGGTAGGTGAAGTCGCTCAGCGGGTCGAAGGGCGGGCGCTGCGCCATGACGGGGTAGCGGAAGACGCTGACCGGCATCTGCGCCACCGCGTAGCCGTCCGGCCGCTCGTTCAGCAGCTTCTGGGCGCCCAGGATGCCGCCGGCGCCGGGGGTATTCTCCGGGATCACCGGTTGGCCGGTGCGCTGGCTGGCGGACTGGCAGAGGGCGCGCAGCTCCACATCCGTGGTGCCGCCGGCACCCCAGGGGATGAACACGCGGATCGGCCGGTTGGGGAAGCCGGATTGGGCGAGGGCGGGCGAAGCGAGAGCGGCGGCGCCGAGGGTGAGGGCGGCGCGGCGGGTCAGATGCGGCATGTGGTTCTCCTGCGCGGGCAACTGGCACCCCGGGGCCGGCTTGTCCATGCGGTGACGCAGGCCGGGGCCGGTTGGCCGGGTGGCGATTTCGCGATTAAGCTGCGACGAAAGCGGAGGCAGCCCCATGGACAGCGAAGTTTCCTTCATCTCGGACGGCATCAGGCTGGCCGGCAACCTGCACATTCCGGACAGCTACAGGCCTGGCCAGAAGCTGCCGGCGCTGCTGGTGCAGCACGGCTTCGCCGGCAGCAAGGACAACAGCACCGCCGAGATCATGGCCCGGCTGTTCGAGAGCTGGGGCTATGCGGTGCTGCGGTTCGATTTCCGCGGTTGCGGCAAGTCCGAGGGGCGGCGCGGCTACATCCTGTGCCACGACCAGGTGGCGGATGCGAAGAACGCGCTGAACTGGCTGCTGACTCGGGAGGATATCGACCCGAAGCGGGTGGGGATCACCGGGCACAGCTTCGGCGCCGCGGTTGCGGTGTATGCGGCGGCGGTGGACCAGCGCTTCGCGGTGTGCCTGTCCTCCTGCGGCTGGGGCCATGGCGAGCGCAAGTTCCGCGGCCAGCACCCGACGCCGGAAGCCTGGGCCAAGTTCACCGGCTACCTGGAAGCCAACCGCGAGCACAAGGCGAAGACCGGCGACACCCTGATGATCCCGCGCTTCGACGTGGTGCCGATGAGCACGGCGCTGAAGGGGCACCTCTCGCCGCTGGCGCAGACCACGGTGGCCGGGGATACCGCGCAGAGCATGTACGACTTCCGCGCCGATGACGTGGTGCACATGATCGCGCCGCGCCCGGTGCTGTTCCTGCATGGCGCCGACGATACCGTGACGCCGACCGAGCAGAGCCTGCGGATGTGGGAGCTGGCGGGGCAGCCGAAGGATCTGATCCTGTTCACCGGTACGGACCACATCCCGTTCTCCTCGGGCAATACGCGCAACCAGGCGGCGATCCGTGGTTGGCTGGACATGTACATGCCGGCGACCCCGGCGTGAGCGCCATGAAGGTTGCTGCGGCTGATCTGCAGGCGCTGTGCGAGGCGTTGTTCGCCAGCGCCGGCGTTTCGGCGGCGCATGCGCGGGCCTGGGCGGAGGTGCTGGTCTGGGCCAATCTGCGCGGCGTGGAGAGCCACGGCGTGCTGCGGATTCCGCGCTACCTGGAACTGATCGAACTCGGCCAGTTGCATGCGCAGCCGGAGATGAAGTGGCTGACGCGGGCCGGCGCCATTGCGCTGCTGGATGCCGACCGCGCGCCGGGGCCGGTGGCCATGGTGGCGGCGATGGATGAGGCGATTGCGCGGGCGCGCGACGTGCATGTCGGCTGGGTGGTGGTGCGGGACATCACCCATGCGGGGGCTGTCGGCCACTTCGCGCTGCGGGCGGCCGAGCAGGGCATGGTGGGCATGGTGATGACCGCCAGCATTCCGCTGATGGCCTGGCCGGGCAGCCGTGGCGGGGTGCTGTCCACCAACCCCATCGCGGTGGCGATGCCGGCCGAGGGCCGGGCGCCGCTGTTGCTGGACATGGCGACATCACAGGTGAGCAACGGCAAGGTGCTGGCGGCGAAGGACGCGGCCGCGACGATCCCGACCGGTTGGGGCGTGGACAAGGACGGTGCCGACACCACGGATGCCACCAAGGTGGCGACGCTGCTGCCGCTGGGCGGGCCGAAGGGTGCCGGGCTTTCGCTGATGATCGAGTGCCTGGCTTCGCTGGCGGCCAGCAATGGCGTGATCGGGCCGGCGCTGCGCGGTGAGTTGCCGAAGGGCGACACGCGGATGAATGGCGTGGCGATTGCGCTGGATATCGGCGCGTTCGGCGATGGCGCGGCGATTCGGCGGGAGGTGACGGCGCTGGCCGACACCATCAAGGCGCAACCCAAGGCGCCGGGGGCCGAGGAGTTGCTGATGCCGGGCGAGCGCGGCGACGCGGTGAAGGCGAAGCGGCTGCGCGATGGCATCCCGATCGCCAAGGGCACCTGGGCGCGGCTGGCCGAGGTGGCCGCTGCGCGCGGCGTGGCGATGCCGGCGCTGCTGTAACCTGGTTTCCAAAGGCCTTTCGGCCTTTGGCGGGGAGAGTGTGAGAGGGGCGGCGCCCCTCTCGCGGCGCTACAGCGCCCGGTGGGCAATGTCCTGCCGGCAGAAGCCGCCCGGCCAATCGATGGCGGCGACCGCGGCATAGGCGGCATCGCGCGCTTCCCGCAGCGTGGTGCCGGTGGCGGTGATGCCGAGCACGCGGCCGCCGGTTGCCACCAGCGCGCCGTCCTCGCGCCGCGCGGTGCCGGCGTGGAAGACCTGCACGCCGGGGATCTGCGCCGCCTGTTCCAGGCCGCGGATTTCGCTGCCCTTCACGTAGCTGCCGGGGTAGCCGTTGGCGGCCATGACCACCACCAGGCTGTGCAGCTTTTCCCAGGCCAGCGTCAGGCTGTGCAGCGTGCCGTCGCAGGCGGCCAGCAAGGCAGGCAGCAGGTCCGACTTCAGCCGCACCATCAGCGCCTGGCATTCCGGGTCGCCGAAGCGGACGTTGAACTCGATCAGCTTGGGGCCGGTCTCGGTCAGCATCAGCCCGGCGAAGAGCACGCCGCGGAAGGGGGTGCCGCGGGCCGCCATCTCGGCCAGGCAGGGGCGGATGATCTCCGCCATCACCTGGTCCTGCAGGGCGGCGGTGAAGACCGGGGGCGGCGAGTAGGCGCCCATGCCGCCGGTGTTGGGGCCGGTATCGCCGTCGCCGACGCGCTTGTGGTCCTGCGCGGCGCCGAGCGGCAGGGCGGTCTCGCCGTCGCACAGCGCGAAGAAGCTGACTTCCTGGCCCAGCAGGCATTCCTCGATGACCACGGAGGCGCCGGCGGCGCCGTGGACGCGGTCTTCCATGATCTCGGCCAGCGCCGCCTCGGCTTCCGCCACCGTGGCGGCGACGACGACGCCCTTGCCGGCGGCCAGGCCGTCCGCCTTCACCACGATGGGCGCGCCCTGGGCGCGGACGTAGTCGCGGGCGGCGGCAGCCTCGGTGAAGCGGGCCCAGGCGGCGGTGGGGGCCTTTGCGGCGTCGGCGACCTGCTTGGTGAAGGTCTTGCTGCCCTCCAGCTGCGCGGCGGCCGCGGAGGGGCCGAAGCAGCGCAGCCCGGCGCCAGCGCAGGCGTCGGCCAGGCCAAGGGTCAGCGGGGCCTCCGGGCCGGCGACCACCAGGTCCACGCCGTTGGCGGTGGCGAAGGCGACCAGGGTGGTGATGTCCTCGGCGGGGATGGCGACGCATTCCGCCACCTCGGCGATGCCGGCGTTGCCCGGGGCGCACCACAGCTTGCCCAGCAGCGGGGACGCGGCCAGGGCCCAGCACAGCGCGTGTTCCCGCCCGCCGCCGCCAACCACCAACACCTTCATGCCCGCCGCTCCTTCCGCAACGCGGGGGGTCTAGCATATGGTCCGGCGATGGACAGCAACCCGGCCGCCACCGCCAACAACATTCCGGAATACGCGGTTTCGGAGATATCGGGCGCGATCAAGCGCACCCTGGAGCAGGCCTTCGGCCGCGTGCGGGTGCGCGGCGAACTGACCGAGGTGAAGCGCTACCCGTCCGGCCATATCTACCTGAGCCTGAAGGATGAGGGCGGCAAGCTGGCAGGGGTGATCTGGAAGACCAGCGTGCGCGGACTTTCCCTGCAGCCCGAGAACGGGGTGGAGGTGATCGCGACGGGGCGGATCAGCGCCTATGGCGAGCGGTCATCCTACCAGCTGATCATCGAGCGGCTGGACTATGCCGGCGAGGGCGCGCTGCTGGCGCGGATTGAGAAGCTGCGGGTGAAGCTGCTGGCTGAGGGGCTGTTCGCGCCCGAGCGCAAGCGGGCGCTGCCGATGCTGCCCAGCGTGATCGGCGTGGTGACCAGCGAGAAGGGGGCGGTGATCCAGGATATCCGCACCACGCTGCTGCGGCGGTTTCCGCGCCGGCTGATCCTGTGGCCGGTGGCGGTGCAGGGCACGGGCGCGGCGGAGCAGGTGGCGGCGGCGATCAACGGGTTCTCCGCGCTGCCCGAGGGTGGGCCGGTGCCGCGGCCGGATGTGATCATCGTGGCGCGCGGTGGCGGCAGCCTGGAAGACCTGATGGCCTTCAACGAGGAAGTGGTGGTGCGGGCGGCGGCGGCGTGTTCGATCCCGCTGATCTCGGCGGTGGGGCATGAGACCGATACCACGCTGATCGACTTTGCCAGCGACAAGCGGGCGCCGACGCCGACCGCCGCCGCCGAGTTGGCGGTGCCGGCGCGGGCGGATCTGCTGGCCGACCTGTCCCAGCGCAACGCCCGGCTGCTGCAGGCGGCGCGGGCGGTGACGGAACGGGCGCATCGGCGCCTGGTGCAGGCCGAGCGGCGGTTGCCGGATTTGCCGAACCTGCTGGGCGGGCTGCGGCAGCGGCTGGAGGACCGGGGCGAGCGGCTGGCCATGGCGCTGCCGGCCATGCTGGGGCGCAAGCGCCGGGCGCTGGCCGAAGTGGCGCCGCGGCTGCCGCACCCGCGCGAGCAACTGGCGGGAAAGCGGCACGCGCTGGCGCTGGTGGCCGGGCGGGGCGAGGCGGCGCTGCGCCGCGCGCTGGCGCTGAAGGCGGCGCAGCCGGCGCTGGGGCGGCTGACGGCGGCGCCGGTGCTGGGGCTGCTGCGGGAAAGGCGGACCAGGCTGGAAGGGCTGGCGGCGCGGCTGGAAGGCGTTTCCTACGCCGCCACGCTGAAGCGCGGCTTCGTGCTGGTGCAGAACGTCGAGGGTGCGCCGGTAGTCAGCGCGGCCGGCGTGGCGCCAGGCGCGGCGCTGGCGCTGCACTTCGCCGATGGCCAGGTGGGCGTGACGGCGGATGGGGTGAAGCCGGTGCGGCGCAAGCCCAGGGCGCCCGGTGAGCAGGGGGCCTTGCTGTGAAGCGGCGTTGGTTGTTGGGCGCGCCGGCGCTGCTGCTGGCGCGCAATGCGAAGGCGGTGGAATGGCACGGCGCGCCGGCGCAGGGCGCGCTGCTGATTGGCCGTGCGGCGGCGGGCACGCGCATGGCGCTGGATGGCCGCGCTGTCCGCGTTTCGCCGGAGGGGCACTTTGCCTTCGGATTCGGGCGGGATGCCGGGCCGCGCGCGACGCTGGCCATCACCGTGCAGGGCCGCACCGAGAACCGCGTGCTGGAAGTGGCGAAGCGTGCCTGGCAGGTGCAGCGGCTGGAAGGGCTGCCCGGCGCCATGGTCTCGCCGCCGCCGGAGACGATGGAGCGCATCCAGCGCGAGCGGGCGCGGATTGCCGAGGTGCGGCGGGTGGATGGCGCGGTGCCGTATTTCGCCCAAGGCTTCGCCTGGCCGGCGCGCGGGCGGATCAGCGGCGTCTATGGCAGCCAGCGTATCCTGAACGGCGAGGCGCGGGCGCCGCATGTGGGCCTGGACATCGCCGCGCCGGTGGGCACGCCGATGCATGCGATGTGCGCCGGGCGGGTGCTGCTGGCGGAGGATCTCTACTTCACCGGCAACACCGTCATCATTGACCACGGGCATGGGGTGCAGTCGCTCTACGCCCATGCCTCGCGGTTGGATGTGGCGGAGGGCGCGGTGGTGGCGCAGGGCCAGCAGATTGCGCTGATCGGCGCGACAGGCCGGGTGACCGGGCCGCATCTGCATCTGGGGCTGAACTGGCACGCGACCGCGGTGGACCCGCAACCGCTGCTGCCGGCGCAGCCGTAGCGCATCAGTCCACCGGCTGGCCGCTGGTGATGCGGCCATCCTCCATCTCGATGATGCGGTCGGCGATATCCAGGATGCGCGGGTCGTGCGTCACCAGCAGGATCGGCACGCCGCGGCTGCGGGCCAGGTCGCGCAGCAGGTGCACCACCTCCTGGCCGGAGACGCGGTCGAGCGCCGCGGTGGGTTCGTCGGCCAGGATCAGGCCGGGCGTGCCGGCCAGGGCGCGGGCCACTGCCACGCGCTGGCGCTGGCCGCCGGAAAGCTGGCTGGGCGGCGCATCGGCGCGGTCCGCCAGGCCCACCGCTTCCAGCATGGCGCCGGCGCGGGCCAGGCGCTCGGCTTCGGTGCTGCCGGGGTCCAGCTCCAGCGACATCGCCACGTTCTGCCGTGCGGTCAGGAAGCCGAGCAGGTTGTGCTGCTGGAAGATGTAGCCGATGCGCCGGCGCAGCAGCACGCGCTGGTCCTCGGTGGCGCCGAGCAGCTGCTGGCCCAGCACGGTGCACTGGCCTTCCTGCATGGCGCGCAGCGCGCCGATCAGCGTCAGCAGCGTGGTCTTGCCGCTGCCGGAGGGGCCGGTGAGCAGCACGATCTCGCCGGCATGGATGCTGAGGTTGATGTCGCGCAGCACCGGGCGGCGCAGCTCGCCTTCGCCATAGGCATAGGCCAGGCCCTCGATGGCGACGGGGACGTTGGCGCTGGCCATCAGAACATGTCCGCCGGGTTGGCGTCGCGCAGCTTGCGCACCGCCAGCAGGCCGGCGGCAGCGCACATGGCGAAGATCATGCAGAAGACCGTGGCGCCGCGATTGAGGTCCATCTCCAGCGGCAGGAAGGTGGCGCTGGCGACCACCTCGTACAGGCCGATGCTGGTCAGCAGGCCCGGGATGAAGCCGAGCACCGCCAGCAGCAGCGCCGCCGACATGACCGCGCGGCGCAGATAGGCGTGGGCGTAGCCCATGGCCTTCAGCGTGGCGTATTCCGGGATGTGGCTGGCGATGTCGCTGAACAGGATCTGGTAGACGATGACCATGCCGACCACGAGGCCCATCAGGCTGCCGAACATGAAGATGAAGCCGATCGGCGTGGCGTTTTCCCAGTAGTCGCGCTCCCACGCCACCAGCTCGGTGTAGGTCACCACGCTCACATCGGCGGGCAGCAGGCGGCGCAGCCGGGCCTGCACGGCGGGGATGTCGGCGCCCTCGCTCAGGCGCAGCGCCACCAGGTCGGTGTTGGAGGATTTGCGCTGGCCGATGATGCGGCGGAAATTGGTCTCGCTCATCACCGCGTTGCCGTCGGCGCCGAAGCTGGGGCCGATCTCGATCAGCCCGACGATCTCCAGCCGGCGATCGGCGATTTGCACCTCGAAGGGGCCGCGTTCCGCCAGCAGGCGCGGCACGTCGCCAAACTCCGGCCGCGACTTGCGGTCGAAGGCGATGGTGTCGGGGCGCTTCAGCGCCTCGATCACGTTCTCCAGGCCGGGGAAGGCAACGGCGCCGGTGGCGGTGTCGAAGCCGATCAGCTCGATGGTGCGGCGCACGCCGGTCTCGGGATTCCGCCAGGTGGCGAAGGACAGGTAGATCGGTACCGCCTGCGCCACATCCGGGTCCGCCAGGGTCTGGAAGGCGCGGACACGGGGGAATTGCTCGGGCTTGAACATGGCCGTGGTCATCGGGTTGACCAGGAACAGCTCGCCATGCATCGCCTGCGGCAGGGCGGTGGCGCTGTCGAACAGCGCGGCGCGGAAGCCCAGCTGCATGAACACCAGCACGCAGGCGAACATGACGCCGGCGATGGCGGTGAACAGCCGGGCGCGTTCCGCCCGCAGCTGGCGCCAGGCCAGGCGGGCGGGCAGCAGCGCGTTCATGCCGCGCGGCGGCCGGGTGGCGGGCGGGGCCGCCGGCAGGTCCAGGCGGCGCAGCTCGTTCATGGCCGGATCGCCACCTGCACCTGCATGTTGCTGCGACGCATCAGCGCCTGGCGGCCGGCTTCGGACAGGGTCAGGCGCACTTCCACCGTGCGGCTGTCCACCGCGGCCACCGGGTCGGTGCCGGCCTGGGTGGTGCGGCGGACCATCCAGCCGAGTTCGCGCACCGTGGCGGCGTAGCGGGTGGGGTCGCCGGGGACGATGACCTCGGCCTCGGCACCCAGGCGCAGGCGGGGCAGGTCGGTCTCGTACACGTCGGCCAGCACGTCCAGCCGCGCCAGGTCGGCCATCTCGAGCAGGCCTTCGCTGCCCACGGGGTCGCCGGCGCGGGCGTAGAGCTTCAGGATGGTGCCACCGATGGGGGCGTAGATGCGGCTGAGCGCGGCATCGGCCTGGGCCTTCAGCAGCACCGCCTGGGCGTTGGCCACCTGCGCCTCGGCCAGGGCAAGGTCCTCCGGCCGCGGGCGGGACAGGGTTTCCAGCACCGCCTCGGCCTCGGCGCGGGCGGCGGCGGCGGCATCGGCCTGGGCGCGGTTGCGGTCGGCCACGGCAAAGGCGCCGGCGCCGGAGGGCACCAGGGTCTCGGCGCGCTGGGCGTCGCGGCGGTTGATCGCCTCCACGGCGGTGAGGTTGCGGATGCGGGCGCGCTGGGCGTCGATCTCCGAAGGGCGGCCGGCGGCGCGGACCTTTGCCAGTGTCGCCTGTGCCTCGGCCAGGGCGGCCTGGGCCTGGGCCACGGTGGCGTCCTTCAGCGCGATGTCGCTGAACTCGGCCAGCAACTGGCCTTCGCGCACCTGGTCGCCTTCCGCCACCAGCACGCGCTGGATGCGGGTGACGTTGAAGCCGCCGGGCGCCGAGAGCTTGCGGATGCGCGACGCCGGGTCCACCCGGCCGAGCGCGCCGACGCCGGGGGCCGGCGCGGCCGTGGCAGCGGCGACCGAGGGCGGGGCCTCCGCGCGGCGCAGCCACCAGGCGCCACCGGCCAGGGCGAGCAGGGCCAGGCCACCCAGCAGCCAGGTGCGCGTCGTCATGCCGCCAACTCCAGCAGATGGCCGAGGGCCTGGCGCATGGCCTGCCGCTCCCCGTCGGTGAGGGTGTAGAGGCCGAAGATGCGGGCCATGAACAACCCGTCCATGGCGGCCATGATCGCCGTGCCCGCGCCGGGCGCCAGGCCATCGGCGGCGACGGCTTCCCGCATGCGGGCGATGACGGCGCGCATCGGGTCCAGCAGCGCGCGGTCGTGGTGGAAGGCGGCGAGGAAGACGGCGGCGGCGCGGTCGCAGCGCTCGTTCATCGCCTCCTGCGACAGCTCCAGCCCCCAGGCCAGCATGGCGCGGGCCACCTGGCCGGGGCCGGGCGGCTGGCAGGCCAGGCCCTGGGCGAAGTCCTCGGCGACGAAGGCGGCCATGCGGTTCAGCAGGCCGGTCAGCAGGGCTTCCTTGCTGGCGAAGTGGTAGAGCAGCCCGCCCTTGGAGACGCCGGCCTCGCGCGCCGCGGCTTCCAGCGTCAATGCGGTGACGCCGGCGCGGCGGACAATGGCCTCGGCGGCGTCGAGGATGCGGGTGGGGGCGTCAGGCGCGGCGCTGTCGGGTGGCAGGGTCATTCCAACTTAGCTATACCGGCTGGACGGTATGTCAACCGTCCGGTCGGTACAGTTGGCGCCCGGTCGTCGCCGGCAGGCTCGCCGGCGGCGTGAATCGGCCGCCCAAATTCACTGGCTGGCCCAGACGATCCGATGCATCCAGGCGATCTCCGGCAGGTCGAAGCCGTAATTCGGGTGGGCCGGGTTCAGGCTGCGCAGCTCGATCCGGCGGGCGGATTGGCGCAGCAGCTCCTTGGCCATGACCTCGCCGCGCTGGCTGCGGACCACCACGCGGTCGCCACGGCGCACCGGGGCGGCCGGAGAGATGATGACGACGTCGCCGTCGCGATAGA
This sequence comes from Acetobacteraceae bacterium, assembly GCA_947455205.1. Classification (GTDB taxonomy): domain Bacteria; phylum Pseudomonadota; class Alphaproteobacteria; order Acetobacterales; family Acetobacteraceae; genus CAIMOR01. The sequence continues at coordinate 27,637 of CANGNF010000038.1, read as the reverse complement.
CCGGGTCCATGGAGTCCCCGGCGATCTCCAGGGCGTAGGCGTTGGGGTCGCCAACCTCGGGCACCGAGATCTCGTCCCAGCCGCCGCCGACGGGGTAGCCGCCATCATCGAAGTAGCCCTCGCCCCCGGCCTGGGCCAGGCCGATCAGCGGGATGCGGCGGTTCACCGTGCTGCGGCCGCCGCGAGAGAGCGCGGGCATGCCGGAGACCAGAGCGGCAAAGTTCTCGATGCCCGTGCTGGTGGCGCCCAGCACCTTGGCCACGCTTTCGGTGGAGGGCCAGCGCGCCCGGCCATCGGCGCCGATGCGCTTGGACGGGTTGAAGGCGGTGGGGTCCAACCCGGCGCGGCGGGCCAGGCCGGAGGCGGAGAGCCCGTGTTCGGCGGCCAGTGCATCTATGGCCCGCCAGATGTCGTCATGCCGCATCGCGCATTCCTGCCGGGGGGAGGGAGGGAGACCAGATATGGGTGTGAGTCGTGGGCATAACATCCTAGGTGTGGAGTCGGAGTGCAACAGGCGAAATTTCCTATTGCAGACTTGCCACGGTTGCAACCGGGGGTTTATGTTCCTGTTGTGTTCACGGTTGGCGAGAAGGAAATCCCCCCGATGACAACTGCTCCGCGTGCGACCCGTGCCCCGGTCCTGGCCTCCCTGGCGCGCACCGTGCCGTTCCGCAGCGCCGACGAGGCCTGGTACTACGCCGGGGACTGGATCGACCGGCTGGACGAGCTGAAGGTCAACATGGATGAGCGCGCGGTGCTGGCCAATGCCGGCGCCTATGCGCTGGGCCGCAAGACCGACGACCTGATCGTGGCGGCGCTGGACAGCGGCACGCGGGAGGCCATCGGCACCCAGCTGGGCACCACCGACACCGACCCGCTGACCAAGGCGAAGGTGCTGCTGGCCTTCGAGATGCTGGGCAATGCGGATGTGCCGGATGACGGCAACCGCTACGCCGTGGTGGGCTGGCACCAGTGGTCGGACCTGCTGCAGATCCCGGAATTCGCCAACACCCAGTACATCGGCCCCGATGAACTGCCGTGGAAGGGCATTCAGGCGAAGCGCTGGCTGGGCGCGCTGTGGATGCCGCATAGCGGCCTGACCAAGAATGGCAGCCTGCGGTACTGCTACTTCTACCACCGCACCGCCATCGGTCATGCCGTGGGCAGCGAGATCGCCACCGACATCAGCTGGCATGGCGACCGCGCGGCGCACTTCGTCAACAGCATGATGAGCCAGGGCTCGGTGCTGGTGGACAACACCGGTGTCGTGCGGATGCGCGCCTTCGAGAGCTAGCGCATACGCGCCTTCGAGAGCTGGCGGATGCGCGCTTTCGAAAGCTGAGCGCGCCGTCTGACTGAACCAGGGCCCTCCTTCGCACCAGCGGGGGAGGGCCTTTTTCATTGCCCTCACCGGAGCATGCCATGCCCCTCTCCGCCATCGCGCTCTGCTCGCGCGCCCTGCTGAAGATCGGCGCGCAGCCTGTCGCCTCGCTGGAGGAGGGCAGCGCCGAAGCCGAGGTTGCCGCCAACCTCTATCCCGCCGTGCGCGACGGGCTGCTCGCCAGCTTCCCCTGGAGCTTCGCCACCACCCAGGCCACGCTGCCGCGCCTGGCCACGCCGCCGGTGGCGGATTGGAGCAACGCCTTCCAGCTGCCCGCCGACCTGCTGCGCGTGCTGTCGGCCGGCTCGCCCTACCTGGGCAGCGGACTGGCCTACCATGTGCTGGGCGAGCAGCTGCACTGCAACGCTGAACAGGTGACGCTGAGCTACATCCGCCGGCCGGACGAGAGCGCCTTTCCCGCGCATTTCGCCGAGAGCCTGGTGGCGCGGCTGGCGGCGGAGTTCTGCCTGCCGCTGACCGAGGATTCGCAGCGCGCGCAGCTGCTGTACAGCCTGGCCGACAGCCTGCTGCGCCAGGCCCGCAGTGCCGACAGCCAGCAGTCCACGCCCCGCGCCATCGCCGATTTCCCGCTGCTGTCGGTGCGTTGAGATGCAGCCAGCGCGAGAGATCAAGACCAGCTTCACCGGCGGCGAGGTGGCGCCGGAACTGCTGGGCCGGCCGGACCTGCGCGCCTGGGCCAATGGCGCGCGGCGGCTGCGCAACGTGGTCATCCAGCCCACCGGTGGCGTGACGCGCCGGCCGGGGCTGCGGCATGTCGCGGTGCTGCCGGGGGCGGCACGGCTGGTGCCCTTCGAGTTCAATACCGAGCAGACCTACCTGCTGGCCTTCACCGCCGGGCAGATGCAGGTCTTCGTCGACGACGCGCTGGTGGCGACCGTGGGCGGCCCCTGGACCGCGGCGATGCTGCCGCAGCTGGCCTGGACGCAGAGCGCCGACACGCTGCTGCTGTGCCACCCCGCCATGGTGCCGCAGCGCATCACCCGCACCAGCAGCACCAGCTGGAGCGTCGCGGCCTGGAGCTTTACGAGTCTGCCGTTCCATCGCTTCGCTGATCCGGCGGTGACGCTGACGGCGAGTGCGGCGACGGGCAGCGTGACGCTCACCGCCTCCGCCGCCGTCTTCACGCCGGAGCATGTCGGCACGCAGCTGCGCCTTGGTGGCAAGCGCCTGCTGGTCGGCGCGGTCGCCTCCGCCACCAGCGCCAGCGCCACGGTGCTGGAGACGCTCGGCATCACCGGCCCGACGCAGGACTGGCAGGAGGCGGCGTTCTCGGCCGCGCATGGCTGGCCGGTGAGCCTCTGCTTCCATCAGAACCGCCTGGTCATCGGCGGCACGCGCGACCTGCCGAACCGGTTGTGGATGAGCCAGGTCGGCGACCTCTTCAACTTCGACCTGGGCACCGGCCTCGACAACCAGGGCATCGAATTCGGCCTGATGTCGGACCAGGTGAACGCCATTCGCGGCGTGTTCTCCGGCTACAACCTGCAGGTCTTCACCGGCGGCGGCGAATGGATGGTCAGCGGCAGCCCGCTGACGCCGGCCACCGTGCAGCTGACGCTGCAGACCCGCATCGGCAGCCCGCTTTCACGCATGCTGCGGCCGGTGGATGTGGATGGCGCCACGCTGTTCGCCTCGCGCTCCGGCCGCAGCATCCATGAGTTCGCCTATGCCAGCCCGCAGCAGATCTACCAGGCCAACGACCTGGCGCTGGTCTCGCACCACCTGGTCAACGGCCCGCAGGACATGGACTACGACCAGGTCAACCGGCTGCTGCATGTGGTGATGGCGGATGGCGCGATCGGCACGCTGACACTGTACCGTGCCGAGCAGGTGACCGCCTGGACCCGGCAGGAAACCCGGGGCCTGGTCACCGCCGTGGCGGAGCTGGAAGGCACTGTCTGGCTGGCGGTGCAGCGCTTCGGCGGCTTCCGGCTGGAACGCTTCGACACAACGCTGGCGCTGGACGCCGCGTTGACCGGCAGCGCCGCCACGCCGAAGCGCGACTGGTCCGGGCTTTCGCACCTGGAAGGCCAGGTGGTCGGCGTGGTCGCGGATGGCGCGCCGGCCGGCGACTTCCTGGTCAGCGGCGGCGGCATCCTGCTGGACGAGGCGGCGCGCAGCGTGCAGGCCGGGCTCGGCTTCGCGCATGAGATCGTGCCGCTGCCGCCCGACCTGGCGACAGGTGGCGGCACCTCCGCCGCGCCGCTGCGCCTGGTTTCCGTGACCTTCCGCCTGCTGGACACGGTCTCGCTGGCCGTGGACCTCGGCCGTGGCGCGCAGCCCGTGCCGTTCCGCCGGCTGGACACCGCGCTGCTGGATGCCGCGCCGCCCAGCTTCAGCGGCGACGTACGGCTGCGCGCGCTGGGCTGGAACCGCGATGCGAGCAAGCCGCTGTGGCGCATCTTCGACGCCACGCCGCTGCCGATGACCCTGCTTTCCGTCACCACCGAGACGAGGATCTCCCCCTGATGTCGCAACTCGGCTCGCTCGGCGCCGCCCTCGGCGCCAGCGCCAACTCGCTCGCCCGGTTGCGCCAGGCGGAGCAGCAGAACGCCACCAACCAGGCGCAACTGCAGATCGACCAGGCGCAATCCGCCGCCCGCCGGCAGGAGATCTCGGCGCAGCAGGACGCGGATGCGCGGTCCCGGCAGCAGCAGCTGGCGCAGGGCCAGGCGGGCGCCGTGGCGCGCGCCGCGTCCTCCGGCCAACTGCCGTATGACGGCTCGGCCGCGGCCATCACCGCCGGCCAGGCGCAGGCGGCGGTGATGGCGCAGGGCGCGGCCAATGCGCGCTTCGCCGCGCAGCAACAGGCCATCGCGCCCAATCTGCTGCAGCCGGATGGCACGGCGACGGCGCTGCTGCGCTCCGCCCGCGGCTTCGGCACCGCGGCCACCAGCCTGCTCGACTGAACGTCTCGACCTCTTGCCCTTCTGGAGCGCAACCAGCGATGTCCGAACAGGTTTCCATCGGCGCCATCGTGCCGCGCGTGCAATACGTCGCGGACGGCGTGCAGACCGCCTTCACCTATCCCTTCCCGATCTTCGAGCCTGACGACCTTGAGGTGCGCGTCAACGGCGCGGTGCAGCCGGCCGGCTTCAGCGTGGCCGGCGCCACCAACCCCACCGGCGGCGCCGTCACCTTCAGCGTAGCGCCCGCCGCTGGCGCCACGGTGCTGCTGCGCCGGCACCTCGCCATCGAACGCACCACGGCTTTCCAGGACAATGGCGTGCTGCGCGCCCGCACGCTGAATGCGGAGCTGGACTACCAGGTGGCGGTCATGCAGGAACTGGCCGACGAGATCGGCGCCAGCCTGCAGGTCGACCCCTCCGAGATCGGCAGCGGCGTGGTGCTGCCGGCGCGGTCGGCCCGCGCCAATAAGCTGCTCGGCTTCGACGCCGTGGGCGGCGTGGCGGTGTATGGCCGCGATGACGGCCAGCTCGGCGTGCCTTTCCCCGGCAGCGTGCCGCGCACGGTGGAGGATAAGCTGGCCGAGGTGCTGACCGCGCGCGACTTCGGCGCCACCGGCGATGGCAGCACCGATGATGGCCCGGCGCTGCAGGCGGCGATGAACGCGGCGGCCGCTTCCGGCAAGCACCTGGTGATCGGCGAGGGCACCTTCCGCACCACCATGGCGCTTTCTCTGCCCGGGGCCGCGGCGGGGCTGACCATGCGCGGGCTGATCCTGTACGCCGGCCCGGCCGGGCGCGCCGCGCTGACGCTGGGCGATGGCGGCGGCGCGCGCAACGCGGCCAAGCTGTACGAGGGCCTGCGCGTGCAGCGCGCCACCCAGGCGGACTGGGGCAATGAGGGCGACATCGGCATCCTGCTGCGCAACCTCGACGAAAGCATCGTCGAGGTGCGCCAGGCCGAGCGCTTCACCATCGGCGTGCAGCTGCTGGGCGACCAGCGCGGCTTCGAGGACAGCACCCTCAGCTATGGCCGCATCGTCGACAACAAGGTGGGGCTGGACATCCGCACGCTGACCGCGAGCGGCTGGAACAACAGCCTGCGCCATATCGGCGGCCACTTCGCCTGTTCCTCCGGCACCAACATCACGCAGGATCGCTTCGGCATCCGCTTCTCGGCGGCGAGCGGCGCGTATGATCTGCACAACGCGCATGTCTTCCTGGCACCGTCCTTCGAGTTGCAGCGCCAGGGCACGCCCGGCACGGTGAACGCCATTCCCTTCCTGTTGGAGGTGGCGAACGGCCGCGCCGTCACCGCGCTGGGCATCCGCATGGAGGCGTGCTCGCCCTTCGTGGCGCGGCATACCGGCGGCTTTTCGGATGCGGTGTACGAGGTGGCCTATGTCGGCACCTACGGCTTCCTTGGCTGCGAGGTGGACTACACCAGTACCGCCACGCGCGCCGGCGGCACGGTGGTGCCGCGCCACCAGGCGGCGGCGGCCATCGGCACGCCGCGCCTGGTGGCGGATGCGCCCAACGTCCGCGCCCGCGCCTTCCGCTGGGCGGCGGGCAGCACGGGGTTCGAGGGCATGGCGGTGCTGTCCTCCAACCCCGACGGGACGCCCAGCACGCTGACGGGCTTCTGCTTCCCAGGCCTCACTTCCATCGGCCTGAACAGCGACAGCCTGACGCTGCCAACCTCGCGCGCCGTCGCCTTCGTGGTGGATGCCGAGCGCTGCCGCGAGTTCTTCCTGGCGGCCGAAGGCGTGTCGCTGCGGCCGATCGCGATGCAGTTCGACGCCAGTGAGAACGTGCTGGGTGCCGGCGCGCCGCTGCTGTTCTCCAACATGAACACCGTGTGGCAGGACAGCCCCAGCTTCTGGTGGGAAGGCAATGCCGACCTGGACAGCCTGACCGGCGGCCAGGCGCTGAACCGGCTGCAGCGCATCACGCTGAACGCCGCCTGCCGCTACGCCGTCATCGGCGTGCGCGGCGGGCTTTCCACCGCGCAGCTGCGCAGCCTGCGGCTGTACACCGCGGCGCACCAGGCACCGCCGCTGCTGTTCGGCGGCGGCCGGCGCTGGGGTAACCGGGAACTGACGGCGACACTGGACTTCGACCCCGCCAGCATCGCCGCCGGCGGCACGCTGAACCAGAGCGTGACGCTGGCCGATGCCGCGCCGGGTGACTTCGCCCAGGCGGCCTGGTCCAGCGCCACCACGCTGCCCTTCCTGGCGCAGGTCAATGCCAGCTCCCCGGCCAGTGTCGGCCTCAGGATCTGGAACCCGACGGCGGCGGCGGTGGACCTGGCCGCGGGCACCGCCTTCGTGCGGGTGGTGAAGGCGCGGGTCTAGTGGCGGCGCCGGCCCGTCCCCGCCTGCTGGCACCGGATTTCGATGCCGAGCGGGCGGTCGCGCTGATCCTGCAGAGCTACAACCGCTACCTCAACCGCATGGCCGGCGACGACCCGGAAGACCCGAAATCCGTCGTCGGCCTGCATGCCGCCGGGCGCGCGGTGCTGGCGCATGCCGAGCACCTGCTGAAGGTGGCCGGCCTGGTCGGTGCCGGCAGCGCGGCCACGCCGGACCTGGCGGCGCTGGTGGCGGAGGCGCGGGCGAACCTTGGGGCCGATGACAGCGACGAGGAGAACGACAGCGATGATCCCGTCGGGGGCCAAGGCTGACTTCCTGGAATTCCTCTGGATCTGGAACCACCAGCAGAACCTGAACACTCCTGGCCTGCATCGGCGCATGGCGCGCTGGCTGCAGGCGCGGCAGGGGGCAAACGACCACCGGCTGCTGCTGATGGCGTTCCGCGGCAGCGGCAAGTCCACGCTGGTGGGGCTGTTCTGCGCCTGGTGCCTGCACACCAGGCCGGAGGCGCGGATATTGGTGCTGGCGGCGGACCAGTGGCTGGCCATCCGCATGGTCGCCAATGTCCGCCGCATCATTGAAAAGCACCCGCTGTGCGAGGCGCTGCGGCCCGATGCGCCCGATGCCTGGGCGATGGACCGCTTCACCGTGGCGCGCGACGTGGTGCTGCGCGACCCTTCGATGCTGGCGCAGGGCATTGGCGGCAACATCACCGGCGCGCGGGCCGAGCTCATCATCTGCGATGATGTCGAGGTGGCCGGCAATTGCGACACGCCGGGCAAGCGCGAGGAGCTGCGCGAGCGTCTGACCGAATGCGAGTTCGTGCTGGTGCCCGGCGGCTCCATCCTGTTCGTCGGTACGCCGCACACCGCGGAGACGCTGTACGACACCAGCGGCTTCCTCACCGGCTATCGCCGCCTGGCGGTGCCGGTGATGGATGCGCTGGGCCGCAGCGCCTGGCCGGAGCGTTTTCCGCGCAGCGGGATCGAGGCGCTGCGGACGCGCACCGGGCCGCGCCACTTCACCCGGCAGATGCTGCTGCAACCCGTCAGCGACGAGGCCGCGCGCTTGGACCCGCGCGCCATGGTTCGCTACGCCGAGGAGCCGGACTATCGCGAAGCCGGTGGTCGCGCGCAGCTTTCCTTGCTCGGGCGGCGGCTGCTCTCCGGTGGCGGCTTCTGGGACCCGGCCTATGGCAAGCCCGGCGCCGGCGATGATTCGGTGCTGGCGGTGACCTTCACCGATGGCGAGGGCAACCACTACCTGCATCGCCTGGCCTGGCTGACGCACGACCCGAACAGCGCCACCGACCCGGCGACGCAGCAATGCGAGGCGGTCGCGCGCATCGCCCGCGACCTGCTGCTGCCGGTGATCCGGGTGGAGACGAATGGCATCGGCAAGTTCCTGCCGGCGCTGCTGCGCCAGGCGCTGTCCCGCGCCAATGCCGCCTGCACCGTGGTGGAGCACGCCAGCCATCGGTCCAAGGCGGAACGCATATTGGCGGCGCTGGACCCGGCGCTGGCGGCGCGCCGGCTGCATGCGCATGAAAGCGTGTTCCGCACCCGCTTCCCCGCCGAGATGGCCGCCTGGCGGCCGGATGCGACGGGGGTGAAGGACGACGCGCTGGACGCGCTGGCCGGCGCCATGCTGGCCGAGCCGGTGCGCCTGCCGGTACTGCCCCCGGGCCAGCGGCTGGCCAATTGGCGCGGCGGCTAGCGTCCGGTCGTCGCCGGTGGTCTCACCGGCAGCGTGAATCGGCCGCTCGGACAGTGTCTCGTCGTCTACCGGCGGCGCGTGTCAGCCGCTCGACCAAGCACCTCGCTGCCGTGACGCGTCACGCCCTGCGGCGTGGCACCGAACCGCCCGTCGTCGCGCTGCGCCACCAGGCCCATGCCGGCCAGGCGGTGCAGGCACGCGCCGTCCTTCAGCCCGTCCGGGCGGCCGATGGCGCCGGCCAGCAGCAGCCGGTGCAGCGCCGCCCGGCAGCAGGTTTCCAGATAGGGCTCGTCCCAGACCATCCCGCCAGCATCCCTCGGCTGCTGAAGGGTGGTTGTTCCCCCCACATCCTGCAAGGAGGCCGCGTGGTCGGCATGAGCAACATGGACCTGGCCTGGTGGATCACCGCCGTCGAGGCGCCCATCGTCGGCGCGCTGTTCTACATGATCAACGGCCTGCGCAAGGATATCGAGCAGCGCATCAGCCATGGCGACCAGCGCGATTCCGAAGCGGTGCACCGCACGCGGGAGGACCTGGCCGACTTCAAGCTGGAGGTGGCGCGCACCTATGTGCCGCTGTCGCTGATCCGCGACGTGGACCGCCGGCTGTCGCAGGCGCTGCTGCGGATCGAGGAGAAGCTGGACGAGGTGGCACGCCACCCGCGCCGCGGCGGGGAGGCCGGCTGATGGCCTCCGCCCGCATGCAGGCCGCCACCGGCCATGCCACCGAGATCCTGGCCCTGACCCTCTATGCCGAGGCCGGCACCCGCCCGGTGCGCGCGCTGGAGGCCCTGGCGGCGCTGGTGGTCAACCGCGCCCGCGCCGCGCTGGCGGATGACCAGGCCCGGCTGCGCTTCGCCCCCGGCATCAGGTGGGGGCGGCCGATGTACCGCTCCGGCGATGCCGCCTCCGCGCATCGGACGCCGTGGCAGCCGGAACCCGGCCAGGCCGCGCTGTGGCCGCTGCTGCTCGGCCCGGTCTGCCGCGCACCGTTCCAGTTTCCGTGCTGGAACCCGCGCCATGCCCGCCACGCCGTCCTGCGCCGGTTGCCTGTCGGGGATGCCGCGCTGGCGGTGTGCCGGCGCATCGCCGCCCGCGCCGCCGCCGGCACCCTGGCCGACCCGACCGGCGGCGCCACCCATCTGCACGCCGCCGAGGAGCTGCCTGCCTGGGCGCTGGGGCAGGAGGCGCTGGCCGAGATCGGCGGGCTGGTATTCTACCGCCTCGGCGGCTAACCAACGCCGTCATGGACGCCCTGATCTACACCATGGTCCGCGCCGCCGACTGGCGGGCCGCCGAAGCCGCCGGTGCCTACACCGGCAGCGCCGATGACCGCCGCGACGGTTTCCTGCACTTCTCCGCCGCAGCCCAATTGCGCGCCAGCGCCGCCAAGCATCGCGCCGGGGAGCGCGATTTGCTGCTGGTGGCGGTGGACGCCGCCGCCTGTGGCGAGGCGCTGCGCTGGGAACCCGCGGCCGGAGGCTCCCGCCCCGGGCTGTTCCCGCATCTCTACGGCCCGTTGCCGCTCTCGGCGGTGCGGTCCGCCACGCCGTTGCCGCTGGGCGCGGATGGCGCGCATGTCTTCCCGCCCGCCATTCCCTGAACCGCCCGCCGCCGCGCCCGCTCGCTCATGATGCAGGCGAAGACCACGATGCAGCCGCCGGCCAGCGTGGCCAGCGTCGGCGCCGTGCCCCACAGCGCCCAGTCCAGCAGCACCGAGATGGGCAGCGCGGCGAAGCCATAGGGGCCGAGCCGCGCCGGGTCCGCCACCTGGTAGGCGGTGGCGGAAAGCACCACCCCGGCGGCGGCGAAGATGCCGGCCAGGGCCAGCAGCGCGCCCTCATTCAGTGGCGGCGTCACCCATTGCACGACGGCCGGCGGGCCATAGGCCAGCAGCCCGAACAGCGCCCCCCAGATCAGCAGCCGCGCCCAGCCGGCCTCGCCGCGCAACTGCCGGTTCAGCACCTGGGTGATGGCGAAGCAGGTGGTGCCCAGCAGGATGAACAGGTAGCCGGTGACGGAGCCGCCATCCCCCAGCTTCTGCGCCACCGAGACGAGCACGCCGGCGAAGCCGACCGCGGACCAGAACCAGGCCGCCGCCGGCACCTTCTCCTTCAGCAGCAGCGGTGACAGCGCCAGGACCATGAAGGGCGCGGTGAAGAACACCAGGTACCCCTCGGCCAGCGGCACCCGGCGGAAGCCCATGAAGAACCCGGCGGCCGAGACCACCATGACCGCCGAGCGCAGCAGGTGCAGCCCCGGCATGGCGGTCCGCAGCGGCCCGCCCACGCACGGCACCACCACCCGCAGCAGGCCGAACAGCAGCAGCACCACCAGCCAGCGGATGCCGATGACCTGGGACAGCGCGTAATGCGCCGAAACCAGCTTGGTGGTGGCATCCAGCAGGCTGAAGCTGACCGTGCCGGCCAGCAGCATGGCTGGTCCCTTCACGCGGCATTCCTTCGATTTCGCCGGCTGCGGTGCCTGCTTGGGCCGGGCAAGTCAATGCCACGGGGGCAATTGCGGGCGCGGCGGCTTCCCAACCGGCGCCGGCTGGGGCATTGACCGCCGCCATGATCCCCGGTCTCGCCTCCGCCCTGATGCCCTTCATGCGCCGCCTTGACCCCGAGGACGCGCACACCCTGGCCCTTCGCGCCCTGGCGGCGGGGCTGGGCGGGCGCGGCCGCGGGAAGGACGACCCGATTCTGGGCACCAGCGCCTTCGGCCTCCGCTTCGCCAACCCCCTCGGCCTGGCCGCCGGCTTCGACAAGAACGCGGTCGCGGTGCGCCCGCTGATCCAGCTCGGCTTCGGCTTCGTCGAGGCCGGCACCGTCACGCCGCGCCCGCAGGTGGGCAACCCGCGCCCGCGCATCTTCCGGCTGACCGAGGACCGCGCCGTCATCAACCGGCTTGGTTTCAACAATGCCGGGCTGGCCGCCTACCAGGCGCGGCTGGCCGCCCTGGCCCGGCCGTTGCCGGCACCGATCGGCGCCAATATCGGCGTGAACAAGGAAGGCGCGGACCCTGAGCGCGACTACCCCGCCCTCTACACCGCGCTGGCGCCGCTGGTGGACTACGTGGTGGTCAACGTCTCCTCCCCCAACACGCCGGGGCTGCGGGACCTGCAGGCCGAGGGCCGGTTGGCGTCGATCCTCCAGGCCATGCAGCCGGCCCGCGCCGCCGTGGCCAAGGCGCCGCAGATACTCGTGAAGATCGCGCCCGACCTGGCCGACGCCGCGCTGCCGGCGGTGGTGGAGGCCTGCATCGCCCATGGCGTCGCCGGGCTGATCGTCTCCAACACCACCATCGCCCGGCCGGGCACGCTGCGCAGCGCCAAGCGTGGCGAGTCCGGCGGCCTGTCCGGCGCCCCATTGTTCCAGCGTTCCACCGAGATGCTGCGCCGGGTGTATCGGCTGGCGGATGGCCGGCTGACGCTGATCGGCGTCGGCGGCATCTCCACGGGCGCCGAGGCGCTGGCGAAGATCAAGGCCGGCGCCAGCCTGGTGCAACTGTACAGCGCCTTCGCCTATGCCGGCCCGGCGCTGATCCCGCGCATCAAGCGCGACCTGGCTGCGTTGTTGCATCGCGGCGGGTACAAGACCGTGGCCGATGCCGTCGGCGTGGACGCCTGAGGAGCCGAAGCATGGACATTCTGGATGGCATCGCCGGCCTGGCGGATGACTACGACGGCTACGTGCTGGACCTGTGGGGCGTGGTGCATGACGGCAAGCGCCCCTACGCGCCGGTGCCGGACGCGCTGGCCCGGCTGAAGGCGCGCGGCAAGCGCATCGTCTTCCTGACCAATGCGCCGCGGCGTGCCTGGTTCATCCAGGGCATGCTGGACCGCATGGGGCTGGATCGCGGCCTGTACGACGGCATCATGTCCTCCGGCGAAGCCACCTGGATGATGCTGCACGCCCGCAGCCACCCCTGGTTCGCCAAGCTCGGTCGTCGCGCCTTCCACATCGGGCCGGAGCGCGACCTCTCGGTGGCCGAGGATGGCGTGGCCGAGCTGGTGGCGACCCCGGCCGAGGCCGACTTCCTGCTCAACACCGGCCCCGACCCCGACCGCGGCTCCCACAGCGTGGACCGCTACCTGCCGGCGCTGCTGGAATGCGCGAAGCACAAGCTGCCGATGGTCTGCGTCAACCCGGACCGCGCCGTGATGGTCGGCGGCGACAAGCTGATCTGCGCCGGCGCCCTGGCGGATATCTACAAGCCGCTGCACGACGACATCTTCGAGGTCGGCAAGCCCGATCCCACGATCTACGAGCCGGTGATGGACCTGCTGGGCCTGACCGACCGCCGCCGCGTGCTGGCCATCGGCGATACGCCGCATACCGACCTGGCGGGTGCCCAGGCGGCGGGGATGGATGCGCTGTGGGCGCTGACCGGCCTGGCGGAAGCCGCGCATGGCCCGAACCCGGACCCGGCGAAGCTGGCGGCCGAGGCGAAGCATGAGGGTGTGAGCCCGCGCGCCGCCGTGCGGGGGCTGCGCTGGTAGCCGGCCGATGCCGGTGACCAAGCCCCCTCTCTTCCTGCTGGTGGCGATGACGGGGCTTGGCCCCTTCACCATGCAGATATTGATGCCCTGCCTGCCGGCGCTGGCCACCGCGCTGGCGGTTTCCTACGCCACGGCGCAGCTGACGCTGTCCATCTACCTCATCGGCGTTGCCTTCGGGCAGTTGCTGTATGGCCCGCTGTCGGACCGCTTCGGCCGCAAGCCGCTGCTCTCGCTAGGGTTGGTGTTCTACCTGGTCGGCAGCCTGCTGGCGGTGGTGGCACCCTGGGCCTGGGTGCTGGTGGTGGCGCGGGTGATGCAGGCGCTGGGCGGCTGCGCTGGCCTGGTGCTGGGCCGCGCCATGATCCGCGACGCCTGGTCGCGCGAACAATCCGCCAGCGTCATGGGCATCGTCTCCACCGCCATGTCGGTGGCGCCCATGGTGGCGCCGCTGCTGGGCAGCCTGCTGGAGGAATGGTTCGGCTGGCGCGCCACCATGGCCGCCTGTTTCGCCTTCGGCCTGCCGTTGCTGCTGGCGGTGCATTGGCGCCTGCCGGAAACCCTGGCGCAGCGCGTGGACATGCCGGGGCTGGAGGGCTTCATCCGCGCCCACCTGGCCTTGCTGCGGGTTCCGGCCTTCCGCGGCTATTGCGCCATCACCGCCTGCACCACCTCGATCTTCTTCGCCTTCGCCGCCGGGGCGCCGCTGGTGGTGGTGGAGGGCCTCGGCCACGCTGCCACCACCTTCGCCATGGCGCTGATGTTCATCTCTGTCGCCTGGAGCGCCGGCGCCTTTACCACGGCCCGGCTGGCGGCGCGGCGCGGCACCATGCGGCTGCTGCACTGGGGCGTGGGCATCGGCACCGGCGGCGCGGTGCTGGCGGTGCTGTTCCCGTTGCTGCTGCCGGCCAACATCGTGCTGTTCTTCCTGCCGATGGTGCTGGTGGCCTATGGCAACGGCATCACCCAGCCCAACGCCATCGCCGCGGCGGTGAGTGTCCGCCCGACGCTGGCCGGCACCGCCTCCGGCCTGGTCGGCTCCACGCAGATGGCCGCCGGCGCCGTCATGACGGTGATTGCCGGCAGCCTGGAGGATGGCAGCGGCCTGGCCACCGCCTTCTGCATGCTGGTGCCGGCGCTCGGCACCCAGCTGGCGTTGGCCTATGCCAGAAGGGCGGCGGTCTAGCATCCGCTCCCTGGGCGAGTGGCCCGATTGCGGAACAGTTTCCGGCTGATAGAAGTGAGTGGCGCATGGGTGATGCCCGTGCCGCGGCGGCCCTGCTGCACCACCACCCGTTCCGGAGATTTCCCCATGTCGCGCATGCTCCCACGCCTGGTCGTCCTGGCGCTCGCCCTCGGGTTGGGTGCCTGCGTCAGCACCGATGCGTCGCTGCGCTATTCCGCGCCTGCCACCATCACCCCGGCGGCCGCGCCTGTCGTTGCCAGCGTCTCCGCCGTGGACCAGCGGCGCGAAACGGCCAATCGCCTGGGCACCATCATGGGCGGCTACGGCAATCCGCTGAAGTACCTGGACACCGTGCGCCCGGTGAAGGACGAGGTTGCCAGCGTCTTCGCCGAAGGGCTGCGGGCCCGTGGCCTGCTGGCCGATGGCCCAACGCTGCCCTATCGCGTCGCGCTCACCATCCGTAAATTCGATGCCGACCAGCTGGTGCGCCGCAGCGTTCGCATCGACCTGGACCTGGTGGTGCTGGACCAGCGCAGCGGGCAGGAAGTCTACCGCGATACCCTGGTGGACCAGCGGTCCGAGGTGCAGTTGTTCGCCTCCGGCATCCTCGCCAGCACCGATGAGTTGCGGCAGATGGCGCAGGCCATGCTGGATTCCAGCGTTGACCGCATGCTGGATAAACCCGCCCTGCGCGCCGCCCTGGCCCGCTGAGCGGGAAGCCGGGCGGGTGGCGGTCTGACGCACCGGCGTCGTGCTGCGTCACCGTCTCGCGCAACGCCGTGGTGCATGCAGGGGCGGCACTGCGCGCGTTGCCTGGCCCCGGCATACTGCAGGCCTGGCGCACGGCCAGCCCCTGCGCCCGGCGTCAGACCGAGAGTGCCTCGGCCGCCTCGGTCAGCGACTGGGTGAAGGCGGGCAGTTGTTCGGCGATGCTGGCGAAGGCCAGCCGGGCGATGGTGCGGTAGCCGATATCGGAGAAATGCACCCCGTCATCGGCGCGGAAGCGCCGTTCCGTCTGGCCCGGCCCCGGCAGGCTGGGGCGGAAATGGCCGGTGTTGTCGCTGGTGGCGTCCCAGCTGGGCACCCACAGCGCGCCGGCATTGCGTGCCGCGGCTTCCTGGATCTCGTTCAGCTTGCGCGCGGCGCCGGCAAAGGCGCTGTCGCGCATGTTGGGCAGGCCGATCCAGGCCACCGTCACGCCACGTTCGCGCGCGTCGCGCGTCATCAGCGATACCTTGGCGCCATAGGCTTCCGCGAAGGCGGGCGTGCCGAACTGGTAGCGGGCGCGGGCGCCACGGTCGACCAGCGGGCGGAAGTCGTTGGCGCCGATCCAGGCCAGCATCAGGTTGGGCTGGTTGCGCGCCACGTTGTCGCGCGCCACCTGCACCCAGTCCCATTCGTCCGACCGTGTCAGCCCGGTGCCGTGGCGGGTACCGTTGACCACGCGCAGCGCGGGGCGGCGGCGCAGTTGCGGCTGGGTGAACAGGT
Organism: Acetobacteraceae bacterium; assembly: GCA_947455205.1. Taxonomy (GTDB): domain Bacteria; phylum Pseudomonadota; class Alphaproteobacteria; order Acetobacterales; family Acetobacteraceae; genus CAIMOR01. The sequence goes on along the minus strand of CANGNF010000038.1, from coordinate 12,067 downwards.
ACAGCCCCTGGGCCAGCGAATCCCCGCAGTACAGCAGGGTGACGGCGCCGGGCGCGGCTGCGGTGCCATCGCCCTGCTGCGCGGCAGCGGGACGAATCAAGGCAGGGGCGGCCAGGAAGCTTCCCAGCACGATGCGGCGGGCTAAGGTGTTTGTCATGGGCGAATCGGCGTGGTCTCTCGCTATACGACAACGCTTCATCAAAGGTTAGAGACTCGGGCATTGGAGGCAATATGAAATCCATCGCCACGGTACGAAGCCGGCGCGATGTGCTTTCCCAGTTGGGCCTCGGCCTGGCGTTGAGCGCGTGCGATACCGGCGGTGGCCGCCAGGCCGCCCCGGTGGCCGGCAGCTTCCGCTCGGTGACGGAACTGGCCGCCTGGCGGCCGGACTGGAGCGTGATGCCGGCGGCGGAAACGCTGCCCTGGACCGCTTCCCCCAACGAGCCGCTGGCGCCGCTGGCCCAGGCGCTGGCGCAGCTGGCGCAAGGCCGCGCGCAGCAGCCGGTGCTGGTGGTGCAGTTCGGCGACAGCCACACCGCCGCGCACTTCTTCAGCAGCCGGCTGCGGGCGCTGTTCCAGGCGCGCTACGGCGCCGTCGGCCCGGGCCGGATGTCGCCGGGTGGTGCCGCGCCCAGCTACACCAGGCCGCCGCAGGTGCAGGTGGAACAGCAGGGGCAATGGCAGGCCGCCTCGGCGCTGCGCGCCTCCACGCCGGGGCCGTTCGGCGTCGCCGGTTGGCGGCTGCGCGGCCAGGGCGCCGGCAGCCGCCTGGTGCTGCGTAGTACGGAGCCGGAGGGCTTCGACCGCTTCACGCTGGACGTGCTGGTGCAGCCCGAGGGCGGCAGCTTCCGCCTGGCGCTGGATGGCGAGACCGGGCCGCAGCTGCGCGCCGCCGGGGCGCTGCGCCGCCGCGCGCCGATCCCGATGGAACTGCCGCATCGCTACCGCGAGGTGGTGGTGGAACTGGTCGGCGACGGCCCGGTGGACCTGCTGGGCTGGGGCGTGGAACGCCGCGGCGCCGGGGTGCTGGTGGAGGGCCACGGCATCAACGGCGCCACGCTGGATATGCTGGGCAACATGGACCAGGACATCCTGGCCGGCGACCTGGCCACCCGCCCGCCGGCGCTGATCATCCTGGCCTATGGCACCAACGAGGCGGTGGACCCGCAGCAGACCGAGGCCAGCTACGCAGCCATGCTGACCGAGCGGGTGCGGGCGCTGAAGCGCCTGGCGCCGCGCAGCGGGATCATGCTGCTGGGCGCCCCAGATTCCGCCCGCCGGCTGCGCGGCGGTGGCGGCGCCTGCCGCGGCTGGCAGCCGCTGCCCGGCCTGGCCGCGGTGAAGGCGGCGCAGCGCCGCGTCGCCCGCACGGAAAGCCTGGGCTACTGGGACTGGTCGGAGGTAACCGGCGGCAGCGCCTGCGCGCTGGACGCGCTGACCCATGCCAGCCCCCGGCTGGTGCAGGACGACCATGTCCACCTGACCGCCGACGGCTATCGCCTCAGCGCCGAGAGGTTGTTCCAGCACCTGATCCGCCCTGCTACGCTGGCGAATACCCAGACCTAGGGCCTGATCGCCGGGACGATGTCGTCGCACGGCGTGAATCAGTCCCGCCACCACGGACCACCGGGCCGCACGCCGCATGCTGTTCCCCACCGGCGCCTTCGCGCTGTTCTTCCTGGTGGTCTTCGCGGCGCATTGGCTGCTGGTGCGCCACGCCTTCCGGCTGGCGCCGGCGGCGGACCGCGCCATGCTGCTGGGCGCCAGCATGGTGTTCTACGCCGCCTGGGACATCCGCTTCTGCCTGCTGCTGCTGGCCCTGGCGCTATGGGCCTGGTGGATGGGCCTGGTGCTGGGCGCGCTGCCGCGCACCGAGCATCGCCGCCTGCTGCCAGGCGCCATCGCCGGGCCGCTCTGCGTGCTGGCCTATTTCAAGTACGCCGACTTCTTCATCGCCGAGGCCGGCGGCGCCTTCGCCTGGCTGGAGACGGAGCCGCCGGCGCTGCTGGGCGTGGTGCTGCCGGTCGGCGTCTCCTTCTTCGTGTTCCAGGCGCTCAGCTACATCCTGGATGTGCATCGCGGTGACGCAGAGGCCGAGCGCAGCCCGCTGAACGTGCTGGTCTATGTCTGCTTCTTCCCGCACCTCGCGGCCGGGCCCATCGTGCGCGCGGCGCATTTCCTGCCGCAGGTGGCGCAGCGCCCGGACTGGTCGCGCATTCCCTTCGTCATGGCGGGGTTGCTGATCGCGGGCGGGCTGGCGAAGAAGCTGCTGCTGGCCAACACCCTGGCGGTGGAGCTGGTGGACCCGGTCTATCGCGATGCCGCGGGCGCCGGCGCGCTGGACGCCTGGGCCGCCTTCTACGGCTATGCCGCGCAGATCTACTGCGACTTCAGCGCCTATTCGGACATGGCGATCGGCGTGGCCGCGCTGCTGGGCTACCACTTCCCGCGTAATTTCGACCAACCCTACCGCGCCGCCAGCCTGTCCGAGTTCTGGCGCCGCTGGCACATTTCTCTCAGTTCCTGGCTGCGCGACTACCTGTTCATCCCGTTGGGCGGCTCGCGTGGCGGGGAATGGCTGACCCGGCGCAACCTGATGCTGACCATGGTGCTGGGCGGGCTGTGGCATGGCGCGGCCTGGCGCTTCATTGCCTGGGGCGCGCTGCATGGCGGCGGGCTGGTGCTGGAACGTTGGCTGGGCTGGCGCGGCGCGAAGCCAGGCTGGCGGCACTGGCTGGGCGTGGCGCTGACCTTCCACGTGGTCTGCCTGGGTTGGGTGCTGTTCCGCGCGCCGGACCTGGCGACCGCCGGCGGGCTGCTGGCGGCCATGGCCACGGGGGGCGAGGCGATGACGGTGACGCTGAAGCTGGCGGCGCTGGTGGCGGCGGCGCTGGCGCTGCACCTGGTGCCCGGCGACTGGACCGAGCGGCTGGAGCAGGCGCTGCGCCGCGTGCCGGCGCCGGCCTATGGCCTGGCCTTCGGCCTGGCGCTGCTGCTGATCCTGACCCTGGGGCCGGTCGGCGTGGCCCCGTTCATCTACTTCCAGTTCTGACCATGCCGCACGACCTGCTCATCCCGCCGCTGCCCGCCCCCGGTTCCGCCACCGGGTCCGCCACTGGCCGCACCGCCGCGCGTTGGCGAGCCATGCCGGAGCACGACCCAGCCGCCCATGACCCCGGCCGCCGCCACCAGCCGTGGCTGCCCGGTGCCGTGCCGCTGCCGGTGGCGGATGACTTCTCGCGCCACAGCGTCACGCATCCGCTGCGCGGCGTGGCGCTGGGGCTGGTGCTGGCGACGCTGGTGCTGGCCATGGGCCGGTCGGCACAGATCGTCGATGCCGCCTATGGGCTGGACATGCTGCCGGGGACGGAAACCATCATCGCCGCGGCCGAGGCCTGGCACGCTGCCATGGGCTGGCTGGGCGTGCCGGACGCCCTGGCGGCGCTGCGCGCGGCCGTGGGCGTCAGCGCGGAATAGGGCACGGCGCCCAGGGGCCTCGCGGCCCCTGGCGCGCCGGCTTCGGGTCAGTCGGCGTACTGGCCGGCCGCCTGGATGATCGGCCGCCACTTGGCGATATCCGCCATCCAGAAGGCGCGGTGCGCCGCCGGGGTGGCGCGGTCCTGCGCCACCGGCTCGGTGCCCAGTTCGCGGAAGCGCGCCACCAGGCGCGGGTCGCGCAGCGCCACCTGCAGCGCGTGGGAGAGCCGGTTGACGATCTCGGCCGAGGTGCCCTTGGGCGCGTACATGCCGTGCCAGACCGAGACCTCGAAGGCCGGCAGCCCGCCTTCGGCGCTGGTCGGCACGTTGGGCAGGGCGTTGATGCGGGCCTGCGTGGTCACCGCGAAGGCGCGCACCTGATGGCCCAGGATCTGCTCGGTGGTGTTGGTGGTCTGGTCGCACATCAGGTCGATGCGGCCGGCCAGCAGCTCCTGCATGGCCGGGCCGGTGCCGCGGAACGGCACGGTGGTCATCGGCGCGTCCACCGCCTTCATCAGCAGCAGGCCGCACAGGTGGCTGGCGGCGCCGATGCCGGCATTGGCGTAGTTCAGCTTGTCCTGGTCGCGGCGGATGATCGCGACGGCTTCCTGCAGCGTGGTCGCCGGGAAGTTGCTGCGCGCCACCAGCGTCATCGGCACTTCGGTCACCAGGCCAACCGGCTCGAACCCGCCGACGGGGTCGTAGGCCAGGCGGCGATACAGCGTCGGCGTGGTGGCCATGCCGATGTGGTGCAGCAGCACGGTATGGCCGTCCGGCCGGGCGTTGGCCACGCGCTGGGCGCCCAGCGTGCCGCCGGCGCCGCCGACATTCTCCACCACCATGGTCTGGCCCAGGTCGCGGCCCATGGCTTCCGCCACCAGGCGGCTGACCGTGTCGGTCGGCCCGCCGGCGGCGAAGGGCACGATCACGGTCAGCGTGCGGTTGGGAAAGCTCTGCTGCGCCTCGGCGGGCACGGCGGACAGGGCAGTGCCGGCGGCAAGCGCCAGCAGCAGGCGGCGGGCAAGGCGGAGCATGGGTATCCTCCCGGGGCGACGAGGCCGGTTTCCGGTCCCGTTAACTGGTCTTAAATATTGCCGCCTTGCGGCTGATCAAGCGTCCATCTTCAGCGCCGCGATGAACGCGGACTGCGGGATCTCCACCTTGCCGAACTGGCGCATGCGCTTCTTGCCTTCCTTCTGCTTGTCCAACAGCTTGCGCTTGCGGCTGATGTCGCCGCCATAGCACTTGGCGGTAACGTCCTTGGACATGGCGGAGATCGTCTCGCGCGCGATCACACGGCCGCCAATGGCCGCCTGGATCGGGATCTTGAACAGCTGGCGGGGGATCAGCTCCTTCAGCTTCTCGCAGATCGACCGCCCGCGCCGGTCGGCCTGGCTGCGATGCGCCATGAAGCTGAGCGCATCCACCGGCTCGGCATTCACCAGGATGCCGATCTTGACCAGGTCGCCGGCCTCGTAGCCGTCCAGCGCATAGTCGAAGCTGGCATAGCCGCGGGAGACGCTCTTCAGCCGGTCGTAGAAGTCGAACACCACCTCGTTCAGCGGCAGCCGGTACACCGCCATGGCGCGGGTGCCGACATAGGTCAGCTCCACCTGCTGGCCGCGGCGTTCGCTGCACAGCGTCAGGATGCTGCCCAGGTATTCGTCCGGCACCATGATGGTGGCCTTGATCCAGGGCTCCTCGATCTCGTCGATCAGGCTGGGGTCGGGCATGTCGGCGGGGTTGTGCAACTCCTCCAGCGTGCCGTTGGTGCGGCGGATCTTGTAGACCACCGAAGGCGCGGTCGCGATCAGGTCAAGGTCGAACTCGCGGCTCAGGCGCTCCTGCACGATCTCCAGGTGCAGCAGGCCGAGGAAGCCGCAGCGATAGCCCATGCCCAGCGCGGCGCTGTGCTCGGCCTCGAAGTGGAAGCTGCTGTCGTTCAGCCGCAGCTTGCCGAGGCTCTCGCGCAGCTTCTCGAAGTCGTCGGCATCCACCGGGTACAGCCCGCACCAGACCACGGGGATGCTGGGCTTGAAGCCGGGCAGCGCCACGGTGGCGGGGTTGCGGTCGTCGGTGACGGTGTCGCCCACATTGGTGTCGGCAACGGTCTTGATGGCGGCGGTGATGTAGCCCATCTCGCCCGGCCCAAGGGCCTCCACCTGCACCATCTTCGGCCGGAACACGCCCACCTGCTCCACCGTATGGGTGGCGCCGTTGGACATCATGCGGACCTTCATGCCCTTCTTCAGGTGGCCGTCGCGCACCCGCACCAGCACGACCACGCCCAGATAGGCGTCGTACCAGCTGTCCACCAGCAACGCGGTCAGGGTCTTGCTGGCATCGCCGGTCGGCGGTGGCAGGCGGGTGACGATGGCTTCCAGCACGCCCTCGATGTTCAGCCCGGTCTTGGCCGAGATCATCACGGAGTCCGAGGCGTCGATGCCGATCACGTCCTCGATCTGCTGCTTCACCCGGTCGGGCTCGGCGGCGGGCAGGTCGATCTTGTTCAGCACCGGCACGATCTCGTGCTTGGCGTCGATGGCCTGGTACACGTTGGCCAGGGTCTGCGCTTCCACGCCCTGCGACGCGTCCACCACCAGCAGGCTGCCCTCGCAGGCGGCGAGCGAGCGGCTCACCTCATAGGCGAAGTCGACATGGCCGGGCGTGTCCATCAGGTTGAGGACGTAGGTGTTGCCGTCCTTGGCCGGGTAGTCGATGCGCACGGTCTGCGCCTTGATGGTGATGCCGCGCTCGCGCTCGATCTCCATGTTGTCGAGCAGCTGTTCCTTCATGTCGCGCGCCGCCACCGTGCCGGTGGTCTGGATCAACCGGTCGGCCAGCGTGGACTTGCCGTGGTCGATATGCGCGATGATGGAGAAGTTGCGGATCAGGTGCAGCGGCGTGTCGGTCATGGGAATCCGATGGCCGGCCGAAGGGGACCGGACCTTTGGGGCCTCAGATAAGGCAGGCGGGCGCCAAGTCCAAGCTTGGCGTGGCGCCCAACCGGTTCAGGCGCGCAGGACAGCCCCGCTGGCCTTGGTGACGGCGGCCACCACCTTCTCCGCCACCGCCTCGATCGCGGCATCGGTCAGGGTGGCGTCGCGCGGTTGCAGCGTGACCTGCACGGCCAGGGAAACCTTGCCCTCCGGCAGCTTGTCGCCGGCATAGCGGTCGAAGATCGCGGCCTCCGTGATCAGCGTGCGGTCGGCGCCCAGGGCCGCGCGGCGCAGCGTTTCCGCCGGCACCGTGGCGTCCACCAGGAAGGCGAAGTCGCGCCGTACCGGCTGGAAGGCCGGCAGGTCCGGCGCGCCCCGCTTGCGGCGCTTGGGGTCCGGAATGGCGTCCAGGAACACCTCGAACCCCACCGCCGGGCCGGCGATGTCCAGCGCCGCCCGCACCTTGGGGTGGATCTCGCCGAAGGTGGCCAGCACGGTCTTCGGCCCCTGCCGCACCACGCCGGCGCGGCCGGGGTGGTAGAAGCCCGGCGCATCGGTGGTGACCTGCACGCCGGCCATCGGCACGCCCAGCGCCGCCAGCACCGCCAGCACGTCGCCCTTGGCGTCCATGGCATCCACCGCGCGGCTGGCCTCGGCCCAATGGCGCGGGGTGTGGCCGACGCGCACGCCGGCGGCCACCTGCAACTGCATGCCGGGGCGATAGGCGGCACCGAGCTCGCTCAGCGCCACATCCGGGTAGCCGCGCGCGGCGTTGCGGCTGGCGGCCAGCAGCAGGCTGGCAACGGGGGTCGGCCGCATCTGGTCCAGGTCGGCGGCGATGGGGTTTTCCACCCGCAGGCTCTCCGGCGTTTCGCCGAACAGCGCGGCGGTCCTGCCTTCCATGAAGCCGTAGCTGACGCAGTCCAGCATGCCGCGCGCCGCCAGCGTGCGGCGGGCCAGCACGGCGCGGGACTGGCGCGGCGTCAGCGCCGCCGGCGGCACCGCGGAGGCCACCGGCAGCGAGACCGGCGGGATGGTGTTCAGCCCGCGGATGCGCAGCACTTCCTCGATCAGGTCGCATTCCGGCTCGATCGCGGCGCAGCCCTCGGCGGCCTTGGCGGCACGGTCGGCGGGTAGCTCCGGCGCCTGGGTCAACTCGCCCGCCGCGATGATGTCGTTGCGCCAACTGGGCACCGCGACGGTCACCTGCGCCGCATCCTGCGACACCACCGTGAAGCCGAGGCGTTCCAGGATGCCCACCGCTTCCGCCGGCAGCACCGCGGCGTCGCCGCCATAGCTGGCCAGGCGCTCGAACCGCAGGGTCGCGTTGCGCTGCCAGGCCGGCGGGGTGCCGGCCTCGGCAACCGTGCTGGCCTCGCCGCCGCAGAGCTGCAGGATGGTCTGCGTCGCCAGCTCCAGCGCCAGTGCCGGCAACGCCTGGTCCACGCCGCGCTCGAAGCGGGCGCGGGCATCGGTGCGGACATCATGCCGGCGCCCGGAGAGGGCGATGCGGACCGGGTCGAAGATGGCGCATTCGATGAAGCACTCGGTGGTGCCCTCGTCGCAGCCGGTCGGCTCGCCGCCAATGATGCCGCCCAGCGCTTCCGGGCCGCTCTCATCGGCGATGATGCCGTCCTCCGGCGTCAGCGCGTAGGTCTTGCCGTTCAGCGCCAGCAGGCTCTCACCGTCCTGCGCCATGCGCATGGTCAGCGTGCCGCCCTTCACCTTGGCAACGTCGAACACGTGCAGCGGCCGGCCGAGGCCGTAGGTGAACAGGTTGGTCACGTCCACCAGCGCGCTGATCGGGCGCTGGCCGATGGCGGAGAGCCAGTCCTGCAGCCACTTAGGCGAGGGGCCGTTCGTCACCCCGCGCACAGCGCGGCCCAGCACGTAATGACAGGCGCGCGGGTCCTCAATGCGCCAGGTCAGCGGGCTGGGATAGGCGGGGGCAATGCTGGGCGACACCAGCGGCTTCAACCGGCCCAGCCCGGCGGCGGCCAGGTCGCGCGCCACGCCATGCACGGAAAGCGCGTCGCCCCGGTTCGGCGTCACGCTGATCTCGATGACCGGGTCGTCCATGCCGGCCCAGGCGGCGTAGCTGGCGCCGATCGGCGCATCCGCCGGCAGGTCGATGATGCCGGAGTGGTCCTCGCCCAGGCCGAGTTCGCGGGCCGAGCACATCATGCCCTCGCTCTTCACGCCGCGGATTTCGCCCACCTTCAGCACCGTGCCGGTGGCGGGGATGGTGTCGCCGGGCATGGCCAGCACGCCCACAAGGCCGGTGCGGGCATTCGGCGCGCCGCACACCACGGAGAGCAGCTTGCCGTCGCCGGCATCCACCGTCAGCGCGCGCAGCCGGTCGGCATTGGGGTGCTGCGTCGCCTCCACCACGCGGGCGATACGGAAGCTGGCCAGCGCGCGGGCCTTGTCCTCCACGCCCTCGACCTCAAGGCCGATGGTGTTCAGGCAGGCCAGGATTTCTTCGAGTGACGCCTCGGTCTCGAGATGCGTCTTCAACCAGGAAAGCGGGAACTTCATCTCACACACCCTCCGCCAGGCTGGGCGGGCTCAAGGGGTCGCTGGCCCAGTGGCGCAGCCAGCGCAGGTCGCTCTCGTAGAACGGCCGCAGGTCGGGCATGCCGTGCTTCAGCATGGTGATCCGCTCGATCCCCATGCCGAAGGCGAAGCCCTGCCACTCCCGCGGGTCGATGCCGCAATTGGCCAGCACCTTCGGGTGGACCATGCCGGAGCCCAAAATCTCCAGCCAATCGCTGCCCTTGCCGAGTTCGCCGGTCTTCCGGCTCCAGCCGATATCCACTTCCATCGAAGGCTCGGTGAACGGGAAGTAGCTGGCGCGGAACCGCACCGGCAGGTCGCGGATGTCGAAGAAGGCGCGCAGGAAATCGATCAGGCAGCCCTTCAGGTGGCCCAGCGTGATCCCACGGTCGATCACCAGGCCTTCCACCTGGTGGAACATCGGGCTGTGGGTCGCGTCGTGGTCGGCGCGCCAGGTGCGGCCGGGGGCGATGATCCGGATCGGCGGTTCCTGGCCCAGCATGGTGCGCGCCTGAACCGGGGAGGTATGCGTCCGCAGCACCGGGCGGCGGCCATCCGCGCCGGCGGGCAGGTAGAAGGTGTCGTGGTCCTGCCGGGCCGGGTGGTGCTCCGGGATGTTCAGCGCGCCGAAGTTCAGCCAGTCGCTCTCGATATCCGGGCCCTCGGCCACGGCGAAGCCCATGGCGCCGAAGATCGCGGTGATCTCCTCCATGGTGCGGCTGATCGGGTGGATGCCGCCGGCCTCGGCGCCGCTGGGCGGGAAGGGGCGGGGCGACAGGGTCACGTCCAGGCGCTCGGCGGCCAGGCGGGCATCCAGCGCGGCTTCTTCCAGCGCGGTGCGGCGGGCTTCCACCAGGCCCTCCAACTCGCCCTTCAGGCGGTTCAGGCTGGCGCCGCGTTCCTTGCGCGCCTCGGGGGCGATGGCGCCCAGGCCCTTCAGCAGCCCGGTCAGGCTGCCGGACTTGCCCAGCACGGCCACGCGCACCGCGTCCCAGGCGCGCAGGTCGGCGGCTGCGGCCAGTTGCTGGGCGGTGCTGTCGCGCAGCGCGGCCAGGTCGTTGGTGTCGCTCATGCTGGCTCGGTCCTGAATGCGAGGAAGGCCGCTTCCTTGCGGAAGCGGCCCCCTGGTAACTGCTGTTTCCCGGGCGGGAAAGGGGCAGGCCGGCCTGGGCCAGCCCGTCACCTCTCGGCCGGATTACTCGGCCGGGGCCGCCGCACGCGCAGCGCGGGCCTTGTCGACCAGCGCGGCAAAGGTGGTGGGGTCGTCGAAGGCGATGGTCGCCATCACCTTGCGGTCCATCTCCACGCCCGCGGCCTTGATGCCGGCGATGAACTGCGAATAGGTCATCCCGTGCTCACGCACCGCGGCGTTGATACGCTGGATCCACAGCCCACGGAACTCGCGCTTCTTGTTGCGGCGGTCGCGGTAGGCGTATTGCAGCGCCTTCTCAACCCGCTCAAGCGCGGGGCGGAAGGCCTTGGACGAACGGCCGACATAGCCCTTGGCGAGCTTGAGGACCTTCTTGTGACGGGCGTGGGCGGTTACGCCGCGCTTAACACGTGCCATTTCTCAGCGCTCCTTACCGGCTCAGCCCATAGGGCAGCCACTGCATCACCGTGATCGCGTCCTGGTGGCGCAGCACCTGGTTCCCGGTGTTCTGCCGCTTCACCTTGGACGAACGGGCGGACAGGTTGTGCCGCTTCTTGCCAGGGCCGGCGAGAACCTTGCCGGTAGCGGTGATCTTGAAGCGCTTCTTGGCAGAAGACTTCGTCTTGATCTTGGGCATTTCGGACCTCCTATTCGGTCGTGGGTGCCCACCGCGAAGGGTGGGCGGAACCGCGGCCTGGCATGCCCTACAGGCCAGTCGCGCGGGTGCCGGCGGCATGGGCCACCAGCGGGAAGGCGGGGCCTATAGCGGCGGCGGCGTGGCGGCGCAAGGGCTCAGTCCTCCAACCCCACCAACCCACGGGCGAAATCCCGTGCCGCGAAGGGCCGCAGGTCGGCCGCCTTCTCGCCGACACCCACAAAGTGCACGGGCAGGCCGAATTCCTGCGCCAGCGCCACCACCACGCCGCCCTTGGCGCTGCCATCCAGCTTGGTCACCGCCAGGCCGGAGACATCCACCATCTCCTTGAACACCTTCACCTGCTGCAGGGCGTTCTGGCCGGTGGTGGCGTCCAGCGTCAGCAGCACGGAATGCGGCGCGGTCGGGTCCACCCGGCGGATCACGCGGATGATCTTCCGCAGTTCCTCCATCAGGGCGGACTTGTTGTGCAGGCGCCCGGCGGTATCCACCAGGAGCACCTGGGTGCCGTCGGTGCGGGCCGCGGTCAGCGCGTCGAAGGCCAGGCCGGCGGCGTCGGCGCCATGCTTGGCGGGGGCATGGACCCGGGCGCCGGTGCGCTCGCCCCAGATCTGCAACTGCTCCACCGCGGCGGCGCGGAAGGTATCGCCGGCGACGAAGGCGCAACGCAGCCCCTCCGCCCGGTATTGCTGGCCCAGCTTGGCGATGGTGGTGGTCTTGCCGGTGCCGTTGACGCCGACCACCAGCACCACATGCGGCGCATGGCCGGGGTCGATCGGCATGGGCAGCGCCACCGGGCCGAGGATCTCGGCCAGGGCCTCGGCCAGCGCAGCCTTGACCTCCTCGTCCGTCACTTCCTTGCCGAAGCGGGTCTTGCGGAAACCCTCGACGATCCGGTGGGACGCGGCGACGCCGAGGTCGGCCGAGATCAGCGTCTCCTCCAGCTCCTCCAGCGCCTCGTCATCCAGCCGGCGCTTCTTGAAGACGGCGGTAAGGCTCTCGGTCAGCTTGGCGGTGGTGCGGGACAGCCCGGCCTTGAGGCGGGAGAACCAGCCGCCCTTCTGCTCGGGCTCCGGCTCGCTGGTGGCCAGCGCCTCGGCCAGCGCTGCGCTGTCCTGCGGGGGCTCCGGCGCGGGTGGCGGGGCGGGCGGCGGCTGGGGCTGGCCCCGGTCGGCCTCGATCCGCTCGGCCAGGCCGGGCGGGGAGAAGGGCGGTGCCGCCGCCGGCAGCGGCGCCAAAGGCGGCAGCGGCGGGGCCAGGGCGGGCTCGGCGCTGGTCGCCTCCGGCGGC
>CANGNF010000037.1 GCA_947455205.1 Acetobacteraceae bacterium | reverse complement strand
GTGGCGCCGGCGGCGGGGCCAGGCGCGGCGCTGCCGGCCGGGGCGGCGGCCGGGGTCGCGGTGGTCGTCGCAGCGGTGGTCGCCGGGGCGGTGGCGGGCTGCGGCACCAGCGCCTCGGAGGTCGAGCGCTCCTCGCCCGGCTTCCAGGCCCCGCCCCAGACGCCGGCCTTCTGCAGGCCAAGGGCAAGGGCGGCCATGATCAACACGAAGGGCAGGACGGTCGTCAGGCGCAATTGCATGGTGGGAACCTCTCGGAGCAGTGCAGCGATGCAAGCGCCGCAGCGGCCCGCCGGTTCGCCGCCGTGCTAGCCTGGCGGCATGGCACCGCTGGAACTGCTCACCCCCGCCGAGATGGCCGAGGCCGACCGCTTGGCCGGCAATGGCCCCGCCCTGATGCAGGCAGCCGGCCGCGCGGTGGCGCGGGCGGTGATGCGGCGCTTCCGCCCGGTGCGGACGGTGGTGCTGGCCGGGCCGGGCAATAATGGCGGCGACGGCTATGTGGTGGCGCGGCTGCTGGAGCAGGCGGGCTGGCCGGTGGCGGTGGCGGCGCTGGCCCCGCCGCGGCCGGGCACCGATGCGGCCGGCGCGGCGGCTTCCTGGCGTGGCCCGGTGCTGCCCTTCGGCCCCGCGGCGGTGGCGCGGGCCGGGCTGGTGGTGGATGCGCTGTTCGGCGCCGGCCTGGCGAGGCCGCTGGCGCCGGAGGTGGCGGATGTTCTGCGCGCCACCCAGGCGCCGATCCTGGCGGTGGATGTGCCGAGCGGTCTGGATGGCGCCACCGGGCAGCCCCTCGGCTTTGCGCCCCGGGCGGCGGTGACCGTGACCTTCTTCCGGCTCAAGCCCGGCCACCTGCTGCAACCGGGCCGAGAACTGTGCGGGGAGGTGGTGCTGGCCGATATCGGCCTGCCCGCCAGCGTGCTGGGCGGCATTGGCCCGCGTACCTGGCACAACCAGCCCGGGCTGTGGGCGCTGCCGGCCTTCGGTGCCGAGAGCCACAAGTACAGCCGCGGCCACCTGACCATCCTGGGCGGCGCGGAGATGACCGGCGCGGCCCGGCTGGCGGCCATGGCGGCGCGGCGCGGCAGGGCAGGGCTGGTCACCATCGCGGCACCGGATGCTGCCTCGGCGGCGGTCTACCGGGCGGCGGAGCCGGGGACCATCGTGCTGCGCGACAGCCTGGGCGAGCTGCTGGCCGACGCCCGCCGCCGGGTCTGGCTGATCGGCCCCGGCCTGACCCCCGACGCGACCACGCGCGCCCAGCTGCGCCAGCTGATCGACGCCGGGCGCGTGGTGGTGGCAGATGCCGGCGCGCTGGTGGATGCCGAGGCGCTGCGGGGCGCGGCCGTGCTGACCCCGCATGCCGGGGAGTTCGCCCGCGTCTTCGGCCCCATCGGCCCCGACAAGCCGGCGGCGGCGCGGCGGGCGGCGGCGGCCAGCGGCGCGGTGGTGCTGCTGAAGGGCAGCGACACCGTCATTGCCGCGCCGGATGGCCGGGTGGCCATCAATGCCCATGCGCCGGCCTGGCTGGGCAGCGGTGGCACCGGGGACGTGTTGGCCGGCGTGATTGGCGCCCTGCTGACCCAGGGCATGCCGCCCTTCGAGGCCGCCGCCGCCGCCGCCTGGCTGCATGGCGAGGCCGGGTTCCGCGCCGGGGCGGGGCTGGTTGCGGAGGATCTTATCACAGCCCTGCCAGGGGCCATGTCTGCGACAAAGCAAGGCCTGACAAAGCCGCCACGCTCGCGCTAGGTTTCACCATGTTTCCGCCGTGAGCAGACCCCAGACTGCGCCGGCGCAAGAGTACGAAGGAAGCCGCCATGTCCGATATCGCCGTAGACACCGGGCTGCTGGACCGCGCCTGGCGCCGCGTGACCACCCTGTGGCGCGACATGGCGGACCGCGTGGTGGGCGCCGAGGAGACCGAGACGGTCGCCGACCAGATGCGCGCCTGCCTCAACGGCCGGGGTGGCGAGGTCTCCGCCCGCAACCGCGCCGCCAAGCTGGCCCAGGCCTACATGGCCGGGGATGCCACCGGCCGCGCCGAGTTCCTGCGTATCCTCGCGGGCTTCGACAGCGACACGGCGGCGGTCCGCAAGGCCGCCGAGGCGCTGGCCAAGGCGACCGACCCGGCCGAGGAAGCCGCCGCCAAGGCCCGGCTGAAGCGCACCCTGGAGCCGCCGCGCGTGCGGCTGCTGACGCAGTTCACCACCATCCCCGATGGCATGAAGTTCCTGGTGGACCTGCGGACCGAGCTGTTGCGGCTTTCCCCGACCATGCCGGAGCTGACGGGGCTGGAAGGCGACCTGAAGGGGCTGCTGGCCACCTTCTTCGATGTCGGCTTCCTGGAGCTGAAGCGGATCGACTGGAACAGCCCCGCCGCCCAGCTGGAAAAGCTGGTGCAGTATGAGGCGGTGCATCGGATCCGCGGCTGGCGCGACCTGAAGAACCGGCTGGAGAGCGATCGCCGCTGCTACGCCTTCTTCCACCCGCGCATGCCGGACGAGCCGCTGATCTTCGTGGAAGTGGCGCTGACCCAGGGCCTGGCCGACAACGTGCAGCGCCTGCTGGACGAGAAGGCGCCGATCCTGGACCCGACCCAGGCGGATACCGCGATCTTCTATTCCATCAACAATTGCCAGCGCGGGCTGGACGGCATCAGCTTCGGCAACTTCCTGATCAAGCGGGTGGTGGCGCTGATGCAGGCCGAGCAGCGCAACATCAAGTTCTTCTCCACCCTGTCGCCGATCCCGGGCTTCTCGCGCTGGCTGTCGGCGCAACTGGCCGAGGGCGATACTGCCCTGCTGGACGAGGAAGAGGCCGAGGCGCTGCGCCTGCTGGCCCCGGGCAACCCGGCGCTGCCGGCGCCGGGCGACGTGCTTGTCGCCACCGAGGAAAACCCGCCACAGACCCTGGCCCGCCTGCTGGCCCGGCGCGGCTGGCTGCGCGAGGAAGCCCTGGCCAAGGCGATGGAGCCGATCCTGCTGCGCGCCTGCGCCCGCTACCTGGTCACCGAGAGCGACCGCCGCAACGCCAAGCGGGCGCGCGACCCGGTGGGGCATTTCCACCTGTCCAACGGCGCGCGGATCGAGCGGCTGAACTGGAAGGGCGACACCAGCGAGAAGGGCATGAAGGAAAGCTGCGCCCTGATGGTGAACTACCTCTACGACCCCGCCCGGATCGAGGAATACCACGAGGACTACGCCGGCGAGGGCAAGCGCGCCGCCGCCAGCGCCATCCGCAAGCTGGCCCGCGGCGGCTGATGCGGCGACGGCTGCTGCTGGCGGCGCCGGCGCTGCTGGCCACGCCGGCACTGGCCGCCGAATCGCCCTACGCCACGCTGGAGGCCCGGCATGGCGGCTGGCTAGGCGTGGCGGTGCTGGACCCGCGCCGGCCGCGTCCGCTGGCCTGGCGCGGCGACGAACGCTTCCCGATGAGCAGCACCTTCAAATTCCTGGCCGCCGCGCGGGTGCTGGCGCGGGTGGACCGGGGCAAGGAAAGCCTCTGCCGCCGCATCGCCTTCGGGCGGGAGGCGGTGGTGACCTATTCCCCAGCGACCGAGGCCGAGGCCGGCGGGCCGGGCATGACGGTGGAGGCGCTCTGCGTCGCCGCGGTGACGCTGAGCGACAACACCGCCGGCAACCTGCTGCTGGCCAGCATGGGCGGGCCGGAGGGGCTGACCGCCTGGCTCCGCACGCTCGGCGACCCGGTGACCCGGCTGGACCGCTGGGAGGTGGCGCTGAACGAGGCGGTGCCGGGCGACCCCCGCGATACGACGACGCCGCTGGCCATGCTGGGGCTGATGCGCCGGCTGCTGCTGGGGGATGCGCTGGCCCCGGCTTCCCGCGCCCGGCTGCTGGGCTGGCTGGAGGCCAACCGCACCGGCGACCGCCGGCTGCGTGCTGGGCTGCCGGCCGGCTGGCGCGTCGGCGACAAGACCGGCGGCGGCGAGCGCAACACTACCAACGACATCGGCATCTTCTGGCCACCCGGCCGAGGCCCGGTGCTGGTGGCGGCCTACTACACCGGGGCGCAGGCGCCACTGGCGCAGCGCGAGGCGGTGCTGGCCGAGGTCGGCCGGCTGGCGGCGGCGGGTTAGCGACCGGCTTGGCCGCTGCTAAGACTTTTCCGCCGCCAACCCGCGCAGCAGGCGGGCCACGCCGCTGTCGATCAGCGCTTCCGCCGGCATCGGCAACTGGCCGCTGCGCTCCAGGCTGGCCAGCCCATGGCTCAGCGCCCAGATCTGCAACGCCAGCGTGCCCGCCGCCCCGCCGGCCACGCCGAAGGCGGCCAGTGCCTGGCCAAGCGGCGAGGTCGCCGGGTCCGGCGGCGTGGCCGGCGCGGCACCGGGGCGGAACAGCGCCAGGTAGTAGCCCGGTTCCTCCCGCGCGAAGGCCAGGTAGGCGTGGCCGAGCCGCAGGAAGGCCTTGGGCGGTTCGGGCCGGCCGGAATCCCAGGCCGCGGCCATGCGCTGGTGCAGCTTCTGCCCGCCCAGGGCGGCCAGTTCGGCCAGCAGCGCGGCCTTGTCGGCAAAGTGCTTGTACGGCGCGCTGGCCGAGACGCCACAGGCCTTGGCCGCGTCCAGCATGGAGAAGCCTTCCGGCCCGCGTTCCGCCACCAGGCTGGCGGCCGCGTCCAGCAGCGCCTGATGCAGGTTGCCGTGGTGATAGGCGCGGCGGGCCGCCGCGGGCCCTGGGTTTTCCGGCTGTGCCATCGCTCCGGCATATCATAACGCCGGGCCTCGCCCTATTCTGCCGGCAAGAGAGAGGAAGCCAGTCCATGACCGTGCAGGGCCGCATCACCACCGGTTCCACCGACGCTGCCCGCCGCCTGGACCTGCTGCACGCGCTGGAAAAGAAGCTGCTCTGGCTCTCCGCCTGGATGATCCACCACGCCAACCACATCCGCCCCAACCGGGACGGGCTGAAGGTGGGCGGGCACCAGGCCAGCTGCGCCAGCTGCATCAGCATCCTGACCGCGCTGTACTTCGAGGCGCTGAAGCCCGAGGACCGGGTGGCGGTGAAGCCGCATGCCGGGCCGGTGTTCCACGCCATCAACTACCTGTTTGGCCGGCAGCAGCGGGACAAGCTCTCCACGCTGCGCCAGTTCCACGGCATCCAGCCCTATCCCAGCCGGGTAAAGGATGGCGGCGAGATCGACTTCTCCACCGGCTCGGTGGGCTTGGGCGTGGCGCTGGCCACCTTCGGC
This sequence comes from Acetobacteraceae bacterium, assembly GCA_947455205.1. Lineage (GTDB taxonomy): Bacteria > Pseudomonadota > Alphaproteobacteria > Acetobacterales > Acetobacteraceae > CAIMOR01. The sequence continues at coordinate 46,557 of CANGNF010000037.1, read as the reverse complement.
AGCCTGGTGCAGGACTTCGTGCAGTTGCACGGGCTGGGGCGGCCGGATGTGCAGCCGGGACGCCATGTCGCCATCGTCGGCGATGCCGAGCTGGACGAGGGCAATATCTACGAAGCCCTGCTGGAAGGCTGGAAGCACGACATCCGCAACGTCTGGTGGGTGATCGACTACAACCGCCAGAGCCTGGATTCCGTGGTGCCGGACCGGCTGTTCGGCCGGATCGAGGGCCTGTTTCGCGACATGGGCTGGAACGTGGTCACGCTGAAATACGGCCGCAAGCTGGAAGCGGCCTTCCAGCGGGCGGATGGCGAGCACCTGCGCCGCTGGATCGACGACTGCCCGAACAGCATCTACTCCGCGCTGACCTTCCAGGGCGGCGCCGCCTGGCGCAACGCGCTGCTGACCGACCTGTCCCGGGTGGAGGGTGTGCGCGCGATCATCGACCCGCTGACCGATGACGAGCTGGCGGCGCTGATGACCAACCTGGGCGGCCACGACGTGGCCACGTTGAGCGAGGCATTCCGCGCCCAGGACGCCGCCGGCGACCAGCCGACCTGCTTCATCGCCTATACCATCAAGGGCATGGGCCTGCCCTTCGCCGGCCACAAGGACAACCATTCCGGCCTGATGACGCCGGAGCAGATGGTCAGCTTCAAGCAGGCCATGAACATCCGCGACGGCCATGAATGGGACGCCTTCGAGGGGCTGGACATCCCCGAGGCCGAGATGCGCGCCTTCGTGGATAGCGTCCCCTTCGCCCGGGTGCTGGCGCCTGAGGGCAGGGCGCTGGCCAGCCCGGCGGTGCACGTGCCCGCGGTGTTCAAGACGCCGGCGGTGCCGGCGGGGCGGAAGATCTCCACCCAGCAGGCCTTCGGCGAGGTGCTGGCCGAGATCGGCCGCGGCAATGGCGAGTACAAGGACCTGGCCGGCCGGGTGGTCACCACCAGCCCGGATGTCACGGTCTCCACCAACCTCGGCCCCTGGGTGAACCGTCGCGGCGTATTCGACCGGCACAAGAAGAACGACGTGTTCCGCGACGCCAAGCTGGCCAGCGCCCAGCGCTGGGGCATGTCGCCGGAGGGCCAGCACGTGGAACTCGGCATCGCCGAGCAGAACCTGTTCCTGATGCTGTCCGGCTTCGGCCTGGCGCACAGCCTGTACGGCGCCAGGCTGCTGCCGGTGGGCACGGTGTACGACCCCTTCGTCAACCGTGGCTTGGATGCGCTGATCTACGCCTGCTACCAGGATGCGCGCTTCCTGCTGGTCTCCACCCCCTCCGGCCTGACCCTGGCGCCCGAGGGAGGGCAGCACCAGTCGGTCAACACCCCGCTGATCGGCATCGCCCAGGACCGCCTGGCCAGCTACGAGCCGACCCATGCGGACGAGTTGGCCATCCTGCTGCGCCACGCCTTCCACCACATGCAGCAGCCGGACGGCTCGGCGGTGTGGCTACGCTTGAGCACGCGCGGGCTGGAGCAGCCGCAGCGCACGCTGGACCCGGCGGCGGTGATCGCCGGAGGGCATTGGGTGGTGCCGCCGGCGCCCGGCGCCCGGCTGGCGCTGGCCTACCAGGGGCCGATCGCGCCCGAGGCCTACGAGGCCTTCGCCCAGGTGCGGGAGGACGAGCCCGGCGCGGGGTTGCTGGCCATCACCAGCCCGGACCGGCTGCACGCGGACTGGCTGGCCAGCCGCCGCAAGGCGCGGCAGGGCTTCGGCGCACCCAGCTGGGTGGAGCAACTGCTGGCACCGTTGGCGCCGGATGCGGCGCTGGTGACGATTCTGGACGGCCACCCGGCCGCCCATGCCTGGCTGGGCGCGGTGCGCGGCCAGCGCGTGGTGCCGCTGGGGGTGGACCATTTCGGCCAGTCCGGCGACCTGCCGGACCTGTACCGGGAATACGGCCTGGACGTGGAGGCGATCATCGACGCCTGCGCCCAGGCGATGCTGGGGTAGCCGCCGGCTGGCCTCAGCGCGCCGCCGGCCGCCAGTAGTTGTTCGCCGCCGCCACGGTCTGGAAGTGCAGCGCCACCACCTGGGCCGCGTCGATCAGTTCCCCGCCGTCCCGCGAGTAGTGCTGGCGCACCTCGCTGCGCGCGGCCGGGTCGCGCTGCATCATCGGAATCGCACGCCGGGCCAGGCGAACCGCCAGGTCGAAGCCCTCGGCCGGGGTGGCGGTCATCAGGGAAGGCAGCGGCGGCGGGGCCGGCGCGGCGGCCGGGGCTGGCGCTGCGGCGGGCTGCGCCAGGGCGGGCAGGGCAAGCCCGAGCGGCGCGGCCGCCAGGGCTGCGAGGCAGGCGAGGCGAACGGAGGTCGGCATCGGGCGCTCCTTGCGCTGGGGATTTCGCAGGACCGCAACGTCCCGCCTGGGGGACGGTTTCGCCGCGCAGCCGGCGCGCCCGCCCCGGCCGTTGTGCCGCCGCACTTCCCCCCACGTGGCAAACACGCTACACGGCCCGGCTTCACGGCTGCGGTTGCCATGCGGGCGTGGTGAAATTGGTAGACACGCTGGATTTAGGTTCCAGTGGCGCAAGCCATGGGGGTTCAAGTCCCTCCGCCCGCACCACCCGGCCTAAGTCACTGATTGATCTGGAACGGACGAGACGAAAATGCAGGTGACCGAGGTCGCGAACGAAGGGCTCAAGCGGGCCTATTCTGTGGTGGTGCCGGCTGGCGACATCGCGGCCGAACGCGAAAAGCGCCTGGCCCAGCTCTCCAAGGAGCTGAAGATCCCCGGCTTCCGCCCCGGCAAGGTGCCCGCCAGCGTGGTCAAGGCCCGCTACGGCCAGGCCGTGATGGGCGAAGTGCTGGAAGGCAAGGTCAACGAGGCCACCCAGTCGGTCGTAGCCGACCGCGGGCTGCGCCCGGCCGTGCAGCCGAAGATCGACATCGTCAACTTCGCCGACGGCGCCGACCTGGAATTCCGGGTGGACCTGGAGATCCTGCCGGAAATCCCGATGCCGGAGTTCGCGGGCATCGAGATCGAGCGGGTGAAGGCCGAGCCCTCCGAGGAGGCCATCGGCAAGGCGCTGGGCCAGATCGCCGAGCGCAACCGCAAGCTGGAGGACATCACCGAGGATCGCGGCGCGACCAAGGGTGAGATCGCCAATTGCGACTTCGTCGGCAAGATCGACGGCGTGGAATTCCCGGGCGGCGCGGCCCAGGGCATGGATATCGAGGTCGGCGGCGGCGGGTTCATCCCCGGCTTCACCGAGCAGCTCGAAGGCATCAAGGCCGGCGAGGAGCGCACCATCAACGTGGCGTTCCCCGAGGAATACGGCGCCAAGGAACTGGCCGGCAAGGCCGCGACCTTCGACATCACCTGCAAGGGGCTGAAGACCGGCGTCGTGCCGGCGGCGGATGACGAGCTGGCGAAGACGCTGGGCTTCGACGACCTGGACGGCCTGAAGAAGGTGCTGGTCGAGCAGATGCAGCGCGAATTCGACAGCATGAGCCGCATGAAGGTGAAGCGCGCCCTGCTGGACGCGCTGTCCGAGCGCGCCAGCTTCGAGGTGCCTGAGAGCATGGTCGAGCAGGAGTTCGCCCAGATCTGGCAGCGGGTGGAGCAGGACCTGAAGGCCGGCAACCTGGACGAGGACGACAAGGGCAAGGACGAGGACACGCTGAAGGCGGACTACCGCAAGATCGCGGAGCGCCGGATTCGCCTTGGCCTGCTGCTGAGCGAGATCGGCCGGGTGAACAACATCACCGTCACCAACGAGGAACTGTCCCGCGCGATGCGGCAGGAAGCCGGGCGCTACCCGGGGCAGGAACAGCAGGTGATGGAGTTCTTCCGCAAGAACCCCCAGGCGGCCGAAAACCTGCGCAGCCCGATCTTCGAGGAGAAGGTCGTGGACTTCATGCTGGAGCTGGCCAAGGTGACCGACAAGACGGTGACGGCCGAGGAACTGGCGACCAGCGCCGAGGCCTGATTCGGCCACCGACCACCCCTGGCCGGTTCGCCGGCCAGGGCTTCGCCCGTGCCCCATGGCGCGGGCCGGCCGCAAAAAGGCGGCGATGGCACCCTGGCGGTGCCGCTGAGTAAACTCAGCCGAATGGCGCCCCTTCCGGTGCGGCTTGTGATGCACCACATTAACCGGCGGCGGGTAATTGCTTCCCGCCGGCGCCCCGGCCTTTGCGGGCCGCTGCCGCCAGATGCTGAAAAGGGACCACCCATGCGGGACCGCGATCCGGTAGAAGTCTACAACAACACCCTTGTCCCGATGGTGGTCGAACAGACCGCGCGCGGCGAGCGCAGCTACGACATCTACTCGCGGCTGTTGAAGGAACGCATCATCTTCCTGACCGGGCCGATCTTCGACCAGGTGGCGTCGCTGATCAGCGCGCAGTTGCTGTTCCTGGAGAGCGAGAACCCGAACAAGGACATTTCGTTCTACATCAACAGCCCGGGCGGCGTGGTGACGGCCGGCCTGGCGATGTACGACACCATGCAATACATCCGCTCGCCCGTGTCCACGGTGTGCATCGGCATGGCGGCCTCGGCCGGCAGCCTGCTGCTGATGGCCGGCGAGAAGGGCAAGCGCTTCGCCCTGCCGAACAGCCAGGTGATGATCCACCAGCCCTCCGGCGGCGCCCAGGGCCAGGCGACGGACATCGAGATCCAGGCGCGCGAGATCCTGAAGACCCGCGCCCGGCTCAACCAGCTCTACTCGTTCCACACCGGCCAGCCGGTGGAGGAGATCGAGAAGAAGATGGAGCGCGACACCTACCTCTCGGCCGAGGAGGCCCGGACCTTCGGCCTGGTGGACCATGTGGTGGAGAAGCGCCCGCCGGCGCCCGGCACCGAAGGCGCCAAGGCCTGAGCCGGCCGATTCCCTCGGTTTCCGGCCTGGGCCGGAGACGACAAGCCGCGACAAGGCGGCGCTTTCCCCACGGTGACAGTGGGGCTACAGTCCCGAAGGTGCCCCCTTGCCTGGGGGGTGCCGGCCGTGCCCCCGCCCAGGAAGCTCCCTTGGCGGGGACGCTGGGCGACGCCGGGTGGCCGATGCAGGCGGAGTTTCCATGAGCAAGTCCAGCGACTCGAAGAATACCCTGTACTGTTCGTTCTGCGGCAAGTCGCAGCACGAGGTCCGCAAGTTGATTGCAGGACCCACCGTATTCATCTGTGATGAATGCGTCGAACTCTGCATGGACATCATCCGCGAGGAGCACAAGACCCACCTGGTCAAGTCGCGGGATGGGGTTCCGACGCCGAAGGAGATCTGCAAGGTCCTGGATGACTACGTCATCGGGCAGGGCCATGCGAAGAAGGTACTCTCGGTAGCGGTGCACAACCACTACAAGCGCCTGGCGCACGGGGCGAAGAGCAACGACGTCGAGATCGCCAAGAGCAACATCCTGCTGCTGGGCCCGACCGGCTCGGGCAAGACGCTGCTGGCTCAGACCCTGGCGCGAATCCTCGACGTGCCCTTCACCATGGCGGATGCGACCACGCTGACCGAGGCCGGCTATGTCGGCGAGGATGTGGAAAACATCATCCTCAAGCTGCTGCAGGCCGCCGACTACAACGTGGAGCGGGCGCAGCGCGGCATCGTCTACATCGACGAGGTCGACAAGATCAGCCGCAAGTCCGACAACCCGAGCATCACGCGCGACGTGAGCGGGGAGGGCGTGCAGCAGGCCCTGCTGAAGATCATGGAAGGCACCGTGGCCTCCGTGCCGCCGCAGGGTGGCCGCAAGCATCCGCAGCAGGAATTCCTGCAGGTGGATACGGCGAACATCCTGTTCATCTGCGGTGGCGCCTTCTCGGGCCTGGACAAGATCATCGGCGCCCGTGGCAAGGGCTCGGGCATCGGCTTCGGCGCCGAGGTGCGTGGCGCCGAGGAGCGCCGCATGGGCGCGGTGCTGCGCGAGGTGGAGCCGGAGGACCTGCTGAAGTTCGGGTTGATCCCGGAGTTCATTGGTCGTCTGCCGGTGGTCGCGACGCTTGAGGACCTGGACGAAGCGGCGCTGATCGAGATCCTGACCAAGCCGAAGAACGCCCTGATCAAGCAGTACCAGCGCCTGTTCGAGATGGAGGGCACCAAGCTGACCTTCACCGAGGACGCGCTGAAGTCGGTCGCCACCCGCGCCATCCAGCGCAAGACCGGCGCCCGCGGCCTGCGCTCGATCATGGAGCAGATCCTGCTGACCACCATGTTCGACCTGCCTGGGCTGGACGATGTGGACGAGGTGGTGGTGAACCGCGAGGTGGCGGAAAACCGCGCCCAGCCGTTGTTCATCCATGGTGAACGCAAGCCGGAGCAGGCTTCCGCCTGACCCGGGGGCCGGCGGCGGAAGCCGCCGGCCGATTCATCCATTTCAAGGGGTTGTTTACGGGCGGTGTGACGGCCAAATCCGAATCCTCCCGTGGCGGGGAGGGGTGCCAAGACTGGGCCTCTCGACCGCCGACTGTCCTATAGTGAGGTCCCATGACGGAAACTGTTCGCGGCGAGTTGCTTCCCGTTCTGCCGCTTCGGGACATAGTCGTCTTCCCGCACATGATCGTGCCGCTGTTCGTTGGGCGAGAGAAATCCGTCCGCGCGTTGGAAGCGGTGATGCGCGACGACAAGCAGATCCTGCTGCTGGCGCAGAAGAATGCCGCGCAGGACGACCCCGGCGCCGATGACCTGTATCAGGTCGGCACGGTCTCCACGGTGCTGCAGCTGCTGAAGCTGCCGGATGGCACGGTGAAGGTGCTGGTCGAGGGCGGCCGCCGCGCCAAGGTGGAGGGCTGGAAGGAAACCCAGACCCACTTCGAGGCCTATGCGTCCGCGGTGGAGGAGCCGGCGACCGAGGCGCGCGAGACCGAGGCGCTGTCGCGCACCGTGGTCTCCCAGTTCGAGCAGTACATCAAGCTCAACAAGAAGATCGCGCCTGAGGTGCTGGTCTCGATCAACCAGATCGAGGACGCGGCCAAGCTTGCCGACACGGTGGCCAGCCACCTGAACCTGAAGATTCCCGAGAAGCAGGAGCTGCTGGAGACGTCCCCCGTCGCGGCGCGGCTGGAACGCGTCTTCGCCCATATGGAGGGCGAGATCGGCGTGCTGCAGGTGGAGAAGCGCATCCGCAACCGCGTGAAGCGGCAGATGGAGAAGACCCAGCGCGAGTACTACCTGAACGAGCAGCTGAAGGCGATCCAGAAGGAGCTGGGCGAGGGCGAGGACGGCAAGGACGAAGCCGCCGAGCTCGAAGCGCGGATCAAGGCCACCAAGCTCTCTAAGGACGCGCACGACAAGGCGATGGCGGAGCTGAAGAAGCTGCGCAGCATGAGCCCGATGAGCGCCGAGGCCACGGTGGTGCGGAACTACCTGGACTGGATGCTCAGCATCCCCTGGAAGAAGAAGAGCAAGGTCCGCCGCGACATCGTCGAGGCCGAGAAGGTGCTGGACGCTGACCACTTCGGCCTGGAGAAGGTCAAGGAGCGGATCATCGAGTACCTTGCGGTGCAGAGCCGCAGCCCGAAGATCAAGGGGCCGATCCTCTGCCTGGTCGGGCCTCCCGGCGTCGGTAAGACCTCGCTCGGCAAGTCCATCGCCAAGGCCACCGGCCGCAACTTCGTCCGCATGTCGCTGGGCGGCGTGCGGGACGAGGCCGAGGTGCGTGGCCACCGGCGGACCTATATCGGCTCCATGCCGGGCAAGGTCATCCAGGGCATGAAGAAGGCCAAGACCAGCAACCCGCTCTTCCTGCTGGATGAGATCGACAAGCTCGGCGCCGATTGGCGCGGCGACCCCAGCAGCGCGCTGCTGGAGGTGCTGGACCCCGAGCAGAACAGCACCTTCGCCGACCACTACCTGGAGGTGGATTACGACCTCTCGGACGTGATGTTCGTCACGACCGCGAACAGCCTCCGCATGCCCGGGCCGCTGATGGACCGCATGGAGATCATCCGCATCCCCGGCTACACCGAGGATGAGAAGGTCGAGATCGCCAAGCGCCACCTGATCCCGAAGCAGACCGAGGCGAACGGGCTGAAGCCGGATGAGTGGAGTGTGACCGGCGAGGCGCTGCTGGACCTGGTGCGCTACTACACGCGCGAAGCAGGTGTCCGCAGCCTGGAGCGCGAGATCGGCAACCTGGCCCGCAAGGCGGTCAAGGAGATCGTCTCCAAGAAGGCGAAGAAGGTCGCGATCAACCGCAAGAACCTGGACAAGTTCGCCGGCGTGCGGAAGTTCCGCTACGGCGATGTCGAGGCTGAGGACATGGTCGGTGTCGTCACCGGCCTGGCCTGGACCGAGGTGGGCGGCGAGATCCTGACCATCGAGTCGGTCATGGTGCCCGGCAAGGGCAAGGTGCAGACCACCGGCAAGCTGGGCGACGTGATGCAGGAGAGCGTCAGCGCAGCGATGAGCTACGTGCGCTCCCGCGCCACCAGCTTCGGCATCAAGCCGACGCTGTTCGACCGGCGCGACATTCATGTGCACGTGCCGGAAGGGGCGACTCCGAAGGACGGGCCGTCCGCCGGCATCGCCATGGCGACGAGCATCGTCTCCGTCCTGACGGGTATCCCGATTCGCAAGGATGTCGCCATGACCGGCGAGATCACGCTGCGCGGGCGGGTGCTGCCGATCGGCGGCCTGAAGGAGAAGCTGCTGGCGGCGCTGCGGGCCGGCGTCACCACGGTCTTCATCCCGAAGGACAACGAGAAGGACCTGGCCGAAATCCCGGACAACGTGAAGAAGGGGCTGACCATCAACCCTGTCTCCCACGTGGACGAGGTGATCGCCCGGGCCCTGGTGCGCAAGCCCGAGGCCATCGAGTGGACCGAGCCGCCGGAGCCCGCCCCGGCGCGCGTTGCGGATGGCGAAGCGGTCGCACCTCTGCCGCATTAATGCCTTGATCCGCCTGGGTTTGCGCGTCGGCCATGGCCGATTCGCAAGCCCGGCGGCGGTTTTGCGCTGATGCAAGCGCGAAAAGCGGCGGATAACTGCGGCGAATCGGGTGCTGCGCGGTTGACCTTCCTGAATCCGCGCTCCTACAGTCTGGCCGTATTTCGCGCCGGGAATCGTCCTTGGCGCGTGCGCGGCAACGCAGACAAGGGGGGCTATTCCCGATGAACAAGCAGGATCTCGTGGCGATCGTGGCTGAATCCGGCGACCTGCCGAAGGCCAAGGCCGGGGATGTGCTCGACTCGGTGTTCGAGGCGATCACCAAGGCGCTGAAGAAGAAGCAGGAAGTCCGCCTGGTCGGCTTCGGCACCTTCAGCACCAGCAAGCGCAAGGCCGGCAAGGGCCGCAACCCGCGCACCGGCGAAGAGATCAAGATCCCCGCGACGACGACCGTTCGCTTCAAGGCCGGCAAGGGCCTGAAGGACGCGGTGAACTGAGCTTCCGCCTCTGGTGGGATCGAGACGGGGCCGGCGCTTGCGCCGGCCCTTTGCGTTTGTAGGGCAGGCTGCGCTAATCAGGGCCAGCGGGCGCTTAGCTCAGCGGTAGAGCGCCTCGTTTACACCGAGGATGCCGGCGGTTCGAATCCGTCAGCGCCCATTCCCGCCGCACCAGCGCGGCCCTCGCAGCAACACTCCCAACATCGCTTAAGCGCCGGCCCATGCGCCCTGGGCGGCCGCGGGCGCGCTGCATCCATCTTCCAGCCATCCCAGGCGCCCAGGGCCGCTCCAGCGGCGCCGCACGCGCGGCTGATGGCCATGCGCCGACGACGCTGCACGGCGCGCCAGCAACCCTCGCGCAGGCCAATCCGCCAGTAATGCAACGCAGCGTGCAGCGATGCGATTTTTTCCGTGATTAGCCTGTTGACGCGATGCCGGTGCCGGCATACACCCCGCGTCCTGTCGAGGGCGGGCGTAGCTCAGTTGGTTAGAGCGCCGGCCTGTCACGCCGGAGGTCGCGGGTTCGAGCCCCGTCGCTCGCGCCACGACAGAGAGTACAGCACGGCGCTGATTTCCTAGCGGAATCAGCGCCGTTGCCGTTTCTGGGGCAGTTGGCCACCCGGCCTTCGCAACCCGCATCTTCCGCACGAAAGTCGTTTTTCCCCCTATGGCGAAGTCGCCGAGGCGCGAGTAATGTCCGCCCGCGCTGCGCTGCGGCATTGCTGCGGCGCGGCCCGTCGTGTGCGAGCCTCGGTGGGGCTGGGCCTTGGGCGGATGAATGGAAGGGCGGAGCAAGCATGACCCAGCCGCTGCTGGCCGAATATTTTCCGATTCTGGTGTTCCTCGGCATCGCCGTCGGCATCGCCATTGCCATGGTGGGCGGCAGCTACCTGGTGGCGCGGCAGAAGCCGTACGCGGAAAAGAACACCACCTATGAATGCGGCTTCGAGCCGTTCGAGGACACCCGCCACCGCTTCGACGTGCGGTTCTACCTGGTGGCGATCCTGTTCATCATCTTCGACCTGGAAGTGGCCTTCCTGTTCCCCTGGGCGGTTGCGCTGAAGGAGATCGGCTGGTTCGGCTTCGCCAGCATGATGGGCTTCCTCGGCGTGCTGACGGTTGGCTTCGTCTATGAATGGCGCAAAGGCGCCCTGGATTGGGAGTGACGCGATGAGCGGCAATACCGACATCGCCTGGAACCGCGATGGACTGCTGCCGGGTGCGCAGCAGGATGCGGTTCTCAAGGCCGTCACCGGCGAGATCGAGGACAAGGGCTTCGTCGTCGCCAACATCGACAAGGTGGTGAACTGGGCCCGGACCGGCAGCCTGTGGCCGATGACCTTCGGCCTGGCCTGCTGCGCGGTGCCGATGATCCACGCCTACATGGCGCGCTACGACCTTGACCGCTTCGGCATCATCCCGCGCGGGTCGCCGCGGCAGTCGGACGTGATGATCGTGGCGGGCACGCTGACCAACAAGATGGCCCCGGCACTGCGCCGCGTGTACGACCAGATGAGCGAGCCGCGCTGGGTGATCAGCATGGGCAGTTGCGCCAATGGCGGCGGCTACTACCACTACTCCTACAGCGTGGTGCGCGGCTGCGACCGGATCGTGCCGGTGGATGTCTATGTGCCGGGCTGCCCGCCCACGGCGGAAGGGCTGGTCTACGGCATCATGCAGCTGCAGAAGAAAATCCGCCGGACGGGGACGATCCTGCGTGGCTGAGAACCTGGAAGAGATCGGCGCGGCCATCGCCGCCGCGCTGCCCGCCGGCGCGGTGGAAGCGACCACCGTGCAGCGGGGCGCGGAGCTGGTGCTGCGGGTGCAGCGCGACAGCCTGGTGCAGACCATGCTGGCGCTGCGCGACGACTGCGGCTTCGAGCAGCTGATGGACATTGCGGGCGTGGACTGGCCGGGCCGGCCGCTGCGCTTCGAGGTGGTCTACAACCTGCTCAGCCTGCGGCATAACCGCCGCGTGACGGTCATCACCGCCACCGATGAGTCGCTGCCGGTGCCGAGCACCTGCGGCGTGTGGCCGGTGGCCACCTGGTATGAGCGCGAGGCCTGGGACATGTACGGCATCGTGTTCAGCGGCCAGTCCGACCTGCGGCGCCTGCTGACCGACTACGGCTTCGAGGGGCATCCGCTGCGCAAGGACTTCCCGCTGACCGGCCATGTCGAGGTGCGCTACGACGAGGAGCGCAAGGCGGTGGTCTATGAGCCGGTGAAGCTGACGCAGGATTTCCGCAGCTTCGACTTCGAGAGCCCGTGGGAGGCGATGACCACGCTGCCGGGCGACGAGAAGGTGCATCTCAACCGCATCGAGGCGCCGAAGCCGACGGAGGCCAAGCCATGAGCCTCAGCACGCACCAGGAAGAGCCGACCCGCACCATCGAGGTCGACAGCCACACGCTGAACTTCGGCCCGCAGCACCCGGCCGCGCACGGCGTGCTTCGCCTCATCCTTGAGATGAAGGGCGAGATGGTAGAGCGCGCCGATCCGCATATCGGCCTGCTGCATCGCGGCACCGAGAAGCTGATCGAGTACAAGACCTACCTGCAGGCGCTGCCCTACATGGACCGTCTGGACTATGTCAGCCCGATGGCCATGGAGCACGGCTTTGCCCTGGCGACCGAGCGGTTGCTGGGCATCGAGGCCGATGTGCCGGTGCGTGCCAAGTACATCCGCGTGCTGTTCAGCGAGCTGACCCGGCTGCTGAACCACCTGCTGAATATCACCACCTATGCGCTGGACTGCGGTGCCATCACCCCGGCGCTATGGGGCTTCGAGCAGCGCGAGCACCTGCTGGAGTTCTACGAGGCGGTCGGCGGCAGCCACTACCACGTGAACTACTTCCGCCCGGGTGGCGTGGCGAAGGACCTGCCCGCGGGTCTGGAAGACAAGATCGGCGCCTGGGCGCGCGGCTTCCCCAAGTTCATCGACGACCTGGAAGGCCTGCTGACCAACAACCGCATCTTCAAGCAGCGCACCGTCGACATCGGCATCATGAGCGCCGAGCAGGCGATGGAATGGGGCTTCAGCGGCCCCTGCCTGCGCGCTTCCGGCGTGGCGTGGGACCTGCGGAAGTCGCAGCCCTACGAGGTCTATGACCGCATGGAGTTCGACATTCCCGTCGGCCGCCAGGGCGACTGCTACGACCGCTACCTCGTGCGGATGATGGAGATGCGGCAGAGCCTGCGGATCATCGACCAGTGCCTGGCGCAGATGCGCCCGGGGCCGATCAAGCTGCAGGACAACAAGATCACGCCGCCGAAGCGCGGCGAGATGAAGCGCAGCATGGAAGCGCTGATCCACCACTTCAAGCTCTACACCGAGGGGTATCACGTGCCGGAAGGCGCGACCTATTCCGTGGTGGAGGCGCCGAAGGGCGAGTTCGGCGTGTACATGGTGGCGGATGGCAGCAACCGGCCGTACCGCTGCAAGATCCGCGCGCCTGGCTTCGCGCATCTGCAGGCGATGGAAGTGCTTTCAAAGGGCCACATGCTGGCCGATGCCGTGGCGATCATCGGTTCGCTCGACATCGTCTTCGGGGAGATCGACCGGTGACGGCGCATGGCCATGCGGAGCCGACCAGCTTCGCCTTCGATGACGAGAGCAATGCCGCGATCGAGAAGATCGTCGCGCGCTACCCCGCGGGCAAGCAGGCCAGCGCGGTCATCCCGCTGCTGTACATCGTGCAGCGGCAGATGAAGCGGCAGACCGACAGCGCCTGGGTGCCGCGCGTGGGCATGGATGCGGTGGCCGCGCGCCTCGGCATGGCGCCGATCCGCGTGTACGAGGTCGCCACCTTCTACTTCATGTTCAACACCAAGCCGATCGGGCGCTTCCACCTGCAGGTCTGCGGCACCACGCCGTGCTGGCTGCGCGGCAGCGACGCCGTAATGAAGGCCTGCAAGGACGCCGGGCACCTCAGCGGCTATGGCGACACCAGCGCCGATGGCCTGTTCACCATGACCGAGGTTGAGTGCCTGGGCGGCTGTGTCAACGCGCCGATCCTGCAGGTGGATGACGACTACTACGAGGACATGGACTACGAGAGCACGGTGAAGCTGATCGAGGCGCTGAAGCGCGGCGAGCGGCCGAAGCCGGGTTCCGTGATTGGCCGACAGACCAGCGCGCCCGTGGGTGGCCCGACCACCCTCCTCGACGTGGCGGGAGAGTAGGACATGGCGCTTTCCGACAAGGACCGCATCTTCACCAACCTGTACGGGATGCAGCATTGGGGCCTGGAGGCGGCGCGCAAGCGCGGCAACTGGGACGGCACCAAGGACATCATCCTGAAGGGCCGTGACTGGATCATCGAGGAAGTGAAGAACTCCGGCCTGCGTGGCCGGGGTGGCGCCGGCTTCCCGACCGGCATGAAGTGGTCCTTCATGCCGAAGCAGGCGAGCGACCGGCCGCACTACCTGGTGGTGAACTCCGACGAGTCGGAGCCGGGTACCTGCAAGGACCGCGACATCCTGCGGCATGACCCGCATACGCTGATCGAAGGCTGCCTGATCGCCGGCGTCGCGATGGGCGCCAATGCCGGCTACATCTACGTGCGCGGCGAATACTACAACGAGCACCTGGTGCTGCAGGCTGCGATCGACGAGGCCTATGCGGCCGGGCTGATCGGCCGCAACGCCTGCGGCACGGGGTTCGACTTCGACCTCTACGTGCATCGCGGCGCCGGCGCCTATATCTGCGGCGAGGAAACCGCGCTGATCGAAAGCCTTGAGGGCAAGAAGGGCATGCCGCGGCTGAAGCCGCCATTCCCGGCCGCCGTCGGGTTGTATGGCTGCCCCTCCACGGTCAACAACGTGGAGACGATCGCGGTGGTGCCGACCATCCTGCGGCGTGGCGGCGCGTGGTTCGCCGGCTTCGGCCGGCCGCGCAACAGCGGCACCAAGATCTTCTGCATCCAGGGCCATGTGAACAAGCCCTGCAACGTGGAGGAGGAGATGAGCATCCCGATGCGGGAACTCATCGAGAAGCATGCCGGCGGCGTGCGCGGCGGTTGGGACAACCTGCTGGCGGTCATCCCCGGCGGGTCCTCCACGCCGATGCTGCCGAAGAGCATCTGCGACGACGTGCTGATGGATTTCGACGCGCTGCGCGACCACAAGACCGGCCTGGGAACGGCGGGCGTGATCGTGATGGACAAGAGCACCGACCTCATCAAGGCCATCGCGCGCCTCAGCAAGTTCTACAAGCATGAGAGCTGCGGCCAGTGCACGCCCTGCCGCGAAGGCATGGGCTGGGTTGGCCGCATGATGGACCGCATGGTCGAGGGCCGCGCCGAAGTGGCCGAGATCGACGTGCTGGAACAGGTGACGCGGCAGATCGAAGGCCACACCATCTGCGCGCTGGCCGATGGCGGCGTGTGGCCGGTGCAGGGGCTGATCCGCCACTTCCGGCCGATGATGGAAGAGCGCATCGCGGCCTACAAGGCGCGCTCGGCGGGCGCTGCCCCCGTGGCGCTGGCGGCGGAGTAAGGGCGATGGCGAAGGTTACGATCGACGGCATCGAAGTGGAGGTGCCGAACGGCGCCTCCGTGCTGCAGGCCTGCGAGGCCGCGGGCATCGAGATCCCGCGCTTCTGCTACCATGAGCGGCTGAGCGTGGCGGGCAACTGCCGCATGTGCCTGGTGGAAGTGGAGAAGGCGCCGAAGCCGGTGGCCAGCTGCGCCTTCCCGGTGGCCGACGGCATGAAGGTGTTTACCGACACCGAGATGGTGCGGCGCGCCCGGCGTGGCGTGATGGAATTCCTGCTGATCAACCACCCGCTGGATTGCCCGATCTGCGACCAGGGCGGCGAGTGCGACCTGCAGGACCAAGCCATGGCCTATGGCGGCGACAAGAGCCGCTACAAGGAAGAAAAGCGCGTCGTCAAAGACAAGTACATGGGGCCGCTGGTCAAGACCATCATGACCAGGTGCATCCAGTGCACCCGCTGCGTGCGCTTCAGCGCGGAAGTCGCCGGCACCAGCGAGCTCGGCGGCACCAACCGCGGCGAGCACATGGAGATCGG
Organism: Acetobacteraceae bacterium; assembly: GCA_947455205.1. Classification (GTDB taxonomy): domain Bacteria; phylum Pseudomonadota; class Alphaproteobacteria; order Acetobacterales; family Acetobacteraceae; genus CAIMOR01. Next base: position 31,199 of record CANGNF010000037.1, on the reverse strand, counting down.
CACCTATGTCGAGAAGGCGCTGACCAGCGAACTCTCCGGCAACCTGATCGACATCTGCCCGGTGGGCGCGCTGACCTCGCGCCCCTATGCCTTCGTTTCCCGCCCGTGGGAGCTGCGGAAGGCCGATGGCATCGACGTGCTGGACGCGACCGGCACCAACATCCGCATCGACACGCGCTCCGGTGAAGTGCTGCGGATGCTGCCGCGCATCAATGAGGATGTGAACGAGGAGTGGCTGGCCGACCGTGGCCGCTTCTCCTTCGACGGGCTGAAGCGCAAGCGCCTGGACCGGCCGTGGGTGCGGCAGGGCGGCAAGCTGGTGCCGGCAACCTGGCAGCAGGCGTTCGACGCCATTGCCGCGAAGTTCACCGCCGGCGCCAAGCTTGGCGCGCTGGCCGGCGACCTGGCGGACGTGGAAAGCACGCTGGCGCTGAAGGAGCTGATGGCGAACCTCGGCAGCAGCAACCTGGATTGCCGCACCGATGGCGCCGCCATCGATATCAGCCGCCGCGACTTCTACAGCTTCAACACCTCCATCGCCGGCATCGATGAGGCGGATGCGCTGCTGATCATCGGCAGCAACCCGCGGACGGAAGCGCCGGTGCTGAATGCCCGCATCCGCAAGCGGGTGACGGCCGGCGGCTTCCCGGTTGGCGTGGTCGGGCCGCATGGGCTGGACCTGACCTATGGCCATGACTGGCTGGGGGAGGGCGGGGCGACGCTGCGGGCGCTGGCGTCCGGCGCGCATCGATTCTGCGAGGTGCTGCGCAACGCGAAGAAGCCGATGCTGATCCTGGGCCGCAACGCGCTGACCGCGGCCGATGGCGCCACGCTGCTGGCGGTTGCCTGGCAGATCGCGGCGTTCAACGGCATGCTGAAGGCCGACTGGCATGGCTTCAACCTGCTGCACCGCTTCGGCGGCCAGCATGGCGCGCTGGACCTCGGCTTCGTCTCCGGCCTGCCGATGGCCAAGATGCTGTCCGGCGGCGTAGATGCGCTGTGGGTGCTGGGCGCCGATGGGCTGGACCTGAGCGCCGTGCCGGCCAGCACCTTCGTGGTGGTGCAGGGGCATCATGGCGACGCCGCCGCGGCGCGGGCCGACGTGATCCTGCCGGGCGCCGCCTATACCGAAAAGGACGCCGCCTGGGTGAATACCGAGGGCCGCGTGCAGCTTGGCTACCAGGCGGTGCATCCGCCGGGTGAGGCGCGCGAGGACTGGAAGGTGATCCGCGCCGCCAGCGCCGTGCTGGGCAAGCCTCTGCCCTATGACACGCTGGAGGCGCTGCGGGCGCGGCTGGTTTCGGCCTACCCCGCGTTCGGCCATGGCGACGCGCTGCCGCGCTTCGGCTGCACCGACACCACCGGCCCCGCCGGCGACATCAGCCGGCTGACGGACGCCGCGCTGGCACTGCCGGCCGGCAACTACTGGCAGCAGGACCCGATCAGCCGCGCCTCCGAGACCATGGCGGAATGCGCGCGTACCTATGCGGCGCCGGCCGCGCTGGCGGCGGAGTAAGCGACGATGGAAACACTGAACGCTTTCCTCGCCACGCCGGTCGGCGTGCTGGCGCTGACCGTGGCCCAGGCACTGGCGCTGCTGGTGCCGGTGCTGCTGGGCGTGGCCTACCTGACCTTGGCCGAGCGCAAGGTGATGGCGGCGATGCAGATGCGTCGCGGCCCCAACGTGGTCGGCCCCTTCGGCCTGCTGCAGCCCTTCGCCGACGCGCTGAAGATGCTGATGAAGGAAACCATCATCCCGACCGGGGCGAGCAAGTTCCTGTTCATCCTGGCGCCGATGCTGACCTTCATGCTGGCCATGCTGGCCTGGGCAGTGATCCCGGTGAATGAAGGCTGGGCCATCGCCAACATCAATGTCGGCGTGCTGTACCTGTTCGCCATCAGCTCGCTCGGCGTCTACGGCATCATCATCGCCGGCTGGGCCTCCAACTCCAAGTACGCCTTCCTCGGGGCGCTGCGCTCGGCCGCGCAGATGGTCAGCTACGAAGTCTCCATGGGCTTCGTCATCGTCACCGTCCTGCTCTGCGTCGGCAGCCTGAACCTGCAGGACGTGGTGCTGGCGCAGAAGAACATCTGGTTCTGCATCCCGCTGTTCCCGATGTTCATCATCTTCTTCATCAGCACGCTGGCCGAGACCAACCGCGCGCCGTTCGACCTGCCGGAAGGCGAGAGCGAGCTGGTCGCCGGCTTCTTCGTCGAGTACAGCGCGATGACCTTCGCCCTGTTCTTCCTCGGCGAATACGCGAACATGATGCTGATGTCGGCGCTGACCAGCATTCTGTTCCTGGGTGGCTGGCTGCCGCCGATGGACATCGCGCCGTTCAACTGGATCCCGGGGCCGGTGTGGTTCGCGCTGAAGATCTGCGCCTGCCTGTTCACCTTCATCTGGGTCCGCGCGACCTTCCCGCGCTACCGCTACGACCAGCTGATGCGGCTGGGCTGGAAGGTCTTCCTGCCCTTCAGCCTGGTCTGGCTGGTGCTGACGGCGGGCGTGCTCATGTTGACCGGCTGGCTGCCGGGTTAGGACGGAAACGATGGCACTGGACCGCACCGCGCGCAGCCTGCTGCTGTCCGAACTGGTTTCGGGCATGGCATTGACGCTGAGCTACTTCTTCAAGCCGAAGGCCACGATCAACTACCCGTACGAGAAGACGCCGCTGTCGCCGCGCTTCAAGGGGGAGCACGCGCTGCGCCGCTACCCGAATGGCGAGGAACGCTGCATCGCGTGCAAGCTGTGCGAGGCGGTGTGCCCGGCGCAGGCCATCACCATCGAGGCCGAACCGCGCGAGGATGGCAGCCGCCGTACCACGCGCTACGACATCGACATGGTGAAGTGCATCTACTGCGGCATGTGCGAGGAAGCCTGCCCGGTGGACGCCATCGTGGAGGGCCCGAACATGGAGTTCTCGACCGAGACCCGCGCCGAGCTGCTCTATGACAAGGACAAGTTGCTGAGCAACGGCGACCGTTGGGAGCCGATCCTCGCCAAGCGGCTCGAACTCGATGCCCCCTATCGCTGAGACGGACCAGATGACCATCCGCAGCCACGGAGGCACGCCATGATCGCGGCACTCGCCTTCTACGTCTTCGCCTTCATCCTCGTCGCCTCGGCGGTGATGGTGGTGACAGCCCGCAACCCCGTGCATTCAGTGCTGTTCCTGATCCTGGCGTTCTTCAACGCCTCGGCGCTGTTCCTGCTGGCCGGCGCCGAGTTCCTGGCGATGATCCTGGTCATCGTCTACGTCGGCGCGGTCGCGGTGCTGTTCCTCTTCGTCGTGATGATGCTGGACATCGACTTCGCGCGGTTGCGCGAGGGGTTCCAGCGCTACGCGCCGATCGGCGCCATCATCGGCGGCATCCTGTTCCTGGAGCTGCTGCTGGTGCTGGCCGGCTGGCGCTTCACCGACATGGCCGCCGACCTGCGCCTGGCGCCGGTGCCGAATGGCCCGGTCAGCAACACCGCGGCGCTCGGGCGGCTGCTGTACACGGACTACGTCTTCCTGTTCCAGGCGTCGGGGCTGATCCTGCTGGTGGCCATGATCGGCGCCATCGTGCTGACGCACCGCGAGCGGGTCGGCACGCGCCGCCAGGTCATCGCCGACCAGGTTTCGCGCAGCGGCAGCGTGGTGCTGACGCAGGTCGCCATCGGCGCCGGCATCAGCCCGGACAGCATCCTGCGGCCGCCGCCGAAGGATGCGCCCAAGGCGGTCGAACACCACGACGCGCACGGACATGGGGGGCACCACTGAGATGGAAATCGGTCTCGGCCATTACCTGGTGGTCAGCGCCATCCTGCTGGTGCTGGGCATCTTCGGCATCTTCCTGAACCGGAAGAACGTCATCATCATCCTGATGAGCGTGGAGCTCATCCTGCTGGCGGTGAACCTCAACTTCGTCGCCTTCAGCGCCTGGTTGAACGACCTGAACGGGCAGATCTTCGCCATGTTCGTGCTCACGGTCGCCGCCGCGGAGGCCGCCATCGGCCTTGCCATCCTCGTCATCTACTTCCGCAACCGCGGCAGCATCGAGGTCGAGGAAATCTCGACCCTGAAGGGCTGAGGGCCATGTTCGTCGGTGCCATCTTCTTCCCGCTCCTGGGCGCGTTCATCTGCGGCTTCTTCGGCCGCTGGCTGGGCGACCGGGTGGCGCAATGGACCACCGTGCTGTGCATGGTGCTGGCCGCCGTGTGCGGCGTCTCCGCCTTCATGCAGGTGGCCATGGGCGGCCACCCGGAAACCGTGCTGCTGCTGCGCTGGATGGATGTCGGCGGCCTGCAGGTGAACTGGTCGCTGCGCTACGACACGCTGAGCGTGGTCATGGTGGCGATGGTGACGTTCATCTCCACGCTGATCCACCTGTACAGCGTGGGCTACATGTCCCACGACCACACGATCCCGCGCTTCTTCGCCTACCTGTCGCTCTTCACCTTCATGATGCTGATGCTGGTGACCGCCGACAACCTGGCGCAGCTGTTCTTCGGCTGGGAAGGCGTGGGGCTCGCGAGCTACCTGCTGATCGGCTACTGGTATGAGAAGGAAAGCGCCAACAAGGCGGCGATGAAGGCCTTCGTCGTCAACCGCGTCGGCGACCTGTTCTTCATGCTGGGCGTGGCGCTGACCTTCCTGACCTTCGGCAGCATCGAGTTCCCGGTGATCTTCGCCGCCGTGGCGCAGCACACCGGCGACACCTACCTCGGCATCAACGCCATCGAGCTGATCGGCGTGCTGCTGTTCCTCGGCGCCTGCGGCAAGTCGGCGCAGCTGGGCCTGCACACCTGGCTGCCGGACGCCATGGAAGGCCCGACGCCGGTCTCCGCGCTGATCCACGCGGCCACCATGGTGACCGCCGGCGTGTTCCTGATGGCGCGGATGTCGCCGATCATGGAATACGCGCCGACCGCGCTGATGATCGTCACCGTGGTGGGCGCTTCCACCGCGCTGTTCGCCGCCACCATCGGCTGCGTGCAGAACGACATCAAGCGCATCATCGCCTACTCCACCTGCTCGCAGCTGGGGTACATGTTCTTCGCCATCGGCGTCGGCGCGTACCAGGTGGCGGTGTTCCACCTGTTCACCCACGCCTTCTTCAAGGCGCTGCTGTTCCTCGGCGCCGGCTCGGTCATCCATGCGATGTCGGACGAGCAGGACATCCGCAAGATGGGCGGCATCTGGACCAAGATCCCCGTCACCTACCTCGTGATGTGGATCGGCAACCTGGCGCTGGCCGGCGTGCCGCTGTTCGCCGGCTACTATTCCAAGGACGCGATCCTGGAGGCGGCCTTCGCGGCGCATAGCGGTGTCGGTACCTACGCCTTCGCCTGCGGCATCATCGCCGCCTTCCTGACCGCCTTCTACTCCTGGCGCCTGCTGTTCCTGACCTTCCACGGCAAGCCGCGGGCGGACCACCACACCATGGAGCACGTGCACGAAAGCCCGGCCGTGATGCTGGTGCCGCTGCTGCTGCTGAGCGTCGGCGCGGTGCTGACCGGCTACGTCTTCGCGCCCTACTTCATCGGCGAGATGGAGCACGACTTCTGGCACGGCGCGATCTTCAACGGCGCGCACAACCACATCATGCACGCCATGCATGAGGTGCCGGAGTGGGTTGCCCTGGCGCCGACCGTCGTCGGCGTGGCCGGCATCGCGCTGGCCTTCGTCTTCTACATGCTGGCGCCCGGCCTGCCGCGCGCGCTGGGCAACGGGCTGCGGCCGATCTACCTGTTCCTGCTGAACAAGTGGTACTTCGACGAGCTCTACGACTTCCTGTTCGTTCGCCCTGCCATGGCGCTGGCGCGGGTGTTCTGGAAGGTCGGCGATGCCAAGCTGATCGACGGCATGCCCAACGGCGCCGCGGCGCTGGCCGCCGATGTCGGGCGCGGCGCGGTGCGGCTGCAGACCGGGCGCGTGGCGAACTACGCCTTCGTCATGCTGATCGGCGTGGTCATCTTCGTCTCGCTGTTCCTCTATTCGCTGTTCAAGGGGGCCTGAGCTCGATGAACCCCGGTTTCCCCCTGCTGTCGCTGCTGACCTTCCTGCCCCTGGTCGGCGCGGCGATCATCCTCTCCGTGCGCGGAGAGGAGAAGGTGGTGGCGCAGAACGCGCGCTGGACCGCGCTGTGGACCAGCCTGATCGTCTTCCTGCTCAGCCTGGCGCTGTGGTTCGGCTTCGACAAGTCGAGCGCCGACTTCCAGTTCACCGAGGAGGTGGACTGGCTGCCGGACTTCGGCATCGGCTACCACATGGGCGTGGACGGCCTCTCGGTCCTGTTCGTGCTGCTCTCCACCGCGCTGACGCCGCTCTGCATCCTCGCCAGCTGGGAGTCCATCGGTACCCGCGTGCGCGAGTACATGATCTCCTTCCTGGTGTTGGAGACCATGATGGTGGGCATGTTCTGCGCGCTGGATCTGGTGCTGTTCTACGTCTTCTTCGAAGGCGTGCTGATCCCGATGTTCCTGATCATCGGCGTCTGGGGCGGGCCGCGTCGCGTCTATGCCGCGATGAAGTTCTTCCTCTACACGCTGGCCGGCTCGGTGCTGATGCTGCTGGCCATCCTGTGGCTCTGGTACAATGCCGGCACCACGGACATCCCCGAGCTCTTCGCCTATGAAGTGCCGCGGGCGGTGCAGACCTGGCTGTTCTTCGCCTTCCTGGCCAGCTTCGCGGTCAAGGTGCCGATGTGGCCGGTGCACACCTGGCTGCCGGATGCGCACGTGGAGGCGCCGACGGCTGGCTCCGTCATCCTGGCCGGCGTGCTGCTGAAGATGGGCGCCTATGGCTTCCTGCGGTTCAGCCTGCCGCTGCTGCCCTTCGCCTCGGCCGAATACGCGCCGCTGATCTTCACGCTTTCGGTCGTGGCGGTCATCTACACCTCCCTGGTTGCCTTGGCGCAGCAGGACATGAAGAAGCTGATCGCCTATTCGTCGGTCGCCCATATGGGCATCGTGACGCTGGGCATCTTCACCTTCACGCCGCAGGGGCTGTCCGGCGCCATCTTCACCATGCTGGCGCATGGCGTCGTCTCCGGCGCGCTCTTCCTCTGCGTCGGCGTGGTGTACGACCGCGTGCACAGCCGGGAGATCGCGCGCTACGGCGGCGTGGCCAAGGTCATGCCGGGCTACGCGGTGCTGTTCATGCTGTTCACCATGGCCAGCGTCGGCCTGCCGGGCACCGCCAACTTCGTCGGCGAGTTCCTGGTCATCATCGCGGCGTGGAAGGTCAATCCCTGGGTCGCCGCCGGCGGTGCCAGCGGCATGATCCTCGGCGCCTGCTACATGCTATACCTCTATCGCCGCGTCATCTTCGGCAAGCTGGAAAAGCCGGACCTGAAGGTGCTGCTGGACCTGAGCCCGCGGGAGTACGTGGTCTTCGCACCGCTGGTGGTGCTGACCATCTGGATGGGCATCTACCCGTCCTCCTTCCTCTCCTTCTTCGAAGCCAGCGTCGCGGCGCTGTTGGCGCGCCACGAGGCTGCGTTGAATGTCGCCAAGCTGGCAGGGATGTGAGCCGATGAACTGGACCCTTGCCCTGCCGGAGATCCTGTTGGCCGTCTCCGGCCTGGTCATCCTGCTGAGCTGCGTGATCCCGAAGCAGGACACCGCCTATGCCGGCAGCATGGCCGTCATCGGCGCGCTGCTGGGCGCCGCGGTGCTGGTGATGATGCAGGACGAAGGCACCGCCTTCTCCGGCCAGTACATCGCCGACCCGTTCGGCCGCTTCATGAAGCTGCTGTGCCTGGCCGGTGCCGCCGCCACGCTGCTGCTCGCCATCGACTTCAATGAGCGCGAGAAGCTGGCGCGCTTCGAATTCCCGCTGCTGGCGCTGTTCGCCACCACCGGCATGATGGTGATGATTTCCGCCAACGACCTGATGGCGGTCTATATCGGGCTGGAGCTTCTCTCGCTGCCGCTCTACGTCATCGCCGCCTTCAACCGCGACAATGGCCGTTCGGCCGAAGCCGGGCTGAAGTACTTCGTGCTGGGTGCGCTGGCCTCCGGCCTGCTGCTGTACGGCACCTCGCTGGTGTACGGCTTCGCCGGCTCCACCAACTTCGACAAGCTGGCCCTGGCCTTCGCCCCCGGGCAGCCGGTTTCCGCCGGCGTCGTGGTCGGGCTGGTCTTCGTCATCGCCGGCCTTGCCTTCAAGGCTTCCGCGGTGCCGTTCCACATGTGGACGCCCGACGTATATGAGGGCGCGCCGACTCCGGTGACCGCCTTCTTCGCGGCGGCGCCCAAGGTGGCCGCCATCGCGCTGATCGTGCGCGTGCTGACCGGGCCCTTCGCGGACCTGTCGGATCAGTGGCAGCAGGTGCTGCTGCTCGTCTCCGCGGCCTCGATGCTGCTGGGCAGCTTCGCCGCCATCGGTCAGCGCAACATCAAGCGCCTGATGGCCTACAGCTCCATCGGCCATGTCGGCTACGCGCTGATGGGCCTGGCGGTGGACACGGATGTCGGCGTGCGCGGCGTGCTGGTCTACATGGCCATCTACCTGATCATGAATGTCGGCACCTTCGCGGTGCTGGTCTCCATGCGGCGCCAGGGCAAGGCGGTGGAGCTGATCGACGACCTGGCAGGCCTGGGCAAGACGCATCCGGGCACCGCCATGTGGATGGCGATCTTCATGTTCTCCATGGCGGGCGTGCCGCCGCTGGCCGGGTTCTTCGGCAAGCTCTACGTCTTCCTGGCGGCCATGCAGGCCGGCTACCTGTGGCTGGCGCTGATCGGCGTCGGCACCAGCGTCATCGGTGGCTACTACTACCTGCGCGTCATCAAGGTGATGTACTTCGACAGCACCGAGGAGCCGCTGGACGCGCCGACGCCCGGCGTCGGCCTGGTCATGGCCGGCTCCGGCCTGTTCAACGTGCTGTTCATCCTGTGGCCGGCCCCGTTGATCGGGGCGGCGCAGCTGGCGGTCGCGGCGCTGGTGGGGTGAGCAGCCCCCCGCCGCTGACCTGGCGGCTGGCGGTCCACCCGGAACTGCCGAGCACCGCGGACCTGGTTGCCCAGGCCGCGGCTGCCGGCGAAGCGGAAGGCCTGGCGGTGCTGGCGTTGCGGCAGACCGCCGGGCGCGGCAGGGCAGGGCGGGCCTGGGAGTCGCCGACGGGCAATCTCTACCTGTCGGTGCTGCTGCGGCCGCAAACCTCGGCGCGGGAAGCGGGGCAGTGGAGTCTGCTGGCCAGCGTTGCCCTGGCCGAAGCGGCCGGCGCGCTGCTGGCCGACCAGGGGCGCCTGGCGCTGAAATGGCCGAACGACCTGCTGCTGGATGGCGCCAAATGCGCGGGCATCCTGGCGGAATCCAACCTGGCGCCGGGCGGCACGCTTGAGTGGCTCTCGCTGGGCATCGGCGTGAACCTGGCACATGCCCCGGCGCTGCCGGACCGGCCGACCGCGCATCTCGGCGCCACCGAACCGCCGGAGGCCTTCGCGCATCGGCTGCTCGCGCGGCTCTCCCACTGGCGGGACGTGGCGCTGACCGCTGGCTTTGCCCCGGTGCGCGCCGCCTGGCAGGCGCTGGCCATGCCACCCGGCAGCGCCCTGCGGGTGCGCCAGGGCAACGCCTACGTCGAAGGGCACTATGCCGGGCTGGCGGAAGACGGCAGCCTGCTGCTGCACACGGAAAACACCACCCGCCGGATCATCGCCGGCGAGGTGGAGGGAATGAGGTAAGCGATGCTCCTGGCGATCGACGCCGGCAACACCAACGTTGTCTTCGCCGTCCATGACGGCAAGGAATGGCGCGGCCGCTGGCGCGTGGCGACGCGCGCTGACCGCACCTCGGACGAATACGCGGTGTGGCTGCTGGCGCTGATGCAGCATTGCGGCCTGCGCCCGGCGGAAGTGGACCGCTGCGTCATCGGCACCGTGGTGCCGGCCGCGCTGTACGGACTGCGGCGCCTGTGCCGCGACTGGTTCGACTGCGAGCCGCTGATCGCCCGCTCCAATCTCGATTGGGGCTTCGAGATCAAGGTGGACCGCCCCGGCGAGGTCGGCGCCGACCGCCTGCTGAACTCGCTGGCGGCGCACCATCACTACCAGGGGCCGCTGATCGTCATCGACCTCGGTACCGCCACCACCTTCGATGTGGTGGACAAGGATGGCTCCTACCTCGGCGGCATCATCGCCCCGGGCATCAACCTCAGCATCGAGGCCCTCCACCAGGCCGCCGCCCGGCTGCCGCGCATCGGCATCGGTCGGCCGCAGGCGGTCATCGGGCGGGACACGGTCTCGGCCATGCAGTCCGGCGTGTTCTGGGGCTATGTCGGGCTGATCGAGGGCATCGTCGGCCGGATTCGCGGCGAATACGATGGTGACCTGAAGGTGATCGCCACCGGCGGCCTTGCCCCCCTGTTCAGCGAGGGCACAACCGTTATCGAGAGAATCGACCCGGATATCACGCTGGAAGGGCTTCGCCTGTTGGCGGGACGCAATGCCGCCCCCACCTTGCCGAAGAACCCCCGCGAACCGTGAACAGCATTGTATAGTAGGTAATGGACCTTTCCCCGTTCGATCTGCCGGATTCCGACTCCGACCTCGCTTTCCTGCCGCTCGGCGGCACCGGCGAGATCGGCATGAACCTCAACGTCTACCGATGCGATGGCCGCCTGCTGGCGGTGGATTGCGGCATCGGCTTCGGCGGGCCGGAGAACCCGGAGGTGGAGGTAATGGCGCCGGATCCGGCCTGGCTGGCCGCCCGCCGCGGCAAGCTGGAAGGCATGGTCATCACCCATGCGCATGAGGACCACATCGGCGCCGTCGCGCACCTGTGGCCCATGCTGCGCTGCCCGCTCTATGGCAGCCCCTTCGTCGCCGCGGTACTGAAGCGCAAGCTGGGCGAGGCCGGGCTTTCGCATGAAGCCAAGGTCACCACCATTCCGCCCGGTGGCCGTTGGCAGATGGGGCCGTACGACCTGCAATTCGTCCGCGTGGCGCATTCCATCCCGGAAGCCCAGGCCCTGGCGATCCGCACCCGGCACGGCCTGGTGGTGCATACCGGCGACTGGAAGCTGGACCCCGAGCCGCTGTTGGGCCCGCCGACCGATGAAGCCGCCTTCGCCGCGCTGGGCGAGGAGGGCGTGCTGGCCATGGTCTGCGACTCGACCAACGCCATGGTCGAGGGCCATTCCGGCAGCGAGGCCGAGGTACGGCGGAACATGACCGCGCTGATCCGCAGCCTGAAGGGGCGCGTCGCCGTGACCTGCTTCGCCACCAATGTGGCGCGGGTGGAAAGCGTGGCCCGCGCGGCCAAGGCGGCGGGGCGCCAGGTGGCGCTGTTCGGCCGCAGCCTGCGCAACGCCGAGAACGCGGCGCGGGAATGCGGCTACCTGAAGGGCGTGGACCCCTTCGTGCCCGAGGACGAGGCCGGCTTCCTGCCGGACGACTCGCTCTGCATCATATGCACCGGCAGCCAGGGCGAACCGCGCAGCGCACTCGCCAAGATCGCCGCCGACACCCACCCCAGCATCGCGCTGGGGGAGGGCGATACCGTCATCTTCTCCTCCCGCATGATCCCGGGGAATGAGCGCGGCATCATCAAGGTGCAGGACGAACTGGCCCGGCGCGGCTGCAAGATCATGACCGCCGACGACCATATGGTGCATGTCTCCGGCCACCCGGCGCGGGATGAGCTGAAGCGGCTCTACGCGCTGGTGAAGCCCAAGATCAGCATCCCCGTGCATGGCGAATGGCGCCACCTGTCCGAACATGCGGCGCTGGCCAAGCAGTGCGGCGCCAACCCGATCCTGATCGAGGATGGCGACATGGTGCGCTTGGCCCCTGGCCGGGCGGAGGTGTGCGAGGGCGCGCCGACCGGCCGCCTGGTGGTGGACGGCAACCGCCTGTTGCCGCTGGAAGGCGGCGTGCTGGCGGCGCGCAAGCGCATGCTGTTCAACGGCGTGGTCATGGCCAGTTTCGCGGTGGATGCCAGCGGCAAGGTGCTGGGCACGCCGCAGGTCTCGGCCCCCGGCCTGTTCGAGGGCACCGACCTGGAGCCGACCCAACTGGCCGGCGACCTGATGCGCGCGGTGCAGGACCTGCCGGGCGGGTTGAAGCGCGAGGACGACGCGCTGCGCGAGGCGGCGCGGGCGGTGCTGCGCAAGGCGGTGGGCCGGCGGCTTAAGAAGCGGCCGAATGTGGAAATCCACCTGCTGCGGGTGTAGGGCGCCCCACGGTGCCGGCCTTGCCTGTGCGGCCCATCCAGGCCGCGCGGTGCAGGGCGCCCAGCTATTGAGGTAGCGACATGACCTGGTTCAACGGCGCGGTGCTGTACCTGCTGGTGTGGTGGATCACCCTGTTCGCGGTGCTGCCCATCGGCACGCAGCCGGTGGCGGAGGCGAATCTGGAGGATGGCGGCTGGCGCGGCGCGCCGCGGGCGCCGCAGCTTGGCCGCAAGGCGCTGATCACCACGGGCGTGGCGGCGGTGATCTGGCTGGTTCTGTACGGAATCATCGTCAGCGACCTGCTGAGTTTCCGGTCGGGCTGGCTGGCGCTGCCAGAAAACTAGGCAGGTTATGGGCTGTTCACCCGGTCCCGCCCTGTTGTTGTGCAGTTGACGGCTAGACGCCGTTTTTTCTCTCTTTTTCCGCAGCCTTTCGAATTGTGCCGCGTTCTCCCCGGAGCCAACATACTGACAGAAAGAGGGTTGGTCCTCTTTCTGCCGTGTGACTGGCGTTTCCTCCCTAAACTCGGGCCGCACCCCTTTGGGGTTGCGGCCCTTTTTTTAACGGTTTCGTTGACCGGGGCAAGCAGATTCCGCCTCACGACGGCGAGATTTTGAAATTCTCTTTGCCTGCTGCGGTGCAGCACGAACGATAATTCCATCGGGCCCAGCTTTCACCGCCATCGCGGCCCCTGCGTCGCCGATCGGCGCCCGCAGCTATTTTGGCCGAGATGCTGATTCACGCCTTTCGACGATTCCGTCCCGGGCGATCAGGCTCTAGTGTCCGCCCGCCCCTGTTGCCTGAGGATCTTGCCTTGCGCCTGTCTCGCGCCTTCCTGCCGACCCTGAAGGAAACCCCGACCGAGGCGCAGATCGCCTCGCACCGGTTGATGCTGCGCGCCGGCATGATCCGGCAGACCGCTGCCGGCATCTACGCCTGGCTGCCGCTGGGGCTGCGCGTGCTGCAGAAGGTCAGCGCCATCGTGCGCGAGGAGCAGGACGCCGCCGGCGCGCAGGAAATCCTGATGCCGACGATCCAGTCCGCCGAGCTGTGGCGCGAAAGCGGCCGCTACGACGACTACGGCAAGGAGATGCTGCGCATCCGCGACCGGCACGACCGCGAGATGCTGTTCGGCCCGACCAACGAGGAAATGGTCACCGACATCTTCAAGACCTATGCGCGCAGCTACCGCGACCTGCCGCGCAACATCTACCACATCCAGTGGAAGTTCCGGGACGAGATCCGCCCGCGCTTCGGCGTGATGCGTGGCCGCGAGTTCCTGATGAAGGACGCCTATTCCTTCGACCTGGACTACGAGGGCGCGCAGAAATCCTACCGGCAGATGTTCGTCGCCTATCTCCGCACCTTCGCCCGTATGGGGCTGAAGGCGATTCCGATGCAGGCGGATACCGGCCCGATCGGCGGCAACCTGTCCCATGAGTTCCTGATCCTGGCGGAAACCGGCGAAAGCGGCGTCTTCCTGCACAAGGACCTGCTGGAATTCGACGTGATGGCGGCGGCGCCCGACTACAACGGCGACCTCTCCCCCACCGTGGACTTCTGGACCAGCCGCTACGCCGCGACGGATGAGAAGCATGACGAGGCCGCCTGGGCGCAGGTGCCGGCCGACAAGCAGGTCAGTGCCCGCGGCATCGAAATCGGCCACATCTTCTACTTCGGCACCAAGTACAGCGCGGCGATGGGGCTGAAGGTCAGCGGCCCCGACGGCACGATGATCACGCCGGAGATGGGCAGCTACGGCATCGGCGTCTCCCGCCTGGTCGGCGCGATCATCGAGGCGAACCACGACGAATCCGGCATCAAGTGGCCGGACGCGGTGGCCCCCTTCCGCGTGGCGGTGCTGAACCTGAAGCAGGGCGACGCCGGCTGCGACGCCATGTGCCAGCGGCTGTACGACGCCTTCCCGGACGACGCGGTGTACGACGACCGCAGCGAACGCGCGGGTGTGAAGTTCAACGACGCCGACCTTATGGGATACCCCTGGCAGGCCGTGGTCGGCCCGCGCGGTGCGGCCGCCGGCAAGGTGGAGCTGAAGCGCCGGGCGACCGGCGAGAAGGTCGAGCTTTCCCTGGAAGACGCCATCGCGCGCATCAGGGGCTAGCTTCCGCCGCCACGGCGAAGTCAGGAACGAAAGCCGGTATGAGCATGTTCAACGCCTTCGAGCGGATGGTCGCCTTCCGCTACCTGCGGGCGCGGAAGGGGGAGAGGTTCGTCTCCGTCATCGCGATCTTCTCGCTGGTGGGCATTGCGCTGGGCGTCGCCACGCTGATCATCGTGATGAGCGTGATGAACGGCTTCCGCCAGGAACTGCTCGGCCGCATCCTGGGCCTCAACGGGCATATGGGCGTCTACACCACCACCGGTGAGCCGCTGCGCGACTTCGACGACATCACCGCCAAGGTCCGCGCCCTGCCGGGCGTGGTGCAGGCGGCGCCGATCGTGGAAGGCCAGATCCTGATGACCAGCGAGCAGGGCGGCGCCAGCGGTGGCCTGGCCCGCGGCATTCGCCCGGCGGACCTGCGCGCGCGTGCGCTCATCGCGGGCAACATCCGCGCCGGCAACCTGGCGCAGTTCGAGGGCGACGACGCCATCGTCATCGGCACCGGCCTGGCCTTCAAGATGCGCGTCGGCGTGGGGGACCGCATCACGCTGGTCTCGCCACAGGGGCGGGCGACGGTGGTGGGCACGGTGCCGCGCATCCGCGCCTATCGCATCGTCGCCATCTTCAATGTCGGCATGAACGAATACGACAGCAGCTTCGTCTTCCTGCCGCTGGAAGCCGCGCAGGTCTACTTCCGCACGCCGGAGGCCGCGACCCAGGTGGAAGTCTTCGTGCAGGACCCGACCCGGGTGCGCCTGGTGAACCAGGAAATCCGCCGCGCGCTGTCCGGCCGGCCGGTGCGCATCCTGGATTGGCAGGACGCCAACAGCAGCTTCTTCAATGCGGTGCAGGTGGAACGCAACGTGATGTTCCTGATCCTGACGCTGATCATCATCGTCGCCGCCTTCAACATCATCAGCAGCCTGATCATGCTGGTGAAGGACAAGGGGCGCGACATCGCGGTGCTGCGAACCATGGGCGCCACCAGCGGCAACGTGCTGCGGATCTTCCTGCTCTGCGGTGCCAGCGTCGGCATCCTCGGCACCGGCATCGGCTTCCTGCTGGGCATGCTGTTCTGCTGGAACATCGAGAGCATCCGCCAACTGCTGCAGAGCCTGACGGGCACGCAGCTGTTCAGCCCGGAGGTCTATTTCCTCTCCCGCCTGCCCGCTGTCGTGGACCCCAACGAGGTCACCCAGGTGGTGCTGATGGGCCTGGGCCTGTCGCTGCTGGCGACGATCTACCCCAGCTGGCGGGCCGCCCGCATGGACCCGGTCGAGGCGCTGCGGAATGAGTAACGTGGCCGACCTGGTGGCGCCGCTGCGCCTGGCAGCGGTGCATCGCGCCTACAAGACCGAAGCCGGCGAGCTGGCAGTGCTGACCGGCGCCGACCTGGTGCTGTCGGGCGGCGAGATCGTGGCACTGGTGGCGCCTTCCGGCACCGGCAAGTCCACGCTGCTGCACCTGGCTGGGCTGCTGGAACGGCCCGACGCCGGCGAGGTCTATGTGGAGGGCCGCGCCGCCGGCAGCCTGACCGACAACGACCGCACCGCGATCCGCCGCACCACCATCGGCTTCGTCTACCAATTCCATCACCTGCTGCCGGAGTTCACGGCCGAGGAGAACGTGGTGCTGCCGCAGATGGCCGCCGGTACGTCCCGCAAGGCCGCCAGCGAGCGGGCGCGGGAACTGCTGACCAGCTTCGGCCTGGGCGAACGCTTCGGCCACCGGCCGGGCAAGCTTTCCGGCGGCGAGCAGCAGCGCGTGGCCATCGCCCGCGCCCTGGCCAACCGCCCGCGAATCCTGTTGGCCGACGAGCCCACGGGCAACCTGGACACCGCGACGGCGGCCAAGGTCTTCGCGGAGTTGCTGGGCGCCGTGCGCGGGCAGGGGGTGGCGGCGCTGGTCGCCACGCACAACCCGGAGTTGGCGGCGATGATGGACCGCAAGGTGACGCTGCGCGACGGCAAGCTGGTCGCTGGCTGATCCACCGATGAAGCCGCGGGTCGGCGATGCTACATTGGTGGCATGGCCGACTCGTTCATCCACCTGCACACCCACTCCAGCTATTCGCTGAGCGAAGGCGCCATCAAGGCCGAGAAGCTGGCTGCCCTGGCCAAGGACGCTGGAATGCCGGCGGTGGCGCTGACCGATACCGCCAACATGTTCGGCGCGTTGGAATTCTCGCAGGGGTGCAGCGGCAAGGGCGTGCAGCCGATCATGGGCTGCCAGTTGTGGCTGGCCCGCAGCGCCACCGATGACCGCCCCGAAAGCGCCCGCCTGGCGCCCGACCCCATCGTGGCGCTGGCCATGGACGCGCAGGGGCTGGACAACCTGCAACGCCTGTCCTCCCACAGCTTCCTGGAGGCCGATGCCTCGGGCAAGCCGGCGATCACCCTGGACCTGCTGCTGCGGCACGCGCCCGGCCTGTTCCTGCTGACCGGCGGTACCACCGGGGCGCTGGCGCGGCTGCTGACCGAAGGCCGGCGCGATGGCGCGCTGCGCCTGCTGGCCAGGTTGCAGGAAGCCTTCCCCGACCGCATGGCGGTGGAACTGCATCGCCACGGGCTTGAGCTTGAGCGGATGGTGGAGCCGGGCCTGTTGGCGCTGGCCGAGGAAGCGCGCCTGCCGATCGTCGCCGCCAACGACGTCTACTTCGCCAAGCGGGAGATACATGAGGCGCATGACGCGCTGCTCTGCATCAGCGAAAGCCGTGTGCTGGCCGAGACCGACCGCCGCCGCGTCACCGCGCACCACTACTTCAAGACCGCCGCCGAGATGCGCGCGCTGTTCGCCGACCTGCCGGATGCCTGCGACAACACTCTGGCCATTGCGCGCAAATGCGCCGTGATGGTGGAGACGAAGAAGCCGGAACTGCCGATCTGCCCCAAGGTGGGCGAAGGCATGGACGAGGCGCAGACCGTGCGCGACATGGCCACGCGTGGGCTGGACGCGCGGCTGGACGCGATGGCCGCCGATGCCGACAAGCGCAAGCTGTACCATGAGCGGCTGGACTACGAACTCGGCGTGATCGAGAAGATGGGCTTCTCCGGCTACTTCCTCATCGTGGCGGACTTCATCCAATGGGCCAAGGCGCAGGGCATTCCCGTCGGGCCAGGGCGCGGTTCGGGTGCTGGCAGCGTGGCCGCCTGGAGCCTGCTGATCACCGACCTGGACCCGATCCGCTTCGGCCTGCTGTTCGAGCGCTTCCTGAACCCCGAGCGCGTCTCGATGCCGGACTTCGACATCGACTTCTGCCAGGACCGCCGCGACGAGGTCATCAACTACGTCCGGCGCGAATACGGCGCGGATCGCGTGGCGCAGATCATCACCTTCGGCAAGCTGCAGGCCAAGGCGGCGGTGCGCGATTCGGGCCGCGTGCTGGGCATGCCCTATGGCCAGGTGGACAAGATCGCCAGCCTGATCCCGTTCAACCCGGCCAAGCCGGTGACGCTGGCGCAGGCCATCGCCGAGGAACCGCGCCTGCAGCAGATGCGCGACGCGGATGAAAGCGTGGCGCGGCTGCTGGAGATCGCCAACCAGCTGGAAGGCCTGTACCGCAACGCCTCCACGCACGCCGCCGGCGTTGTCATCGGGCGCAAGCCACTCATAGAAATCGTGCCGCTCTACCGCGACCCGCGGAAGGAGATGCTGATCACCCAGTTCTCGATGAAGTATGTCGAGCAGGCCAGCCTGGTGAAGTTCGACTTCCTCGGCCTGACCACGCTGACCGTCATCGAGAAGGCGCTGAAGACGCTGAAGGGGCAGGGGATCGACGTCGATATCGCGCAGATCCCGCTGGACGACGCCCGCACCTACGAGATGCTGCGCAAGGGCGACGCCGCCGGGGTGTTCCAGTTCGAAGGCCAGGGCATGCGCGACTGCCTACGGCAGATGCGCGTGGACAGGTTCGAGGACCTGGTTGCCGCCGTGGCGCTGTATCGCCCGGGCCCGATGGCGAACATCCCCGCCTATTGCCAGCGCAAGCATGGCGAGCCCTGGGAAAGCCCACACCCGAAGATCCATCACCTGCTGGCCGAGACCAACGGCATCATGGTCTACCAGGAGCAGGTGATGCAGATCAGCCAGGAGCTGGCGGGCTATTCGCTCGGCGGCGCCGACCTGCTGCGCCGCGCCATGGGCAAGAAGATCAAGGCGGAGATGGAGAAGCAGCGCGGCATCTTCTGCGACGGCGCCGTGGCCAATGGCGTGGACGCGCAGAACGCCGGCGAGATCTTCGACTTGATGGAGAAGTTCGCCGACTACGGCTTCAACAAGTCCCATGCCGCCGCCTATGCGCTGGTCAGCTACCAGACCGCCTGGCTGAAGGCGAACCACCCCGTCGCCTTCCTGGCCGCGCTGATGACGCTGGACATGGACAAGACGGAAAAGCTGGCCGGCGACATGCAGGAGGCCGCGCGCCTCGGCATTGCCGTGCTGCCGCCGGATATCAACAAGTCCGGCCACGAGTTCCTGGTGGAGGTTGGCCCGGACGGCAAGCAGGCCATCCGCTTTGCGCTCTCGGCGGTGAAGCGCGTCGGCGCCCAGGCCATGAAGGACCTGGTGGCGGCGCGGCAAAAGCCCTTCGCCAGCCTGGCCGACTTCGCCCAGCGGGTGGATCCGAAGCTGCTGAACAAGATGCAGATCGAGAACCTGGCCAAGGCCGGCGCTTTCGACGGGCTGGAGAAGAACCGCGCCCGCCTGGTGGCCGGCGCCGAGACCGTGCTGCGCCGCGCCCAGGCCGCCGCCGAGGAGCGCGCCAGCAACCAGGGCGGGCTGTTCGGCGGCGCCGAGGCCAAGCCCGACCCGCTGCGCCTGCCCGAGTCCAACGACTGGCCGCAGCTGGAACGCCTGGCCTTCGAGGCCGAGGCGGTGGGCTTCCACCTCTCGGCGCATCCGCTGGACGTGTACCGGTCCGTGCTGCGGCGGCTCGGCGTCACGCC
The DNA here is from genome assembly GCA_947455205.1 of Acetobacteraceae bacterium. GTDB lineage: Bacteria > Pseudomonadota > Alphaproteobacteria > Acetobacterales > Acetobacteraceae > CAIMOR01. The sequence goes on along the minus strand of CANGNF010000037.1, from coordinate 11,966 downwards.
GATCGTGCGGATCGCGGCGCAGTCCAAGGGCACCAGCCGCATCAAGCTGGCCGGCACCGTGGTGAACAGCAAGGAGCGCACCACCAAATCCGGCAGCCGCATGGCCTGGGTGCGGCTTTCGGACGCCTCCGGCAGCACGGAGGTGACGCTGTTCTCCGAGGTGCTGTCCCGCTCGCGCGAGTTGCTGGTGGAAGGCACCGCCGTGTTGATGAGCGTGGAAGCCAAGGTGGAGAACGAGTCGCTGCGGCTGACCGCGAATGACGTAGAGGGGCTGGAGAAGGCGGCGCAGAATGTCGGCCAGGGCATTCGCCTGTGGCTGGAGGAGACCGCCAGCGTCGAGCACATCCGCGACGTGCTGCACCGCGAGGGCAAGGGCAAGGGCCGCGTCAGCATCGTGGCCAAAACCGGCACCGGGCAGGATGTGGAGATCGCGCTGCCCGGCAGCTTCAACGTCTCGCCGCGCCTGATCCAGTCCATGGAGGTGCTGCCCGGCGTCGCCAGCGTGGAGGCGGTCTAACCGCCCAGGCGCGCCAACCTGGCCGCCACCGCGGCCTGCGCGGCGGGAAACGCCGCGTCCTCCGGCCGCTTGCGGGCGTATTCGCCGAGGATGCGGTGCCAGTGGCGCAGGTACTGCGCCTCCACCCGTGGGCGCCGGCCGGCCGGCGGTATCGTGGTGCCCGGCCGCAGCAGGCCCTGCGACTCCAGTTGGCGCACTACCCCGGCCACATCCAGCGCCACGGAGTGCTGCGCCGCATCCACCGCCGGCGCCCCGGGCGCGACGATGCCAGCATCCGGCCCCCAGATGTAGTCGGCCCGCGCGCCGATGGCGCTGTCGCACAGCAGGTAGCTGGCCGGCACCGGCGTGGCGGCGATGCCGATGATGGCGGGCACCGCATCGGTAAAGGCGGTCCAGTGCAGCGCGGAGCCGAGCTGCGCCACAACCGTGCGGTGCCGCCGCACCAGCGCCACCGCCGCGGCCAGGTCCAGCTCCTCCGGGTAGGCCACCGCGAAGCCCGCCTGGCGCAGCACCTGTTCCAGCACCGCCTCGCCGGCCACGCCGCGGGCGTAGCCGGCCGTGGCGAAGCGGCTGCGCGAGAGGTAGAGCGGCTGCTCGGTCCGCTCGACCGCGTGGGGCACCGCGGCATCCCCCAGACGCCGCACCGTGGCCGCCCAGGCGTCGGAGGAGATCGCGTAGCAGAGCGAGGAAGGGTAGGGGACGATCAGTTCCCGCACCCGGGTCGGCCGGTCCAGCATCAGGATGGCGTCGCGCGGTACGCCGGCCTTGGCCAGCATGTCCCACATCACCCCGTTGTATTCGTCCGGCTTGCCGATGCAGGCCAGGCGCCGCGCCCCCGGCACCGGCCAGCGCCACAGCCGGGCCAGGCTGTCGATGATGAAGTGGCCATGATGCGCCGGCAGGAAGCCGCCCCAGACCAGGGATTCGTCCAGGGTTTCCTGCGGCGGCAGCGGCGCGCCGCCCTGCAGGCTGGCCACCGGCACGGACTGGGCCCAGTGGTACAGCCCGGTTTCCGGGATGAACCGCCCCTCGGCATCCTGCGCGCCGCCCTGCCACCAAGCGCCCAGCCAGGGGCCCAGCGGGTGCAGCACGGCGTCGCGGTGGACCGTCACCGGCAACTCCGACACCTCCAGGTGGCGCAGGGTCGCGCGCACGCCCTCGGTCTCGGTCACCGCCAGGTCGGGGAAACCATGCAGCCGGGCCGGGCCGGGCACGCGGAAAGGCAGCGCGGCCAGGGCGGGGAAGGGATGCATGGCGCGGCTATATCCCCGGCGGCGCCGTTGAACAACGCCGGCGCCAAGCGCCCGCGACGGGCTACCGTCCGCGGCGGGCCGACGGGCTACCGCCCGCGGCGGCTTGCCGCAGCACCCCCGCTGTGCCATATGCCCCGCGCCGGCGCCGGGGTCTTCCTGGCGACGGCAAATCCGCACGCGGTGCGCCCTTCCATCTGGCAGGGTCCGGTCTCCCGATCTCGGGGGTCAGCACCGCGGAGGCCCAACCGGACTTACCTTGGAAGGAAGATCGCTCATGGCGATGCCACAGGCAAACCTGCGCACCCTGCTCGAAGCCGGCGTGCACTTCGGCCACCACACCCGCCGCTGGAACCCGCGGATGGCGCCGTACATCTTCGGCATCCGCAACCAGGTCCACATCCTGGACCTGCAGCAGACCGTGCCGATGCTGGACCGCGCCCTGAAGGCGGTGCGCGACACCGTCGCCGCCGGCGGCCGCGTGCTGTTCGTGGGCACCAAGAAGGCCGCCGCCGAATACGTCGCCGAGAGCGCGACCCGCTGCGGCCAGTACTACGTCAACCACCGTTGGCTCGGCGGTATGCTGACCAACTGGAAGACCATCACCGGCAGCATCAAGCGGCTGAAGGAGATGGAAGGCCGCCTGACCACGGACACTTCTGGTCTGACCAAGAAGGAAGTCCTGATGCTGACGCGGGACAAGGAAAAGTACGACCGCGCCCTCGGCGGCATCAAGGACATGGGCGGCCTGCCGGACATCATCTTCATCATCGACACGGTGAAGGAGAAGCTGGCGATCGAGGAAGCCAACAAGCTGGGCATCCCGGTCGTCGCGGTGTGCGACAGCAACGCCGACCCCTCGGGCGTGGCCTTCCCGATCCCGGGCAATGACGACGCGATCCGCGCCATCAACCTGTACTGCGACATGGTCGCCGCCGCCGTGTTCGACGGCATCAGCGCCGAGCTGCAGGCCAGCGGTGTGGACCTGGGCAGCGCCGAGGAAGTGATCGAGGCCGAGGTCGAGGAAGTGCTGCCGAGCGCCGCCGAGGCCGCCGCCGAGTATGGCATCCCCGACGCCGTGCCGGCCGAAGCCGTGCCGACCACCGTCGCGCCGACCGAATAAGAACTGCCAGCGGGCCGGGGCACCACCCCGGCCCGCCAACGCTACCAAGGAGAACCGGACATGGCCCAGATCACCGCCCAGCTGGTGGCCAGCCTGCGCGAGAAGACCGGCGCCGGCATGATGGACTGCAAGAAGGCGCTGGTTGAGACCGACGGCGACATGGAAGCCGCGATCGACTGGCTGCGCAAGAAGGGCCTCTCGGCCGCCGCCAAGAAGTCCGGCCGCGCTGCCGCCGAAGGCCTGGTCGGCGTGGCCACCGGCCCGCAGGTCGGCGCCATGGTCGAGGTGAATGCCGAGACCGACTTCATCGCCCGCAACGAGAGCTTCCAGAACTTCGTGTCCGAGCTGGCCGGCCTGGTGCTCGGCGTCGGCGACGACATCGAGAAGCTGAAGCACGCCAACTTCCCCGGCACCAGCCACTCGGTGCAGGACCAGCTGACCCACCTGATCGCCACCATCGGCGAGAACATGACCATCCGCCGGGCCAAGCGCCTGACGGTGGCCAACGGCACGGTCGCCACCTACATCCACAATGCCGTCAAGCCGGGCCTGGGCAAGATCGGCGTGCTGGTGGCGCTGGAAGGTTCCAGCGAAATCAACGCGCTGGAGCAGCTGGGTCGCCAGATCGGCATGCACGTGGCCGCCACCAAGCCGGAAGCGCTGGACGCCTCCTCGGTCGACCCCTCGGCGCTGGAGCGTGAGCGCCGGGTGCTGACGGAGCAGGCCATGGCCTCCGGCAAGCCGCCCGCGGTCATCGAGAAGATGGTCGAGGGCCGGATCCGCAAGTACTACGAGGAAGTGGTGCTGCTGGAGCAGGTCTGGGTGCATGACGGCGAGACCCGGGTGAAGGAAGTGGTGAAGAAGGCGGGTGGCAACCTGACCGGCTTCCAGCGCTTCGTCCTGGGTGAGGGCGTCGAGAAGGCCGCCGGCGACTTCGCCGCCGAGGTGGCCGCGGCCGCCGGCCTGACCAAGGGCTGAACCGGCCGGGGCGGCGGCAACGTCGCCCCAGCCTGCCAAACGGGGCCGCCTGCATGGTGCATGGCGGCCCTTTTCATGTCGGGTGCCGTGGCGGCTCGCTGCCGCGTGACCCAGAGCCGGCCTTGCGGGGCCATGGCGCCGGCGCCTATGTTCCGCCGCCCGCCAAGATCATACCGGAGTCACCGTGAGCGAACCTCTTCGCTACAAGCGCGTCCTGCTCAAGGTTTCCGGCGAGGCCCTGATGGGCCACCGCGACTACGGGCTGGACAACGCCACCGTGCGGGCCATCGCCGCCGACGTGAAGGCCGTGACCGCGCTGGGCGTGCAGGTCTGCCTGGTCATCGGCGGGGGCAACATCTTCCGCGGCATCTCCGGTGCCGCTTCAGGCATGGACCGCGCCCAGGCCGACTACATGGGCATGCTGGCCACCATCATGAACGCGCTGGCCATGCAGAACGCGCTGGAGAAGGTGGGCGTGCCGACGCGCGTGCAGTCCGCCATCACCATGGAATCGGTCTGCGAGCCCTATATCCGCCGCCGCGCGATCCGCCACATGGAGAAGGGCAGGGTGGTGATCTTCGCCGCCGGCACCGGCAACCCCTTCTTCACCACCGATACCGCCGCCGCGCTGCGCGCCGCCGAGATGGCCTGCGACGCCATGCTGAAGGGCACCCAGGTGGATGGCGTGTACAGCGCCGACCCGCGCAAGAACCCGAAGGCCGAGCGCTACGTGACGCTGAGCTACCTGGACGTGCTGGCGCGCGACCTGCAGGTGATGGACGCCGCCGCGATCAGCCTGGCGCGTGAGAACAAGCTGCCGATCATCGTGTTCAACATCCACGAGGAAGGCGCTTTTACGAGTGTGATGAAGGGCGAAGGCCGCTTCACCACGGTTGTCGAGCAGTAGCGAAAGCCGGGGGCCGCAGCCGGCCCACCGCAAGTTTGGGGGAACCGGGTCATGCCCGAGGACATCAAGGCCCTGAAGCAGGACCTGACGCGTCGGATGGATTCGACGATGGATCTGCTGAAGAAGGAGTTCCAGGGGCTGCGCACCAGCCGCCCCAGCCCGGCATTGCTGGAGCCGATCCGCGTGGTGGCCTATGGCGGCGAGGTGCCGCTTTCCCAGGTGGCCAACGTGCAGGTCGGCGGCCCCGGCCTGCTGGTGGTGCAGGTCTGGGACAAGTCCGTGGTCAAGTCGGTGGAGATCGGCATCCGCGACAGCGGGCTGAACCTGAACCCGCAGACCGAGGGCCAGAGCATCCGCGTGCCGCTGCCGCCGCTGACGCAGGAACGCCGCAACGAGCTGATCAAGACCGCGCAGAAGTACACGGAAGGCGCCAAGGTCGCCATTCGCGGCGTGCGGCGCGACGGCATGGAGCAGGTGAAGGCGCAGGAGAAGGACAAGAAGGCGCCGATCAGCCAGGATGATTCCAAGAAGTGGCAGGAAGAGGTCCAGAAGCTGACCGACCAGTACATCAAGAACGTCGAGGCCGCCCTGGCCGACAAGGAAAAGGACATCCGGACGGTTTGAGCCAAGGCCCGGCCCCCCGATGAGCGCGTTGACCCAGGCGGATGCGGCGGCGGCGGCTCCCGGCAGGGTGCCGCGCCATGTCGCCGTCATCATGGACGGCAACCGCCGCTGGGCGCAGGCCCGCGGCCTGCCGGTGGCACTTGGCCACAAGGCCGGCGCGGAGGCGGCGCGCCGCGCGATTGAGGCCGCCGCAAATGCCGGGGTGGAATGGCTTACGCTGTTCGCCTTCAGCTCCGAGAACTGGACTCGCCCGGCCGACGAGGTGCAGGAGCTGACCACCCTGTTGCGCCTGTACCTGCGGTCCGAGGTGGCGACCTTGAAGAAGGAAGGCGTGCGGCTGCGCGTCATCGGCGACCGCGACCGCTTCGGCCCTGACCTGGTGCGCGCGGTGGATCAGGCGGAGTCGGTCACCGCCGGCGGCACCCGGCTCAACCTGGTGGTGGCGCTGAGCTACGGCGCCCGCGACGAGATCGTCCACGCCGCCCGCGCCATTGCCGCCGAGGCCCGCGCCGGCACGCTGGACCCCGCCAGCGTCACCGAGGCCGACTTCGCCCACCGGCTGTTCACCGCCGGCCAGCCCGACCCGGACCTGATCATCCGCACTTCCGGCGAGCAGCGGCTGTCCAACTTCCTGCTCTGGCAGGCGGCCTACGCGGAGTTCCTGTTCCTGGACGTGCTGTGGCCCGATTTCGGCGCCGAGCACTTCGCCCAGGCGGTGGCCGAGTTCGGCCGGCGAGAGCGCCGCTACGGCGCGCGAACCGCCTAGGTGAACCCACCCACCACCGCCGCGGCTGGACGCTGGCAGGACCTTGGCAAGCGGGCAGCCTCCGCGCTGGTGCTGCTGCCGCTGGCCATCTTCTGCCTGTGGTCCGGCGGCATGCCCTGGGCATTACTGGTGCTGCTGGGCCTGTGCGGCCTGGCCTGGGAATGGACACGGCTGACCGGTGGCGAGCCGCGCGGCCCGGACGGGCTGATGCTGCAGGCGGCGGTGCTCGCCGGTGCCGGGCTGGCGCTGCTGGGCCATGCCGCCTGGGGGCTGGTATGGGTGCTGGGCTGCGCGTTGGCCACGCTGCTGCGGGTGGACCGCCCGGCCATCGGCCGCTGGTGGCTGCCCGGCGGAGTGCTCTACATCGGCTTGGCCGGGCTGGCGCTGGCGGCGCTGCGCCAGGCGCCGGGCGGGGTCGGCCTGGCCAATGTGCTGTTCGTGCTGGTGGTGGTCTGGTCCAGCGACATCGGCGCCTATATCGCCGGGCGCTGGTGGGGCGGCCCGAAGCTGGCGCCCTCGATCTCCCCGGGCAAGACGCGGTCCGGCGCGGTCGGCGGGCTGGTGGCGGCCATGGCGCTGGGCTGGGCGGTGGCCCAGGTGGCGGCGCCCGGCAGCGGCGCCCTGGCCATTGTCCTGGCGGCCACGCTCAGCGTCGTTTCGCAGGCGGGTGACCTGTTTGAAAGCTGGGTCAAGCGGCGGTTTCGTGTAAAGGACAGTTCGGCCCTTATCCCAGGCCATGGCGGCCTGCTGGACCGGCTGGACGGGCTGCTCTGGGCCGCCCCGGTGGCGGCCCTGCTGGGCTTGGGCCACCTTGCTGGACTGGGAGAGTACCTGTGGCGATGACAAGCGGCAAACCCGAGGCGCCGCGGCGGCTGAGCATCCTCGGCAGCACCGGCAGCATCGGCACCAGCACCATGGCGTTGCTGGAAGCGGCGGCCCCCGGCGAATTCGCGGTGGAGGCCCTGGTTGCGGGGCGTGACGCGGCGGGGCTGGCCAGGCAGGCCATCCGCATCGGCGCCCGGCTGGCCGTGGTGGCGGACCCCGCCAGCTACGCCGCGCTGAAGGCGGCGCTGGCCGGCACCGGCATCGAATGCGCCGCCGGCGAGCAGGCGGTCATCGACGCCGCGGCCCGGCCGGTGGACTGGACCATGGCGGCCATCGTCGGCGCCGCCGGGCTGAAGCCGACCCTGGCCGCGCTGTCCCATGGCGGCACCGTGGCGCTGGCCAACAAGGAAAGCCTGGTCTGCGCCGGCCCCATCGTGCTGGCCGCCGCCCGCGCCCATGGCGCCCTGCTGCTGCCGGTGGACAGCGAGCACAACGCCATCTTCCAGGCGCTGGACAGCAGCGAGCCGAAGCTGATCGAGAAGATCATCCTGACCGCCTCGGGCGGGCCGTTCCGCACCGCCGACATCAGCGTCATGCGCAGCGCCACGCCGGAGATGGCGGTGAAGCACCCGATGTGGAGCATGGGCGCCAAGATCAGCGTGGACAGCGCCACGATGATGAACAAGGGCCTGGAGGTGATCGAGGCCGAGCGGCTGTTCCCGGTGGGCGAGAGCCAGCTGGAGGTGCTGGTCCACCCGCAATCCACCGTGCACGGACTGGTGCAGTACGCCGATGGCAGCCTGCTGGCGCAGCTGGGCGCGCCGGACATGCGGACGCCGATCAGCCACGCGCTGGGCTGGCCGCGCCGCATGAAGGTGGAGATCGCCCGGCTGGACCTGGCCAAGCTGGGCAGCCTGACCTTCGAGGCGCCGGACCCCGTGCGCTTCCCGGCGCTGCGCCTGGCGCGGGAGGCGTTGATCGCCGGCCGTGGTGCCCCATGTATATTGAACGCGGCCAACGAGGCCGCCGTGGCCCTCTTCCTCGGGCGCAAGCTGGGGTTCCTCGACATCGCCACGGTGGTGGAGGAAACCCTGGCCCGGCTGGGCGCCCCGGCGGTGGATGGCCTGGACGATGTGATCGCGCTGGACGCGGCCGCCCGGGCCGAGGCGCATCGCCTGGCCGCGCTGCGCGTGTTGGCCTGAACCGAGGATAGCCTGCGATGGAATTGCTGCGGACCCTGCTGGCCTTTGCCGTGGTGCTGGGCGTGCTGGTCTTCATCCATGAGATGGGCCACTACCTGGCCGCGCGCTGGCGCGGCATCCATTCGGATGCCTTCGCCATCGGCTTCGGCAAGCCGGTGCTGAAGTGGACCGACCGGCGCGGCACCGAATGGCGGCTGGGCTGGATCCCGCTGGGTGGCTACGTGAAGCTGCACGGCCAGGAAACCCCGGCCGACGCCAGTGCCGAGGAACGCGCCCGCTGGCGCCCGGGCGAGACCTTCCATGAGAAGAGCGTGCTGAGCCGCGCCATCGTGGTGGCCGCCGGGCCGGTGGCCAACTTCCTGCTGGCCATGGTGCTGTTCGCCGGCCTGTTCGCCACGCTCGGCCAGCCGGTCGGCGGCACCAGCGTCGGCGCTGTGGTGGCCGATTCGCCGGCCGCGCGAGTCGGCCTGCGGGCCGGGGACGAGATCGTCGCGCTGGATGGCCAAAGGGTAACCCGGTTCGACCAGGTGCAGCGCCATGTGCAGCCGCGCGCCGGCCAGCCGGTGGAAATCCGCGTGGCGCGGGACGGCGTCGAGCTGACGGTGCGGGCCACGCCGGATGCGCGGGTGCTGCCGAACGGCCAGACCAACGGCGTGCTGGGCATCCAGGGCGGCGCGGTCCGATTCGAGCGGCTGGGCCTGCCGCAGGCCGTGGTCGCCGGCGTGGTGCAGACCGGCGACATCACCTGGCAGACCTTGGTCGGCGTGGGCGAGATGCTGCTGGGCCAGCGCAGCGCCAAGGAATTGGGCGGCCCGATCCGCATCGCCGAGATCAGTGGCGAGGCCGCGTCGCTCGGCATCGCGCCGCTGGTGAACCTGATGGCGCTGCTCTCGGTCAGCCTGGGGCTGCTGAACCTGTTCCCGATTCCGCTGCTGGATGGCGGGCATCTGGTGTTCTACGCCGCGGAAGCGATTCGGGGCCGTCCGCTGCCGCCCAAGGCGCAGGAATATGGCTTCCGCGCTGGCTTTGCCATTCTGGTCACCTTGTTCCTGTTCGCATCCTGGAACGACATCGCCCACGGCACCTTCGGCCGCTGGGTGGCCGGCTTGATCGGCTGAGACCCGTCTGACGCAGCCGTAACCGCCTTGGCGCTTGCCCCGCGCCCCCTCGCGTGGCAATCGCGTATCTGAGAGGTGCGGGGGTGGCGGCCGGGAAGACCGGCGGCTATGTTCCGCGCCTGCCCAAACCACGAGCCAGGCCACCGCCCTTGCACCGCACCGCACGCGCCCTTCTGCTCGCTTCCGCCTGCCTCGCGCCGGGCCTGCTGCCGCCGGAGGCCGCTGCCCAGCAGCGCCCGCGCCAGTTGCCCGCCGCGCGCCCCGCTGCGCCGGAAGGCGCGGTGCAGAGCGTCGAGGTGCGCGGCAACCAGCGGATCGAGGCCGACACGGTCCGCAGCTACATGCTGCTGCAGCCCGGCGACACCTACGACGCCGACCGGCAGGACCGCAGCCTGAAGTCGCTGTACGCCACCGGCCTGTTCCGCGACGTGCGGATCAGCCGCGAAGGCGGCAAGGTCATCGTGCAGGTCGCGGAAAATCCGCTGGTCAACCGCGTGGCCTATGAAGGCAACCGCAAGCTCAGCGACGCCAACCTGAACGCCGAGGTGCAGCTGCGCCAGCGCTCGGTCTTCACCAGCCAGCAGGTGCAGGCGGACCGCCAGCGCATCCTGGACGCCTATGCCCGCCGCGGCCGCTTCGCCACCTCGGTTGAGCCGAAGATCATCGAGCTGGACCAGAACCGCGTCGACGTGGTGTTCGAGATCCATGAAGGCGATGCGGCGCTGGTGTCGCGCATCAACTTCGTCGGCAACAGCAACTTCTCGGACGGCAAGCTGCGCGAGATCGTGGCGACGCGGGAGCAGGCCTGGTACCGCTTCTTCTCCAGCAGCGACCAGTTCGACCCGGACCGCCTGGCCTTCGACCGCGAGCTGCTGCGCCGCTACTACCTGCGCGCCGGCTACGCCGATGTGCAGATCACCAACGCCACGGCCGAACTCGCGCCGGACCGCAGCGGCTTCTTCCTGACCTACACGATCGAGGAAGGCCCGCGCTATCGCGTCGGCAAGGTCGATATCGTCGCCAACATCCGCAACCTGGAACCCGGCTCGCTGCAGCCGATCGCCGGGCGCGAGCTGGAGACCGGCGACTGGTACGACGGCGATGCGGTGGAGCGGGTGACCACGGCGCTGCAGGACAACGCCAACCTGCGCGGCTTCCCCTTCGTGGAAGTGCAGCCGCGGGTGACGCGCGACCGCGAGGCGCGCCGCGTGGACCTGGCCTTCGACGTGAACGAGGCGCCGCGCATCTACATCGAGCGCATCGACATCAACGGCAACAGCCGCACCCAGGACCGGGTGATCCGGCGTGAGTTCCGCGTGGCCGAGGGCGATGCCTTCAACGCCGCGCAGATCCGCCGCAGCCGCGACCGGCTGCGCAACCTCGGCTACTTCGCCGACGTGCAGGTCTCCTCCAGCCCCGGTTCGGCGCCCGACCGTTCGGTGCTGAACACCGCGGTGACGGAACGCCCGACCGGCGAAGTCTCGCTGGGTGGCGGCTACTCGACCGACGCCGGCTTCCTGCTCGACGCCGGCATCCGCGAACGCAACCTGCTGGGCACCGGCATCGACAGCCGCATCGGCACCACGCTGGCGCAGCGCCGCAGCCAGGCCGACATCTCGATCACCGACCCGTACTTCCTGGACCGCAACCTGGCGGTGGGCGCGGACATCTTCTACATCCAGCGCAACCTGCTCAGCATCGCCAGCTACCAGGAACGGCGCGAGGGCTTCGCGCTCCGCATGGGCTACGCGTTCAACGACCGGCTGCGGCAGGTCTGGACCTATACGCTCAGCAACCGTACCGTATACAACATCTCGCCGAACGCGTCGCAGTACATCACCGAGCAGCGGGGCACGACGCTGCTGAGCCAGGTTGGCCAGACGCTGTCCTACGACTGGCGTGATTCGCTGATCTCGCCGAGCAAGGGCGGCCTGGTCCGCCTCGGCACCGACTTCGCCGGCCTGGGTGGCGACGTGGCCTACCTGCGTACCCGGCTGGACGCGGTCTACCACGTGCCGCTGGAAGCCTACCTGGGCGACCCGGACTACGTGCTGTCCTTCACCGGCGGCGTCGGCTACCTGCACGACCTGTTCGGCAAGCGCGACCGCATCGTGGACCGCTTCTTCCTGGGTGGCGAAAACCTGCGCGGCTTCCGCATCGCCGGCGTTGGCCCGCGCGATACCAGCACCTCCGACAGCCTGGGCGGTCGCTTCCTGTGGACCCAGTCCACTGAACTGCGCTACCCGCTGCCGCTGCCGGCCGAACTCGGGCTGGTCGGCCGCGCCTTCGTGGATGTCGGCGCGCTGTCGCAGTCCGCCAAGGGCACCAACGTGGCGGATGACACCTCGCCCCGCGTCGGCGCCGGCGTCGGTGTTTCCTGGCGCAGCCCGTTCGGCCTGATCAATATCGACCTGGCCCAGGCCGTGGTGAAGCGGCGCTACGACCAGACCCAGGTCTTCCGCTTCGGCTTCGGCACCCGCTTCTGACCCTACTGGACGTTCCTCACATGGCGCAGACCCGCGTTTCCTCCCCGGCCGTGACCCTGCTGGCTGGCCTGGCCGTGGCGGCACTGGCCGGCGCCTTGCCAGCGCAGGCCCAGCAGCAGCAGCAGCCCGAGTGGTTCGTACCCGGCCAGGGCAACCGCCCCGGCCAGCCG
>CANGNF010000036.1 GCA_947455205.1 Acetobacteraceae bacterium | reverse complement strand
TCGTTGACGATGTTGCCGGCGCCGAGCGCGCCGGAGGTTCCGCCGTTGCCCACCTGCAGCGTGCCTGCCGAGATGGTGGTGGTGCCGGCGAAGGTGCTGTCACCGGTCAGGGTCAGCCTGCCGGCGCCCGCCTGCGTCAGCGTGCCGGTGCCGGAGATGATGGCAGCGGTGACGATGGCGTTGGACCGGTTGAACACCAGCGCGGCGTTGTTGACGATGTTGCCGGTGCCGAGCGACCCGGAGGTTCCGCCGTTGCCGATCTCCAGCGTGCCGGCCGAAATGGTGGTGTCTTGCGTCAGGCTGCTGTTCCCGGTCAGCGTCAGCGTGCCGGTGCCGACCTTTTCCAGCAGGAGAGCGCCGGTGCCGATGGCCGACATGGTGCTGCTGAAGACGGTGCTGGTATTCAGCGAGCCTACCGCGAAGGTGATGTCGTTGGCGTCCGCGTGTCGCACGAGGAGCCCACCTGCAAGCGAGCCAATCGTGACGGTACGGGCAGTGCCGAGCAACGCGATCTGTCCGTTTCCGGAAATCGCCGAGTTGCCGCCTGGCGAGTTGTCCCGATACTGCAGGGCTCCGTTGACGGTGTAGGCAACATCCTGCCCTGAAGCGGCGCCAGCCTGGAAGAAGAAGGCCGTGCCGGAAGAGACAACGATCGTCTGGACAACGCCGGAGTTGTTTACGACATTGCCGTTGGTCTGTGCGGATTGGCCGAGCGTCAGCGTATAGCCGGGTGCGCCGGGGTCGAAGGTGATGCCGCTCATGGTGGTGTTGACGCTGGTCGACAGACTTGTCGGACCGGTATTCTGGAAAATGGCAAGGCCGGGGATGTGATTTGACGTCCAATTTGAGGCCGTATTGAAATCCGTCCCCGGCCCGTTCCAGATATCGGATGGGGCAGCCGAGGCGGCCAGGCTTGAGATCGCCAACACCGCTCCGGCCAGCACCGCAGGGGAGATGCCCTGCCCGTTGCGAATGGCTGCCAACGCCGTCGAGGCCAGATAGGCTCGGATTACCCGGCCGGTCTTGTCACCCACGATGCACACCTTCGTAATTGTAATGCTGGCACAAGAATAATCTTTTGATCGGACGGCGTCGAGTAAGCGGGAACCCTGCCGACCACGGCAGTCCAAACCTGACCGATGGCACCTAAGGCACTGCACCGCACGCGGAAGCAGGTCGGCCATCGCGCGTTCGGCGCTGGAGTAAAACTCGGCCGAGGCACCTGACGTTGGACGAGGCGGGCGTCCTCGCCGCGTCGGCGTATACGTCTGGGGAGCAATCTCCCTGGAATGGGTGGCCCGTGCGGCCAGCGGTTCCCGCCCAGGTCTTCTCGCCCGTGCCGGGCGCCCGCTCTCGACCAACCTGGATGAGCCGAAATCGGCGCGCGGTCGTCATCAACGACATGCCGGTTTCGGACCGCATGAGCGCGGATGGCTGTCACCACTCATCGCACCCGATGATGCCTGGGTCGCCGCGGCAACCTTACTCCGTTCCGCAGCCCACGCTGCGGGCCTTCGCCTGCGTTGGACCATCTCCATGAATGCGAATGCATGTATTGAACGTATTGTAGGCAAAGCTTAACGATGACAATTTAATTACCTGGAACGAATGAGAAAATACCAAGCGACGGCTGCTCGGCCGAACTTGGAATGAAAGGGATGAAATGGTCCTCCGCGTCACAACGACGGTTACCTTTCCTTCCGCGTCCGGCGTGCTGAGGCTGGGGCAGAACGTGACCTTCCACGTCGGGGTCAACAAGCCGGTCACCGTGACCGGCGTACCGACCCTGATCACGACGGATGGCGGTGTCGCCTTCTACGTCGCAACCTCGTCCAACCCGCTCGATCTGGCCTTCGTCTATACCGTCGGGCTGGAGGATAGTTCATCGAACCTCACCATCGCCGGCCTTACGACCAACGGCGGCTCGATCCACTCCATAGCGAGCCTGGCCTTCGCCAGCCCAACGATATTCGCAACCGGCGACCAGCCCCGGGACATCGTCAGCGCCGACCTGAACTTCGATGGCAAGGACGACCTGGTCGTCAGCAACTACGGCGACAACGACGTGTCGGTGATGCTGACGAGATTCAACCCCCTGACCGGCCTGAAGGTGGCACGCGTCGACTACAACGCGGGCACTCGCCCCAACGCGGTCGCCGTCGGAGACTTCCTGGCCAGCAGCGGGATCGACATCCTCGCCACCAATCCGCAGTCGGGCACGCTGGCCTTGCTGCGCGGCGAGGATAACGGCGTGTTCGAGGTCGCAGGCCCCGTGGCGGTGAACGAAGGTGCGAACTCGGTCACCTCGATCGACCTGGACAGGGATGGCAGACCCGACCTGATCATCACCCTCCCCAACAAGAAGCTGCTGGTGGAGTACGGCACGGGCGAAGGCAGTTTCATCGATGCCGACGTGTACGGCGTCGGGGCCTTTCCGGTCGCCTCCGCCGTCGCCGACTTCAACGGCGACCGCCGGAGCGACATCGTCGTCGTCAACCAGAACAGCAACAGCATCTCCACGCTGCTGGCTGTCAGCGCCCGGGAATTCACCAACAGCAACAACTACCGCGTCGGCGCAGCGCCGAAGGACGTGGTCGCCGTTGACGTGAACAAGGACGGCAAGATCGACCTGGTCGTCACCAACAGCCTGGACGACACGGTCATGGTGCTGCTGGGAGACGGGGAAGGCGGCTTCGCCCCGGGCGTTACCTACATGGCTACCGACAATCCAGGTGCGCTGGCCGCCGCCGACATGGATGGTGACGGCAATATCGATCTCGTCGTGGTCAGCGATGCCGGCGTGTCCGTTCTGCAAGGCAATGGCGATGGCACCTTCCGGCTGCCGGAAACGGTGGACGACAGCAGCGGCGGCCGTGCCCTGACCCTGGGCGATTTCAACGGCGACGGGCGCCCCGATATCGCGGTGACCAACCCCGACGACGACAGCGTGACCGTCCTCATGAACCAGTCCCAGGTCGAGGAGTCGCTGCTGCTCCCATCGATCCTGGTAACGCCCGGTGCGATCACCGGGTATGTGATCGACGGCCGGGTCCCCAAGGTCGAGGAGCGCCTTTCCGGCAGCGGCAGCTTCGGCGCTGGCGCCACGATCGAGGTCATCCTCAGGTTCAGCGAGACGGTACTCGTCGTCGGGACGCCGCAGCTGAGCTTGAACAGCGGTGGCACGGCCACCTATGTCAGCGGTTCCAACAGTACCGACCTGGTGTTCCGCACCACGATTGCCGCCGGGCAGAACGCGCTTGGGCTGAGGGCGACGGAACTGACGCTGCCCAGCGGCGCGCACATCACGAATGTGCACGGCAATGAAGCGGCACTCGATGATGCGGCCGGCACCTTCTCCGGCCGCATCATCGTGGACACCACGCGGCCGCTGTTCGTGGGCGACACCACCACGCCCGAAAGCGGACGCTATGGCGCGGGGCAGGTGCTCACCGTCACGCTCAACAGCAACGAGGTCCTGTTCGTCACCGGCACGCCGACCCTGTCGTTGAGCAACGGCGGCACCGCCACCTATGTCTCCGGCTCCGGCACGCATCAGCTGAACTTCGCCTACACCATCGGCACCGGGCAGGACACCTCCAGCCTTGCCGTCCTCGGCGTCAGCCTGCCAAGCGCCAGCACCATCCGCGATGCCGCCGGCAACGACGCCAACCTGGCCGGAGCCAGCGACACCCTGACCGGATTGGTCATCGATACCACCACGCCCGTCGTCCTCACGCTGGCCACGAGCCCTGCCAGCGGCATCCTCGATGTCGGCCAGGTCGTCGACATCACGATGACCATGAGCGAGGCCGTGACGGTTCAGGGCACGCCCGTGCTGCAACTGAACGACGGCGGCACGGCCACCTATGTCGGTGGCGACGGCACGACCAACCTGCAGTTCCGCACCACCATCGCCGCCGGGCAGAATGCCGCCACCCTCGCCGTCACCGGCGTAACCTTGCCGACCGGCGCGTCGATCCACGCCGTCGCCGGCATCGGCACCGAAGCCTATCTCGGCTCGGCTACCCGGACCTTCGCCTCCGTCAGCGTGAACACGGCGGCCCCGGTCGTGCGGGCACTGGTCTCCGCCCCCGCGGATGCCACCTTCAACGCCGGCGCCACCGTGACCCTGACGCTGGAGATGAGCAAGGTCGTCGCCGTCTCCGGTGGCGTGCCGACCTTGACGCTGGATGACGGCGCGGTGGCGCACTACGTCTCCGGCTCGGGCACCACCAGGCTGGTCTTCACCAGCGTCGTCGCCCCCGGCCAGGTCACGCAGGACCTTGCCGTCACCGCGCTGCACCTGAACGGCGCTGTCATTACCGATGCGGCCGGCCGTGCGGCGGACCTGACCGGCGCCGTGGGCAACCCCGCGGGTACGCTGACCATCGACGCCGCGGCCGTCACCGTCTCCGAGTTCACGGTCACGGCGTCGGCGGCAGGGCCGCTCGGGATCGGCCAGCAGGTCACCTTGAACGCCGCGCTGGACCGCGATGTCAGCGTGGACATGACGGCGGGCGCACCAACGCTGACCCTGAACGACGGCGGTACCGCCAGCTACGACGCCGCCGCCTCCACGCCCACCATGCTGGTATTCCACCACACCATCGCCGCCGGGCAGAATGCGGCGAACCTGGCCGTTACCGGCATGACGCTGAACAGCGCCAGCATCCATGTCGTCGATGGGCCGCTGAGCCTCGGCGTCACGACGGGCTACGCGGTGGACGCCCTCGATGTCACCAAGGCGACCATCGCCGACCTGGACGGGGACGGCGTCGCCGACGTCGTGGTCGCCAGCCTGGACCACCTCTCCATCTTGCTGGGGGACGGCGCCGGCGGCTTCTATACGCAGCTCACCTACGCCCCGCGGCTCAGCCTGTTCGGCCCGACCGGGCCTGCCGCCGTCGCGGACATCAACGGCGACGGCCATGCCGACGTGGTCGTGGGCTCCGACCGCGGCGCCATCGTCGTGGCGCTTGGCGACGGCACCGGCAACCTTGGCACCCCGACCTTCCTGCGGCCGCGGGTTGCCGGCGACCCCATCACCTACCAGCCGTACGCGGTTGCCGTCGCCGACCTGAACCGGGACGGCAGCCCGGACATCGTGGCGAGCAGCGATGGCTACTTTTTCGTCTGGCTGGGCGATGGCAACGGCGGCTTCGCCACGCCGACCCGCTTCGCCACGGGAAACAGCCCGATCGCCTTCAACGTCGCCGACATGGACGGCGACGGCCTCCTCGACCTGGTCGGCGCGGGCCCCAGCATGGCGGGTGGGGCCGGCCGCGTCGTCGTCCTGCATGGCGATGGCACCGGCGGCTTCGGAGCACCTGCCCTGGCCCTGACCGGCCGCGGTGACTACCTCAACGCGCTCACGGTCGCCGACCTGAACGGCGATGGTCGGCAGGACGTCGTCGCCGTCGAGTTCAGCGGCAACTCGCTGTCCTACGCGCTGGCCGATGGCAGCGGCGGCTTCGGGCCTTCCACCACCCTCGCGGCCGGGGTGGAGCCGACCGGCGTCGCGGCGGTGGATGTCAACGGCGACGGCAAGCTGGACCTGGTCGTCTCCAACACGCGCGGCGGCGACCTGCAGGTATTCCTGGGGGACGGCAGCGGCGGCTTCGCCACCCCGGTCGGCTTCGAGGCTGGGGCGGGGCCGATCCAGCGGCTGGCCAGCCTGGCGACCGGCGACCTCAACGGCGATGGCCGGCCGGACTTCGTCGTGCCGGAGTGGTTCTCCGGCCGCACCTTCGTGGTGCTGAACAATACCACGCCGCCCAATGTCTTCGACCCCGCCGGCGCCACCGGTGCGGCCGGCCACGCCACCGGCCTGGTGGTGGACACCACGGCGCCCACCATCCTCGCGGATACCGCGAACCCAGGCCAGGGCGTCTACGACATCGGCCAGGCCATCACCCTGACCCTGCACGGCAGCGAGGCGCTGATCGTGGCCGGCACCCCGGCGCTGATACTGAACAACGGCGCCATCGCCACCTATGTCGGCGGCTCCGGCAGCACCGACCTGCAGTTCCGCACCATCGTCGCGGCCGGCCGGGACACCGCCGCCCTGGCCGTCACCGGTGCTTCCCTCGCTGGCGGCGCGACCATCCGGGATGCCGCGGGCAACGATGCCGACCTGGCCGGCGTACCCGCCAGCTTCACCGGGCTGTCCATTGTCACCACGCCGCCCAGCGTGCGGTCGGTGGCGGCGAGTCCGGCCGATGGCACGCTCGACGCCGGGGCGGTGATCACGCTTCAGGTCGTGCTGGACAAGATCGTCGCCGTTGCCCGTGGCGTGCCGACGCTGACGCTCAACGATGGGGGCACCGCCACCTATGTTTCCGGCTCCGGCACGGACACGCTGGTCTTCACCAGTACCGTCCTGACCGGCCAGGCAACGGCGGACCTCGCGGTCAGCGCGGTGAACCTGAACGGCGCCAGGGTGGTCGACCGAGGCGGCCAGGCGGCGGACCTCAGCGGCGCCGTGACCAACCCCGCCGGCACGCTTGCCGTTTCGGCGCCGCAGGTGGGCATCCTCGACATCCTGGCCGCGCCCTATGCCCCTGCGCTGCCCGGCGCCGGTGGCACGGCCACCCTGACGGCCGAGGTGGCGCGCGGCGTCGCGGTCTCGGGGACGCCCCTGCTGGCGCTGAACGATGGTGGCATCGCCACGTACGACCCGCATGCCTCCACGCCGACGAGGCTCGTCTTCCAGCACACCGTGTTGCCAGGCCAGGTCAATCCCGACCTCGGCGTCAGCGCGTTCAGGCTGAACGGCGCCAGCATCACGGTGCTTGGCGCCCTGGCCTTCGCCACGCCCGTCGCCGTCCCGGCCGGCAGTACAGACTTCGCGCCGTCCAATCCCGGCATCTACATCGACCTAGACCGGGACCTGCTTCCCGACCAGATCACGGTCCATCCCGGCGCCGGCACGGTTTCGGTCACGCTGTTCGACGGTATCAACAACCGGATGCTGCCGGCCGTGGACTACGCGGTGGGGCTCGATCCCGTATCGGTCATTCGCGCCGACCTGAATGCCGACAACATCGGCGACATGTTGGTGGCCAATGCCGGCAGCGGCACGGTGTCGGTCCTGCTCGGCACCGGGCCCAGCGGCATTGCCGATGGCGGCTTCGCCGCCGCCCACGACTTCGCGCTCAATGGCACCAACTCCACGCCGCGGTCCGTGACCTTCACGGATGCGAATGCCGACGGCAGGACCGATCTGCTGGTCGCCAGCGGAACCTCCGTCTACCTGCTGCTGGGCGATGGGGCCGGCGGCTTCACCGATGCCGGCAACGGCGCGCCGACCACCGCGGCGATGGTGGCGGACGTGACCGAGGATGGCAGGCCGGATGCCGTTGTCACCGTGGCAGGCATCGACAAGGTGATGGTCCTGCCCGGCATCGCCGGCGGTGGGTTCGGGCCCGCCATGATGCTTGATGTCGGACCGTTTCCCGACGCCGTCGCCGTCGCCGATGTGAACGGAGACGGCATCAAGGACCTGGTCGTCGCCAACCAGGCCGCGGGCACCCTGTCGCTGGTGCTCGGCACCGGCGCGGGCAGCTTCGCCGCGGCCACGACCTTGGCGCTCAGCGTCGCAACCGTGGCACCGCGGACGGTGACGATGGCCGACGCCAATGGCGACGGCAATGTCGACATCCTGGTGGGCTATTCGGATGCCGTCGATATCCGCTTGGGCGACGGCGCGGGTGGGTTCGGTGGCGCCAACCGGTACGTCATGGGCCTCGGGCCCACGAGCATCGTCCTGGCGGACCTGAACGGCGACGGCCGCCTCGACCTCGTTGCCAGCTTCGCAGGTGATTCGGGCGCGGATCCCGGCGGCGTCACCATCCGGCTGGGCAGCGCGGGCGGCGGCTTCGGTACGGCGGTGACCCTCACGGCCGGCGCGGTACCGCAGGCGCTGGTGGTGGCCGACCTGAATGGCGATGGCGCACAGGACATCATCGTCGCCAACGCGCTGGGTGGCATCTCCGTCCTCGCTGGCAATGGCCTCGGCGGCTTCGCCCCGGCCGCCAACTTCGCCGCCGGCGTCGCCCCCATGGCGCTGGCGGCCGCGGACCTGAACGGCGACGGCAGGCTGGACCTGGCGGTGGCCGATGGCTTCCACCAGGTCAACGTGCTGCTGGGCAATGGCAATGGCGGCTTCGGCGGGCCGACAAGCTTCGTCACCGGCAATTCCGAGCTGGTGTCGATCTCCGCGCTCGACCTGAATGGCGATGGCCGGCCAGACCTCGTCGCCACCGATGCCGCCGGCACCGTCTTCACCCTGCTGAACCAGTCCGGCGCGCCTGGTACCTTCACGCCGCCCGGCGTCGCGGCCCCGGGTGCCGCCGTGACCCTTACCGGGACCAACGGCAACGACACCATCATGTCCGGCCCCGGCGGGCTGAGCGCCGGCGTCACTGGCGGGCCGGTCGACAATTCCGGCGACAGCATCATCGGCCTGGGCGGCGACGACCTGCTGCGCGGCGGCGCCGGCGCCGACGTGATCGCGGGCGGTCTCGGCAACGATACCTTCCTCGGCAGCCTCGGCAACGACAGCATCGTCACCGGCGGTGGCCACGACGTGCTCGATTACAGCGGGCTCGTCGGCACCGTGGCCATCAACCTGCTGACCGGCCGGGTCGCCAAGTCCGCCGGCGGCACCGATACCGTTGCCGGCAGCGTGGGCCTGGTCGTCACCGGCGGCGGCGGCGACAGCATCACCGGGGCGGTGCCCGCGGGCGATGCCGATGCCTTTGGCTACATGCGCGGCATGGGCGGCGACGACACCATTGCCGCCCCAACCGCCGGCACCCACGCGGCGGCGGACTATGCTGCCGATCCGGACGGGATCCTGGCGAACCTGGCCACCGGCACCGCGACCGATGGCTGGGGCGGGCACGACCTGCTCTTCAACGTGCAGGCTGTCCGCGGCAGCGCCTTCGCCGACCGGGTGACGGGCAGCAGCGGCAGCGACACCTTCGATGGCGGCGGCGGCAATGACAGCTTCATCGGTGGCGGCGGCGCCGACCTGTTCATGCTGCATGCCACGCGGGCGCAAGCCACGCTGAACCATCTGGGCGGCACCGAATGGGCGGTGACGACCTCGGCCGGTACGGCCCGGTTGTCA
Organism: Acetobacteraceae bacterium; assembly: GCA_947455205.1. Lineage (GTDB taxonomy): Bacteria > Pseudomonadota > Alphaproteobacteria > Acetobacterales > Acetobacteraceae > CAIMOR01. Next base: position 43,863 of record CANGNF010000036.1, on the reverse strand, counting down.
GGCGTTTCGTCCATTCAGTTCGACGACACCACGGTGGTCTTGCCGACGGTGGGCGGCCCTGCTTCCGACTTCGATGGCGATGGGCGCAGCGACCTGCTGTTCCACAACGATGACGGCACGCTGTACCAGTGGCAGATGGCCGGCATATCGCTGCGCGCGCAGGGCACCTCCGGCCAGGTCAGCTCCGACTGGCAGGTTGCCGAAACCGCGGATTTCAACGGCGATGGCAGGGCCGACATCCTCTGGCGCCATACCAGCGGTGCCTACTACCTCTGGACCATGGATGGCCTCGCGCGGATTGCCGGCAACGACATCGCCAGCCCCGGCGGGAGTTGGCAGGTGACGGCGCTGGGCGACTTCAACGGCGACGGCAAGGCCGACCTGCTGTGGCGCAACGCCGATGGCGCCCTGTACATGTGGGAGATGGATGGCGCGACGCTGTTGGCGGGCCATGACTTCGGCACCATCGGCACGCAGTGGCAGGTGAGGGCCACCGGCGATTTCAACGGCGACGGCCGGTCCGACCTGCTGTGGCGCAACGGCACGACCGGCGATGTCTACGTCTGGGAGATGAACAGCGGCGCCATCGTCGCGCAGCGCAGCGTCGGCAATGCCAGCGCCGACTGGCGGCTCGTCGGCACCGGGGACTTCGGCGGCGACGGCAAGTCCGACATATTCTGGCAGAACACGACCACGGGTCAGCTGTACGAGTGGCAGATGAACGACCTGGTGATCTCGGCCCAGGGCAGCCTGGGCAATCCGGGCGCCACCTGGCAGGTGAGCAAGCTCGTCGATCTCAACGGCGACCGGAAATCCGACCTGGTGCTGACCGACGGTGGCGGCGATGTATGGGCGATGCTGCTGGACGGCTTGCAGGTGACCACCACGGCCAGCATCGGCCATGCCGGAACCGCGTGGCACCTGGTGTAGCAAGGGCGGCATGCGTGCCCTGCTGCCGCGATGACGGCACGGGCCTCGGCCAGGTTGGCGGAAACCTCCTCGTTCAAGCACTCGTCGCGGAGCTTGCCGTTCAAGGATTCCACGAACCCGTTCTGCTGCGGCTTGCCAGGCCCGATGTAGTGCCAGGCCACGCCGGAGCGGTTGCCCCACTCCAACACGGCCCGGCTGGTCATCCCCGTGCCGTTGTCGCTGACGATCGTCGCAGGCCTGCGGCGGCGAGCGATCAGCGCGTCCAGCTCCCGCACCAGGCGCTGGCCGCCGATCGAAGTGTCCACCACCAGCGCCAGCGCCTCGCGGGTGAAGTCGTCGACGATGCAGAAAATGCGGAACCGCCGTCCCCAGGCCAGTGACAGCATCAGGGGACCCCGTAGCCAGGCGGATCGGTGGCCGATAACCCCCTGAAAAAGCTCAACTAAGCCGCAGGTTGGTTGGGGCGCCAGGATTCGAACCTGGGAATGGCGGCACCAAAAACCGCTGCCTTACCGCTTGGCGACGCCCCACCAGAGCCGGCGAGAGGGCTGAATAGAGGCTAGGCCCCCGCCCCGTAAAGCCCCCCAGCGTCGCGCCACCATGCGCCGGGCAGCAGCGCGGCGGCGGCGCGGCCCGCGGCCGGGTCGGCGAACAGGCCGAAGCAGGTCGCGCCGCTGCCGCTCATCCGGGCCAGCAGGCAGCCGGGCAGCGCCGCCAGCGCCGCCAGAACCTCGGCCACCACGGGGCAGAGCTGGATCGCCGGCGGCTCCAGGTCGTTCCGCAGCGCCGCCAGGTCCCGCGCCATGCCCGCGGCATCCGCCCAGGCCTCGGGCAGCGCGGCCGCGGGCGTGAAGCCCGGCGCGCGGGCCTTGAACACGGCGGGCGTCGGCAGCGCCACCCCGGGGTTCACCAGCAGCAATCCACAATCGGGCAGGCGCGGCGCCGGCAGCAGCACCTCGCCCACGCCCTGCATCCGCATCGGCCGACTGGCCACGCAAACCGGAATATCGGCGCCCAGCGGCGCGGCAATGCCGGCCAGGGCTGCCTCGTCCAGCTTGCAGCCCCACAGCGCGTTCAGCGCCCGCAGCGCCGCGGCGGCATCGGCCGAGCCACCGCCGATGCCGGACGCCACCGGCAGCCGCTTGGTCAGGCACAGCGCCGCCCGCGCCGGCACCCCGGCCTGCGCCGCCAGGGCGCGGGCGGCGCGCAGCACCAGATTGTCCGGCTCGGCCTGCAAGGCGGCGCCGAACACGCCATCCAGCGCCAGGGACAGGTCGCCGGCCGCCGCGGCCTGCACGGTATCCATGGCCGGGCCAAAGACGGCCAGGCTGTCCAACAAGTGATAACCATCGGCGCGGCGGCCGGTGACGTGCAGGTACAGGTTCACCTTGGCCGGCGCGGCCTCGATCACGGCCATGGCCTCAGCGCGCCGCCTGGCTGGCGGCGGGGTAGCCGGGCAGGCCGTCGCGCAGCTTGGCCTCGATCTTCGGGATCTCCGGTGCCTCGGGGTCCGTCGTCAGGGCGCGACGCCACTGGAAGCGGCCTTCCCGCTGGCGCCCGGCGGCCCAGTAGGCGTCGCCCAGGTGGTCGTTGATGACGCTGTTGCGCGGCTCCAGCTCCACCGCCTTCTCCAGCCAGGTGATGGCGCCGCGCAGGTCGCCCAGGCGGAACAGCACCCAGCCCAGGCTGTCCGCGATGTTGCCATCCTGCGGCCGCAGCTCGGTCGCGCGCAGCAGCATGGCCTTGGCGCGGTCCAGGTTCTTGTTCTGCTCGGCCCAGGAATAGCCCAGGTAGTTCAGCACCAGCGGCTGCTCCGGTGCCAATTCCAGCGCGCGCAGCAGATCGGCCTCGGCGCCGGCCCAGTTTTCCGACCGTTCCCGCGAGATGCCGCGGGCGTACAGCAACGGCCAGTCGCGGCCCCGCAGCGTGCCGGTGCGGCGCACCGCCTGGTCGTAGGCCGCGGCGGCCTCGGCATAGCGTTCCCGCCGGCGCAGCAGGTCGCCCAGCCGGGCCATGGGCTGCGGCTGGTTCGGGTAGGCCTCGGCCAGGCGGCGCAGCAGGACCACGCCCTCGTCGGCCCGGTTCAGCTTGTCCAGCAGGGCGGCGCGGCGCAGCGCCACCACGCCGGCCAGCGGGTCGTCGGCGGCAATGCCGTCCAGCGCGCGCAAGGCGGCATCCTCGTGCGACTGCTCGGCCAGCACGTCGGCGCTGAGGATCAATGCCGGGGCGAAGCCGGGGCGCAGCCGCAGCGCCAGCTGGGCCAGCACCATGGCAATATCCTGCTGCGCCTGGGCGCGCATATCTGCCGCCAGGGCGACATAGGCCTCGGCCATGCCATCGGCCGGCGTCGCCACGCCGCGCGCCGCCAGCAGCATGCGGCGGTTCGGCTCGGCGGCGGCCAGGGCAGCGTCGTCGCCGGTCTGGCCCAGGGCTTCCAGCAGGCGCTGCGCGTCCGCCGCATGGCCGTTGCGGGCCAGCACGCCGGCGGCCAGGGTGGCCAGGCGCAGGCTGGCCACCGGCTGGTCGGCCATGGCCAGCCGCACCAGGCGCTCGGCCTCGCGCTGCCGCCCGGCGACATCGGCGATCAGCCCGGCATGCAGCGCGCTCAGGGCCCGCAGCCGGTTGCCCTCCACCGCCGGGCGCAGCAGCGCCAGCGCTGCATCCGGCTGGCCGCGGCCCAGCAGCACCCAGGCCAGCAGGGGCGGCTGCAGCACCTGGACCGGCCCGGCGCGGTTCAGCGCCCGCAGCCGCTGCTCGGCGCGGTCCCAGCGGCCACCCTGCACGTCGCTGCCCACCAGCAGCAGGTTGGCGATGACGTTGTCCGGCAGCTGCCGGGCCAGGCGCAGCGCGTCGCTGCGGCCATCCATCAGCGCCGCCAGAAAGGCGCGGGTGCGCAGTTCCGGCTGGTCGGGGTCCACCCGCAGCGCATGCATCAGGCTGTCGGCGGCCACCGTCGTGTCGGTCTCGGCGGCGGCGAAGCGCCCGGCCAGGTAGGCGCCGAAGGCCCCGCTGACCGGCGGCCCGCCGCCGATCCGCAGGCCGGTGCCTTCCCCGCCGCCAGCGGCGCAGGCCGAGAGAAGGGCCACCGCCAACAGGGGTAGGCGCCGGAAAGGGGCGTGCATGGGCATGGCCGCAAGCTAGCAGCGCCACCGCACTGCGGCATAGCCCGCTTGCACCGCCCCGGCCTCAGCCCAGCCGGCCATAGCCGCCGAATTGCGCCACGACCTCCTCCAGCTCCGCCGGGGTCAGCAGCACCGGCGCCAGCCCGGCGGAGAGCAGCGTCAGGTATTCCCGCGCCAGGTTCTCCACCTCCATCGCCAGCGCCTTGGCCCCGGCCAGCGTCCGCCCGAAGGCCAGGACGCCATGATTGGCCAACAGCGCCGCCTTGCGCCCGGCCAGCGCCTCCACCCCGGCTTCCGCCAGCGCCTGGGTGCCGAAGGTGGCGTAGCGCGAGCAGCGGATGTCGCCGCCGCCGCCCATCACGATCATGTAGTGGAAGGGCGGCAGCCCCTGCCGGGCGCAGGACAGGGCGGTGGCCAGCGGGCTGTGGGTATGCACCACCGCCTGGGCTTCCGGCCGGGCCTTGTACAGCTCGGCATGCAGGCGCCATTCGCTGCTGGGCTTGCGCTTGCCCTTCAGCACCGCGCCGTCGGCATCGCATTCCACCAGGTCGGCGGGCGTGGTCTCGGCATAGGGCAGCGCCGAGGGGGTGATCAGGAAGCCATGCCTGGTCCGCACCGAGAGATTGCCGGACTTGCTGGGCATGAAGCCCAGCCCATCCAGCGACTGCGCCGCGGCGATCAGCTCCGCGCGGACCGCCTTGCTCACTGGGTGCGCCGGCCGATCAGCACGCGGGCGCCGGCGGCGCCGGTGGTCTCGTAATGCGGGGTATTGGCCGGCAGGGCGAAGCCGGCACCGGCCCCGCCGCCCTGGTCGCCGCAGGCCTGGCTGATGACGCGGAACTCCCCGGCCAGCACGAAGCCGCGGGCGTCCCAGCCATGGGTATGCTCGGCCAGCTTCATGCCGGCGGGCTGGCTGCGCTCCACCACCTCGGTATAGCCCTCGGCCGCCAGGGCTTCGCGGAAGGCGACCACATCGCCCACCCAGTCTTCGCGCAGCCGCCGGGCGCGCAGCGCCGCCGGGCGGGTGAAGCAGCGTTCCAGCCAGGCCAGCACCTTGGGGAAGCGCTGGAACTCGAAGCCGTTCATCCAGCTGCCGTAGTAGATGGCGGCCAGGTTGCAGTCGGCGATGGTGAAGCTCTCGCCCAGCAGATAGGGGCGCTGGGCCAGGTGGCCTTCCAGCACCGCCAGCCGGTCGTCGGTGGCGGCCTTGCCGGCGGCGGCCTGCGCGGCGTCGCGCTGTTCGGGCGGGCGCATGTAGGCGTGGATGCCCCATTGGAACATGGCCGGCTCGGCCTCCGTCGCCGCCCACAGCGTCCATTGCAGGGCGCGGGCATGGTCGTCGCCGGCGGGGTTGAACGGGGCGCCCACCTTGCTGGCGATGTGCAGGTTGATGGCCAGCGATTCGAACAGGACGAGGTCGCCATCCTGCATGGCCGGCAGCTTGCCGTTGGGGTTCAGCGCCAGGAACGGCGCGGCCTTGATGTCGGTGAACGGGGTCTGGACATGCTCATAGGGGATGCCGGCTTCCTCGGCCGCCCAGAGGCAGCGGAAATTGCGCGACCGCGCGACACCGATGAGCTTGAGCATGGGGTGTTTCCTCCCGCCTGGATTGGGGGCGGGAGTGTCGCGGGGCGGGGCGGCGTTGTCCACCGGGCGCCGCCGCCGCCGAACGACGTTAAAGCGGTCGGGCGGCCGCCGCGGTCACATCCCGCCGATGCAGTTCGGCCCGCCGCCGCCCAACCGCGTCAGCGCGGTCGGGAGGCCGCCACGATTACATCCCGCCGATGTAGTTCGGCCCGCCGCCGCCCTCCGGCGTGCACCAGTCGATGTTCTGCGTCGGGTCCTTGATGTCGCAGGTTTTGCAATGCACGCAGTTCTGCGCGTTGATCACCAGGTGCATCTCGCCCTCGCCATTGCCCAGCTCGGCGCCCACGGCCTCGTACACGCCGGCCGGGCAGTAGCGGCTCTCCGGGCTGCCGAAGGTGTCGTAGTTCACCGCCTTCCACTTGGAAGGGTCCTTCAGCTTCAGGTGGGCGGGCTGGTCTTCCTCATGGTTGGTGTTGCTGAGGAAGACGCTGCTCAGCCGGTCGAAGGTCAGCTTGCCGTCCGGGCGGGGGTAGCTGATCTTCTCGCACTCGGACGCCTTCTTCAGCGTCTCGTGGTCGGCGTGGTGGGTCATGGTCCAGGGCGCCTTGCCGCGGAACAGGTAGGTGTCCAGCGCGGCGTTCACCAGGCCGCCCCACATGCCCCACTTGGCGAAGGCCGGGCGGATGTTCCGCACCGCCTTCAGCTCCTCATACACCCAGCTGGCTTCCAGCGCGGTGGGGTAGCTGTCCAGCACCGCCGGGCGCTCCTTGCCGGCCAGCGCGGCGGCCACGGCCTCGGCCGCCACCATGCCGCTCTTCATGCTGGTATGCGTGCCCTTGATCTTGGGCACGTTGAGGAAGCCGGCGGTGTCGCCGATCAGCATGCCGCCCGGGAAGACCAGCTTCGGGATCGCCTGCAGCCCGCCCTCGTTCAGCGCGCGGGCGCCGTAGCTGATGCGCTTGCCGCCCTCCAGCATCTTCCGCACCTCCGGGTGCGTCTTGAAGCGCTGGAACTCATCGAAAGGCGAGAGCCAGGGGTTGGGGTAGTCCAGCCCGACGACGAAGCCGATGCTGACCAGGTTGTCGCCCAGCATGTACAGCCAGCTGCCGCCATAGGTGTCGGACTTCATCGGCCAGCCGGTGCTGTGCCAGATCAGGCCGGGGGTGTGGTTCTCCTTCGGGATCTCCCACAGCTCCTTCATGCCCAGGCCATAGGTCTGCGGCGCCACGCCGTCGCGCAGGTCGTAGCGCTGGAACAACTGCTTGGTCAGGCTGCCGCGGCAGCCCTCGGCGAACAGCGTGTAGGTCGCGCGCAGCTCCATGCCCGGCTGGTAGTTCGGCCCCTGCTCGCCCGACTTCTCGATGCCCATGACGCCGGCGACGACGCCCTTGACCTGGCCGTCCTCGATGATCGTCTCCGACGCCGCGAAGCCCGGGTAGATCTCCACGCCCAGCGCCTCGGCCCTGGCGCCAAGCCAGCGCGCCACGTTGCCCAACGAGACGATGTAGTTGCCGTGGTTGTTCATCTGCGGCGGCGTCGGCATCTTGTATGCCTTCGTCTCGGTCAGCAGCATGAAGCGGTCATCGGTGGCCGGCGTCATCAGCGCCGGCGGATCCTCGCGCCAATCCGGGATCAGCTCATCCAGCGCCCGCGGCTCCAGCACCGCGCCGGAGAGGATATGGGCGCCGATCTCGCTGCCCTTCTCCACTAGGCACACCGCCAGGTCGGCGTTCAGCTGCTTCAGGCGGATCGCCGCGGCCAGGCCGGAGGGGCCGCCGCCGACGATCAGCACGTCGAATTCCATCGCTTCGCGTTCGATGCCGTCCTCGGCCATGGGCTTGCCCCTCCTCTTGTCGCCTCCTCCTGTAGCGGAGGGGCGGGTTGCGCGGAACCCCGCCGCGGCCTGATATCACCGCCATGGCCGATGTGATGACCGAGGCGCCCGACGCAAGGGCCGTGCTGCTGGCGGCGCTGCGGCTGCAGCTGGACTGGGGCGCCGACGAGGCGCTGCTGGACGCGGCCCTGGACCGCACCGTGCCGCGGCTGGCCGCCCCGGCGCTGGCCCCTGCGCTTGCCCCTGGCTTGGCAGCGGCCGGGCCGGATGCCGCCCCCGGCACGCCCCGCCCTGCCCCGCCCCGCCCGGGCGCGCGCCCGACCCTGCTGGCGCCGCCGGCCGCCAGCCGCGCCGCCGAACTGGCCGCCGGCGCCACCCCGCTGGCCGAGGTGCAGGCGGCCATGGCGGGCTTCGATGGCAGCACGCGGCGGGAAACCGCGACCAACCTGGTCTTTGCCGACGGCACCGCCGGCGCACCGCTGATGCTGGTGGGGGAGGCGCCGGGCGCCGACGAGGACCGCCTCGGCCGCCCCTTCGTCGGCGTTTCCGGCCAGTTGCTGGACCGCATGCTGGCCAGTGTCGGGCTGTCGCGCGACGGCGGTTGTTACATCACCAACATCCTGCCGTTTCGGCCGCCGGGCAACCGCACGCCCACCGATGCGGAGATCGCCCTGTTCCTGCCCTTCGTGCTGCGCCACATCGCCCTGGCAAGGCCAAGGCGGCTGTTGCTGCTGGGTGGCGTCTCCGCCAAGGCCCTTTTGGGCGCCAAGGACGGCATCACCAGGCTAAGAGGCCGTTGGCGAGAAGTAATGATTGATAAAGAGTCAACGCTTCCTGCCCTGGCAACGCTACATCCCGCCTACCTGCTGCGAAACCCCCTGGCCAAGCGTGACGCATGGGCCGATCTGCTGCTGCTGCGCAGAACACTCGATGGTGATTGACGCCCCGGCATTGCCACCGTTTCGCCTTACTTGGGGGCGTTGCACGCGGATTGCTCTGCTTTCATAGAGTTTACCTGGGGCCTCGCGAAAAATAGGGGTTGCGTCGATGGCGCTTCCACCGCTATCGGGACCGCCGCCATGCGAGCTGACAGCCCCATGGCCCCGCGTTCCCTTCGCCCGCTACTCAGCGGGATGATGTTGGGGGCGACGCTTTGGTTGGGGGCTCAGGTTCCCGCCCAGGCGCAACGGGCCGATGACCAAACCGCCATGAGCGTTCCCCGGCCGAGCACCAGTGGTGCCGTGCCCGGCTTGCCGCAGGTGTTGGCTCCGTCCGACGCCGCGCGGCTGAGACGCGTCTTCGACCTCCAGGGCCGTGGGGACCTGGCTGGCGCCGCGCGGGAAACCGAGCGGCTGGATGACCGCCGCCTCATGGGCCACATCCTGGCCGACCGCTATGTCCGCCCCGCCGCCGAGCCCAGCCCAGAGCTGCTGCAGGCCTGGCTGGCGCAATACGCCGACCACCCCGACGCCCCGGCGCTGCACGAGCTGCTGGCCCGCCGGCTGCCGCGTGGCGCCGTGATGCCGGACCCGCCACCGGCGCCGGAGCCGCTGCCGCCCGAGACCGAGCTGGCGCCCGAGGACCAGGACCCCGCCGCGCCGACCCTGGCCCGCAGCCCCGCGCTGGACCGCCAGGTCTGGGCCAAGGGGCGCGAGGGCAACCTGGCCGGCGGCATCACGCTGATCCAGCGCAGCCGCCTGTCCCCGGCCTATGCCGCCCGGCTGAAGACCGAACTCGCCCAGGCCCTGTTCCAGGCCGGGCATGACGACGCCGCCTTCCGCGCCGCCGCCGAGGTGGCCCGCGGCACCGACAACCGCGCCGCCGCCGCCTTCGTGGCCGGGCTGGCCGCCTGGGGGCAGGAACGCTACGAGGCCGCCCTGCCCTTCTTCGAGCGTGCCGCCCGGGCCGAGGCGACGCCCGCGCTGCGCGCCGCCGCCGCCTTCTGGACCGCGCGCGCCGCGGTCCGCAGCCGCAAGCCGCAGCTCTACGTGTCCTGGATGCTCCAGGCGGCGCAGGAGCCGCGCACCTTCTACGGCCTGGTCGCCCGCCGGGCGCTGGGGCTGCCCAGCGGCTTCGCCTGGGAACAGGACCTGGCCGGAGAGGCCGAGGCCGCCGCGGTGGCCGAAGTGGCCGGCGGTTGGCGCGCCCTGGCGCTGCTGCAGGTGGGCCAGACCACGCGCGGCGAGGCCGAGCTGCGCCAGCTATGGGGCCAGGCCAAGAACAACCCCGGCCTGGTGCAGGCCATGCTGGTGGTGGCAAATCAGGCCGGGCTGACCCAGCTGGCGGCGCAGCTGGCCGCGGCCTCGCAGACCGTGGACGGCCGCCCGCGCGACTTCGCCCGCTTCCCGGTGCCGCAGCTGGTGCCGCAGGGCGGCTTCCGGGTGGACCCCTCGCTGCTCTATGCGCTGGCCCTGCAGGAAAGCAATTTCGACAGCCGGGTGATCTCCCCGGCCGGCGCCCGTGGCCTGCTGCAGATCATGCCGGCCACCGCCAGCTATGTCGCCAACGACCCCAGCCTGCGCGGCGCCGGCGTCCAGCGCCTGCACGACCCTGCCTTCAGCCTGGAGGTCGGCCAGCGCTACATGCACGTGCTGGCGCGGCATGAGGCGGTGGACGGCAACCTGGTACGGGTGCTGGCGGCCTACAATGCCGGCATCGGCAGCCTGCAGAAGTGGCTGCCGGCCAGCGGCCACCGCGACGACCCCTTCCTGTTCATCGAGAGCATCCCGATCGACGAGACGCGCAACTTCGTCCAGCGGGTGATGGCCTATTCCTGGATTTATGCCAGCCGCCTGGGCCTGCCGGCGCCGACGCTGGACCAGCTGGCCAGCGGCACCTTCCCGCGCTTCGCCCAGCCGGACGAGGTGACCGCCATGCTGCGCGACCGCTCTCGGCGGCTGCATTAGGGCCTGACCGGCCGGGGGCGAGGGTCAGCCCCGCGATCGACGCACCGCTTCAGCAAGCGGCGATCATGGCCCAGCCGCCCAAGCCCACCGAAGAGTGACCCCCACCCTGGCGTGGCTGGGTTCACCCCATGCCCGGCTCCGGGCACGGTTCAGCTTTGCCCAGTAACGCCCCCGCACACCGCGCGGGTCACCGAGTGCGTTCAGGCACTGGCCGCGCGTCGCCGGGCCTGCCGGCCCAGGCGCAGCGCGTTGTCGATGCACCAGCGCACCAGGCGCGGCTCCTCCCACGGCACCTGATGCGCCGGCCGGCGCAGCCAGTCGCTGCCGGGGTCGCGCTGCAACTCCTGCGGAAACAGCACATGCGGCGCCGGCGCCGGCTCGTCCGGCACCGCTGCCGACGGCGCTTCGCCGGCCAGGGCCGCGCGCAGCGGCGCCGCCACCGCCTCGCCCCGCCGCACCAGCAGCGTGCAGGCCGGGGTCACCCGCGGGTTCAGCTCGATCAGATGCGCCTCGCCGGCGGCGTCCAGCATGAAGTCGAAGCCGACGAAGCCGGACAGCCCCAGCGCCGCCACCATGTGCGCGCAGGCCTCGGCGATGCCGGCATGGCTGATCTCCCGCACCACGCTGGCCGGGCCGTTCTGCGGCAGGGTGGCCAGCGCCTCGATGGTCAGGCCCGCCAGCACCTGGCCCTGCCAGCACAGCACCGCGCGGTTCACGGCGCTGCCGGGCATCATGGCCTGCAGCGCCAGGCCGGGCGGGCGGAAGCGCAGCCGGTCCCGCAGCAGGCTCAAATCCTGTTGCAGCAGCACGCCGCGCAGCACCTGCGCCCAGCCCGGTGGCGCGCTGAAGCGGGCCAGCGCCGCGGCCGCCTCGGCCGGCGAAGCCGCCCTGGCCACCCCGGCGCCGCCCCAGCTTTCATCGCGCTTGACCATGCAGGGCAGCCCCACCACGGCCAGCGCCGCCGGCAGCGCCGACCGGTCCGCCACAATCGCCGAGGGCGGCACACGCAGGCCAAGGGCGGCGGCACGCTCCACGAAGCGGCTCTTGCACAGCACCGTCTCGACCTCGGCCTCCCCGCCCAGGGAACGGGTGATGCAGCGCGCCACTGCCGCCCCGGCACGCGGCCGCAGCCGATGCAGCAGCGCGGCAGCACTGTCGTCGCAGGGCACCAGCAGGTCCGGCTGCCAGGCGGCGAAGGCGCTGACGACCCCGGCCTCGCGGTTCAACACGTTATGGCTGGCGACGAAGTCCAGCCCGCCCATCAGCCGCCCCGGCTGGCGCCACGGCCCCAGCAGCCCCACCGACCAGCCGGCGCGCACCAGCGCATGCGCCATCAGCGGCGGGTTCGGCCAGCGATGGCAGGTAACCAGCAACAGCTTGGGCAAGGCTCGCATCCCCTGACGCAACGACCCCGGGTCTAAACCAAAACATTACCCGCATCCTTTACGGCTGGCCGGAAACCGCCCCTGGAAAATCCGGCATGCGTCCTGCTTCCTCCCTCGGTCCGGCCCCTGGCCTGGCGCTTGCGCTGCTCGCCGCCACCCTGCCCGGCGCGGCCCCGGCGCAGACCGCGCCGCCGCGCCTGGACCCGCAGGCCATGACGGTGGCCGGGCGCCCACGGCCGGAGCTGGACCCGCTGGGCGTCCGGCTCGGCGGCTTCCGGCTGGACGGCATGGCCGAGTTGCGCCCGGGCTACGACAGCAACCTGCTGGGCCAGTCCGGCCGCGCGCCGGAAAGTGGCTATGGCGGCACCGCCGGCGCGCTGTCGCTGGGCAGCAACTGGACCCAGCACGCGGTCGGCGCCTCGGCCCAGGTGGCGTCCCAGCACTACCTGCGGCATCGCGCGCTGGACTGGCACGACTGGTCCGCCGGCACCCAGGGCCGCTGGGACCTCGGCTTCGGCAGCAGCGTGGAGGCCCGCTACCGCCACCACCGCGAACACCTGGATGTGTACAGCTACGACGTGCAGGGCGCCGGCATCGCCCGCCCGGTGCCCTTCACCTCCGACGAGTTGCAGGTGACGACGGTGGCGCGGATGAACCGCTACCGGCTGATCTCCGGCGCCACCTACCGCACCTACCGGTACGAGGATCTGCGCGAGGGCGGCGTGGTCACCCCGCTGTCGCGGCAGAGCTTCAACGCCGCCGCCGGCCAGCTGGGCGGCAGCTACGAGGTCGCACCCGGCCGCCACGCCACCGCCACGCTGCGGCTGCAGGACATCACCCACCTGGACAGCAGCGCCCGCGCGCGCGACAGCCTGACCGCCGAGGCGCTGCTGGGCGTGCAGTATGATTTCGACGGCGTCTGGCAGGGCCGTGCCGCCTTCGGCTGGCGCCGGCGCGACTACCAGGGCGCCACGCTGCGCCCGCTCTCCGGCCCGGCGGCGGAGCTGGCGCTGACCTGGCTGCCCAGCGGCATGACCACGGTGAGCCTGAGCCTGGCCCGCACGGTGGAGGAATCCATCCAGCCCAACGCGGTCAGCTACACCCGCTCGCTGGGCCAATTGCGGGTGGACCATGAATGGCGCCGCAACGTGATCCTCTCGGCCGAGGCCGGGCTGGACAACCGCGACTACCAGGTGACGCGGCAGAACGCGACCGACCTGCGGCTCGGCATCGGCCCGCGCTGGATGGTCAACCGCCGGCTGACTCTGAGCGCCGGCTACACCCATATCCAGCGGCTGTGGAGCAGCACCCGCGGCACCGAGTTCGGCCGCCACCTGGTGGAGATGCGGCTGCGCGCGGCGCTGTGACGCGTCAGGGCAGCGGCCCGTCGCAGCCGCCGCGGCCCAGCCCCCCGCACAGCGCCCGCGCCAGGGCCGCCCGATGCGTCTCGCCGGGGCGGTCCTGCGGATGCGTCATCTGCAGGCTGTAGAGCATGACGCCGGCATCCGGCCGCGCCATGGCGGCCGCCAGCGTTCGGGCACGCTCCAGCCGTGCCGCCGGCACCAGCCCGGCCATGTCCTGCACCGAGAAGCCCAGCAGCAGCCGGCCGGCAAAGCGCGCGCGATAGGCGGCGAAGGCTTGCGCCGGGTCCAGCCGCGTGCCGGCGTCGTAGGCCATGATCGACAGCAGGTCGATCTCCGCCGCCAACGGCGAACGCAGCAGCCCCAGCGCCAGCCCGGTGTAGCGGCCGCGCGGTTGCGCCTCGCGCCATTCGCCCTCGCCATAGGCGCCGACGCTCCAGCCGGCCACCGCCAGCAACCAGGGCCGCGGCAGCGCCTGGCGCAGTGCCCGCACCACGGCAATGAAGCGCGCATCGCTGGCGCAGGCCACCTGGCCGGCGGCATCGGCGCGGCAGCCGGGGAAGCCCGGCTCGAAATCCACGTCCAGCCCGTCCAGCTCCAGGTCCACCACCAGCCGGGCCAGCGCACCCGCCTCCAGCACGGACCAGTCGGCGTAGGTGGCGCCGCCGACGGAGAGCAGCAGCTTCACCGCCGGGTGGCGCCGGCGCAGCGCGCGCACCGCGTCCCGCGCGAAATGGCCGTCGAAGGGAAAGCCAAGCCCGGTGCCGCGCAGGTCGAAATCGCCGCGGTAGCGCGCATCCGGCCGAGCGAAGGCGAGGAAGACCAGGTCGAAGGCCGCCGGCAGCCGCGCCAGCCTGGTGGCCTCGGGCGTCGCCACGCGCTGTTCCGCCCAGCTTTCATGGTAGCCAGCCAGCAGCGGCTGCGCGGCGGCCTGGTGCAGCCCCAGCGCCAGCAGCAGCGCCGCCAGGCTAGCGCGCATCGGCCGGCGGCGCGGGGTGGTGCAGATAGGTGAAGACGGCGAGCAGGCTGCACACCTCGCCCGGTGCCCAGACCACGGAAAGGATCGGCGAACTCAGCAGCAGGAAGCGGGCGTAGTCGCACAGTGCCGGCACCAGCGGCGCGCCGGGGGCATGCGGCGTGCGCCCGCCGGCGCGCAGCGTGGTGACATAGACCGCCAGCAGCAGCGCCGCGCCCACCGCGCCATACTCGAAGACGATGCCGAGCCAGCCGATATCGACCAGGTAGAAATTCGGGTGGTTGAAGAACTCGGGGAAGGTGATGTCGCTGGCCCGGGTCAGCGCCCCGGCGCCGAACACCCAGCGCATCGGGTTCTCCGCCAGGAAGTCCAGCGCCAGCGAGATGGTCAACTGCCGCGCGCTGAGCGAACCACCCAGCCCCTCGGCGCTGAACGGCACCTGGTTGAGCAGGAACAGCGCCAGCCCGGCCAGCAGCGCCACGCCGGCCAGCCAGGCCAGCAGCAGGCGCTGGCGCGGGCTGGCCTCCGCCATCACCAGCCAGCCCAGCAGCAGCACGATGCAGCCGATGACGGTGCGCTGCTTGTAGGTCAGCACCAGCAGCGCCACCGCGCCCAGCGCCAGCCCCAGGCGCCACCAGCCGCCGCCGCGCAGCGCGTGCCGCGCCTGCAGGAAGATGAAGATCAGCCCGAAGACCAGCGGCAGGGTGATGCGGTTGCCGCGCTCGGGGTCCCACAGGAACAGCTTGGAGATGTCCTCCCCGATGGCGCCGGACTTGTACGCGCTGTCCGGCATCACCACCCACAGCAGCGCCAGCAGGCCAAGGTTGGCGGCGCCGAGCCAGGAGAAGCAGCGATGCAGCTCCGCCGCCGTGGGCCGCAGCCGCCGCAGCAGCCACAGCACCGAAAAGTAACAGGTGAAGGGCAGCACCTTCACCATGCCGGTGGCGGCCGAAAGGTAGCTCTGCTGGAAGTTCAGCATGGTCGTCACCGGCGGCACCAGCAGCACATAGGCGATGGTGGCCAGCAGCAGCGGCCGGTGGCGCGGCTCCTCCAGCATGCCCAGCAGCGCCAGCGGCAGGGTCAGCAGCGGCCATGCCTTGGACAGCAGGTAGAGCGGCGGCACATCCACGATGTAGTGGAAGCTCTGCAGAAACAGCGGCGCCGCCAGCAGCAGCGGCAGCAGCCGGCCGAAGGAGGTGGCGCCTGGTGCGGCCGCAGGCATCGCTTCAGCTGGCCAGCGGCAGCAGCCGCGCCGGCAGGAAGGCATGCAGCGGCGCCACCCCCAGCAACCGATGCACCGCGCGGGCCTGGCCCAGCCCCATCACCACGGCCGCCACCATCATGGCCAGCGCGGCGCCGAAGGCACCCAGCACCGGCAGCAGCACCACCAGCGCCAGCAGCATGGCCACCAGCGAGGCGAGCGAGGCCCGCAGCAGCGCGCGCTGGTGCCCGGTCATGGCCAGGGCGGCATAGCATTGCGAGACCAGCAGGTTGGGCACCTGCGCCAGCACCAGCAGCACCAGCAGCGGCGCGGCGGCGCGGAATTCCTGCCCGAACAGGCCAAGCACCCAGGCCGGCACCGCCAGCAGCGCCAGCGTCACCGGCAGCCCCAGCAGCATCACGCCGCGGTTCGCCTCATGCAGCGCGCGGGCGAAGCCGGCGGCATCGCCCGCGCCGTGCAGCCGGGCCAGCCGCGGCGCCGTGACGGCATAGGTCGCCATGGTCAGGATGGTGACCAGCATGGCGATGCGGCTGGCCAGGCCGAACAGCCCGGCCTCATGGTCCGACGCAAGCAGGCCGAGCGCGATCAGCGGCAGGTTCTGTGACAGCAGGGAGACGATCTCCACGCCGAAGAACGGCCAGGCGGCCTTGGCCAAAGCGGGGCGCGACGGCGCCTCGCGCTCGGCCCAGCCCGGCGCCAGGCCGCGCCAGACCAGCACGGCGCCGATGCCGGCGGCCAGCGCCATGGCGGCGGCGGTGGCCAGCGCCACCTGCCCCACCGCAACCCGGCCCAGCGCCAGGACCAGCAGCACCAGCGCCGGCCACAGGATGGCGCCGACCACCTGCCCGGCCACCGGCCGCCCCAGCGCCGCCAGCAGGGAGCCAGCCACCGTCAGCAGCGCCAGCGCCGGCAGGCCCGGCGCCAGGCGCAGCAGCACCGGGCGCAGCGGCTCCGGCGCCAGGGGCAGCGCCAGCAGCAGCAGCCCGGCCAGCAGCGTAGCGGCCAGCAGCGCCCAGGCGGCAATGGCCAGCACCACGCCGCGCGCCGCCGGCTGCCGCCCGGCCCCCAGCGCCACCGCCACCTGGCGGAAGGCGGCCTGGTCCAGCCCGCCGCGCGCCAGCGTGGCCAGCAGCGCCAGCACCGCCAAGCCGACATACATCTGCCCCGCCCCGGCCACGCCCAGGCTGAGCGCCAGCGCGCAGTTGAAGCCGTAGCGAATGCCGGATTCCCCTACCCGCACCGCCAGCACGGGCGCCAGGCGCAGCAGCGCGCGCATCGCTAGCGGCCGGTCGGCGCGGCGGCGGCGTCCCAGCCCACCGGCACCGCGGCCGGCTGGCCCAGCGCCCGGCGCGCCCGCAGCGCCGGGCCCAGCACCACCGGCAGCGCCACATACCCAAGGGTGACGATGGCGGCCATCCTGCCCAGCAGCGCCACCGCGCGGCGCAGGGTGGACCCGGCCGGCGCGGCCTCGGTGGCGGCGACGGCACTGGCGGCGGCTTCCGGCTGGCGGGCGCGGCTCAGCAGCCGGCGCAGGTTGTCCAGCTGGAAGACGAAGCCGAGATCGGCCAGCGGCATCAGCGCAATGCGGTGCCACGGCAGGTGCTTCAGGCAGAAGTACATGCGGTTGCGCGCGTGCTGCCACACCCGCTTGATCCGCACGTTCTCGGAGTAGTGGTGCAGCACCGGCATGGGCGAGAGCACCACCTGCCGCCGGCCCAGGGCGTGCAGCCGCCAGGTCAGGTCCATGTCCTCGTAGAAGAAGAAGTAGTACGGGTCGAAGCCGCCGGCGCGGGCGAAGTCGCGCGCGCGCACCATCAGGTTGCAGCTGGCGATGACCGGGCATTCCGCCGTGACCGGCGCCGGGCCGGTGATGCGGTCACCCTGGATGATGCCGCTGGCGCCGCAGCGCAGCCGCTTGACGCCGATGCTGCGCCCCGCCGCATCCACCAGCGCCTCGCCACCGGCGGCGGCCAGGTCCTGGTCGGCGGCGAACAGCGCGTGCAGACGCGCGGCGCCATCGGCCTCCGGCACCGTGGTGTCGCTGTCCAGGAACCACAGCAGCGGTTCGCGCGCCCGCGCCGCGCCCATGTTGCGGGCAATGCAGGGGCCCAGGTTGGCGCCGGCGGCGATCAGCTCCACCCATGGGAATTCAGCGCGCAGCATGGCCAGGCTGGCATCGGTGCTGCCATTGTCCACCACCACCACGCGCGCCAGCGCCGGGCGCTGCAGGCGCAGCGAGGCAAGGCAGCGGCGCAGTTCCTCGGCGCGGTTGTAGCTGACGATGACGGCGCAGATCGGCAGCGGTTCGGCGCCGGGCGAGGCAGGCTGCGCGGCGGGCAAGGTCCGCGGCATGCTCAGCCCTCCGCCACGGCGCGCTTGCGCCCCAGCGCGCGGGCCAACAGCGCCGGCGCTGCGTAGCGGAACAGCGGCAGTGAATCGAACACCACGCGGCGCCACAGCCGGCGCGGTTCCTGCACCAGGCGGAACAGCCATTCCAGCCCCAGCTCGCACATCCAGCGTGGCGCCCGTTGCCGCGCGCCGGTGAGGAAATGCAGCGAGCTGCCGATGCACAGCCCGGTGCCCAGCGCCAGGCCGCGCGCAGCGATGCGCGCCGCCAGCAGCTCGCTGCGCGGGCTGCCGGTGGCCAGGAAGACGTAGCGCGCCGGGTTCCGCTCGACGAACTGGATGCAGGCCATCACCGCGGCCTCGTCATGCTCGAAGCCCATCGGCGGGTTGTGATGCAGGAAGCGCTGCGCCGGGTAGGCGGCGCGCAGCTGGTCCAGCACCTCATCCTCGCAGCCCACCACGGCCAGCACGTCGCCCGGCGCCAGCGCGCGGCCGAACAGCGCCACGGTCAGGTCGCTGCCGGCGCACAGCGGCAGCGGCGTGCCGGCCAGCGCGGCCAGCCGCCGCACCACCTGGCTGTCGCACAGGCACAGCCAGGCGCTGTCGTGGTACACCGGGCCTAGCCGCGCCGCCTCGCGGTTCAGCACCACCACATGCTGCGCGTTGGGCGTGACCACATAGGCAAAGGGCGCCGCCGCCGGCCGCGCGGCAATGCTGTCCAGCGCCGCCTCCAGCCCCAGCGGCGTGTAGCCCACGCCAAACACCCATTGGCGGGGCAGCATGGGCGCCTGGCCCGTGACGGCTGATGACATGATGGCGCCTCAGAGCAGCTTGTAGAGGAAATCGGGCAGGTAGTGCCGGCGGTTGGCCAGCACGCTGCCCAGCACGGTGCAGCCCAGGTCCTGCAGCTTGCGGATCAGCTCGCGGCTGGCCTGGCGGCTGCTGCGCTCCGCCGCCACCACCAGCACCGCCTCGTCCGCGCCGGCAGCCAGAGAGAGCGCGGCCAGGTCGGCATCGAAGCCGGCCCCATTGACGATGATCAGGCCGAAATGCGCCCGCAGCGCCTCCAGCGGCGTGCCGCTGGCCGGGCCCAGCCGGGCCGCCAGCGCGGCCAGCGCTTCCGGCGCCGCCACATGCAGCCGGCTGCCCGCCACGCGCTGCAGGCCGGGCAGCGGGGCCGCGTCGTCCTCCGGCGGCAGGCCAAGGTCGGTACTGGCTACGGGCACCACGGCCTGGCCGGCATCGGCCTGCCAGTCACGGTCCAGCAGCAGCACCCGGTGCGGGCTCAGCGCCGCGATGGTGGTGGCGAGCAGCCCGCAGACCAGCCGCGTCGGCTCCTGCGCCGATGATTCCGCCGCCAGGTGCAGCACGTTGCCGGTGCCCTGCACCACCCGCGCCAGGATGTGGTGCGCCAGCCGCGCGGAAGCCGCCAGGTTGGCCCGGCTGGTGCCACCCTGGCCGGGCTTGCCGGCCCTGGCGCCGAAGCGCACGGCAGGGTCGCGCCGCGTCGCCGCCGCGCCCTCGGCCCAGAAGGCGGCCAGCAGCGGCAGGCGCAGCGCCTGCTCCACCTCGGCCGGCATGATGAAGACGCGCCGCAGCCGCGCCGCCGCCAGCACCGCCAGCGGCGCCAGCATCAGCCCCGCGGCCAGCCCGGCGACCAGGATGTTCAGTGACAGGTTGCGGCCACGGCTGGGCGGCTCGGCGGCCTGGATCTGCCGCACATTCGCCTCGCGCCGCCGGGCGGAATCCTCCTGCACCCGGGCTTCCTCGGTGCGGCGGGCGTAGTCCAGGAAGGTCTGTTCCTCGATCCGCAGCTGGCGGTCCAGCTGGCCCAGCGCGGCCTCGCTGGCGGCCAGTTCCGCCAGCCGCGCGTCATTCGCCGCCGCTTCCCGCGCCAGCCCCTGCTGCAGCGCGCGCAGCCCCTCGGCCTCGGCGGCGCGGCGCGCACGCTCCAGCGCCAGTTGCTCGTATTGCGGGTTGCGGCCCATGCGGCGCTGCTCGCCGCCCAGTTCGGTGTCGCGGTCCTGCGCGGCGCGCAGCGTGGCTATCCGGCGGTCCAGCTCCGGGCTGGACGCACCGCCCGCGCGCTGCCGCTCATCCTCCAGGTTGCGCAGGATCCCGCGGCGATATTCCGCCAGCGGCTGCCGGTTGGTCTCCCGCTGGACCACCAGTTCCTGCGGCAGCCCGGCCAGCTGGCGGCCGGTCGCCGCCAGTTCCAGCGCCAGCACGCGGCCCCGCGTCTCGGCATTCTGCCGCGCCACCGCCAGCTCATGCTGGCGGCCCTGCAGGTTGCCCCGCTCGCGCGCCGCATCCACGATGCCGTGCTGCCGCTTCAACTGCTCCACCTGGCCGACCAGCGCCTGCAGCCGCCCGGCGGCCTGGTCGCGCTGCTCGGCCAGGAACTCGCTCTGGCTGCGGGCGAAGACCTGGCGGCGCTGCGCCAGGTAGGCCTGCACCAGCGTGTTCACCAGGTCGGCCGCCACCACCGGGCTGGGGTCGCTGAACTGCACGCGCAGCACGTTGGAATTCGGCGCCACGCTGATCCGCAGCCGGCGCGCCATCTGCGCCACCATTTGGTCCTCGGGCAGCGCCGGCGTGGCCGGTATGGCACCGGGCATGGCCTGCAGCGCGGCGGCCATCACGGCGGGGCTGGAGACCAGCTCCACCTCCGTCTGGATCGCCCGCGCCTGGTCCGGCGGCGGTGCCCCGCTGCCGGCGGCCTCGCCCATGGTGTCGCGGCCCACCAGCACCAGCAGCCGCGCCTCGGCCTCGTAGCTGGTGCCCACCAGCCGCGTCGCCGCCAGCGCCAGCAGCAGCGGCAGGCCCAGGCCCAGCAGCACGGCACGGCGGTGGTAGAAGGCCACCGCCGCCATGTCGCGCAGCGTCAGCGCGGCGGCTTCCGCCGGCCGTGCCCTGGGCGCCAGCGCCGCCGCCACGCTCTGTGGCAGGGCGTAGCCATCCTGCGGTGCTTCCGGCATCAGAAGGCGTCCCGGCCGGTGACGACCATGCCGAAGGTGCGGAACAGGATGCGGATGTCGAGCCAGAGCGACCAGTTCTGCACGTAGTACAGGTCCAGCTCCACGGCGTGGGCCGCCTGTTCCAGCGTGTAGATGCCCGCCCGCGTGCCGTTGATCTGCGCCCAGCCGGTCAGCCCCGGCCGCACCTTGTGGCGCAACACGTATTCCGCCACGGCTTCCGAATAGCGCCGGTCGCCGATCCGCATGTTCACCGCCTGCGGCCGCGGCCCGACGAGCGACATCGAGCCGTCGAGCACGTTCAGCAGCTGCGGCAGCTCGTCGATGCTGGTGCGGCGCAGGATGGCGCCGACGCGGGTGACGCGCGGGTCGCCGCGCACCGCCTGGGCGGACCCGTCCTGGCCCACCGCATCCGCCGCCATGGTGCGCAGCTTCAGCACGGTGAAGGGCCGGTTGTTGAAGCCGATGCGGCTCTGGCGGAACAGCACGCCGCCGCCCCCCTCCAGCGAGATCGCCAACGCCGCCAGCAGCAGGAAGGGCGCCGCCACCAGCAGCCCGGCCGAGGCGATGGCGATGTCCATCGCCCGCTTGATGGCGATGCCGAGGCGCGAGATCGGCCGGTCCATCAGCACCACCAGGCGCTCGCCGGCCATGCTGCGGATCTTGCCGTCCTCGATGCCGAATTCCTCGGCGTCCTGCACGATGGTGACCTGCACCGGCAGCGCCCGCAGCTTGTCCAAGTAGTAGTCCACCCGCTGCCGCGCGCTGGTCGGCAGCGCCAGGATCACGTGGTCGATGTCGTGCTCGCGCGTGTAGGCCAGCAGGTCGGCGACCGAGCCCTCGATCGGCAGTTGCTCGGCGGCCTCGGTGCGCCGGCCCAGCCGGTCGTCGTAGATGCCGACCACCTCGGTCGCGCCGCTGGCATCGGCCTCCAGCCGCTCGCGCAGCTTCAGCGCGGTGTCGGTGGCGGCGACGATGGCGATGCGCTCGCCACCCTTGCCGGCGGGCCTGCCCAGCTGGCGGCCCTGCGGTGGCGCGTTGCGGCGGCCGACATAGGCGTCGGCGCCGGGCACCGCGCGTTCAACGCGGCCTGCGGCGCCGCGGCCTTCCGGTGAACCGTCGGAGGCGATCATGCCAGTTGGTAACCCCGCCTGAACCAAAGGGAGGGCCGCATGATGGCCGCGGATGTATGACCACCCCCTTAGCTTCGCGCCGGCGACAGCGGATTCATTCGGCTGCGGAGACGCCCGGCGGGGCGGCATCCCGGCTGGTGGGCCAGACCGGCCGGCTGGCACCGTCCCGCGTCACGCGGCTTGACGCTCCCAGGCCGTGCCCCTAGCCGTAACGGTCGATCCTGGGGGACAACCATCATGGCCACCGCCGCTTCGTGGCGCCACACGCTCCGGCGCCTCGGCGGCGACCTGTCGGGCGCGATCACCGGCGGCCTGGTCACCCTGCCCTCCTCCATCGGCTATGGCCTGATCCTGTTCGGCCCGCTGGGCACCGAAGCCGCCTCCGCCGGCCTGGTCTCGGTGCTGCTGGCGGTCATCATCGGCGGCGCCGTGGTCGGCCTGTTCAGCAGCACGCGCAACCTGGCGGTGGGCGGCAGTTCCGCCGTGGCGCTGCTGCTGGCCAGCCTGATCGCCAATACGGTCGGCACGCGCACGGGGGCCGAGGCCATCGCCTTCAGCCTGGCCCTGGTGATGGTCACCACCATGCTGGCCGGCTTGATCCTGCTGGCCATGGCGCGGCTGGGCGCGGGGCGGCTGGCGCAGCTGATGCCCTATCCGGTGCTGGCCGGCATCATGAACGGCACGGCGGTGCTGCTGATCCTCAGCATGGTGCAGCACGCCGCCGGGCATTCCCCGGGCGGCCATGACGACGACTGGGACCCCGGCGCCGTGCTGGTGGCCGGCGCCGTCATCGCGCTGATGCGGCTGCCGCTGCCGGCGCGGATCCGCGGCGTGCCGCGCGTGCTGCTGGCGGTGCTGGCGGGCACCGCGCTGCATCATGCCCTGCTGGCCCTGGGCGGCGCCGGCTTCGTCGGCCCGGTGCTGGGCGCCCTGCCGCCGCCGGTCGCGGCGCTGGAGGATTGGCTGGACGCGATCCAAAGCCTGGGCAGCCTGCAGCCCGTCCTGCTGTTCCAGGTGGTGCCGGTGGCTGGCTCCGTCGCCATGCTGGCCATGCTGGAGACACTCGCCGCGACCTCCGCCCTGCATGACGCCACCGCCACCGATGGCGACAGCCGGCGCGACCTGGTGGCCACCGCCGGCGCCATGCTGGTGACCGGCGCGGCGGCCGGGGTGGCGCCGGCGGGCAGCATAAGCATCTCCATCAGCATGCTGCGGGCCGGCGCCGCCACCCACCTGGCGCAGCTGCTGCGCAGCCTGCTGGTGGCCGCCAGCTGCCTTGCCTTTGGCCAGGCGATCGGCCAGGTGCCCATGGCGGCCCTGGCCGGGGTGCTGATCTCGGGCGGCATCGGGCTGATGGACTGGGCGGCGCTGCGCCCGGCCTGGGAGGCGCTGCGCCACGGCGCCCAGCATCGCGGCGACATCATCGGCAGCGCCGTGGTCATGCTGATCGTCACCGGCATCGCGGTGCGCTGGTCCCTGCTGCCCGCGGTGGCGCTGGGGCTGCTGCTGGCGCTGATGGTCTTCGCCGCCTCCATGGCGCGGGACGTGGTGCGCCGGGTCTATGCCAACCCGACCGGCCGCTCCCGCATCCGCCGGCCGGAGGCGGACGCGGCGCTGCTACGGACTGAAGGCCGACGGATCGTGGTGATCGAGCTGGAGGGCGCGATCTTCTTCGGCAGCGCCGACCGGGTCAGCGCCCGGGTGCACCAGGCGCTGGGCGACGGCGCCCGCTACGTCATCCTGGACATGCGGCGGATCAGCCGGATCGACCATTCCGGCGCCCGCCGGCTGCTGCAGGCCTGCAACCGCCTGTGGCGCGACGACGTGCGGCTTTCCCTGGCCTATGTCCGGCCGGGCATGGCGGTATGGAACTACCTGACCGAGCTGCGGATGATGCCGGAGCTGAACCAGGCGCATGTCCACCCCTCGCTGGACGGCGCCATCGAGGCGGCGGAAGTGGCGCTGCTGCGGGAGCTGGGCGCCGCCGAGGCGAAGGCGCTGTCGCCCGAGGATGGGCTGCGCGCGCTGCGGATTCCGGAGGATGCCATCGCCCCGCTGCTGGCGCGGATGGACCGGGTGGGCTTTGCCGCCGGCGACCTGGTGGTCCGCGCCGGCGACCAGGCCGGCGATGTCTGGCTGCTGCTGTCCGGCCTGCTGGACGTGACCCTGCCCCTGGCCGGCGGCGATGCCCGGCTGCGGACGCGGCTGGCCACGCTGGCCGCCGGCTCCCTGGTGGGGGAGATGGCGCTGGTCTCCGGCCAGCCACGCTCGGCCGATGTGGTGGCGCGCACCGCGGTGCAGTGCCTGCGGTTCGAGGTGGCGACGATGGAGCTGTTGCGCCAGGAACAGCCGGAGCTGGCCTACCACCTGCTGGCCGGCGTCTGCCTGCAGGTGCAGCAGAACCTGCGTCAGGCGAACATGACGATCAGCGGGCTGGAGGAGTAGCGGGGTCCACCACGGGTCCGCAGCGCCAGGGAGGCGCGTGCCAGGTGGCCAATCAGCCGGCCTAGCCCTTTGAATTCGATGGTGACCCCGGCGGGAAACTGACCCACGAAGGACAGATCGCTCGCAAGATCTTGTCAAACCTACGTTTTATCGCGAAGTCTACTGCTACGGCAGAAGCGCTATGTGCCGTAGCACACGGCAACCAACTTCCTACGCCCGAGCGGGGGTCAAGCGGCTAGTCCCGGTCGCGCTTCGCCATGCGCCCTGAGATGTCCTGCAGGAACCAGACCGCAACTACCGCCAGGATCAGCATGACCTTCTGCCAATCGCTCAGGGCGTTCCACTGCGCCATGCTCGATTGCCAAGTGTTGGAAAGCCAATCCATCACGTCCTCCATTCCGCCGACTTCAAGCGGCCCACGTTCAGCCAACCTGAGGCGGGCGCCGCCGGCATCGTACCACCTCCAGAACTGACGTCATCACCAACAACAACAGCAGCTTTACCCGTGTTTTCGAAAGCCTCGCTTTTGACCCCCAGGGGGGTCGCCTTTCGGTTTTCCCGGCGGGCCCAGCGCCATGCCTTCAGCTTGCTACGTCCGTTGCAGGCTGTTGCCACGTTCCGTTATCCGGTGTCTTCTGCCCTCGCCATCGCAGGAGCCACCCACCGTGACCACCGCAGAAGCCCGCGTCTTCGTCGCCTACGCCCGCGTCAGCACTGAGAAGCAGGGCCGTTCTGGGCTTGGCCTGGAAGCCCAGGAGTCGGCCATTCGGGCCTTCTTGCGGCCGTGCGACAAGCTCCTGGCGCCGGTCTACGTCGAAGTGGAAAGCGGCCGGCGCAATGACCGCCCCAAGCTGGCCGAAGCCCTGGCGCGGTGCCGGGCGACAGGCGCAACCCTGCTGGTGGCCAAGCTGGACCGGCTGGCGCGCAATGCCCGGTTCCTGCTCTCCGTCGTCGAAGGCACGGGTGAAGCCGGTGTGGTCTTCTTGGACCTTCCCCAGCTACCGGCGGGCCCGGTTGGCAAGTTCATGCTCACCCAGATGGCGGCAGTTGCAGAGCTTGAGGCGGGCCTGACATCGCAGCGCACGAAGGCGGCCCTGGGCGCCGCGAAGGCGCGCGGCGTGAAGCTTGGGGGAGACCGAGGAAACCGCCCCGCGACGGCAGAGGGCGTGAAGCGTGGCGCCACCGCGTCGGCAGCATCCCGCACGGCAGCAGCGAACCGCACCGCGTACCGCCTCGCGCAGCGCATCGAGGAGCTTCGGCAGGGAGGCGCATCCCTCGCCAGCGTCGCCGCCACCTTCAACGCGGGAGGGGTCGCCACGCCTCGAGGCGGCGCCTGGACTGCCACCGCGGTGCGCCGCGCCATGCAACGCGCAGGGCTGGCCACGGCGCGAGAGGCAGATGTCCCGTAAGCCGTTGGTTTTGTTTGTATACGTGCCTCTATATTCGCCTTCGTTAAGAATAATCCCGTGTGGCAATCCGGCAACAGAAGGACCGCCCCAATGCCCCCTCCCGCAGCACCCGCCGCGAACGTCCTGGCGTTCCCCAACGGTGGCGCCGCCCAGCCCACCACCGGCCCCTTCGTGGTCACAGCCCGCCAGCGCGCCAAGGCAGCCGCATGGGCCGCAGCGCTGGGCGCCGGGTGGGGCGTGGAAGCCATCTGCGCCGATGCCGGGGGCGTGGGTCTCGGCATCGTGGCGCCGCCTGGTGACGACCTGGCGTGGCAGGTGGAGCGGGTCGCGGCGGGGTTCGTGGCGTTCAGCGCGGAGACCTGGGAGGAGCTTGGATGCTTCGCCACGCTGGGCGCCGCGCTGGACGCGGTGCGGGTCGCGGCGGCCAGCGCAGAGGGCGCGGCGAACGACTGAGGGGCCACACGGAGCCACCGCAGCGAGGGCTTGGGCGGGAGGTTCTCCCCTCCCTCGTCCCCGGGGTGGGGTCGGCCCAAGCGCGGTTTCCTGAGTGCTTGCCAATAGACGGCCACCATAGAGAAACCTCCCCCAAGGCCCCCTTGAAGACCTTCTTGAAGACCCCCCCGAGACGGGGACGACGAAGAGGAAGAAGGAGAAGTCTCGGAAGACTGCTTCAAGACTGTCTTCTAGAGTTCCAGTGGAAGGACTCTGTAGAGGGCTTTCAGACCTAAGAGTTTGTCCACTGGAAGCCTTTAACGGGGGATCGTACCCCGCGTCTCCTTACCTCAGTGGTCGGCCTTCAGGAGCATGGGGGCGGCCTTCAGTAGCCCACCCTCTGGGTGTGCCACTCGCTTCGCTCGTAGGAGGAGACCCCATCCGGAACATCGTGCCACCGCCCGACCCGCAGCGAACCGCCACAACGGCCGCATAGGCCCCCAGAGAGTCCGTGGGCGGCTTCTGGCCCCCCGGCCGGTAGTGCCAAGCGGGCACCCCGCCAGAGAGTCACCACGACCTAACCAGACGTAATCGAGGGGCGGTCTGGACGCGACCGGCGGGCCGGCTGGCGGGCCTGACGCGGCGGCGGGTCTGGCGGCGCCTTCCTGGCGACCGGCGCCACGCGCACGATGGAGGGCCGGGCGTCGGCCGTCTCGGCCAGGGCGTTGCGAACCAGGGCGTCCAGGCCCGACTTGGCGAGCGCATCCATGGCGCGGCGCTTGTCCCGCTCGAGGGCGCCAGGGGCGTAGATGCGTGTGGCGAGAGTCTGTCCAGCGTGGCCCATCAGCACCGTGATCAACGCTTCGTTGCAGGTGCGCGGGTCGGCGTTCATCACGTCCCGCAGGCCAGCCGCGAAGGACCGGCGGAACGAGTGGAAGTCGACTCCTCGAGACCCCGACAGCACACGCCCACGGGCCTTGCCGAAGCGGGTCGACAGCAGCTTCCCCCGGCGCCCATCTGCACCCCAGGGCGGCACATCCGGCCACAGCGGGTCTTCCGTGCCAGCCGAGGCGAGCGAGGCGAGCCGCGCCTTGATGACCCTCTGCGCCGGCGGGGAGAGCGGGATGACCCGCTTGGCGTTCGCGGTCTTGCCACCGCGAATCCGGATCGCCTTGCCTCCGTCCAGCACATCCCCGCAGCGCAGCCCGGCAAGCTCATTGGCGCGGCACCCGGTCAGCAGGGCGAGGCGCACCGCATCCCACAGCGCCGGCCCATAGCCGCCACCGTTGGGCGCCCAATCGGCCCCCGTGGCGCGCAGCAGCGTGACAAGCTCGGCGGGCGTGTATGGCCGCTTCGTCTCGTCTTCGTCGTCATCAGCCGCGCCCCGACGCCGCGCCGGCATGTCGGCCGTCTGGTCTGGCCAGGGGTTCGCCACGTTGGCTTGCCGACCCGCCCAGCGCCAAAGCCCCGAGAGCGACGAAAGCTCCCGCTTCGCGGTGGCCGCTGTGATCTTCTTGCCGGTCCTCGGGCTGACGGTCTCGAGGCGCCACGCGACGAAGCCATGCGCCCGTTCCCTGGTGACCTCATCCAACGTCGCCACCGCCAGCGACGGCAACTGAGCGTGGCCACGAAGGTAGCCCTCGAGCAGCCCCAGGGCCGCCTTGTACCCCGCGATGGTCTGCGCCTTCCGCTCCCCGTTCGCCGTGAGCATCGCCAGCCAGGCATCGCGGGCTTCTGCAATGCTGCGACCCGTGCCGGTGGCCAGCTTGATGTATTGGGAAGCAGCCTTGGGGCCAGCTTCGGCGCGTACGGTGCGCCACTCGTCCCGAACCTCGTCTTCCACGTCCTGGCGCTGAGTCCAGGGCGCGACTTCCCCGGTCCTGGGGTCTTCCTCGAGGGCGTACGGGACGTCACTCGCGTTCGCCAACCTCTCCCGCATCACAGCCGCGCGCTCTGCCCACGAAGCCTTCCAGCCCGCCAAGGGAGGCGAGCCGCGCAGCCTCAGGCGGTCGTCAAGCTCGGCGCGAAGCTCGGCCAGCGTGGTATCGCGGCGCCCCAAGGCTTCGCGCCGGTCCCTGGTCCCGAGAGAACGCCACCGCTCCCGAAGCAGTGGGGTCTTGGCGCCCATGGCCTTCGCGGCATCGGCCTGACGGTCGCGCGGGATGTGCAACCGGACCCACCACGTGAGACCCCGTCGGAAGATATCGGACATGCTCGCCACCGTGCCCAGACTGCTACGGCAGACATGCTACGGCGCGTAGCGGTCCCCCGCCAAGGGTGCCGCATAAGTATCTGACAATGCTCTATTTTTGGAGGGGTATGACCCCGGCGGGATTCGAACCCACGGCCCCCAGATTAGGAATTTTAGGAATAAAAGACTCTATGTTTATATCTATCTGATTTCACTAAAGTTTTTTCACCAAAATTCGTAACTTTCTCGTATCATGCACTCATAAAATCGGGGGCGCTGCACACAGATTGCACACAGATTTGCGCACCCATCAGAAGCGCTATGGGCAAACCATCCTAGGATTTCAACTCGTTCGCACTCCCGAGCCAGTCCCGGGGTCGGCTTAGGATGTAGGTCGGCGGCCAAGGCTTCTACCCAGCCCTGCGGTCGCCTCCCAGCGCTTCCAGCAAACAGTCTGAGGGAATCGGTTGAGGTTTTCGCTGCGGTCCAGGCCTTGCGGTGCCCCCCGGAGGGGGAGACTGTTTGTGAGAAAGTCGCTGGAGCAGTGCTGGGGGGAAGGTCAGTTGCCCTTAGGCTTTGGATTCGGTCCATGGCCTGGAAGGTGGGGTCACCCTGATGAGGCCTGAATGCCGTCAGATTTTTTTCCCTTCGGGGCTTGCGAACCACGACGGCGATCCCCCATGTCGGTGATATCGATGGCAGCCTCCGTCTTGCGGCGAGGTGGTGGCCAGGGTCGAACAGGGCGCTGAACATGAACATCTTCATCTCCTGCATCGTGAGCTCGATAGGCGCGGCACATACGCCGCGACTATCCCGCCACGCTGCGCATGGGGTGCAGGATCATGTTCCAGAGACCCAGAGTTTGCCGGTCTAACATTCGCTTCGGTACCGGCTTCAAAGCCTCTCATCCAGGCACTTGGCTGCCGCATCCGGCGGCTCGACCTGCGATAGAGTCCTGCGTCACCCGCGGCCGAGGCCGACCGCTCCTCCAGAACCACGCGAAGCCGGGACGGCGCCTTCATGGCGGCCCAGGCAGGCTCCGTGTGGTGCACCGTGTCCCGAGGTGCGGCATGCGGTCGGGAGGCCTGCAGATTGCCGGCCTCAGGCCAGCGGCTTGCTTTGGCGGCAGTGCCGCCGCCGTCCCGCTTCACCGCTATCATTCCATGGGCACGACCGCCTGCACGGTGGTCTTGTTCATGCCCTCGCTGGCCACCACCCAGCCGTCGGTGCTGGCCAATCGTCCCTGGTTCTCCATCGAAGCCGTGGTCGTATGGCGCCTCATAGGCGGAATGACCGCAGGCTGTGGCGGCCACTGCGATGACCACCAAGCGCGGATCCGTGTGGATGCTGCCGCGGCCGCCAGGATAGGTCGGTGCGCCCCCTTATCGCGGCTTTAGCCGTCGATCCTTCGCCGAACCACTTCTCCGACCTTCCGTCCTACCCGCGCTTGCGCAGCGCCAGATAAGGCCGATTCCCATGTCCTCCAAGCCGCCCATGACCTGCCCGCACCAGCCTGTGTGCAATCCGCCCTGCTGGAAGGCGGGCGTCACAGCTGCGCCCCACCAAAGAAGTGCCATCAGCGAACTGTCGGCATCCCTGCATTGCCGCGGTGTTCCGGAGGTCCCAACGCACCTGCTGCATCTCGCCCTCGAGGCGGTGGGCCCGGCATTCATGGTACAGTCTGACGGCACCGTTCTTTGGCTGAATGGTCCGGCGCGCCGCCTCTCACGTGCACATGACCTCGGGCTGAGGGAGTTTGAACGGCTGAATCACCTCGGCAATCATCACCGGCTTCGCGGCTTGGTCGACTCCCTGCTGCAGCACAAGCGCGAGGCCGCTGTCGCGCTTGAGTGCGATCCGCCGGTATCCGCCATCGCCAGTCGGCTGCGTTCGCCAGCCTATGAAGCCGCCACCAAACAGAAGCTCGAGACATACCTCATTCGGCTCTTACCGCTGCAGTGCGAACTGCCCGCGGCGGATCTGCTTGAAGCGGCGTTTGGCTTCACGGAGAAAGAAGCGGAAGTGGCAAGGATAATGGCGGCGGGCATGACGGCGCAGGAGGCGGCGGACGAACGCGATGTCAGCAAGCACACTGTCGCAAGCCAGGTCCGCCACGCGGTGGAAAAGCTCGGCTTCAGGAGCCAGAAGGAGCTCAGCGTCCTCATTGGCAGGCTTGGCGCCTGCACCGGGGAAGCATAGCCGCCTCGGGTGGCCATGACGGGCGGGTGTGAACTCTCGTCCCGCATCCGCATGATGCGGCCGGTAATTCGTCCTCCTAAAGCGTGAGGCCAACTCGTCCGCAGCGTCCACCAGCGTTGTGGCGAGCCCGGATCTATCAGGAGGGCAAGCAGTGAAAAATCCTACCAGCGCCGACGCGTCGGGGGCGGCAATTGTGCTGACCCCCGACGGCAGGCCGCTCTATGCCAATGCCACGGGCAGGGGTTCAGTTGTGGGAGGTGCGCTGAATTTGCCGCTGCGGCATGAGTGCCGGGCGATCGGCGAAAGGCGTCTGCGGCAGGTGCTGGCCGACTTTAGCGCGGGTGGTAGCACGGCAGCAATGCATCTCCCTGGGGAGCCCTGCCTGCTTGTCCTGCTCAGTCGGCTGGAGATCGTC
Organism: Acetobacteraceae bacterium; assembly: GCA_947455205.1. GTDB lineage: Bacteria > Pseudomonadota > Alphaproteobacteria > Acetobacterales > Acetobacteraceae > CAIMOR01. The sequence goes on along the minus strand of CANGNF010000036.1, from coordinate 12,995 downwards.
GCCCAGGGTGACGCAGCATCCGCCGAAGAGTTGCCCGCTTCCCTGATCCTGGCTCGCTTGCTGCCGACGACATTGCGCCTGCCACCACGAGACGTTCTGAAGGCGCTGTTCTCCATGTCCGATGCTGAGGTGGAGATCAGCCTGCTGATGGCCGAGGGCATCACGGCGCGCGAAGCGGCGCAGCGTCGCGGTGTCACCGTAGCAACCGTGCGGTCCCAGGTGCAGTCCGTACTCGAGAAAGCTGGCGTCACCAGTCAGAAAGAGCTGATCGCACTGCTGTCGTCGCTGGCCTAACTGAAGCCGAATCAACGTCATCATGCATCCGCACGATGTGGCGCGAGGGACCGCCCGATACACGCAACGTCACGCGACACCATGCGAGCCAAGAAGGTGGTTCGACATCGGTCGCGCGAGTCCTCGTGCCGTATCGGAGCAGCGCTCATGCATTCTACGTATCCCGCTGGTGTCCCGCATGATGTTGGACCCAAGCGCCACAATCATGGTTGGCGACCATCTCTTCGCGGTGTCCTCGCCGCAGCGGTGATGCTGGCACTGCAGTCTGGAACTGCGCTGGCCACGCCGCCATGCATCGCAGGCTCAGCGGAATACGCGACGATGCGAAGCTTTTACGCTGAAGCCCTACCTGCAGCAGCGAACCAGGACCGTATCCCAGTGCTGCTTACCACACCTCAAGGATGGCGAGAGGGCTGCGCCGTGGCGATGCTGCCCTGGGATGGTCGCGACCCGCTGAGCCTGCGCAATCGTCTGCTCGTTGCCCTGCTCGAACATGGTATCGCTGTCGCCGAGGTCGACATCGCCACGCCGCATGGTTTCTCGGCCGATAGCGACCGTGCGCCGGCAACGCCATCGCCAGAAGTGCTGGCCGCCGATCTGTTGGGCGCCCTGCAGCAGCTTCGCCAGGAGGAACAGCCTGGCCACGTCGTCGTGCTCGGCACCGGGTTGGGCGGTGAAGCAGCGCTTGCGGCAGCCCGCCTGGGCATGGTGGAGAATGCTGGCTTCAGCGCAGCGACGCAACTCGACCTCGGCGGCAGCTACATCAGCGCCAACGCTTCGCGAAATGTCGCCGGATGGCCCGAACTGGCCAGCCGGGTTTGCCGCGTACTGAGCACGACGACGCGCATGGCAACTGCCTGTATGGACCGCTGGACCGGCGACGGCCACGGCATCGAGGTGGTGCGGTGATGGCCGTTGCATGGTGGCTGCGCGCCTTGGCTGCCGTTTCCCTGTGCTGCGCCCTGGCCATGGCGGCCACGGCGGCTGAAGAGGAACCCATCGAACAGCCTAATCCCGTCGGTGCCACGGAAGGTTTCCTCGCCGGGAACGCCGCCGGAATGCTCACGCTGGCCTTGCGCCCGGCGGCCGACCAGATGCCGGTGGTGATCGTACTGAGCGAAGAGGCTGCAGGCCTGCTGCGTGCGGGCCGCTACATCGACCAGTTGCTTGGTGCCGGCATCGCGGCGCTGTTGCTAGAAGTGGATGCGGGCGATCAAGCCACGCTGCTGCTGCACGCCGCCATGGCACTGGCGCGTGACGGGCGCTTCGTGCCGGGGCAGATCGGGGTCATCGGGTTCGGTCAGACTGGCCTGGCTGCGGCAGCGGCCCGCTTCCCCTTTGCTGCGCGTGCGCTGCTGTACCCGGGCTGTGGCGAGTTGGCCGCGGCGCCGGCCGAGTTCTGGGCTGGTCGCCAGGTACTACTGATGCATGGCACCGAGGACCCCGCGAACCCGCTGGCAGCCTGCGCCAGTGCCGCTGATGGCCTCGGTGCCGTGGGCGCCGAGGTCCGCCATGTGCAGCACCGGCACGCCGGCTACGCCTGGGATTGGCCGCGCTTCGGGAGCGAAAGGCGGGTGCGGCTTGTTGCGCCCGGCATGGCGGAGCGTGTGTCCGTCACCGCCTGGCCGGAGATGGCGGAACTGACTGCGGGCCAGGTGGCCGGCTTCTTCTTCCAGGCGTTCCGGGGAGCAGGCGAATGAGCCTGAACCTGTCGATCAAGACCGAGGCCGGCAGTCGGCCACCGGTGCTGAGCCGCGGCTGCGTAGCTTCGATTCTTATGCTTGCCTGCTATCTCCTCGGCCTGGCGTGGCATGGCTGGCCGCTGCTTCGCGTGTTGACGCTCGCGGCGGTGTTTGTCGCGGCGTGTGTGGCCAGCATCGCAGGCTTCGCATTTTCGCTTATCTGCGCGCCATTGCTGCTGCCCTTGGTGGCGGAGCCTGTTGCGCTGGTGCGCATCATGCTCGTCGGCAGTCTGGCAATCCAGGCTATGAGCATGTGGCTACTCCGCGATCAGCTGGAATGGAAGCGGGTGACGCCCTTCCTGCTGGGTGGAGCCGGCATGCTGCCTGTCTCGTTGGGGTTCCTGTCGGTCCTGCCGCGCGACCAGTTCAGCGCTCTGGTGGGCTTCATTCTGGTGGCTCAGGGTAGTTGGCTGGCGCTGCTGCCGTCACGTTCCGAACCACGCCGCATGCGCTTCTTCGAGGGAGTCGTGGCAGGGCTCGCTGGTGGCATTACCGGAGGGTTGCTGGCGAGCCCTGGCTTGCCCGTTGCCGCCTGGTGTTCCTGGTCCGGTTGGTCGCGGCAGCAGCAGCGCGGCGTGTTCGCACCCTTCATCTTCCTGATGCAGATACTGACGGTGGTGCTGCTCTGGCTACTGGTGCCGACGAGCAGGACTGACGAGGGCTTCAGTTGGACGCTACTGGCCTATATCCCGCCGGCGCTGGTCGGCGCGATCTGCGGCTTACAGACGTTCCAGCGCATTTCTGATCGCGCTTTCGGTGTGCTGGTGAATGCGCTGCTGATCCTGGCCGGAGCCGTCCTCGTACTCGGCTGACGTCGCCGGCCGCGGCGGGAGAAATCGCCTAGCTCGGCGCAGCACGCCAGCTCCTCCGCGATGCGCCTGTCGTGTGCTGACCCGGGCCACACCACCCAAGCCTTTCGGAGAACGCTTAGATGGGCCTCCATCCGATCTTCAAGGCAGCGGCGAGCGGTGCGCCCCTGCTGCTGCTGCTGCTGCTGCTGCCGCATACGAGCCAGCCCCTCATGTTCATGCAAATTATCCTGGCCAGCAGCGTGACCACGCTGGCGATGAGCCTCTGGGGGCTACGACAAAAGAAGACGTGGCGAGGGGTTTGGCCATTTCTGTCCGCCACAACGGCGATGTTGGCCTTTGCATTGATCCTGTTGGCGACCGGGCCGGGCGATCTGGCGTCGGCCGGTGTCGGCCTGGTTCTGCTCGTTCAGGGCATTTGGCTCGCGCTGCTGGCCGCCCCTGGTGTGGCGGCGGTCGCCGGTACGCCCCCTGGCGGCGCGCCTTCAGGTTCGACGCTGTCTCTGCCTGCCTGGCGCCTTGAACCCAGGCCTTCACGGCGAGGCGGTATTGGCGTTGCGCTGCACCTGCTGCTGATGCAGTTGCTGTCCGCAGCATCGATGGCCACGCTGGCGCCACCAGGCGACCGTGCCTGCGCCTGCGGAGCGATGGAAGTGGCATATGTGGCCGCAGCCTTCATCGGCGCTGTTGGCGGATTGCTGGCATTTCGCCGGCTTCCGGACAGCATCGCCAACATGCTGGGGGCGGCCCTGCTGATCAGCGCCGGGTCTGCCCTGCTGTTGCGATGATCCCACCGCTCAAGAGGCTGTCTGGGAATCATTTTCGGCGCCCCGGCGCTTGAGGCGGCGCCGGCTGAGCGCAGGAAAAGTCCCTGGCAAGTCTGGTGAAACAGGCCCCAGGGAATGGAAATTGCGAGTTTCGTACTGCTTGCGAGGCAGTCAGCGCAGCCCGCCCAGCCAGCCGCTCGGGGGCACGCCATCAGGCGGTTTCAGCCAATCCCAGGGCGGGGAGCGAACGACCACGGACAAGCCCGCAAGATCTAAAAATGCGGGAGCTCTTAATACATCTGCGGGATGCGCGCGGAAGCGGCGGTTACCTAAAACCTGCAGGCGGCAACACACTGGCCCGGTGCGGTCTGCGCCGCGCTCAACCGTCTCAGCGCCTCAGGCCTTCGGGCGCTTCAAGGGAGTCTCTCATCATGCATCAGCCCTACGCTGAGAAGCGCCCCGCACTGATAGGCCACGCAGCATGTCGCCATTGCCGCACCGCCTACACCAGATCACATCTCCATTGAGGGCTCCGCCTGTCGGAGTGACAGCTCATGCCGAAGCCAAAAGCGCGCAAAGTCACTGTCGAGGACAGGATCGACCACGACGGTGGGAACGACAGTGCCACTCCATTCGCGCTGCATCTGCGCCTGGAGCCGAAGTTGTTTGAGTTGGAAGAGGCTGCGCGCGCCCTGCAGTTCCTCCTGATGGGGAACACAACGTGGTTGGCCCTGGCCCGGCGGATGCTCGGCGGGGATGTCCGCGCCGGCCGAGATTTGGCCCGCATGCGCGACGCTGAGCACCCCGACGAGCAGGCGATCACCGCGACGATCCTGTTGCTGACCAGCCACTACGGCGCGGTCAACGATGACACTCAGTTCAGTGAGGAAAAACAAGCCCTGGTGCTGGCTGCCTTGCTGGACTCGGCCTTCTTTGCCCTTGAGCATTTGGACCGCGAGCGGGCAATGCTGGCGACGCCGCAGAACGCCTATCAAAGTAGTGGCAAAGCCATTCGCGCCGCGAAGCGCGGCTGGGCGGCGGCCGTCGCTCGTCTCCGCATGGCGGTCTGCAGCTACGGATGGGCGGACTCCGCAGATCGCCTGATCCTGCTGCTGGGCACTCTGTCGCGCTCATCGCAGGATGAAGGAGGGAAACATTCTGAATCACGACGAGATGCAACGGAGAGCCTGGACGACAAGGTTGACCTCATCGGTAACGTCGAGTTGTCCAGCCGCGTCGTGGCTGCCGACGCCAAGAGCGCCATCAGCATGCTCGGCGGCTCCGACAAAAAGCGGCTGGCGCCGTACGAGGTGCTCGCCGCGCCAGTGGCGGAAACCGTGGTGCCCGACAATGTCGACGCGGCGCTGGATGGGCTTGCTGTCGAGATGCCGAATTTCATCCTGGCACTGGACCGCATCCGCGAGGAGTTGGCGCTGCGGCGCTGGGCAGGAGAGGCTTCAGCCCGCTATGCGCCGCTGCTGCTGGTTGGGCCGCCTGGTGTCGGCAAATCTCGGTTTGCCCGCCGCCTTGCTGGCTCGATGGCGATGGAGTTTGGCTACATGTCGCTGGAGGGATTGTCGGACAACCGCAGCCTCGCGGGCACCGCAGCGGGATGGTCAACCTGCGAGCCTTGCTGGCCGGTACGGGAGATCTCCAGGCTGAAGACGGCAAACCCGATGCTGATGCTGGACGAGATCGACAAGTGCCGGGCAAGCCACAACGGGGACAACCTGGCGACGCTGCTGTCATGGCTGGAACCCTCCACCGCGGGCGCTGCTGTTGATCCGGTGCTGGGTGCGCGCATCGATCTCCGGGGCATCAGCTGGGTCCTGGCGGCCAACCGCATCGACCAGTTACCCGGGCATTTGTTGAGCCGCGTACGAGTGCTGCAGATCGAGCAGCCGCCGACCGAGGCGTATGACGCCGTGCTGCGAGCCATCCTGCACGACCTCGCAGCGGAGCACCGCTTGCCCGACTACCGATTGCTGCCGGAGTTGAGCGACATCCAGCGTGAGTTTCTTCGCTACGAATGGCGGCGATCGCGGAGTCCGCGCGTGTTGCGCAAATTAACCGAGCGCTTGCTGGCGCGTAACGCGATGGACGACTCAGGCCAGCGCGCGGCGCACTGACTCAGCCGGACAGTGAGGACGATTACGATGTCGATCAGCAATCCCACGCCGAGCCAGGTCCGGCGGCATCCCTCCATCCTGGCGGTGCGCCAGCCTGAGTGCGATTTCACCGTTAGCACGCGAGCCGTTGACGCATCGTCCGGTGCTGCTGGGCGACCGCTGGCACCGCCACTGCCACCACGCGATGGCATTGCCTGGCAACTGCGGCGGAATGCGCTGGCTCGGCACTGCGCAGAGGCGGCGCGGCATGTGCAGGACCTGCCGCTCGGCTGGTTCGGTGCGGTAGAACTCCTGGTCCATGCGCTGGACGCACGCGGCTTGGGTGCCAGCATCAAGGTTCTGCAGTGGAAGGAGAATTTCGGCACCGCCAGGCTCTATACGCGCGCACCGGAGGCTGCGGCACCGATCGTGCGCTGGTGTCAGGAATTGACCAATCATGTCTGTGCCTATGACGGCACGGCGGACGCCGAGTTGGTGCGCGTAGGCGGCTGTTACCTCAACCTCTCCAGCGCCAGGCGCGCGGAGTTGCAGGCGGTCGGCGCCAGCGCGTTTCGCAACCGGTACACCTGTCACCCGGCATGGGCACGGGATGACGCGCGATTTCGGCGCTGAAGGTCGCGTGCCGCGTGCCGCCTACTGCCGATTGCGCTCCATCTCACCACGCTATTCGAGAAGCCCATGGCAACCTGGTTCATCTCAGATACTCATTTTGGCCACGCCAACATCATTCGCTACTGCGCACGCCCCTTCGCCACGGTGACGGAGATGGACGCGGCGTTGATCGCCACCTGGAATGAGGCGGTAGCGCCGGATGACGAGGTCTGGCACCTCGGCGACTTCTGCTTTCGCAATCCCCGCGCACCGTCGAGCTACCTGTCCAGGCTGCATGGACGCAAGCACCTGGTCTGGGGCAACCACGACGGCGAGGAGACGCGCGTTGCGCAAGGCTGGGCCAGTAGCCAGCCGATTGCTGAGATCGCGGTGGGCGGGGTCTCGGTGGTGCTGCTGCACTACGCCATGCGGGTATGGCACCGGAGCCATCACGGTAGCCTGCATCTATACGGCCATTCCCATGGGCGGCTGCCCGGCGATACCCAGAGTTGCGATGTTGGCGTTGATGCCTGGAACTATCGGCCCGTTGGGATGCCGGAAATCCTGCGTCGCATGCGGCATCAAGTGCCGCGTGTAGCGAAGCCGCACGGCAGCTTCGCATGAACTCGATGACCAAATTTATCTGTGGAGTTTCCAACACGCTCCCTAGCCTGACAGCAGGAGGAGAGGCGATGAGTCCGGAGGCTGAATTTATGGCGGCGCTCGATGTCATGCAGCGGGTGCTGGCACTGCACACAGCGGTGACGCGATCGCCGCGTGCATCGGCGGTTGGCATGCCCAAGATCGGCTGTGACGAACACCAAGTCCGGGTAAGCGCGCGAGCACTGGGGCATGAAGCGCTGGGGCTGCTGGAGGCGTCTGTGGATCCGAATGAATTCCTGGGAGCCGTCTACGTCAGCGCCATCGTCTTGGACGACATCCGGCAATACCTCGATGCCGCGACTGCAGGGTGATCCAGCCATTGAGCCAGATGACAACCGACGCATTGGCGTGCTGCGTCAGGTCCTCCGCGTGCTGTGCGCGTTGCTGCCTCCTTGGCAAGGCAGGGAGCGAAAGGCCATCGAGTACGTCGGCGTCATGCCCGGCATCGTCGCATCGTCGCCAGGGCGATCGCGCAAGTTGAAAGTAGCCTGCTGCGTATGACGCGGGCCCGGGAGGCGGCCGTCAAGTGGCGCGAGCTGGATCACACGAAGGCGGGCCGGCATGGGATTGACCCAGGCGATCTCGGACCCAGACCAAGCGCCGCAGCGCCTAGCCATGAGGGAACCTGAGTGGCCTTGATGTTCATCGACGTAGAAGCGTCATCGCTGGGCTTCGACTCCTTCCCAACCGAGATCGCATGGGTAGGGGAGAGCGGAGCAGCCGAGAGCTACCTGATTCGTCCGGAGCCGGGATGGGATGATTGGTCGTCGCTGTCGGAAGCCGTGACGGGCATCTCGCGCGAGATGTTGGCGAGGGACGGGCTACCAGCCAGATTCGTGGCGACGCGCGCGGCCGCAGCCTTGCTCTCGCCCGGCGTGGTCTGCGTCTCCGATGCGCCAGGTTATGACCTGCGTTGGGTTAACCGGTTGCTGGCCGCTGGCGGCATCAGCCGCGACGTCGACGTTGGCTATGTCACTGAGGCTTACGTCGAGGCCTGTCGGCCAATCCAGCGGCGCCTGAACCCCTCCCAGGGCGAATGGGCAGCAACGGTCCGCCGCATTGTTGGCGCTGCGAAGGACGCAGAGGCGCAGCCGCGCCACGTCCAACATCGTGCGCTTGCGGACGCTCGGGCGCTATGGCGTATCTGGCGGCGTGTGGTGGATCTAATGGCGGAGGAGCACGCTGGACGATCGCCCCTCTCCACCCAGTGAAGTAAAGGCGCGATTCACCCGGGAAAGACGCCTTACACGGGGAAAAAGAAATTTAGAGGCTTGACCTTGAGAACTAAGACCCACCTACGAGCATCAGCTCAATCTAGTATTTCTGAGCGGAGGCGGTGGAAGTTTGACGTATGACCAAGGCAAGCGTGAAGGCACAAAAGGTGTGTTTCATAAAATTTTTTCGATAAACGTTAGAATGCCCTTGTTTTCAGAAAATCCGGCTTCCATCTCCGCAACATGCCTCGAGAGGGACATCTCGTCGTTCAAGCAAGTATACCGGGGCTTGTTGCTCACAGAGGGAATGATGATTCAACCAGCTAGGAGTCCGCCAACCTACGGAGCGGATCAAATCAAAGTACTGTACAGAGCGAAGCAGGGTCGTGAGACGTTGGACGAGTTCTGGTCGGTTGCGACTTCGGCGACCTGGACATTTTACCCCGCGACGAGTGGGAGGAGGAGCCTGACGTCGTCACCAAAAGTGAACGCGCCATGATTGGAGCATGGCTGAGCGATGAGGCGGAGAAGATCCGTACTACCGCTCGGGATGAGGTCGTTGCTTACGGGCCAGTTCCGCAAGCATCCCACATCATTGGCTGGAGGTTGGTAGGCTCAGTCCACCGACGTGTTGCGCCATGCATCCAGGATGCGCAGGCGCCTGACGGTAGTGCCACGTTACTTCGCGTTCCTCCTCAAAGAGCCACGCCTTATCGCGCTGCCATTAACGACAGGTTTGACGTCGTCCACTGGTGCCGACTAGACCCACTGGAGACTGCTCTTGTTGGGGGCAGTGTGATCGGCCGGGTACGGCAAGCACCGCCATACGCGATGCGCCGGCGTGGCAGGCATTCAATAAATGCGGCAGGCGTAAAAATATAAAATAACGAATAATACTATTGAATTATATATATCACCAGCCATATTGTATTGTCCCATTCGGGATATTTCTTATTTATACGGATCATAATTTCCGCATTAAGGAGAATTTTAGTGAGCCTATCAAATGAACATCCATCCTTCGAAGTGTCGAACACTGTAGAAAAGCCATCACCGCTGAAGCCTAGGCGGGAATGCACCGTGACCGACAAAGATTCAGAGGACTTATCAAACGAAATCAATAACATGCGTAGGGCTTTACGATATTCTCAAAATAAGGAAGACGAGGCTATTTTGTTAGCTGCCGAGGGGAAATTAGCCTTGAAGCTAGCGAAGTTCAGGGCCTCAGTCGAGGAAATGCTGCGAGAAGTGAACGGAAGGGCGACACAATTTGCGACTAGTACATTTGAGGAGGTCCTCGAAATTGTCAGGCGGGTTGAGGATACACTGAGTAGAAGTGGCATTCCCAGTTCCAATCGCGGCGGCGTCGTTGTTGAGCACACGAGGGCGGGCCCCACGGCAAAGGCCTACCGCTATTCTTCAAAAGCGACCTGTATCACGTTAAAAAGGTTCTCGTCGGGCACTTGGAAATTGATGGAGGCGCGATCTGTTCAGATTCGTCCTAAATCTCCTGAGCGTCTATCCGTGAAAATCAGCCAGGAGGTTGCTGATTTGATCGTGAAGAAAGCGCTATGCATTTATAGTGTGCGCTGATGTGATCTAAGCGATTTGCCGCCGACACTGTCAGCTAAGCCAGTAGCGGGTGGAGCCACAGCACAGTTATGCTTTGGCAACACCTGCTGCTGTGGGGCTTTGTCGCGCAGCAGGGGGAAAACACTACCTTGGGGGAATTTCCCTCGCGGCCTACAGAATCGTCAACGCCTCCCGAAATCGGACCCACTTTGGCACTTGGCGCCGGCTAAATCTGCCCAACCCGCCGTTCGCTCCGGGGTGAGGCCAGCCCCACCCCGGGCGAGGCCGTTTCAGCGGATCTTCTTAGCATTGGCTGCCGTGTCGGCGCCAAGCGTGGTCGGCTTCGGCCGCTCGGCGCGCAGCGCCGCCAGCTGATCGGCATGGCTTGAGGCACGGGTGGCTACCGCGCTAACGATCAGGCCATTCCTGTTCTCCATCAGCGCATAACCCGCACAACAGAACTTTGTCTCCTTGCCTAACCCCTCGGCCTGTAGTCGTAGCCAATGCACCGCCTTCATGGTGCCGGCGTGACTTGCCTGCGGCTACAGGCCATCGGTCACTTGTCCATGTCGTGGCCGGCCAATAGCACGCCGTGCCGGCGCAGCCAGGTGTCCATCTCCTCTCGCGTGAACCGGGCTTTGGCCTACTTGAAGCGAAATAACGACAGGCTCTGTGAAAGGTGATGCGCGTCGAGGCGCGGCTCTTCTCGCCCTCAACCGCCTCGCGGATCACCGGATCCGTCGCCCAAGAGACACTAATTACAATAACTCCTTTTTGCTTATATTTACAAAATTGGCGCGCTCAGTGGCACTCATGCTGTTCGCGGCAACCACAAATTTGCGCGCAGATGTCAGTGTCTAAATTCATGAAATAAGCGAATGTACGTATATGCCGGCCTGAAGAGAGCGCGCAACCTCCGTCTATATTGTGCTGGAACTCGGGCCCAAGAAGCCGTGCCCCTTGTTGGTCGAGAATAAATACCTGGAGGCAGCCATGAAGCTCTTCTTCAGTTATGGCCACGACGCCAATGCGGGCTTGGTGGATCGTCTGGCTGACGACCTGCGCAAACTCGGCCACGAAGTGTGGTTGGACAGGTCGGAGATTCGCGCGGGCGATGACTGGCGCCGGACGATCATCGATGGGCTGCGCGATACCGATTGGACATTGGGCTTCCTCTCGAGGCACGCCACGCGCAATCCGGGTGTGTGCCTGGACGAGCTTTCCATCGCTCTGCATCACAAGGGTGGTGCCATCGCCACCGTGCTGCTGGAAGCCGAAGAGCAAGTCACGCAGCCGGTGACGATCAGCCACATCCAATGGCTGGATATGCATGACTGGGCCAAGCGAAAGGCCGACGACCCGCCGGCGGATTATGAGGTTTGGTATGAGGCGCGGCTGAGCGACATTCGGGCAGTGCTGGACCGTGACACCACCAAGCGCTTTGCCGGAGAAATCGAGGAACTCCAGCGCCGACTGCAGCCGGAACTGCAGGCTGCGGAGGTTTATCCGCTGATTGAAGGCTTCGTCGGCAGGCAATGGCTGCTGGAGGCGCTGGAGAAGTGGCGACTGAGCAACGACCCATCACGCATGTTCTGGCTGTCGGGCGGGCCAGGCATGGGCAAAAGCGCATTTGCCGCATGGGTGGCACATTACGGTCGCTCCAACGTCGTCGCGCTCAGCCTGTGCCGGTATAATCTGGAGGGCCGGCGCGAACCTGGACCAATCATTCGCACCCTTGCCTTCCAACTGGCCACAAGACTGCCAAGCTTCCGTACCTTGCTGCTTGACCTGCTGCGGCGGGCTGACCCGGAGGCCAAGTCGATTCCTCCCGGCACAGCGCCTGAGTTGTTCAATAACCTGCTGATCAAGCCGCTCGGGCTGATGATTGATGGCGGCCAGCGCCAGGACCGCTTCCTCATCATCCTTGACGCGCTGGATGAGACGATGAAGGGCAACCGCAGCGAGTTGGCCGAGGTGCTAGCCGAGTTCGCGCCGAAGCTGCCGTCCTGGATTTCACTGCTGGTAACCAGCCGGCCAGAAATGCCGATCCAGCGGCAATTCGCCGCGTTGACGCCACACCGCATTGACGCGGAGCAGGAGGAGAACCGGCAGGATGTGCTGGCCTATGCCAAAGGCTGGCTGGCTGGTGAGGGCCGCGATGACGTAAATGCGACGCGATTGGCGCAGCGCGTGGCCGCGGCATCGGGCGGCAACATGCTCTACCTGCGGGCGCTGCGCCGCGCGGTGGAGAAGGGGCATGTCGTGCTGGATTCGCCGGAGGACCTGCCGCAGGAACTGGTTGGCCTGTACGAGCGCTGGTTCCGCCGCCAATTCCCCGACCCAGCCGCCTATGAGCGAGAGGTGTTGCCGGTGCTTTCGGTGCTGATGGCGGCGCTGCGGCCGGTGCCGGACGCGGTACTGGCGGGGATCTTCGGCTGGGGCGTGCGGCAGCAGGCGCGGTTCCGCGAAAGCCTGGGCGGCTTGTTCGAGTTGCAGGTCGAGGGCTGGGCGCCCTTCCACAAAAGCCTACGCGACTGGCTGCAAGATCCGGCCACGGCCGGCGCCGACTTCGTGGTGGAAGTGGCAGAGGGCCGGCGCCGCCTGGCCGATTGGCTATGGCCGCAGGTGTTGGCCGGGGTGGCGAGCGGCGACATGCCGGACGGCTTCGCCCTGGCTGAGTTCCCCCGCCAGATGGAGCAGGACGCGGCGTCTCTGGCTGCCCGGCTGGCCGGTGCGGGCGGTTGGGAGCCGGCTTTCAAGGCCATGGCAGGCTGGGCAGAAGCATTGGCCGGCTCGTCCAGGGCTGAGTTGGCTGTGTTGTGGTGGGATGCTTCGCACCGCATTGGCATGGCGGGCGCGCCGGCGGATGCTGCTTTGGGCGCTGCAGCAGGAGCGGCGAGGGAAGCAAGCGATTTGCTGCTCCGAGTTGTGGGGAATGTGCAGGCGGCAATGTTGCGGGCTCGCGCCGCCATGGCCATCGCCGAGCGGCTGGCCGCCGCCGACCCGGGCAATGCCCAGTGGCAGCGCGACCTCTCGGTCAGCCACAACGACATCGGCGATGTGCTGGTGGCGCAGGGCGATGGCGCCGGGGCGCTGGCCGCCTTTCGCGCCGCCATGGCCATCGCCGAGCGGCTGGCCGCCGCCGACCCGGACAACGCCGGGTGGCAGCGCGACCTCTCGATCAGCCACAACAACATCGGCGATGTGCTGGTGG
>CANGNF010000035.1 GCA_947455205.1 Acetobacteraceae bacterium | reverse complement strand
TGCAGGTTGGAGAACTGCCCCGCGCTGTAGGTGATGGTGCCGTCATTGGTGCCGCCGGCCATCAGCACGCCATTCGCCGCGGCGTGCAGGTAGTCGTTGCCGGCGCCGCCGTAGATGGTGCCGTTGGAGTTGTTGAACTCCAGGTTGTCGCCACCCTTGCCGCCGATCATCAGGTCGCCGCCGAGGTTGGCCAGCATGCCGCCGCTGGAGCTGGACTCGCCGCTGCTGCCCAGGCCCTGGGCGTTGATCGGGCCGGAGCCGCCGATGATGATGTCGTTGCCGCTGGTACCCTCCATGATGGCGCCGCCGTCGCCGCTCATCATGACCGAGCCACCGCTGGCGCCGCCATGCAGCACAGCAAAGCCGGTACCACCGATCAGGGTCGAGCCACCGAAATTGGCATTGGCGGTGAGCGCGCCCAGGCCGCAGATGATATAGCTGCCGGGAGCATTCAGGTTGACGATTGCGCTGCCCTGGAAGCTGACGGCGACCGAGGTGTTGTAATCGTATTGACCGCCGGGCAGCGAGGTGATCGCACCGGCCGATGCAGCGGTCAGCTGGCTGTAGCCGGCGTTCAGATGTGCGACGTCCTGGCCAGCCACAACCGTGATGGCATCGCTGAGCGCGTTGGATTGGCTGACCTGGCTGCCGCTGTCGCACCAGCCATCGCCGCGCGGGATCAGCGCCAGCCCTGCGGGTGTGCCGAACTGAACCTGGTAAGTGCCCGCATTCGCCACATCCAGGCTGTACTGGCCATGAAAATCGGTCAGCGCCTGCGCCACCACGTGGCCCCCGGCGTCCAGCAGACTCACCAGGATATTGCTGAACACGGCGCTGTCGTGCGGGAGCGCGACCAGGCTTGGCGGCAAGTCCAGGAAGGCGGTACCGGTCACATGCGCGGCCGGCGGCGGGGGTGGCGGCACGTAGACGCCCGCCCCCTCGGTGGCGCTGCCGCCAGAGGCCAGGGTGAAGACCGGGCTGACGCCCGCGCCATCGACCACGCTGTCGGCGCCGCTGGAGAAGCTGTCGCCCGTCGGCGCGATGACCTGCACCTTGTAGCTGCCAGGCGCCAGGCCGGTGAAGCTGTAGGCGCCATTGGCATCGGTGGTGGCTACCTGGCCGGCAATGGCGTTGCCGCTGCCGTCCAGCAGCTGCACCGTCACCCCCGCCAGCCCGGCGTCCCCGGCGTTCTGCACGCCATTTGCGTTGGCGTCGGTGAACACCGTGCCGCTGACGGTGCCGCCAGCGTAGACGCCTGCCCCCTCGGTGGCGCTGCCGCCAGAGGCCAGGGTGAAGACCGGGCTGACGCCCGCGCCATCGACCACGCTGTCGACGCCGCTGGAGAAGCTGTCGCCCGCCGGCGCGGTGACCTGCACCTTGTAGCTGCCAGGCGCCAGGCCAATGAAGCTGTAGGCGCCATTGGCATCGGTGGTGGCTACCTGGCCGGCAATGGCGTTGCCGCTGCCGTCCAGCAGTTGCACCGTCACCCCCGCCAGTCCGGCGTCCCCGGCGTTCTGCACGCCATTGGCGTTGGCGTCGGTGAACACCGTGCCGCTGACGATGGCCGGCACATAGATCCCCGCATTCACATTCGCTGTGGTGCTGCTGGCGCTGACCGAAACGCTGGCCACGCCCGTCGCGTTCACCACGCTGTCCAGCGCGGCGTTGGCGTTGCCGCCCAGCGGTGAAAACAGGTCACCAGCCGGGGCCGTGAAGGCCACCTGGTAGCTGCCGGCGGATAGGCCCGGCAGGGTATAGGCGCCGTTGCTGTCGGTGATGGCGGTAATGCCGGTCGCGTTGCCCAAGCCATCCAGCAACGCCACCGCAACGCCGCTCAGTAGCGTGTCGCCGGCTTCGCGCACGCCATTGCCGTTGCTGTCAACGAAGGCGGTGCCGATTATATCGCTCACCGGTATGCCAGCGGCCTGAGCCGTTACTGTGGTGTTGTAGAGCAAGCCGTTGCCTGGCCCGAAGTTAACGTAGAAATATGCCAAGCCGGTGACCTGTGACCAATCATTGGAGCCAACCTTGAAGGTAAGCGAACTGACGGCCGCATAGTCTACCTGAATCATGTTGTTGACATCGCCAGCGGTCGCGTTAGTTGTCGTTGTTGCGCGGAAATTTACTAGATCTGTGGATTGATCGTAAGAATAGGAAATGTCATGTCCGCTATTGTAGTGCGAGGCTGTGAATATACTGAACTCCTGATACTGCATCAGGTCGATATCGTAGGTGGTCTCGGTTAGGTTGGTGAGCGTGATCGGGGTGCCCTGGTAGGTAGTGTTGCTGTAGGTACCGTGCGCGATGAAATCGATCTCGAACGTCGTACCTGCGCCCGCGGTCGCGGTGCCGGCGCCGGTCGAGCCATCGAAGCGGGGCGAGAAATAGGCGCCGCCCACAGGTTGGTTGCTGTCGCTGGTATCGGTGCTGTCGTAAGCGTTGAAGGTTACCCTGGGGTCGATCGCCACCGTCCGGACTATCGCGTCCACTGCCGTGGCGCCGGTGCCGAGGACGTTGCTGTACAGCACGATATCCCCAACATGGGTGCCGTCGCCCACTTGGGTCTGCGCGGCGTCGAACTTTAGCGCGTTGGTGCCGACGTCGATGATGGTCATGGCGGGGGCCTTTGCGTCGTGAGCATCGGTCGCTTGCAATCAGAAGAAGATCGAAATGCAGCCGAATACCCGGTTTGAGTGCAAGAGTTGGAGCTAGCTCTTCCTGTGAGATGGCAACCACGCTTAAACCGCGCGATATCGCCTCAAGTAGCAATATTCGTATCAATTTTAGGATATTCTGCAATCAGTGGAACTGCGTATTAAATTTCATTTCTCTATGAAACTAATTGACTCCAACCGCGGAGACTTGCGGCCTCGGCGGCGCTGCTCGGCGCGCTGACGGGACGGCTGACCGCGTGAGCGAGGCGGGTTCGCCAACTGGTCTTCCCCCTGAACTCGGTCTGCCAGGAATGAGAGAAGTGGACCCTGAGAAGGAGGCTAGAGATGGCAAGGAAGGGCGCGACGCCGGAGAAGATCATCGGGCTGCGGCGGCAGGCTGAGGTGGAGCTGGCGCAGGAAGACGGTGGGCGAGATCTGCCGTGGCTTTGGGATATCGGAGGCGAGCTACTGCCGCTTGCGGGCCGAATACGGCGGGCTGAAGCTGGACCAGGCGCGGCGGCTGAAGGAGTTGGAGAAGGAGAACGCTCGGCTGAGCACGGCAGTGGCCGAACTGACGCTGGTTCCTGCATTCGGCTGCGGCCGTGCTGGCCGGGCATGCCTGGGCCTATGATTGCGTGCAGGACCGTACGCGGGACGGGCGGGCGTTCCGCATGCTGACGGTAATCGACTAATGAAAGTTAGAGACCGGTTCGCAACGCTCCGTTGACCGGTGCGCCTTGAGAACCAACAACTGCCTGATGGGGAACTTCCATCGTCGCCTGCGCTTGGGCACAGGTAACTCTGAACGCGAACCATGAGGAATGACCATGGCGAACCGTGTATCCGACCGCAGGTACTCCCTGGCGAATGTCCTCGCCGTCGTTGTCGCTCTCGGCATGCTCACTGCCTGCTCCGAACAGCGGCGGTCACCGGGTCCTGCCGTCTCGCCCGACAGCAACGGCAGGATGGCACCTGCCGTGCAGAGCGGCGCACCGGCACGGTGACTACCTGGGTTAGGTAGAGGCTGGACCGCCGGGCGGCCCCCTGAGTGATCCGCCGACCCCGGCGCGTTCACAACTCAGCGCGGCGCCGAATATCGCGCTACCGGAGCGGTCAAAGTAGATTGTTATGGCGAAGCTGACGCCCGCGTGACGCCGGGCGGGGGGAACGCCAATGACCGAGGTGATCGACTGGGATGCCCTGGCGGCTCGGGTGCTGGCCAACTTCACGGCCACCGGGCAGTGGTACTTGGACGACGCACCGCCATCCCCCACGCCCGAGGTGGACTGGAACGCCCTGGCCGCCCAGGTGCTGGCGACGTTCCAGGCCACCGGGCAATGGTACGTCACGCCGCCCGTATCGCTGCCTCCTGCCTTGCCCGATTTCGTCTTCGCCGCCAACGACCTCACCCACGGCACCGAGCCCTGGGTCAGCGACGGCACGGAGGGCGGCACGCGGTTGCTGGTCGATCTCAATCCCGGCGGCGAAGGCAGCGGCTTCTACTTCTCGGCCAACTCGCTGCGATACGGCGTCCCCGCCTTCGTCCCCACCGCCAGCGGCGCGCTGCTCTTCGCTGCCAATGACGGCACCCACGGCAGCGAACCATGGGTGACCGATGGCAGCGCCGAGGGCACCCGCCTATTGGCCGACCTGGTGCCCGGAGCGGCCAGTTCCTTCCCTGGCCTGTTCGTACCGCTGGGCACCGGCACCGTCCTGTTCCAGACGAACGACGCCAGCATCGGCCAGCGCTTCTGGCTGACCGACGGCACCGCCGCCGGCACCCGCGAGGCGCCGCAGTTCGAAACCGGCAACGCGGCCATCGGCGCCGGGGACTTCACCGACCTCGGCGGCGGCGCGGTGCTGTTCATCACCGTGGCGGATCTGCGTCTTGCCCGCCTGGACAGCCCAGGCAGCGACCTGGTGCACCGCTTCAGCGACAGCCCGTTCAACGCCTCGCTCGGCTTCCTGGCGTCGTTGGGTGACGGCCGCGCGCTGTTCCGGGCCGATGACGGCGTCCATGGCATCGAGCCCTGGATCACCGATGGCACCGCCGCTGGCACGCATCTGCTCGGCGACCTTGCCCCGGGCAGCGATGGCAGTTTCGCGGCAGGCTTCGTCGCGCTGGGCGATGGCCGTGCGTTCTTCAGCGCCTTCGACGCGGCGCATGGCCGCGAACTTTGGATCACCGACGGTACCGAGGCCGGGACGCGGCTGCTGGACGACATTCATCCCGGGCAACCTGGGAACAGTTTCCCGGCGCTTGTGCCGATCGGCGGCGGCAGGGTCGTGTTCTCAGCCGATGATGGCGTGCATGGCGAGGAACCTTGGGTCACCGACGGCAGCGTGGCCGGAACCATGCTGCTGCGCGACATCGCCGAAGGCCCGGTTCAGGCGGGTGGCCCTGGCGTCCCCTCGCTTGGCAACAGCTTCCCGGGCGGCTTCACGCCGCTTGGGGAAGGTCGTGCGCTGTTCAGCGCCTTCGAGCCGACGCACGGGCAGGAACTCTGGGTCACCGATGGCACGCCCGGCGGGACCAGCCTGGTGCTCGATCTGCTGCCGGGGACGGGCAGCGGTTCACCCCGGGATCTAAGTGCTGTGGGTAATGGGTGGGTCGCCTTCACGGCGAATGATGGCGTTGCCGGCGCCGAGCCCTGGATCTCCGACGGCAGCGCGTCCGGCACGTTCCGGCTGGCTGATATCATCCCGGGTGCCGTCGGCAGTGATGCGCTGGGCTTCGCACCACTGCCGACCGTCGCCCACCTGCTGATCGGGTGATGACGCGGGGCCGAGGCGCAGTGGCAGCGACCAGGTGCGGCGCTTGAGGCTTGCCAGTGACAAGCCGGCATCTCCTGGAAAAGATTTGCTGGCTCCTTAACGCGGCAATCACATGCTTGCCGGCACTTCGCGGGCTACCTCACCCCCGGAGCAGCCATGCGCGTGAACCAGCCAGTGACTGCCAGGGAAATCCCGGTGCCGGCGGACCAGCCACTCGTCTCCCGCACCGACGTGAAGGGCAACATCACCTTCGCCAACAGTGCCTTCGTCGAGATCAGTGGATTTTCGGAGCGGGAACTGGTCGGCGCGCCGCACAACACGGTGCGCCATCCGGACATGCCGGAAGCCGCCTTCGCCAACCTCTGGGCCACGCTCAGGGCGGGCCGGCCTTGGGACGGGCTGGTCAAGAACCGCACCAAGGCCGGGGATTTCTACTGGGTGCGCGCCAACGTCGCACCGCTTGTCGAAGCCGGCGAGACAACAGGCTTCGTCTCGATCCGCTCGCAGCCAGGCCGTGAGGAAGTCGCCGCCGCTGAGGTGGCCTATGCGGAGATGCGCGCCGGCAGCACCTCCGGCCTGATCCTGCGGGAGGGCGAGATTGTTCGCTATTCCCTGCGCCATCGGCTGGCCGAGCAGTTCAACCGGCTTTCGGTGCGTGTGATCGGTGGCTTTGGTGCCGTGTTGCTGACCCTCGGCCTGGTCGGCTGGATGGGTCTGTCGGGCATGGCAGCGTCGAACGAGGCGATGCGCGACGGCTACGAGAACCGCACCGTCGCCGCGTCGCAGCTTTCCGAGGTGGTCTTCCTTGTCCAGGAAAATACCCGCCACATCATGGCCTTGGCGCTCAACGAGACGCCGGCCGACGATGCCCGCCGCTTGGCGACGGTGCCGATGAACAACGCGCGCATCGACGCCGTCTGGCAGCACTACATGGTCACCGCATTGAGGCCGGAGGAGCGCGTGCTGGCAACACGATTGGTCGAAGCCCGCGCTCTCTTCCTGCGCGACGCCTTGCTGCCAGGACTGGCGTTGGCCGTCAGCGGTAACCGGGCCGCCTTGTCAGCCCTGGTGACGGAAAGGCTGCTGCCGCTGTTCCGCCCGATCTCCGAGATTTCCGCGGCACTGCAGGACCTGCAACTGCGCGGAGCCGCGGCAGCCTATGCGGCGTCCGAGGCCCGCTATCGCCTGACGGTGGCCTTCGGCATGGCTGCCACCATCTTTGGGGCGCTCGTCGCCATCGGCGCCGGCCTGCTGATCCTGTTCGGCCTGCGGCGACCGCTGGCGGCGTTGGACGGCCATCTGCGCGCCATCTCGGGTGGCGACCTGCAGCGGGTCGTCGGCACGCCATCGGCCATGGAGTTCCGTTCCAGCTTCGCCATGCTGCGCGCGCTGCGGTCGCGCCTGGCCTTCGACCTCAACGAGCGCAGCGAAGTCGAGCATCGCAACGGCATTGATCGGCGGGATGTGGTGCTGGAAATGGCCGGGAAGATCGAACTGGCCACATCCTCGGCGATCACCGCCATCGCCACCCGCACCGGCAGCATGGCCGAGGCGGCCGGCGGCATGGCGCACGCAGCAAACCTGGTCGGCGAGAACGCCAGCGCGGTGGCCGCAGCGGCAGAGCAGAGCCAGGGCAACATCGAGGCGGTGGCGGCAGCGGCCGAACAACTCTCGGCTTCCATCCGCGAAATCTCCGGCCAGGTGACCCATGCAAGCCAGGTCAGTGCGCGGGCGGCGGAGGAAGGCGGCAAGGCGACCACCGCCATCCGCGGCCTGTCGGAGCAGGCGTCGCGCATCGGTGCCGTGGCGCGGTTGATCGAGGACATCGCCCAGCGCACCAACCTGCTGGCGCTGAACGCGACCATCGAGGCGGCGCGGGCCGGTGAGGCCGGCAAGGGCTTCGCCGTTGTCGCCAGCGAAGTGAAGGCGCTGGCGCAGCAGACCGCGCGCGCCACCGAGGAGATCGGCCAACAGATCAGTGCGATCCAGCAGCAGACGCAAGGGACCGTTGGGGTGATCGAGGGCGTCGGCCGCACCATCGCCGACATTGCCGAGGTGACCATGGCCGTCGCGGCAGCGGTGGAGCAGCAGGCGGCGGCGACTCGGGAGATCAGCCGCAATGTCACCACCACCACGGATGCCGGGCGCGAGGTCTCGGCGCGGATCGCCGCCGTTTCCGATGAGGCCCGCGCCACCAACCAGCAGGCCGAGGCGATGCGCCAGGCGACCATGGCGGTTGCCGAGGACATGGCGGGCATGCAGCGCAGCATCGTGACGGTCGTGCGCACCGCCAGCGCCGATGCCGACCGCCGGATGAACGCTCGTTACCCCTCGGAGGAGGCCTGCACGCTGTCGCTGGGCGGTGCCCGTCATCCAGCGCGATTGGTCAACATCTCCCGCGGCGGGGCGATGCTGAAATGCACGGCGCAGCCCCTCGCGGGCAGCATGGCGACGCTGGTACTGGACAACCACAATGGTGCCGCCGCCGAGGGGAGGGTGCTTCCGATGGAGGCTGGTTCCGGAGAACTGCGGCTGGAGTTCAATGTCGAAAGCCTGGCGCCGGCCTTCAGCGCTGCCGTACAGATGCTGGCGGGGTTGGCGACCGCGCGAGCGGCGTGAGCCTATCGGACCAGTATCAACCTTGTCCCCAAGCGTCCCGGGTCAGCTTGCCTGATCCGTGACGCGGGGGGCCGTGGGGAGCGGCGTGTCTCACAACCTGTGGTAGAATAGTGCGGGTTTAAATTCCCGTGATGAGACATTCGGTGACGTAACTTCGCAATTCTTAGCATACGCTAACGGCAACGGCGGCTTGCTCGCCTGTCCCTGCCAAGGCCTGCACCATGCTCGAAGACTACGTCCCCCAGCCCGTCCTGACCCTGTTCGGCAGCACCATCGCAGGCACCATCACCGGCATCAGCCCACATGACTGGTGGGCCGACAGCAATGGCCTATTCCACACCGATACCGACCTTACCGCCGAATGGAAGGGCCTCTACCAGCAAGTGCTGGCCGGCACCGCGCTGACCGCGATCCAGCACCTGGAGGCCAATGCCGAGGCGGTCTTCGAGAACACCAAGATCGCCACGCTCAGCGACGCCATCCAGGCGCGCGACCGGGAGGACGCCCAGCGCGAGTTCGACGCCATCGCCGCGGCAATGACCAGGTTGGGCATGGACGGCACCCACCCGCTGACGGTGCAGGACTACCTGGCCATCGGCCGTACCGTGCAGTCCGACGCCACGCTGCAGGAACTGGGCATCCAGGGGCACGGCCTGAACAGCCCGCCGCTGGCGCGCTACAACGGCTACACCAATGATTTCCAGAACGGGGTAGACACCACCACGCTGTTCATCGGCGCCGGGCTGGACAGCAACGAGAACGCGCTCCGCAACTTCTTCGACGACGTCATCATCAGCCATCTGCCCTACCCGGTGGTGGCGCAGGATGGCCACCTGGAGCAGTTGAACCAGAACGCCAACTCCGAGGACCTGGTCAGGCTCTCGGTCGGCGCGCTGGACGACGCTATGTTCTGGAAGGTGTGGACGGCGAAGGACTTCTCGGCCACGCTAGGCACCGCCAGCGCCCTGCCGAGCGCGCCGCCGGAGGCCGGCATCGTGGCGCCCAAGGGCAGCCAGTTGTCGCTGTTCGGCGACGTTATCGCCAGCAAGGTGAAGCTGCCGGCCGGGCTGACCGCAAGCCACACCTGGACCGCCGACAGCACCGGCCTTTACCACACCAACACCAACCTGGCGGCGGAGTGGCTGGGTTACTATCGCATCATGCTGGCCGGCAACGGCGACACGCTGACCGCGATCCAGCGCGCCGAGGGCAATGCCGAGGCGGTGTTCGAGAACACCGGCCTCAACGCCATCGTCAGGGCGGATGCGGCGGCGGCGCGGATGTACCGCGAGGATGTGCAGCGCGAGCTGGATGCGGTGGCCGCCGCCGGCGCCAGCATCGGCTGGGATGGCCACGCCGACCTGACGGTGGAGACGTACCGGGCACTCGGGCACGCGCTGCAGAACAACCCCTTCCTGCTGGAACTGGCCCTGCAGGGCCACGGCCTGAACAGCCCGCCCAACGCGCGCTACAATGGCTTCACCCAGGACCTGCAGGACGGCATCGACCAAATCACGCTGTTCGTCGGCGGCGGGGTGAATACCGGCGAGTTCGCTCTGGAAGACTTCATGGATGACAGCATCCTGAGCCACCTGCCCTTCGCCGTGGTGGCGCAGAATGGCGAGCTGCAGCAGCTGAACCAGAACGGCCAGGCCGAGAACACGCTGTACGAGGCGATCGAGGCGCTGAACGCCAGCTGGCTGCACGAGGTCTATACCGCGGACGACTTCTACGTGCTGGGCACCGGCGCGGTCGCCGTACGGGGCGACTTCATCGGCTACTTCGGCGCCGAGGCCCCGAAGATGCTGAAGGCCGGCGCGCATACCTGGGCGGCCGGCGCCGACGGGCTGTACCACACCGGCACCGACCTCGGCGCCGAATGGCAGAAATACTACAAGCTGATGCTGGCCGGCCGGGGCGCGTCGCTCACCGCGATCCAGCGGTGGGAGGGCAATGCCGAGGCGGTGTTCGAGAACAGCATGCTGGCCAACCAGCAGCCGAGCATCCTGCAGCGCGACCGCGAGGACGTGCAGCGGGTGATCGACGCGGTCGGCACGGTGATGACCCAGCTGGGGCTTACGACGTACCAGCTGCTCTCGGCCGCCGACTACATCAAGATCGGCCAGACGCTGCAGGCCAACACCGCGCTGCGCGAATTGGCGTTGCAGGGGGAGGGCGTGAACAACCCCAGCCTGCCGCGCTACAACGGCTTCCATAACGACATGATGTGGGCTGACTGGGCTACCTACTATGTCGGTGGCGGCCGGTCGAACGGGCAGAACGTCATGGCCGCCTTCTTCGATGACCAGATCATCGGCGAATGGGCCTTCCCGGTCATCGCGCAGAACGGCCAGCTGGTGCAGTTGAGCCAGAACGGCGGCGGCGAGGGCACCGTGGCGGCCTGGGTGGACGCGATGAACACCACGCTGTTCAAGCAGGTCTACGTCGCCTCCGACTTCAGCGTGGTGAAGGCGGCGGTCGGCGCCGTGGTCGCGGTCTCCGCCACCGCGCCGCTGCCGGCACCGACGCTGCCGGAGCCTGGGCCCGGCATGATAACGACGCTGTTCGGCGAGGTCGTCAGCACCACGCAGGTGCTGAACGGCCATACCTGGGTGGCCGACGCCACCGGGCTGTACCACACCACCACCGACCTGACGCTGGAGTGGTACAACCTGTACCAGCAGGCCCTGGCCGGCGCGCCGCTGACCGGGTTGCAGCACCTGGAGGCGAATGCCGAGGCGGTGTTCGAGTTTACCGGCCTGGCCAACCTGAACGAGGCGGTGCAGGAGCGCGACCGCGAGGACTTCCAGCGCGAGCTGGACGTGATCGCCACCGCCATGGACCGGCTTGGCATCAGCCGCACCGCACCACTGACGCAGGCGACCTACCTGGCCATCCAGCACACCATAGAGCTGGACGGCGCGCTGCATGAAATGGCGCTGCAGGGCCACGGGCTGAACAGCCCGCCGGCCACGCGCTACCGCGGCTACACCAATGATTTCCAGAACAACGTGGACCAGCACACGCTCTACATCGGCGGCGGGCTGACCACCGGCGAGCGCGCGATCACCGACCTGTTCGACGACCGCACCATCTCCCACCTGCTGTACCCGGTGGTGGCGGAGAATGGCGTGCTGGTGCAGCTGAACCAGAACGGCGCCGACGAGAGCACCTTCCTCGCGGCTGTCGATTCGATGAACCAGTCGATGTTCAGCAAGCTCTACCTGGCGCAGGACTTCATCATCCCCGGCCGTGGCCCGGCCCCGGCGCGGGTGCTGCAGGTGGGCGACGAAACCACGTCCACCGCCTTCGGCCAGGTCATCGACAGCACCATCGTGGCCAATGGCCACACCTGGGTGGCCGACGCCAATGGTCAGTTCCATACCCTTGCCAACCTGGAGATCGAGTGGCGCACCTACTACCAGCAGATGCTGGCCGGCAACGGCGCCAGCCTGACCGCGGTGCAGCGGCTGGCCGGCAATGCGGAGGCGGTGTTCGAGAATACCCTGCTGGGTGGCGGGCCCGACTGGCTGCCGCACAGCTATGAGATGGCCTACCGCGAGGATGTGCAGCGCATGCTGGACGCGATCGGCGAGGCGATGACGCTGAACCTGGCGAGCTTCGGCACCAACCCCGCGGCGCCGCTGACCATCAGCAGCTACATGGCGCTGGCGCACACCATCCAGGGCAGTCCGGCGCTGGCCGAGCTGGCCTTGCAGGGCGTCGGCATGAACAACGCCATCTCCGGCCGGTACAACGGCTATACGATGGACGTGCTGCGCTGGGGCACGCCGGTGGACAACAGCGTGCTGTTCATCGGTGGCGGGTTGGACAACAACCAGCTGGCGGTGCGCGGCCTGATGACCGACGGCATCATGTCGCAGCTGCTCAACCCCGTGGTGTTCCGCGGTGGCGTGCTGGTGCAGGACAACAACCAGTTCACCACGCAGAGCACGCCGGCCCAGGCGGTGGTGGCGCTGGACGACCTGGCCTGGTTCCGCACCCTGCACGCCACGGATTTCAGCACCACGGCAAGCAGCGCCAAAGCCGGCTACGTGTCGCCGGCGCAGGCCATCGTGGTGCCGGCGGTTCCGGCCAAGGTGGCGGCCAACAGCTTCACCGGCATCTATGGCGACGTCATGCTGAAGCGCGAGGTGATCGCCAGCGGCCTGACCGCGTCCCATGTATGGACCGCCGACGCCAACGGCCTGTTCCACACCACCACCGACCTGGCGGCGGAGTGGAAGAACTACTACGGGCAGCTGCTGGCCGGCAAAGGCAGGAACCTCTCGGCAATCCAGCGGCTGGAGGCGAATGCCGAGGCGGTGTTCGAGAATACCGCGATCGCCACCGCCAGCGCCGCGAAGCAGGTGGCGTACCGCGAGGACGTGCAGCGCGCGCTGGACGCCATGGCCATGGCGCTGAAGCTGGACAGCGTGAACCTGGGCCTGGACCCCAACGCCCAGCTGACCGAGGAGAGCTACCTGGCGCTGGAACATACCATCCGGGGCAACGTGGTGCTGAACGAGCTGTACCTGCAGGGCCACGGCCTGGCCGGCGCCGCCGGCACCCGCTACAGCGGCTACGTCAACGACTTCCGCGGCCTGGCCAGCCGCACCAGCGTGCTGGTGGACTACAGCAACGCGCTGTCCAGTTTCATGGACCACTTCATCATCGGCAACCTGGCCTTTGGCGTGGAGATCTGGAACTGGAACACGGCTCAGCTGAACGAGGCCGGCAATGTGGAGAGCAACCTGTTCACCGCCATCGCCCAGTTGAACACCACCATCGGCGGCCGGGTGCTGCGGAGCTACGACTTCAGGCATTGAGGCCGGGTGGGGCGTGACACGGAGCGCCACGCCTCCGTGTCATGCGAACCGCTGAAGGCCGGCACGCACCGCCGCGCGTAATGGCCGTTGCGCCCGCAAGGACCGGCGGGGCGCAGCGTGGAGCAGTTCGTGCAGATCCTGGAACGGGACAGCGACCCTCTTGGGCGCGGCGTGTGGGCCGGGGGCAGGGCGGTCACCCGGCGCGGCCGCACGCGGGCGCAGCGCCAGCGACGATCGGCGCGGCAGCCCATGGGCAGGTGCCGCTCGCCAGGGTCGAGCGAAAGCCGAAGCCTACGATGCGCCGGGGCGGCCACCCGCCAGCCCGGGGGCGCGGCAGGATCAGCCGGAACCTCCTCAACCCCTGATCGCCCGCTGCCTAGGGCTGCGTTGCGCCGGCCGCAAACATCCATATGATTGGACCATCAACGTGGGCGGGCCGCCGGCAACGGCGCCCCGACAACCACGGCAGGAGGAAACCAGTGATCCGTCTCGCATGCCGGCTCGTGCTCGGCCTTGCCCTCGTCGCCGGCCTCGGTCTGGCCGCGCGCGCCCAGGACGCCTTCCCCACCCGAACCCTCTCGCTGGTCACGCCCTATGCCCCCGGCGGCGGCAGCGACCTGGTGACCCGCGTGCTGGCCGAGGCGCTGCGTCGCCAACTCGGCCAGACCGTCGCGGTGCAGAATGTCAGCGGCGGCGGCGGCAATATCGGCGTGCAGCAGGTCGCCCGCGCGGCGCCGGATGGCTACACCCTGCTGCTGCACCATATCGGCATGGCCACCGCCCCGGCGCTGTTCGCCAATCCCGGCTTCGACCCGGTCGCCAGCTTCGAGCAGATCGGCCTGTTCGCCGACATGCCGATGCTGCTGGTGGGCAACAAGGACGTGCCGGCCACGACCATGGCGGAGCTGCTGGCCTGGGTGCGGACGCAGCGGGAGGCCGTCACCTTCGCCTCCTCCGGCCAAGGCAGCGCCACCCATCTCTGCGCCATCCTGTTCCAGCAGTTGGCCGGCACCAACGTGACCATGGTGCAGTATCGCGGCGCCGCGCCGGCACTGGCGGATCTGCAGGGCGGCCGGGTGCAACTGCTGTGCGATGTCACCGCCGGCATCGTGCCCTATGTGCAGTCCGGCGCGGTGAAGGGCTTCGTGCTGACCGGCACGCGCCGGCTGGACAGCCTGCCCAACCTGCCGACCACGGCAGAGCTTGGCCTGCAGGAGATGGACATCAGCGCCTGGTTCGGCCTCTACGCCCCGGCCGGCACGCCGCGCCCGGTGGTGGAACGCCTGGCCGCCGCGCTGCAGGGCGCTACGCGGGACGCGGAGACCCGCGCCAAGCTGGCGGGCATGGAGACCCTGGTGTTCGATGCCGGCCAGGCGACGCCGGCGGCGCATCGCGCGCGGCTGGTGGCGCAGGTGGCGCAGTGGCGCCAGGTGATCAGCACCGCCGGCATTCCGGTGAACTGAGCATGCGGCCCGACGCCCTGGCCCTGGTTCGTACCGCCGCGCCGCTGTACCGCGACGTGGCGGTGGCGCTGGAACGCGCGATCCGCGAGGGCGCCTGGAAGCCGGGCGAACAGATCCCGACCGAGCCGGAACTGGAGCGCCGCTTCGGCGCCAGCCGCGGCACCATCCGCCAGGCCATCGGGGAACTGGTGCAGGCGGGCTGGCTGCATCGCCAGGCCGGGCGCGGCACCTTCGTGCTGGGGCCCTCCTTCGAGAGCCTGGAGCGCTTCTTCCGCTACGAGGCGATGCCCGGCGGCGCGCCGCTGGTGCCACGCAACCGCGTGCTGGGCCAGGCGCTGCTGCCGGCCGATGCCGATACCGCCACCGCCTTCGGCATTGCCGAGGGCGAGGAGGTGGCCTGGGTGCGCCGGCTGCGCTGCGACGGCGACCGGCCCTTCCTGCTGGTGGACAGCTACTTTCCCCTGCCGGTCTGGCAGGTGGTGCAGGGCGCCGACTTCACCCACCACCCGCTCTACGACCTGTTCAAGAACCGGTACGGCCAGTTCGTCGTCGCCGCCGAGGAGTTCCTCCGCGCCGACCTGGCCACGCCGGCGGAGGCCGCGCTGCTCGGCATCGAGGCCGCCGCCCCGGTCATTCGCATCGAGCGCACCGCCCGCAGCTTCGCGGAGCGGCCGATCGAGTATCGCCGCGCCACCGGCCGCGCCGACCGCTTCCGCTACCACGTACGCCTGCGCTGAACCCGAGAAGGAAACGCCATGCAGATCGAGAAGGCCTCGCCCAATGTCGGCGCCATCGTCACCGGGCTGGACCTGCCGCGGATGACGGAGGCGGAATGGCGCCAGCTCTACCAGGCCTGGCTGGACCACCAGGTGCTGGTGGTGCGGGAGCAGAACCTGACCATCCCCGAATTCCTCGGCGTGGCGGAACGCTTCGGCAAGCTGACGCCGCACCGGGTGCTGCGCACGCGGGACCCGGAATACCCGGCGCTGACCCGCATGGGCGTGAATACCCGCAAGCCCGATGGCAAGGTGGACCAGGCGGTCTTCGCCCGCGGCCAGGGCTGGCACACCGATGGCCCGTGGGAGGTGCGCGGCGTCTCCAAGGCGACGCAGCTCTATGGGCTGGAGATCCCCAGCATCGGCGGCGACACCTGGTTCGCCAACATGTACGCCAGCCACGACGCCTTGCCCGAGGCGATGCGCCAGCGCCTGCAGGGCGTGCAGGCGGAATACGTCTATGGCGGCCGGGACCGCCTGGGCGTGGACCTGCTGGACCCCGGCGACCGCGACGCCCCGCCGGTGTCCTGGCCGGTGCTGCGCGTGCATCCGGGAACCGGGCGCACTTCGCTCTATTTCAACCCGTACCACTTCCTCCGCTTCACCGGCATGGCGGAGGCCGAGGGCAACGCGCTGTTCGACGAGTTGCGCGAGCAGATGATCCAGCCGGATGCCGAGTACCACCACAAGTGGCACAAGCATGACTTCGTGATCTGGGACAATCGCTGCTCCAATCATGCGGCGGCGGGTGGCTACCCCATCGACCAGCCGCGCATCCATTGGCGCGCAACAATCCTGGAATAGGCCCGCTCCCAGCTTCCGGCCAGCGACGCAGACGAGATCCGATACGGCGAGCGCTACCACGCGCCGCCGGTGCGGCGCGGCTGACCACAAGGCCGGTTCGGCGCCGACCCATGCGCTGATATTAGCGCTGCAGTTTGAGTGGCGCCGTACCTATTCAATCACAACGGGCTAAAGGCAACACAGGCGCGCGATGTACAGCAGTCAGCCGCTTGCGCTGACTGCATTTTACCGCACTCTCGCTGGGGTACCAGATTTCATCAGCGAGAAAAGGTATGAATGATGACAAAAGTCCTGATTGCTGGTGGTGCCGGATTTATAGGTTCGCATCTGGTGGACCGGTTGCTTGCCCGCCGCGATATTTCCCAGCTTGTTGTTGTGGACAACCTGTGGACAGGCACCAAGAGTAACTTGCAGCATATTTCCGACAATCGGTTGGAATTCCGCCAGGCCGATGTCGAGGCGGTCGATGCCAGCGGCCAGTACGACGAGATCTACAACCTCGCTTCGCCTGCCTCCCCGCCTTGGTACATGGCGGAGCCGATGCGGACCATTTCCGCCAACGTCATCGGCACCATGCGGCTGATCGCCGCGCTGCGGCCGGGTGGCCTGCTCTGCTTCACCTCCACGTCCGAGGTCTATGGCGACCCGCTGGTGTCACCGCAGCCGGAGACCTATCGCGGCTCGGTCGATTGCACCGGCCCGCGCTCCTCCTACGACGAGAGCAAGCGCTGCGCCGAGGCCATGCTGTTCGAGGCGCGTCGCACCCGCGGCATCCGCATCCGCGTGGTGCGACTGTTCAACGTGTTCGGCCCGCGCACCAGGCCGGATGACGGCCGCGCGGTTTCCAACTTCATCACCCAAGGGCTGGCCGGCAAGCCGATCACGGTGTTCGGCGACGGCAGGCAGTCCCGCAGCTGGGGCTATGTGGACGATATCGTGCACGGGCTGGAGCGCTTCTTCTGGCTCGACGGCGGCGACTACCCGGGCCCGCTCAACGTCGGCAACGACCGCGAGGTGCCGGTGGTGGATGTGGCGCACTTCGTCCGCAAGCGCTTTCCGCATTGCGCGATCCAGCACCTGCCGCCGGTGCCGCAGGACCCGACCAATCGGCGCCCGGATCTGACCCTGGCCAACCAGGTGATTCCCGGCTGGACCTGCCATGTCCCGTACGAGGAAGGCGTGGACCGCACCATCGGCTGGTTCCGCGGGCTGCAGCCCGCCGCCCCGGCGCCGCGGATGCGGGTACCCGTGGCCGCCAACGACCCCGACGACGCGCCGTCCGCGCCGCGCCGCCAGGGCCGGCCCACCTCGGTCGCCACGGATCCCTGGAACTGATGCACGACCCCGCAGCGGCGATGGAACCACGCTACCGGATGCTCGACCTGGACGTGGAGGCGTTGCCGCCCGGCGTCACCTTCGCCCCTGGGGAGACCGGATGCAGCCTGCTGCTGCGGTGGCGGGGGCGCCTGGTCGGCCATGCCATGCTGCCGGGCGACGGCCGCGCCGGTTTCGACGCCGCCGAGTTGCAGACCCTGGCGGCGCGCCACGCCGGCCAGCGCGTATTGGCGGAGCGGTTGCGCGCAGCCCTGCCGCACCCGGCACCGGCGCGCATGCCGGCGGTGACCGTGGCGATCTGCACCCGCAACCGGCCGGAGAGCCTGGCGCGCTGCCTGGCCTCGCTCCGCGCGCTGGACCCCGCGCCGGCGCAACTGGCCGAAAGCTTCCAGGTGCTGGTGGTGGACAATGCCCCGCCCGACGACCGCACCCGCCTGGTCGCTGAGAGCGCCAGCGTGGGCTACGCCATGGAGCCGCGTCCCGGCCTCAACTTCGGCCGTAACCGCGCGCTGCGGGACGCGACAGGCGCCATCCTGGCCTTCATCGACGACGACGTGGTGGTGGACCGCGGCTGGCTGGCCGGGCTGCATGAGGCGTGGTCGGAGAACCCCGACGCGGTGGGCTTCACCGGCCTCGTGCTGCCGTTCTCGCTGGATACCGCGGCGCAGATCCTGTTCGAGCGGCGCGGCGGCTTCGGCCGGGGGCTGGACAAGATCCGCCATTGCGGCGCCCGCGCCGACAACCCGCTGTTTCCCTGCGGCGCCGGCAGCTTCGGCGCCGGCGCCAACATGGCGTTCGACCGCGCCACGCTGCTGGCGCTGGGCGGCTTCGACGATGCGCTCGACACCGGCGCGCCGCTGCCCGGCGGCGGCGACCTCGACATCTTCTACCGCGTGGCGCGCACCGGGCAGCCCTTCATCTATGAGCCGCAGATGGCGGTGTTCCACGACCATCGCCGCGACCTGCCGGGGCTGAAGCGGCAGTACTGGACCTGGGGCACCGCGCACATGGCCTTCGTGGTGAAGTCCTACGCCGCCGACCCGCCCTATCGCGCCCGCTTCCGCCGCCTGGTGGCGTGGTGGTTCAAGGACCAGGCGCGGCAATTGGCGCGGGCCCTGCTTGGCCGCCACGTGCTGCCGCCGGGCATGGTGGCGGCGGAGCTGTGGGGCGGCGTCGTCGGGCTGTGCGGCGAATATGGCCGGTCCCGCCAGCGGGTGGCGCGCATCCGCGCGCGGTTCCCATGACACGCTGGGCGCTGCACCACCAGGACATCGCCGTGCCGCTGCTGCCGGTGCCGGCCGAGCCCGGCGCCGCCGGGGCCACGCTGACGCTGTGGCTGCAGGGCGTGCCGCTGGGCCGGTTGGACTACCTGGCCGCCGAACTGCCGGTGGCATCCGGCGCGCTGGCCGCGGCCATCCCCCGCGCCATCGCCCCGGCGGTCGGCGACCGGCTGTTTGGCCAGGGCTTCGCGGGGCGGCTGCCGATCCGTGGGCCGGTTGAGGAGCCGGTGCCGCCGCTGGGCGCCATCCTGGCCGAACCCACGCTGCTGGAACGGCTGCGCGCAACCTTGGCGCTGCCGGCGGTGGCGCCGGGCGAGGGGCTTTCCGTTGTGGTCTGCACCCGCGACCGGCCTGAGCAGCTGGAGCGCTGCCTCGCCTCGCTGGACGGTGCCGCCGGCGTCGCCGAAGTGGTGGTGGTGGACAATGGCAGCCAGGGCGAGGCGACGCGGCTGGTGGTGGCCCGCCACCCCGGCGTGCGCTGCCTGGTGGAGCCGCGCCCCGGCCTCAGCCTGGCCCGCAACACCGGCCTGGCGGCAGCGCGGCAGCCGATCATCGCCTTCACCGACGACGACGTGGTGGTGCATGCCGACTGGGCGCCGCGGCTGCTCGCGGCGTTCTCGGCGCCGGAGGTGATGTGCGTCACCGGCCTGGTGCTGCCGACCGCGCTGGAGACCGAGGCGCAACTGGTGTTCGAGCGCGAACTGGGCGGCTTCGGCCAGGGCCTGCAACGCATGGACTACGACGCCGCCTTCTTCCGCCGCATGCAGCGCTTCGGCGCGCCGGTCTGGCGCATCGGCGCCGGCGCCAACATGGCGCTGCGGCGGCGCGCGGTGGAACTGGTCGGCGGGTTCGACCCGCGGCTGGGCGCCGGCGCCGCCGGCTGCAGCGAGGACAGCGAGCTGTGGTACCGGCTGCTCGCCGCCGGCACCACCTGCCGCTACGAGCCGGCAGCGGTGGTGTTCCATGAACATCGGCGCGAATGGCAGGACCTGCAGCGGCAGATGCACGCCTACATGCGTGGCCATGTCACCGCCCTGCTGCTGCAATACGGGCAGCATCGCCACGCCGGCAACCTGCGGCGCCTGCTGCTTTCCCTGCCGCGCTACTATGCCGGGCTGGTGCTGCAGGGGCTGCGGCACGGCTTCCGTGGCCGCTACCGGCTGCTGGGGCCGGAGATCGGCGGCATGGCGGCGGCGCTGCCGGCGCTGCGCCTGGCCTTGGCGCAGGTGCCGCCACCACGCCCTGGCGCCCAGGCGGCGCTGTCGTGAGCCACGCCTGGGGCTGCAAAGCATGAGCCGCGCGGTGGGCCGGGCGATGCCCCGCGACCCCGGCTGCGCCCACAAGGCGGCGCTGCGCCCGTTCCTGGCGCGCAATCCGTTCCCGGACCCGACGACGCTCGGCTTCTTCTACCGCGAGAAGATGCGCGCACTGCACCGCATTGCCCCGCGCGCCGCGCCCGGGCGCATCCTGGATATCGGCGGCGGGCAGAGCGGCGTCACCGCGCTGCTGTACCCGGACGCCCAGGTGACGACGCTGGACCTGGAGCCGGGCTATGGCCGCGCCCCGCCCAACCGCTGGACCGGCGTCGACTTCGTCTGCGGTGACGCCACCGCGCTTCCCTTCGCCGAGGCCAGCTTCGACGCGGTGATGCTGCTGGACCTGCTGGAACACGTGCCGGACGACGCCAGCGTGGCGCGCGAGGCATTGCGCGTGCTGCGCCCCGGCGGCTTCGCGCTGGTCAGCACCCCGCGCGACACCTGGCGCTTTCCCTACCACGGCGCGCTGCGGCCGCTTTGCCCGAACGAGGCGGCGCTGTTCGCCGAATGGGGCCATGTGCGGCGCGGCTACAGCCTGGTGGCGCTGGAGCGGCTGTTCGGTGGCCCGCCGGCCGCGACCGGTGGTTTCATCACCGCCGCCACCGCGCTGGGGCACGACATCAGCTTCGCGCGGCTGGGCCATCGGGCGCGCAAGGCGTTGTGGCTGGCGGCCAGCCCGTTGACCTACCTGGGCTATGCGCTGGATCGCCATTCCCGCAGCGGCACCGAATGGCTGGCGCTTTGGGTAAAGCCATGACGGCCGCCACCATGACGGGGCGCACCCTGGCGCTGTTGCCCTGGGGCGATGCGGTGGAGGATTTCCTCGACGGCATCGGCATCACGCTGGGCGAGTTCTGCGACAGCATGACCGGCGGCTGGCTGTTCGGCTATGTCGAGGCGCTGCGGCTGGCGGGCTGGCGCTGCGTCATCATCTGCGTCTCCCGCGGCGTGCAGGCGGTGCAGCGGCGGCGCCACCTGCCCACCGGCGCCACCATCGTGCTGCTGCCGCAGGTGGCGGCCTACCGGCGCGCCGCCGAAGGCATGGACTCGCCCTATGCCGCCAGCCCGGCGGAGGCCTTCGGCACCAGCCACGGTGCGGTGACGCTGCGCCAGCGCCTGGCCTGGCAACTGGCGCCCTACCTGGCAACGCCGCTCGGCCCGCTGCTGCGCTGCCTGCGGCGGGAGGGCGCGACCCACCTGCTGGTGCAGGAATATGAGAGCGCGCGGTTCGAGGCCGGGGTGCTGGCCGGCCGGCTGCTCGGCCTGCCGGTCTTCGCCAGCTTCCAGGGCGGCGACCGCCACCATCGCCGGCTGGAGCGCCTGCTGCGGCCCCGGTCGCTGGCCCGCTGCGCCGGCCTGGTCATCGCCAGCGGGCCGGAGGCCGAGCGGGTGCAGGCGCGTTACGGCGTGCCGGCGGCGCGTATCGCGCGGATCGCCAATCCGCTCGACCTCGCGCTCTGGCATCCGGAGGACCGCGCCGCCAGCCGCGCCGCCCTCGGCCGCCCGGCGGAGGAGACGGTGGTGATCTGCCACGGCCGGATCGACCTGCATCGCAAGGGGCTGGATGTGCTGGTGCAGGCCTGGGCCACCTGCTGCGCCGAACGGCCCGGCGCGGCGCTGCGCCTGGTGCTGGTTGGCAGCGGCAGCGACAATGCGGCTTTGCAGGCGCTGCTGGCGCAGCACCCCCAGGCGCGGGTGGAGTGGCACCAGGGCTACATCCTGGATCGCGCCACCATGCGCCGCCAGCTGGGTGCCGCCGACGCCTATGTCATGGCGTCCCGGCACGAGGGCTTTCCGGTGGCGCCGCTGGAGGCGATGGCCTGCGGCCTGCCGGTGGTCGCCACCGATGTCCCCGGCATTCCCGAGATCCTGGGGGGCGGCGAGGCCAGCGGCGGGCTGGTGGTGCCGCGTGGGGAAGCGGCGCCGCTGGCCGTCGCGCTCGGCCGCCTGTTGGATGACGCGGCGCTGCGTCAGCGGCTGGGCAAGGCGGCGCGCCGGCGGGTGGAAGCGAAATACGGCTTTACCGGGATCGGCGCCGCGCTCAGCGCCGTGCTGCTGGGCCAGGCGGCGGGGCCGCGCGCATGAGCACGGATGCGTTGGTGACCGTGGTGATCCCGGCCTACAACGCCGCCGCCACGCTGGACGAAACGCTCCGCAGCGTCCGCGCCCAGACCTGGCAGGCGCTGGAGATCCTGGTGGTGGATGATGGCTCGCGCGATGCCACCCCCGGCATCGTCGAGCGCCACGCCCGGGTGGATGCGCGGGTGCGGCTGCTGTGCCAGTCCAATGCCGGCGTGGCGGCGGCGCGCAACCACGGCATCCAGGCCGCGCGCGGGGACTATGTGGCGCCGGTGGATGCCGACGACCTGTGGCACCCCGCCAAGATCGAACGGCAGTTGCAGGCGTTGTGGGCGCAGGGGCCGGACTGCGCGCTGGCCTACACCTGGTTCGCCCAGCTGGACGAGGAGGGCCGCGTGGTCTCCACCGCCTACCAGCCCGAGGCCGAGGGCGCCGTCTTCCCCGAGATGTGCCGCGGCAACCTGATCGGCAATGGCAGCTCGACCCTGATGCGGCGCGACGCGGTGCTGGCGGTGGGCGGCTACGACCCCTCGCTCCGCGCCCGTCAGGCCGAGGGCTGCGAGGACTACCGGCTGTACCTGCAACTGGCCGAGCGCCACCGCTTCGCCCTGGTGCGTGCCCACTTGACCGGCTACCGGCAGACCGCCGCGGCCATGTCCGGCGACTTCCGCCGCATGCTGCGCTCCTTCGACATCGTCACCGCCGAGGTACGCGCGCGCCACCCCGAGCGCGCGGCCGACCTGGCGGTGGCCCGCACCGCCTTCCTGCGCTGGTCGCTGGAACGCGCCTGCGGCTTCGGCCGCTGGGCGGACGCCGCCAGCTTCGCCGGTACGCTGCTGCGGCAGGACCGGGTGGCCGGCGGCCGCGCCATGCTGAAGCTGCCGGCCACGCTGGCATGGCGCCAGGCGGTGCGGCCGGTGCTGCGCGCCGGTGCCGCCTGGCTGGGCCATGCCCGCCACGCCCGGCACCGGCGCTACCTTGCCGACGCCAGCCTGCCCTCGGCGCCGTGATGCAGCGCCTGGGCGCCTTTCTGCGGGAATTGCGGCAGCTGGCGCCGCTGGGCCGCTGGCATGCGCGGGCGGCGCCGCTGGTGCTGCTGCTGGGGCTGGCAGCGGCCATTTTGGAGAGCCTGGGCGTCAGCTTGGTGGTGCTGTTCCTCTACGTCCTGCTGGGCCGGGGCGAGGACGCGGTGGCCGCCGGTGGCGCGCTGGGGCGGATCTTCACCGCCGCCAATGGCTGGTTCGGCGGCAGCAGCGTGGCGCTGGGCCTGCTGATCTTCGGCCTCATCCTGGGCAAGGCCCTGGTCAACCTGGCCTATGGCACCGTCATCGCCACCGCCCGCAACCGCATCAGCGAGGAAGCCCGCAACCGGGTGCAGGCGCGCTACCTGGACATGGCCTATGCCGAGTTCCGCGCGCGTGACGCCGGCGCGCTGATGAACATCCTCGGCGCCGAGACCTGGAGCCTGGCGGAGAGCTGGCACGCCGCCGCGCGCATCTCCATCAACCTCTGCGCCATCGCGGTGTTCGGCGCGCTGCTGCTGGCGGTGTCCTGGCAGATCACGCTGCTGGCGGTCACCGGCTCGGCGCTGGTCTCGCTCGGCATCCGCCTGCTGCACCGCCGGGTGAAGCCGCTGGGGGAGGCGGCGATGGCGGCCAACCGCCGCCTGGCCGCGCGCATGCTGGACACCATGCAGGGCATGCGGACCATCCGCGCCTTTGGCGAGGAGGTGCAGGACAAGCGCCGCTTCACCGCCGCCTCGGCCGAGGTGCGCCGTCGCTTCGACCGGCTGGAGCGGCTCTACACCCTGGTCGGGCCGCTGGGGGAGATTGGCTCGCTGGCGCTGCTGGGCGTGCTGGTGGTGGTGGCGCTGTGGATGCAGGTGCCGGCGGCGACTACGCTGGCGGCGGTGGCGCTGCTGCACCGGCTGAACCCGCATATCCGCGAGCTGGAGGGCCATGCGATGAAGCTGGCAGGCTCGCTCGCCTCCTTGACCGCGGTGCGCGATATCCTGGAAGCGAAGGCCGAGCCGCCGCCCGATGGCGAGGCCGGCTTCACCGGGCTGCGGCGGGAGATCCGCTTCCAGGCGGTGACGCTGACGCACCGGGGCGCCGCGGTCGCCAGCCTGCACCAGGTCGGCTTTGCCATTCCGCGCGGCACGCTCACCGCGCTGGTCGGCCCCAGCGGCGCCGGCAAGACCAGCGTGGTGAACCTGCTGCTGCGGCTGTACGAGCCGGATGCCGGGCGGATCCTGGTGGATGGCGTGCCGCTGGCCGCGCTGCGCCGCCGCGCCTGGCTGTCTCGGTTGGCGCTGGCGGGGCAGGACACCGACCTGTTCGAGGGGAGCATCGCCGAGAACCTGCGCTTCGGCTGCCCCGACGCCAGCCAGGAGGCGCTGCGCCACGCCGCCGCCACCGCCGGCATCCTGGACTTCATCGAGCGGTTGCCGCTGGGCTTCGACAGCCCGTTGAGCAATCAGGGGCTGAACCTGTCCGGCGGCCAGCGCCAGCGCATCACCCTGGCGCGGGCGTTGGTGCGGCGCCCGGCCGTGCTGATCCTGGACGAAGCCACCAACGCACTGGACGGCGCGCTGGACGATGATATCCGCCAGCGCCTGCGCGCGCACGACCCGGAGATGACCATCCTGGTCATCACCCACCGGCTGGCCGGGGCGGCCACGGCCGACCACGTGGTGTGCCTGACCGAAGGCCGCGCGGTGGAGGAAGGCCCGCCGGCGCAGCTGCTGCACCAGCCGGGCGGCGCCTTCCGCGCCATGCTGGAACGCAGCGCCGCGTGAGGGCAGGGGGCCGCGGCGCACGCCACGCCAGCCGATGCCGCGGGCTTCAGTGCCCGAGCAGCGCGGCGAAGGTTTCGCCAACCTTGGTCAGGCTGCCATCCGCCGAAATGGCCGCGTTGTGCCAGCCGTTCAGGTTGTCGGCGCCGTCATAGGCCGAGAACCAGGCCTGGCGCTCGACGAAGCCGAGGTCGTCCATCATGTGGCTGGCCTGGTACAGGTAGTCCGCCAGTTGCTGGTCGGCGTACTTGCCCAGGTTGCCCCAGTCCACCGGGGCGAACTCGGTCACCCAGATGGCCTTGCCGTAGGTGTCGTGGACCGTCTCGAGGTACCACTTGAACCGGCCGACATCGAGGTCGTCGCTGTAGTAGTGCACCGCGACGAAATCCACCTGCAGGCCGAGCGTGTCGGCACCATGCATGAAGTCGCTCAT
The DNA here is from genome assembly GCA_947455205.1 of Acetobacteraceae bacterium. Lineage (GTDB taxonomy): Bacteria > Pseudomonadota > Alphaproteobacteria > Acetobacterales > Acetobacteraceae > CAIMOR01. The sequence continues at coordinate 28,720 of CANGNF010000035.1, read as the reverse complement.
CCAGCCATTCAGCGCGTTGGTAGTGGCGGGTGACCCCAGCCGCGCGCCGGTCGCTTCCAGCTGTGGCCATAGGTCCAGCGCCTGCTGCACGGACATGCCGGATTGCGCGCTGCTGTCGGGTTCGTTGAAGCCCAGCACGGTGCCGGCCCGCGCCGCCGCGGCCAGATAGCCCGGCGAGACGGTCGCCGCACCCCAGACCATGGGCACGAAGCCCACGGCGTCCAGGTTGGTCGCCGGCAGTGCGGTCCAGTTGTAGTACCATGAGACACCTAGCGCCTGGATGCTGGCGGGATTGATCTCCCACGGGTCGGCGGCGATGCCGATGCCCATCTTCTCCGGGTGGTCCAGCGCCACCAGGCCGGGGTGCGCTACCGGCTTCAGGCCCGGCGGGGTGGCCAGGGCGAGGCCGGGGGCGGCCTGCGCCAGCGTCACATTGTCCACCGAGAGGCTGGTGCCGGCGTCGTTCCAGAACCACAGGTAGGCGCCGGTCGCGTCGGCGGGGATGGCGATGGCGGCTTCGCCGTGGTGCTGCAGCCCGGCGGTCAGGGTGACCTGCCTGTCGCCCACCTGGTGGCCGGCGGCGTCCAGGAAGCGCAGCCCGGCATAGGCCGGGGCGCCGCCGACCTGGGCATCGAATTCCAGGGCAAGGCTGCCGCCCGCGCCGGCAAGGCCGAAGCCATGCGACATGCCGCCCTGGGCACCCGCGCCGAAGCCGAAGGCATGTGCCTGCCCCGCGGCGGAAAGCGGCGCGACCAGGCCACCGGCGCCGTACCACAGATTCCAGCCGACGCTGTCACCGGTCTCGAAGTCGCCATTGTACAGCAGGTTCGTGCCAGCGGGCGGCGCCAAGGCCGCCGGCGCCGGCGTCCAGTGGGCGGCCTCGATCTGTTCGAGGCTGGCCCACCAGCCGTTCGCTTCGTGGTGGGCGATGACCAGGGAGGCGATGGCGTCCCAGTCGTTGGCGGCAGGATAGGCATAGCCGATGGCGACGGGCGCCGTGGGGACTGCGCCGGGGGTGCTCTCCGGCAGGGCGGCTGCGCCCTGCAGTGCCATGATGTCGTCATAGGCCAGCCAACTGCCATGGGCGTCGTGCCAGGCGCTCACCACACCGGCGATGGCGTTCCAGTCGAGGGGTTTGGTCGGGTCGATCATCGAGGGGCCGCATTTCGTATACCGATCCTCTCGATATCGCGATGTGGTTAACGGGGTGAATACGGGCAAGTGCCCGCTTCCAAGCCTCAGCCGATGACGATCCCATGCCCGAGCGCGAGGTCGCTGACGCCCGGCAGGTAGATCAGGCTATGCAGCGCCGTACCCGGAAACGGGTCGTCGAAGCTGATGAGCGTGGCCGCCCGGGCCTGCGGCGTGCCGGAAAAATCGGTGATGCCGTAGATCCGCAGCTCGGCTTCCGCGCCGCCCTCCAGCACGATGCGGTCCATGGCCGGGTCGAAGCCCTGCACCTCCAGCGCCCCGTCAACGCCGGGGCGGTAGTGGATGGTGTCGGCGCCCTGGCTGGCCCGCACCAGCGTGCCGCTGCCACCCTGCTGCACCAGGTCGCCGGACTGGCCGAACAGCGTCGGCAGGTCGAAGTTGACGTTGAGGATGACCAGGCCGCTTCCGGTGATGATCTGCGGCGGCGGCTGCACGCCACCGACCGCCACCGCGGAAAAGGCCACCTGCGCCTCGATCGCCAGCGCGAGCTCCGGGGTGGTGCTGCCGGCGCGCGTGGCCAGCACGCCATGGCCGCTCGCGGCGACCGGCCCGGCTGGCGTGGTCAGCGTGACCGGCACCTCCTCCCCGAGCGCGATGCCGGCGTAGAAGATGTTGGCCCTGAGCACCGGGCCGCCGAACACCGCGACGCCGGGCGCCCCGGGCTCCGCCAGGACCACGCCGAAGGCGGGCATGACCGCGCTGCCTGCCGGGTCCGGCCCGCCGAACACCTCCGTCGTGGCGCGCGTCTGCGACGCATCGAAAATGCTGTGGCCGGTGCCGAAGTAGACGTCCACCTTGCTGGCGCTGCCATCCTGCAACAACGTCGCCAACTGCCCAACGCGGGTTGCCGCCCCGGCGTCCGGGCCCCAGCTGCCCGGCAGCAGGACAATGTCGTCATTGCCGGCCGGCGACCCCTTGATGACAAAGGTGTTGTCGCCCGCCGACCCCTCCGAGGCCAGGGCCAGGCGAAGGCCGAGCTGCCCCGCCAGCGCCGAGGCGTCCACCTCGCCCCGCTTGGCGTTGGCGATGTCGACGATGACGAACTGATTGCGGTCATCGGTGAACCGCAGGGAGACATCCACGAAGTTGCTGATGCGGAGATTGTCGAGGATGGCCGGCCGGTAGTTCATCTCCAGGTTCTCGATACCGCCCCAGTCAACCGCGGCCAGGCCGTAGATCCCGATGTGATCGGCGGATGTGCCGATATCGATGAAGCTCACCAGTGGATTGGTCGGCGTGCCCGTCGGCCCGGCCAGCACCGCGCCGTGCGCCGTTGGCGTGAAATTCGGCGGCAGCGCCGTGACGCCGATCTGCTGCGCGAAGCCGGCGCTCGGCACCTGGCCATTGAGGGCGAAGAGCGACGCATCGGTGGCGATGCGCTCGGCGCCACCGGCGAAGGCATCGAAGGCGGAAAGCGGTATGGCCACGGCGTTGCCGCCCACCAGGCCTGGCGCCGTGCCGTAGGTGCTGCCCACCAAGCCTGGCGGCTGCCACAGGTCGCGGGTTCCGGGGCTGGTCGCGTGCTGGCTGAACAGCAGGTAGGGGCCGGATGGCGTCGCCGGAGCGGCGCTGACGAACCACTGTCCTGTCGCCATGAAGTTGGCGGTCACTTCCGCCGCGATCGCGTCCCAATCCACCGTGGGCGAGGGCGTGGTGGGCGCGCCGTCGCCGACGAACCAGTGCCCGGTTGCGGCAAAGTTGGCGGTAGCCTGCGCGGCCAGGGCGTTCCAGTCCACCGGCGTTGAGGGGGATGCGGTTACCGCCGCATTAGCGAACCACTTGCCGGTGGCGGCGAAGTTGGCCGCGACCTCGGCGGCCAGGGCATTCCAGTCGGTGTCGGTGGCCATTGCGTCGCCTTTTCCTGTCAGGGCCGCGGAGAGCGTGCTTCGTGTCAGGCGCGACTTCAGCGGAAGGCGCGTGAAGGCGCCTTCATCCAGGTCAAGCCGGGCGGCCCGAACGCTTCACATCGCTGCTACCGACCGGTGGATGCGCTGGCTGCGCAACTCGTCGGCGGCGAGTTCAACTGGAGGATGCGGCGCCCCTGCTGCGTGGCGAACGCAAAGCAGCAACTGCGGCAAATAAGTGCCTCGTTTCATCCGCCGCCTCTGCCGAATTGCTTAGGCGCCGCGCCTCTCGACCGCTATCGCCTTCCACGCCAGCCAGCATCGTGCGGGCGAGAGAAGGGACACCACCATGGATGTCACGGTCTTCGGCACCAAACCCTACGATGCCCATTTCCTGGCAGCGGCTGCGCCCAGCCAGCATCGCCTGACCTTTTTGGAGCCGCGCCTGACGCCGGAGACAGCCGTGCTGGCGCGCGGCGCAGGCGCGGTCTGCGCCTTCGTCAACGACCAGGTGAATGCGGCCGTCCTGGCCGCGTTCAGCGGCTTCGGCGTGCGCCTGGTTGCGCTGCGTTCGGCCGGCTACAACAACGTCGACCTGGCGGCGGCGAAGCACCATGGCATCGCCATCGCCAACGTGCCCGCCTATTCGCCGGATGCGGTGGCCGAGCATACGCTGGCGCTGATCCTGGCGCTGAACCGCAACACCCATCGCGCCTGGGCGCGGGTGCGCGAAGGCAACTTCGCCCTGGAGGGGCTGCTCGGCTTCAACCTGAAGGGGCGTACCGTCGGTGTTGTCGGCACGGGCCGCATCGGCGCCGCCTTCGCCAGGATCATGCGCGGCCTGGGCTGCAACGTGGCAGCGCACGACCCCAGCCCGGACGCCGGCCTGGTCGCGCTGGGCGTCAACTACCTCTCGCTGGATGCCGTGCTGGCGACGGCGGATATCCTTTCCCTGCACTGCCCGCTGACGCCACCAACGCGGCACCTCATCAACGCCGCGACCATCGCCCGCATGAAGCCCGGCGTGATGCTCATCAACACCAGCCGCGGCGGCATCGTGGATACGCCGGCCGTCATCGCCGGGCTCAAGAGCGGCGCGATCGGTCACCTGGGCCTCGACGTGTATGAGGAAGAGGCCGGGCTGTTCTTCGAGGACCTGTCCGACCAGATGATCGGCGACGACGTCTTCGCCCGCCTGCTCACCTTCCCGAATGTCCTGGTGACGGGGCACCAGGGGTTCTTCACCACGGAGGCGATGACGGCGATCGCGCAGACCACCATGGCCAACATCACGGCCTTTGAGGAAACGGGGCACGCCCTGCATGAACTCGTCGCCGGCGACGCCGAGTGAGGGCCGAGGGCAGGGCGACGCAGTACCCGTAGCCCCCGGTGCCGCGGCTACCCCGCCGGGCCGTCCGGTGGCACGCCAGCCTCCCGCAGGCGCCGCCGCAGCGCATAGACCTGGTCGAGCAGCGAGAGCACCACCGGCAGCGCCGCGTCGTTCACTGCCATGGTTTCCCGCAGCTCCAAAATCAGGCGCACGCGCTCGGCGTCGATCTCGTGGAAGACAAGCTCATCCTCCCGCGCCTCCGCCCGCACATAGCCCTCGGCGATCCAGCGGCGCAGGTCGTCCGGCTCCAGCCTGGTGAAGCGAGCGCGCAGGATATCCAGCGTGATCATGCCATGGCCTCCAGCCCGGCGCGCGGGTCCACCGGGTTGGCCGGCTGCCAGTCGCGCAGAAAGCTTTCCAGCGCTGCGTCGGGCGGGCCGACAACGACGCGCAGCGTCAGCAGCAGGTCGCCCGCCACGCGCTGGCCATGGGCGGCCACGCCCTTGCCGCGCAGGCGGATCACCCGCCCGCTGTCGCTGCCCGCCGGCAGGGTGACGCGCAGCGGCCCACCGGGGGTGGGCACCTCCACCGGCCCGCCCAGCACCGCCTCGCGCAGCGTCACCGGCAACTCCATCAGCAGGTCGAAGCCGTCCCGCCGATACAGCGGATGCGCGGCGACGGTCAGCTCGATCATCGCGTCGCCGGCCGCGCCGCCGCGCCACCCTGGGCCGCCCTGGCCGCGCAGCCGCAGCACCTGGCCGCTGGTGACGCCGGCCGGCACCTTCACGCTGAGCGTGCGGCCATCGGGCAGGGTCAGCGTCTCGGTAGCGCCCAGCACGGTGTCGCGGAAGCTGACCTGCAGCCGATAATGCTCGTCCTCGCCCTGGCGCGGCGCGGCCTCGCTGCGCGTCCGGCTGCGGAACATCTCGGCCAGCAGGTCGTCGAACATGGCGGGGTCGGGCGCCTGGCCGGCGTAGCGTTCGCCGCCGGCTGCATCGGCGTGGCGGCGGTAACCGCCGGCCGGCGCCTGCTCCTCGCCTTCGGCATTGATCTCGCCGCGGTCGAAGCGCGCCCGCTTCTCGGGGTCGGACAGCAATTCATTGGCCGCCGAGGCCGCCTTGAAGCGCGCCTCCGCCTCCGGCTTGCCCGGGTTCAGGTCCGGGTGGTGCTGCCGCGCCAGTTTGCGGTAGGCCTGCTTGATCGCCTCCTGCGTCGCATCCCGCGCCACACCGAGTACCGAGTAGGGATCATCAGCCATATTTCGTCCTGTGGCCGGCGCGGGCCTGCGCAAGGGGTAGCAAGGCGCTGGCCTGCACGCCGTTCACCCTTTGCTGATGACCCGCGGGGCCGGGCGCCCCCGGGGTCAGCCGCAGCGGCTTGTTTGCCCCCGCCGCGCCTCATGAGCCCGGCGGTGGCGCGGCCGGTCGCTGGGGCGCCAGCGCCTGGTCCATCAGCGCGCGCAGCCGGGCGCGGCGGGCTTCGGCCTCGGTGATCTGCTGGGCCAGGCGGTCGCTTTCGGCGTGGCTCTCGGTCAGCTGGGCGCTGGCTTGCTCCAGCGTGGCCAGTTGCGCCGAAAGCCCGCGCAGCCGGGCCTGGTCGGCCTGGCCGCTGGCGCGGGCGGCGTCCAGCTCCCGGCGCATGGTGGCCAGCTCGGCCCGCAGGCTGGCGTTGCGGCGTTGCAGCCTGGCGCGTTCGTCGCTCAGCCGGGCCTGCTCGGCCTTCTCCTCGACGGCCGATTGCCGCATGGCCAGGTTCTGCCGGCCCAGCGCCTGCAACTGGGCCTGCTGGGCGTCCGCGCGCTGCCGGTAGGTGCCGGACGCGATATTGCCCAGGCCGGAGAAGAACCCAGCCTGGGCTGGGTCCGGGTTGGTCTGGCAGGCCGCCAACAGCACCAGGGTAGCCAGCATGGGGGCGGGGCGGGGCATGGCGAGCCTCACGCCGGCGGCAGGGCGCCGAGCGCCTGCGCCATGCGGTCCACTTCCTGCTGGGTTTCGCCGCGCAACTGTTCCAGCCGTTGCTGCTGGGCCAGCAGCGCGCCGGGGGCGCTGCCCTGCAGGCTGGTGATATCGGCCGCCAGGCGCTGGCTGCTGGCCGTCATCTCCGCCGCCATGCGCTGCGCCGCCTTGTGGTTGCGCTCCAGCGCCGCGCGCTCCGTGCCCAGCTGCGCGCGGCTGGCGCTGCCCTGGCGCAGCGCCACCTGCAGGCTGGCCAGGCTGCGGCGCCGTTCCTCCGTCGCCTGGCGCAGCACCGCCAGGTCCTCGGCGAAGCGCTGGTTGTCGTGCTGCGCGACGGCGATACGGCCGCCGACCACGCGTTCCGCCTCGGCCGAGCTGTCGTTGCGGTCGGCCACGAAGACGCCGGTGCCGGCGCCCAGCGCACCGCCGGCCACGGTGGCGCCGGCAATGCAGCCGGCATTGCCGCGGCAGGCCAGCGCGCCGACCAGCAGGCCGAGCGCACCGCCGGCCCCGGCGCCGGTGGCCACCGTGGTGCTGTAGCGCTGCGATCGCTCCTGCAGCGCGGCCTCCGCCGGGGTGGTTGGTGGGGCGCCGGCGCAGGCGCCGAGCAGGCTGGCCAGGCCGGTGAGCAGCAGCAATCGGGCGCGCATGAAGGGGTCCTCCGGTCAGGGCGGCTGGGCGAGGGCACGGCGCAGTTGCGCGTGGTCGGGCACCGCGCCGCCGCGCACGGCCGCGGTTTCCGCCAGCAGTGTCTCGATGGCGCGCGCCACGGCAGTGCCGGCATAGGCGGGGTCGGCCAGCACCCTGCGCGCTTCCCGCAGCAGGTCGTCCGGGGGCAAGGCCTTCAGCTCGTGCAGCGTGGCGACATAGGCGTTGAGCTGCTGGTCCAGCGCCGCCTCGGCGGCTTGCAGGGAGGCCTGCCAGGTCGGCAGGTTGGCGGCCAGGTTCGGGTCACCGCCGGCCTCTCGCCGCACCCCGGCGACCAGCAGGCGCAGCGCTTCGGCCCGGTGCTCGCCGCGACCGATCTCCACCCCCAGCATGGCGCCCTTGGCGATGATGGCGCGGGCGGTGGGGTTGGCGGTGGCGTCGATGGCCGGCGGATCGGTGGGCGGCGGATCGGCGGGCGGCTGATCGGTGGGCGGGGGCGAATCCGAGGGCACGCGTATCGGCGGGGAGTTGTTGGGTGGGGGGCGCGGCGGCTCCGGCGGCCGGGGCCGAGGCGGTTGCGGGCTGGAGGGGGAGGCAGGCTGAAGCAGCCACATGACCAGGCCGCCCAGCGCCAGCATGCCGCCGCCGGCGGCGCCCATGGCCAGGGTGCGGCGGCGCGGGTCCGGCTGGGGTGGCGGTAGCGGTGGCACGGGCTGGCGCTGGGCGTCGCGGGCGCGTTGGGCTTCGGCCTCGGCGGCGTGTCGCGCGGCGAGGCGCTCGGCGTCGGCGTTGCGGGTGCGCTGGGCTTCTGCCTCGGCGGCGTGTTGGGCGGCGATGTGCTGGCGCTCAGTCTCGGCATCGCGGGCGCGCTGGGCTTCAACTCCGGCGGCCTGCTGGACGGCGATCCGCTGACGCTCGGCGTCGGCGTTGCGGGTGCGCTGGGCTTCGGCTTCGGCGGCCTGTTGGGCGGCGACGCGCTGGCGCTCAGTCTCGGCATCGCGGGCGCGCTGGGCCTCGGCTTCGGCAGCCTGCTGGGCAGCGATCCGCTGACGCTCGGCCTCCGCCTCCCGCCCAGCCTCCGTCCCGGCCGCCTCCTCCTGCGCCGCCGCCCGCGCGCGCTCTGCCGCCTCTCGCTCCAGCGCAGCCAGTTCCTCCTTGTGCCGGTCCCAGCCGGCAATGGTCGTGCGCAGGTCGAAGCCGCAGAAGCACCGCCTCTCACCCGTAAACACCGGGCGGTTGCAGTTCGGGCACTGGCCGATCCGGTCCGCCATGGCGCCGCGTCAGGCCCGGCTCAGCGAGGGGCGGTCGAGCGACATGCGGAAGGCGATACGGCTGGCGCAGTCCACTGCCACGCCACCGCCCGTGAAGTTGACGATGCCCAGCGGCGCATACCGGTGCCGGATGCCATGCGGCGGTTGCGGCGTGGGCCGGCCCTGGGCGTCGGCAGGCCAGTCCACGATGCCGCCATCGGTCGTGCGCGCGGGGATCAGCCAGTAGTCGCCGCTGCGGTAGCTGCAATCGGTCTTCCTGAACTGCACCAGGATACCGTCCTCCAGCGGCAGCCAGTTGCTGTCGCCGTCGCCCTCCAGCAGCTTGGCGGCGCCGTCCTGCAGCACCAGGCCGCGGCGGCCCTCCACCCCCTGGCGCTGGTCCCAGCGGCGTAGCAGCAGGCCCTCGGCAGGCGGCAGGCGGCCATTGCCCTGCAGCACCACCTCGCCATCCGCCGGCAGGTCGGTGATGCGGAACAGCGGCCCAGGCCGGCCGAAGGCGGCGGCGCGCGGTTCCACCGCCTCCACGATGTCGCCGATGGCCAGGGCGATGCGGGCATCCGGCCCGGTCGGCCCCAGCGTCGCCACGTTGCCGGCCAGCGCCAGCACCGGCACCAGCACGGAGCCATTGTCGCGCGACCACTTGAAGGTGGCGCCCTCGGCCGCGCGGCCGCCGGTATGCACCTCCACCCGATACAGGTGGTTCTCCGGCCCCCGATAGCCGGAGCCTGGCGCCACAATGCTGGGCGGCAGGTCGTCGGCGGTGGCGGGCTCGGTCACGCGCACGCGCAGCTGGCCGCGTTCCGGGGGCTGGAACCGCTCGGTCAGCTTGGCCCATTCGCTGTCCAGCTTGTCGTTGGTGAAGCCGGCGGGGTTGGTGGGCGAGCGCAGCAGCTTCGTCGTCGCGTCATCCATCTCCCACGCCTGCACGCGCCAGAACACGCGGGCGCGGCCGGCGGTATCGGCGCCGCCCAGCGCCACTTCCCGCATCGCCGGGTCTTCCTGCGGGCTGACGTAGTCCTCCCAGGCGTCCAGGTAGACCAGGTAGGGGCGGCCGGGCCGCAGCGCATCGCGCGAAGGGGCGAAGCCCTGGCCGCTGAAGGTCAACGCCGGGTCGGTGTTCTCGCACAGCAGGCCGCCCACGTAGTAGCGGCCGGTGCCGATGCCGAAGTCGTTCTGCAACGGGCCGTCGGGGCCCTCGGCGCGGATCTCGAAGCCGCAATCGCCCTCCGGCCCGCCATAGGGGCCGACCAGGTCGCGGATCATGGTCTCCATCCGGTGCAGCAGAATGGCGACCTGCTCGTTCCAGTCGGCATCCAGCAGCAGGCGGCCCTGCTGCAGCACCACGCGGGTGTTGCGCCGGTTGGCGGCGAAGCTGTCGCGCGTGAAGTCGCCCTTCATGCGTCATTCCTCCCGTGGTGGCGCCGGGTTGCGGTCATTCCAGGAACACCAGCCCGGCATCGGTGGCGGCCGGGACGTATTCCTGCAGCCGGCGGCGCAGCGCGGCTTCCCGCTGCGGCCAGTACAGGTCGTGGAAGGCGCCGAGTTCCCCCTCGTCGGCGGCGCCGGTGCGGATGGCGTCGGGGCAGCCTGGGGCCAGCCGGGCATAGCCGGGGGTGCCGTAGCGCCGGCTGGTGAACAGCGGCGCCAGCGCCCGTGCCGCCTCCCGCGCCGCGTCGCCATGCAGGTGCGTGGTGCCGAGGTCCGGCTGGCAGGCATGGCGCGGCGGCGTGCGCGAGGCGGGGGCGACCCAGCAGTGGCGCAGGCACCCGACCTGGCGCCGGGCGACCAGCACCGCGCCGTCCAGGATGCTGTCCTCGGCCAGGGCGATGGCATGCACCGCCAGCGCGCCCAGCACGGTGCAGCGGTGCAGCGCCAGGCTGGCATGCGCCACCAACGCGCCGGGCGCGCCGATGGCCGGGCCCTGGCCGCCGCTGGCATCCAGGATGCTGTCGTGGAGGGTGATGGGCAGCGGGTCCGCGGCCTCCCCGCGGGAGACCAGGATGGCGCCGAGGATGCTGTGGCTGATCTCGACCCGCGTCGCCCCGGCTTCCAGCAGCAGGCTGGCGCCGCCGGGGTGGTGCGGCGTGCAGTCGCCATGCAGGTCCCAGCCCGGCACCATGGTGCAGTGGCGCAGCTCCAGCGCCGCCATCGCGCCGGCGACACGCAGCGCCCGGCCGCTGATGGTCAGCCCTTCCAGCCGCAGCCGGCTGCCGGCGCCGCCATTCACCCGCAGCGAATCCTCGCGCCCGGCCTGGCGGTCCAGCAGGCGCAGCACCGGGCGGGTGCCGCTGGCGGCGCGCAGCGTCAGCTGGTGGCCGGCGGGGATGTCGATGGCGATGCGGGCTTCGTCATAGGTCTGGCTGCCACCGAACTCGATAATGCTCCGGGCGGCGCCGCGCGCGCGCCATTCGGCCAGGGCATCCAGCAGGCGGTCATGCCCGAGGCCGTCCTCGCCCTTCACCCGGATCAGAACCTCATCGTCGGCCGGCGGCGCGGCCTGATGGTACTCGCCGCCACCCAGCGGGCCGCTGAAGCCGTAGTGCCAGCTGACGATGACGCGGCGCGGCGGCTGGTTGGGCGGGAAAGCCAGGCGGCCGCGCACCGGGTCTATGGCGACCGTGCCGGGGCGGGCGCGGTAGCGCCAGTTGTCCAGGTCGGCCACGACGAAGCGCTCCGGCGGCACCAGGTCGCCGGCGGCATCCGGCCAGCCTGGCGCCCACACCGCGAAGCTGCGGCCCGCGCCATACCAGCGGGGCGAAAGGCCGGGCTTGTCGGCGGGGTCATCCGCGGCCCGTTCCTGCAGCAGGCGGCGGCGGATCGGCACCGGCAGGGCGGCCTCCTCCATCCCGGCCTCGGGCTGGGCGCGGGCGTAGAGCGGCGCGTCCTGGCCGAGCGCGCTGAAGGTGAAGCAGTGGCGGCCGCGCTCCTCGATGCAGGCGGCGTCGCCCCTTGTGATGGGGAAGACCTGGGCGCGCGCCGCGAACAGCAGCAGCGTGGCGGGGCCGTAGCGCCCAGGGCGCCGATGCGAGTCCGCGCGGCGCAGCTCCGGCGTGCGCGGCAGGCTGTCGAAGGCCGAGCCGATGCGCGACAGCCGGTGCCCCTGGCGCAGATCCACCAGCGCCGGCAGGCGCAGCCCCGGCAGGTTGGGCGCGGCAGTGGCGGCGACCAGGGCGGCGGCCTCCACCGCACGTGCCGGCCAGCCGGCGATGTCGCGCGCCAGTTCCGGCAGCAGCGCCAGCGTGCCCTTGCGGCGGCGCCAGCGGATGGTGTTGGCCACTTCGCGCCGTGGCGCCGCAACCTCCGGCGGCAGGCCGCCGGGCGGGGCTTCCAGCGCCGGCTGCCAGCCGATCAGCTGGCCGATATAGGGGACGACCCAGTCCTCGCAGGTCTCGATGAAGCAGTTGTCGTGCAGCCGGGCGATGCCGGCTTCCAGCGTGTCGGCCTGCTCGGCCATCACCCGCAGCAGTTGCCGCAGCGGGCCGCCATTGGCCTCGTCCTGCTGGCGGAGCACCAGCGGCAGCAGCAGCCAGAGCCGGTCGGGGTCGGCGGTCATGCCGGGATCTCCCGCAACTGCATCAGGTCCGGGATGCCGTCCGGCAGGAAGGCGATCTCGGCCGGGATGATGCTGCTGCCGGCGGCGGTGCGTGCGGCGGAGATGTCGGCCACGCCCGCGGTGCCCAGCGCGGCCAGGTCCTCGGCGTTGAAGTCAGGGGCCAGGAAGGCCAGGCGTTCCAGTCGCAGCCAGGCCACGCCGGGCACCGCCTGGATGGTGGCGATGACCTCGCTGCGATGCACCGGCTGGGCAATCTCTCGCCGGGCGAAGCCGAGCCTGGCCAGCAGCGCGGCGCGGATCGCGGGGGCCACGTCCTCCCACGCGGCGCCGGGCCGCAGCGCCACGGCGGCGGCGAGCACCACCAGCTTCAGCCGGCAGGGCGCCACCGCCACGGCCTGGGCCGGGTCGCCACGCTGCCGCAGCGCAGCCTGCAGGCCGGCAGCCAGGCCCAGCGGCGGGAGGCCACCCCCGGCGGCGGCGAAGGTCACATGCACCAGCGTGCCGCCGCGCCGCGGCAGCGCCACCGCCGCCACCTTGGCGATGCCGGCGAAGCAGCGCGCCAGGTCGGTGTAGTCCTGCACCGAGACCAGCCGGTCCAGCGCCGCCAGGCCAAGCGGTATGCGCGTGCGTGCGTCCTCGGGCGGCTCCGGCGGGGCGCCGCCGCTGGCGGGCAGCGGGTTGGTCACGCTGTCCACGTTCAGCGGGCGGCTGACCAGCAGCGTCAACTGGCCGGCGCCGACATTGCCGGCCGGGCCGCCGCCGCTGCGATAGGCGGCGCGGATATTCTCCTGCCCGGTCGGCAGCCGGGCGCCGGTGATGCCATCGCCGAACAGGATGCTGGTGGTGCCGGCGGCGGTATCGGCGCGGACGGCATAGACCCGGTCATCCGGCCCGGCCTCGGCCAGGCTCGGCACCTCGGTCCAGGGCATGCCGTTGACGGTGATGTCCAGCGTCGTCAGCGGCTCGGTGCCGCCACCGGCCAGGCCGGCCGGCTGGGCGGCGGCGCCCTGGCGCAGCGTGAAGCGCTGGAAGGCCTGGCCGGCATCGCCGCTGCCCAGTACCTCCACGCGGGCGCCGCCATGGCTGGCGCTGATGACATTGCCGTGCACCACCAGCCCCTCATGCTTGTAGGCATATGCCAGCGGCTCGGTGATGCTCAGCACGCTGTACAGCGCCTGGCCCGGGCGGTCCGGCGCGGCCACCTGCTTCACAGCGGCCAGCATCACCACCTCGGCGGCGCGGATGCCGGCGGCCTCGTCGGCGCGCTCGCCTTCCACCACCAGCCAGCGACCGGGCTGCAGCCCTTCCTGCAGGCCGGCCAGCGGAATGCTGTCACCGGCCAGCGGGTCCGGGATCGGTTCCTCCGCCAGCAGCAGCGGCACCGGGCCGGCATGCACCGTGGTGCCGCGAATGGTGGCGAAGCTGTCCTCCGGCGCTATCCAAGGCTGGTCCAGCGTCAGCCGGGTGACCTTGCCGGTGATGCCGTAGTCGGCGCGGGACAGGCTGCGGACACCGTCCTTGGCCACCTTGGTCACCAGCAGGCCGCCAGGGCGGTCCAGCACCACCCAGCTTTGCGGCACCACGGCGTCGTAGGTGGTGTCCAGCGCCACCTCGGTCGGCACCTCGGTGAAGCGGGCCGGGGCGCGGCTGGCGAAGCTGCCACTGAGCGCCAGGATGCGTTCGCCCCGCGGGCCGCTGGATTGCAGCGTCACCGGGCCGAGGCTGTCGCCCTTCTGCGTCAGCGTCAGCGTCGGCGTGCCGCGTGGCAGGGCCAGGGTGATGCTGGCGTCGCGGGCGCGGAACACCAGCTCCACCCCGGCATCGCCGAAGCTGATGGCCAGCTTTTCGTCGGCGGCGGGGTAGTCCAGGTCCACCATTTGGCCATCGCGCTGCACGGTGGTCGAGACCGGCGGGTTGCCGCCCAGCGCCAAGCTGATGGCCAGGTTGTCGCCGGCCTCGCGCAGCGTCGCAGCCAGCGCCTCGCGCGGTTGGGCATCGGCATCGTTCAACGTCCATTCCACCGAAGCGGCCGGCGGTGGCCCGACCTGGCGGCGAGGGGCCTGGTTGCCGAACACCCCGGCATGGACGCGGAAGGCCAGCACCTGCCACGGCAGGCCCGGCGCCAGGGCGTTGTTGGCCACGGCGCGGCGCAGCGCCCCGGCGGCGGCAGGGTGCAGCGCGGCCAGCAGGCTCATCGCCGTGTCGTCGGTGGGGTCGAAGGCCTCGGTGGCGCTGCGCTCCAGCCGCTGCGGGCTGCTGGGGTGCCCGGCGGCGGGGCGCGACAGCGGCGCCACCAGCGCCCGCGCGGTCTCGAACGGCGTGCGCCAGGCGCGGCGCTGCGGCACTGGCGGCGGCAGGGATTGCAGGGTGACGCAGGTGCGGTCCTGCGCCGCCAGCGGCATGACGGTGCCGATGCGGACCGCGCGCGGCTCGCCATCGTCCGGCACCAGCAGCAGCAGGCCGTTGGGTTGCAGGCCCAGCGCAGCGCCCTGGAACCACAGGGTCGTCGTCGTCTCGTCCACCACCTGGGGCTGGGTCTGCCGTGCGGCCATGCGGGACCAGGCGGCGCGAGCCTGCAATGGTTCGCCGGTCTCGAACAACTGCGGCTGGGCGCCGTCGCCGGGCAGGCTCTGCACCGCGCTTCCGGCGGGGATTTCCATCACGCCGTCGTTGATGACGGTGTAGGACAGCCAGGCCTGCGCCGGCAGCGCCTGGCGCGGGGCGGTGCCGGCCAGACGGGCGAGTTCCACCAGCGAACGCTGCTCGGTGGCGGTGGCCAGGTAGTGCTCGTTGGCGATGCGCTCCTCGTAGAAGCCCAGCACCTCCGCCGTCACCGCCCAGGCGTCCAGCAGCGCCAGGGTCGGGTCGTCGGGGTCGCGGGTGCGGAGCGCGTGCAGCGCGGGCAGGTCAGGCGCCGCCAGCCGCGCCTGCATGGCGGCCAGGCTGGTGGCGTAGCTGGCGCTGCGCCGGGCGATGGCGGGCAGGGCGGGGCGGTCGCTCATCGGCCGCCTCGCAGCCGCAGGGTCAGGTGGCCGCGGCCGGGGCGGCCGGGCTGCGGCGCCAGGCGGGCGATCTCGAAGCGGCCGACCGGCAGCACGCCAGCGGCGACCTCCCCATTCGGTCCCTCATATTGCCGTTCCAGCCGCAGCAGCGTCGCGGCCAGCACGCCGGATACGCCATGCGCGGCGGCCAGGATGCGGCTGGCATGCACGGCCTCGCCGAAGCTGAGATTGTCCGGGTGGAACAGGGCGCGGCTGCCATCCGCCAGCAACCCGTTGCCGAGGCGTGCCAGCAGCCCCGCCCGCACCTGGCCCCGGGCGACGTGCGGCGCCAGTTGGACGTCCAGCACCACCACCAGCGGCACGTAGCTGGCACCGACCACCTCCAGCACATGGCCGATGCGGCGGCAGGGCGCCAGCAGCGCGGTGACCTCGGCCTGCAGGGCGGGGTCGGCGTCCTGCCCGCCCAGCGGGTCCAGCGCCACGCGCACCAACTGGCGGCTGCCGGTCCAGGTCATGCGGGCGGCGGCGCGCTGCACCCGCGGGTGCTGGCCGGCGATGGCGGCGTAGTCGTCCTCCGTCACCGCCCGCAGCAGCACGTTGTGCAGCGCGCGGGGGGCGCGCAGGCGCACGCTTTCCAGCGCTTCCGGCGCGATGCCGCCGCTGGCGGGCAACGGGTTGCGCGGGTGCAGGCCGGGGGCGGGCTGGCCGCCCAGCAGCGCCACGGTCAGGCGGTCCGCGCCCAGATTGCCGGCGGGGCCGTTGCCCAGTCGGGCAGCGATGCTGAAGCTGCTGCCGGGCGCGGGCTTCGTGGCGCCGAAGCGCAGGCGCATGCTGCCATCCGCCTCGGGCTCGGCCACCACGTCGTGGTCGCGGGCGTCGCTGCGCAGCAGGTCCGGCACCAGTCGCCAGTCCTGCTGGCCGCCCGGCGCGGTGCTGGCGATGGTCAGCTGCGCCCTGGCCTGGCGCGGGTCCGGGCGCAGCATGGCGCTGGCGGCCGTTTCGGGCGCTGGCAGTGGCGCGGAGAAGTCGAGGGCCGGCGCGTCCAGCAGCGTCTCTCCCGGGCGGAGGGTCAGCTTGGTCCAGGCGCCGTGGTCGGCCAGCAGCAGGTTGCCACGCGCCACGGCCAGGGTGGCGCCGTCACGGGCAAAGGGCAGGGCAAAGGGCAGCGCATCCGCTGCCGCCCAGCGTAGCCGCACCAGGCGCAGCGCCAGCAGCGGGTCCTGGTCCGGTTCAACCTCGATCAGCCGCACCACGTGGCGCAGCGCCAGGGCGGCGGGCGAGCCATCGGCGGGGTCCACCGCTTCCAGCAGCAGAAGGTCGCCGGGGGCCAGATGCAGCGCGCCGTCGCACACCAGTGTCGCGGCGGTGGCGCCTTGCGGCAGCGTGCCGGTCGGCTCGCCCCAATCGTGCAGGCGCATGGCGTTCTGCGCCACGTGCAGCGCCAGCGGCTCAGGCCCAACCGGCAGGAACACCGCGGTACCATCAGCGGTGGCGACCTGCAACCTGCCGGCGGGCAGGCGCGTGTCGGCCTCGCAGGCCAGGTGGATGAAGGCGCGGGCGTTGCAGCCCTCATGCATCGGGTAGTCCACCAGCCGGGCGTGGCGACGGACCGAGCTGCGCAGCCGGGCGGTGCCGATATAGGCCTCGGTCGCCACCGCATCCTGCCAATAGGCCAGGTGGTCGGCGGTATGCGCCAGGATCTCCACCACGGCGATGCCGATATCGGGGATGTGCCGCTCCTGCCAGGCCGGCAGCGTCAAGGCCAGGCGGTCCAGCATCAGCTGGCGGAAGCTGGCGAAGTCGCGCGCGAGGTAGTCGATCTCGGGCGCCGGTGGCGGCGGTGGCTCCGGTGGGGCCGGCGCGACGCAGTCCAGCGCCGTCGTCTCCTCCAGCCGGAAGCGAAAGGGCGCGCAGGCGTAGTAGGGGTCCAGCCCCGGCACGTCGCGCAGGCGCAGCCGATAGGCGCCATGGCCACCGCGCCGGTCCAGCGCCACCGCCAGCAGGTCGTCGGGCTGTTCGTCCAGGCCGCTGCGCAGCGTCACCTCGGTGATGCCGGGCGGGTTGTCGCCTTCCAGCACGATGTTGCGCGGCTGCACGCCTTCCGGCGGCGGCTTGATGAAGCTGAGCAACAGGGTGCAGCCATCCGCAACCAGTTCCACATGGTCCAGGCCGTTCAGGTCCTCGGCGTGGCGCAGCAGGTCGCGGCGGGTCATGGCTCAGCCCTGCTGCACGAACTGCGCCGCCTGGGCCGTGCCGGTGGCGCGGATGACGTAGCGCAGGTTGATGCGGATGGTGCTGTCCTCGCTGCTGACCTCCAGCGCGCTGAGGTCGATCAGGTCGCCGAGATAGCGCTGGATCGCGGCGCGCATGTTGAACTGCAGGGCGGTGGCCAACTCCGGCGAGTTGGGGGCGAAGACCAGTTGCAGCAGGCCGCTGCCGAAGTCGGGGCGATTCACCCGCTCCCCGGCATTGGTGAACAGCAGCTGTTCCAGCATCTGCCGGATATGCGCCTCCGGTGCCGCGCGTGCGGTGCGGCCGGCGGCGTCGAAGCCGTAGGGCCAGGCGATGTCGGTGGCGCTCATCGGCCCTTCACCTGCATCTGCGTCGTCAGCACCAGCAGCGGCGTGGCGGTTGGGGCGCACAGGGTGGTGCTGGCCGCCAGCATCACCGCCGCGCCCTCCGACTTCACCTGCAAGGCGCCCATGACCACCTGGCCGAAGACGCAGAACGGCAGCAAGGCGGCGGCCTGGGTGCAGCCGGTGACGACGAAGGGGATCGGCTGCGTCACCACCGGCATGCCGGAGACCTTGACGCGGGAGGCCGGCAGGGTCGGCGTCGCCGGCCCGGCATGGGAGCAGGTGATGACGGCGCCGCGATGCACCAGGAAGCCGGGCATGTCGGTTGCTCCTACGGCATCGGGACGGGGGTGATGGTCAGCGCGCCCTTGTCGATATCCACGCTAAGCAGCGAAAGCTTGATGCTGTTCGGGCCGTAGCAGAGCTCGACGCCATCCACGCCGATGCGAATGGCGCTTGGCAGCGCCGGCGTGGCCGGCGGTAGCACGCTTTCCAAGGTTGCCTTGCCGGAGGCAGCGGCCAGCTTCAGCCGCGCCGTGGCGATGCCGCGCCCGACCGGCACTGCCGCCAGCACCACGGTCTTCGGCGCGGTTGCCGGCGTGGGCGGTGGCAGGTCCGGCATCAGCAGCGTCGCCAACTCGCCGTCATGCCACCAGCAACCGGACCAGATCGGCTTGTCGAGGTTGCCTTCCTCGAACTCGATCCACACGCCCGAACCTTCCGGCGGAATGGCGTAGAAGCCGGGGTAGGGCACGCAGGCCTCGGCCACGACGGTCAGCGGCGCGCCGCCCAGGGTCAGCGTCGCCGTCAGCCGGCCCTTCAGCATGGGGTCCACGGTGCTGACGACCGTGCCGCGGAACTTGCCCCAATGGCGATGGCGTTCCGTCATAGCGGCGGTACCACGGGCAGCAGCGGGCCGAAGCCCTCTCGCGCCAGCACGAAGGACTGCCTGTAGCTGCCGCGACGGATGCTGTGGGTGACCTCGTTCACCAGCCAGAAGCCGTCATGCATGGCGCCGGCGCCGCGCACGCCCACCAGGCGGTTGGCGCGCAGCAGGGCGCCGTAGCGCAGTGCATCCAACTCGCCGCGCGCGACCACAGCGTTGCTGCTGCGCCTGGTTTCCGACTGGGCGCGCGCCATGGCGGTGGGCAGGTCGGTATTGCCGCCGTGCTTCACCTGCACCGTCCGCAGGTTGGCGCCCTGCGTCGCCATGGCCGGCAGCGGCGCCAGCGGCACCTGCAGCGGCGGCGTGCCGACCACCGGCAGCATCACCCCCAGCCGCGCATCCTGCACCATGCCCAGCACCATCAGCGGCTGCATGGCGTCGTAGCCGAAGCTGATCTGCTCCACGTTGGTGCTGCTGCCCATGTTGGTGGACAGCGCGCGCTGCGGCTTGCCCAGGCGGTTTTCCTGGCCCCAGTACACCGTGTTGGTCATCGGCAGCGGGCCCGGCTCCACGTAGAAGACGTGGCCGACCTGCTCGGCCAGGTCCTCGACATAGTCCAGGTCGGTGCCGGACTGCGCGGGGATGCACTCATTCGGCAGCGGCACGGAGAGTTGCAGCGGCGGCAGGACCACCGGCGGGCTGGCGAAGTACAGCAGATACTTGGCCAGTATGGCCTGCGCCCGCACGTGGTGCGGCATGGCCGGCCAGGGCATCGAGATCTCGTGCAGCGCCATCATCACCCGCACATCCTCGCCCGAGAGGATCATGCGCGCCTCGCCGGGGCTGTGGCCGGGCAGCACCTGCCGATGCGTGATGAATCCGTCGAACAGCACCTCCGGCATCACGCCCAGCCAGACCTGCATCACCACGCGGTTCATCGGCCACAGCAGCGGCAGCGCGGCCAGGGTGTAGTCCAGCAGCTCCAGCGGGCCGCGGCCCAGGGTGAACTCCAGCTGAAAGCCGTTGCGGCCTTCCTGGCGCAGCGTCACCTCCACGCCGGAAAGGGCTTCCAGCACCGGCAGCGGCGCCGGCACCGCGATGGTGGGGCCGATCAGCAGCGTCATGCGGATGCCGAGCAGCGATTCCAGCATGGCGGTCAGCCCGGCGGCCGGGGCAGCGGCACGCGCAGCACGCGGCCGGCCCGCTCGACCAGGTCGTTCGGCCGCATGGCGTCGTTGGCGTCGCAGAGCTGCCAGTATTGCAGCGGGTCGCCCAGCACCCGCGCGGCCAGCAGGTCCAGTCGCTCCCCGGCGCCAACGGTGGCCTGGCCAATCTGCTGCATGTCGCGCGGCTGCGGCAGCAGGCGGCGGCGCAGGTAGCGCACCTCCCGCCCTTGCGGCGTGGTGAAGCTGGCAACCTCCAGCGTGGCGTAGCGGCTGGTGGGGTCGATCATCGCGCGCCCTCACAGCAGCCGCAGGTCGCCACCGGCGACGCCTGAGAGGTTGCCGACGCTGCCGATGGTCGCCATGGCCTCCTTCACCACCTGGTGCGCCAGGAACAGGTGGTAGCCCGGGTGTTCCAGCGGCAGGTCGTTATAGCTGAGGACGCGCAGGCCCAGCTGCACCTTCGCGCGCAGCGGGTTCAGCGCGGGGTCGTGGGCTTCCTCGGTGATGGCCAACTCGGTCAGCCGCACCGGCACCACGCGCTTGGCGCCGTAGATCAGCACCACCATCGGCGCCATCGGCGGGATGATCTCGATGGTGCCGGTGGCGAGCAGGATGGTGTTGGCGATGACCAGCGCGCTCTTCGGGTAGATCAGCATTTCCAGCGCCGCCAACTGTGGGTGGATGCCAAGCTGGGCGGTCTGCGCGTCGCCCTGTTCCAGCTGGTCGGTGGCGTCGATCTCGGCTTCCAGGCGGATGGTTTCCACCGGCGCGCCGTTCAGCCGCAGCGTCTCCTGCCGGTCTCCGCCGGCGCCGCCCATGCTGGGTTGCAGCGTGCGGCTCAGGCTGTCCGGGTTGTACTGGAAGACGCAGACGCTCGCGAGCGGGTTGAAGATGTCGATCCCGACGATGGCGCCGCGGGCAACGCGGGGGGAGCCGGGGAAGCCCGTCATCGCATCACTCCGCAATGGCCTTGATGGGGAAGGTGCGGCCGGGCGCGAAGCCCGGCGCGGCGGCCAGGTGGCGGCCGTCGCCCAGCAGCATCGGGCCGCCCCATGTCACCTTGGCCTGCACCACGCCGCCCTGGTTGGAGACCACCTCGAATTCCAGCTGGAAGGCGTAGCGCAGCCCTGCCTTGTCCTGGCCGACATGGGTGCCGATGACCTTCTGCCCGGGCCTGGCGCTGGCCGCGCTGGTGCCCGGCGGCCAGAACAACTGCGCCGAGCCGGGCGGCACCGTCCGCGCCAGCGGGCTGTCCAGCACCAGTTGCAGGTTGGCCCAGTAGCTGGGGCCGGCTTCGGAAGTGGCCCGCTTCGGCGCGCCGCCTGCGGGCTGGGCCGGCGCGGGCTGGGCCGGCAGCGGGGCCGTCGCGGATGGCGACGTCGCGGTCCCGCCGGCTTCGGCGCGGCCGGGTGCCTGACCGGGCGATGCCTGTCCATCCGCGCCGGGCGTCGTGCCCGCCGGCGGCTTCGGCGCGGCAACGGCGGTGCCGCCTGCCGCCGTGCCCGGCGCCGTGGCGCCACCGGCCCGGCGGCGGCGCGCTGCCTCCAACTCGACCAGCGTGCGCAATTCCGGGTGCTCGCGCAGCAGCGCCTCGATCTCCGGCGGCATCGGTCGGCCGGTATCGGTCAGCACCTGGGCCAGCGCCACCAACGGGTCGTCGTCGGTGCGCTGTGTGCCCGCCTTGGCCTCGCGCTCCCCCAACGCCAGCACCGCGACGGCGGCGAGGATGCTGACGAAGGCCTCCACCGGCCCACCGGCGTTGTCCGCCAGCTTGCGTGCCGCCGCGCGCGCCGCGGCCGCCAGTGCTGCGGCGATGGCCAGCAGGATGGCCAACTCCATCGCCCGCGACCGCTGCCGCTGCTGCCAGCGATAGACGATGGCGCCAGGTGCGCCCAGGCGCGCCCAGAGCTGGCGGTCGCCCTGGTCCAGGATCGGCCGGTCGAAATACGCCATGCCCGGCCGCCAGACACCGCCGCAATGCTCCATGGCCTGCTGCACGTAGCAGGCCACTTCCTCTTCCGCCTGCGCGATGCCGCCGGGGTTGTCGGGCTTGATCTCGAACAGCTCGCGCGTTGCCGGATTGGCCAGGTCGGCCCAGCCCATGGCCCCGGTGCGGCAGGCGCCGCCGGAGCCGGGGATGCTGAACTCGCGCTCGGCCGAAGGGATGCTGGCCTCGTACTCGCCCTCGATCGCCTGGTGCTCGAAGACGCCGATGATGGCGGTGTTCATTGGCGGCCGTTCCTTGCCGCAGCCCAGGCCCAGTTGCCGGCGCAGCGCGGGTCGCGCCGGCATGGCGGCAGCGCCCGCGGCCCCGGCCAAGACGCGGGCGGCGGCGGCGTCGGCCATCGCCTCCTCGGGCGCCGCGGCGTCGCCTACCTGGTGCACCGCGCTGGCGGGGGCGCCATTGGCCTGGACCACATGCGCCAGCTCATGCGCCACCAGCGGGCGCAGCGGGGCGGCATCGTAGCCGGGGGGCAGCACCACATGGTCGCCGGCGGCATAGGCCACCGCGCCGACCGCGCGGGCCGATGCTTCCGCCTGCGCGCCGCTGTGCACCACCATCCGGCTGAAGTCCCAGCCGAAGCCCGGCTCCGCCCAGCGCCTCACGCCGGGGGCCAGGGGCTGGCCGGGGCTGGCCAGCACGTCCCGCACCAGGCCGGGCAGCGCCACGGGGCCGGCGCCGGTGCCGTGGCGCCGCAGTTCCGGCCTGGCGCAGTCCGGACAGTCCGCGCCGCGCCCCTTGGCGGCACAGGCGCAACGGCGGCGCAGCCGGGGCGGGGCGAGGAGCGCGCCCATCAGCGGGGCCCCGGCAGGTTGGCATGGACCACCTGCGCCACCTGGCGGCCGGCACTTTCGGGCACGCCAGCGGGCGCCGGGCCTGGCGCGGGCGGTGTGCCTGCCAGCAGGCGGCCCAGCTCGGCCACCAGCGCCTGTTGCAGCCGGGCCGCCTCCGGCGCGCCGAAGGCTGCACCCTCCACCACCACGCGGCCGATGTTGACGTGCAGCGTCATTCGGCTGCCTCCAGCCGGGGCGAGACGACGAAATCCGCCTCGTTCAGCGGGCGGTCCAGCTTCAGCAACTCCTGCCGCGCCGCCGCCAGCATCTGCGCCAGGCCGACCGGGACGCCCTGGTGCGCTGCCAGGAAGGCGGCGTTGATCGCGGCGGTATGGATGCTGCCGCCGGTCAGTGGCAGTCGGCCCAGGCGGTCCCAGTCGATACCCGCGGCCGCCGCGCCGGGTGGGAAGGCGCGGCGCCAGATCTGCGCGCGCTCCGCCCTGCCGGGATAAGGAAAGTCCACCACGAAGCGCAGCCGGCGCAGGAAGGCATTGTCCAGCGCTGCCTTCGCGTTGGTCGCCAGGATGGCGATGCCGCGATAGCCCTCCATCCGCTGCAGCAGGTAGTTCACCTCGATATTGGCGTAGCGGTCGTGGCTGTCCTTCACCTCGCTGCGGCGGCCGAACAGCGCATCGGCTTCGTCGAAGAACAGGATCGCGCCGCTGGCCTCGGCGCTGTCGAACAGGCTGCGCAGGTTGCGCTCGGTCTCGCCGATGTACTTGCTGACCACCGCCGAGAGGTCGATGCGCCAAAGGTCCAGCTGCAACTCGGCGGCCAGCACCTCCGCCGCCATGGTCTTGCCGGTGCCGCTTTCCCCGGCGAACAGGGCGCAGAGCCCGCCGCCGCGCGCGCCGGCGCGGTCGATGCCCCAGGCGGCGTGGACCGCGGCGCGGTGCGGCACCTGGTCCGCCAGTTGCCGCAGCAGCGCCCGTTGCGGCGGCGGCAGCACGATGTCGTCCCAGCCAGCGCCGGGGGTGATGACCTGGGCCAAGCCGCCCAGGCGCGGGCGCAGCTCGGCGCGGCAGGCATCCCAGGCGGCGGCGTCCGGCAGCGGGGTCAGGCTGGCGCCCAGGCTGGCGATGGTGGTGGCGTCCAGGTCGAACTGCGCGGCAAGCCGTGCCGCCATCTCGGGCCGGCCCGGCAGCGCCGCCAGCCAGCAGGCGCGCTGGTCATCCGCGCTGGGCTTGGGCACGGCCAGCACCGGGCCGTCCAGCCGGGGCAACCGCTCCCGCACCGCCAGCAGCACGCCGGGTCCGGCTTGGTCGAGGAAGCGGCGCAGGCCGGGCTCCAGCGCATCGGCTTCGGGGGCTTCCAGCAGCAGGGCCAGCGGGCGCAGCAGCGTCTCCCGCTGCCACAGCCGGGCCAGCAGCGCGGCTTCCGCCGGCGCGGCGGGCAGCAGCGCTGCGCCCAAGCGGTACAGCGGGCGCCCGGCCAGGGCGGCGGCATGCCCGGCCACCAGGCGCTTGCTGCCGGCATCGGCGCCGAGCAGTTGCAGTGGCTCGCCGCGCTGCCAGTGCGCGGCAATGGCCGCGACCGCCGGCAACTGCGAGGGCGGCAAGGGCAGCGCGGCCTCCACCTCGGGCGGTAGCAGCAGCGCCGCCAGCCGCTCGTCCAGGTGTTCCAGCCCCTTGAGGTGGTTGACGATGCGCTCCTCGGCCTTGAGCGGGGAGGCGATGAGCGGCTGGCCGCCGGCGGGCATCACCTCCAGCAGATGCCAGCGCCGCAGCGGGCGTTCCGGCGACAGCGCTTCCCAGCCGGGCTGCGCGAACAGGGTGAAGCCGAGCGCGAAGCAGGGCCAGGGCCTGGACGGGTCGCCCTGGGCCAGCGCGCAGAGTGTGCCGATGGAGGTGTCCAGTTCCATGCCGAGGCAGAGCAGCAGCAGGTCCGCCTCGAACGCCGAGAGCCCAAGGCGGGCGGAGAGCCGGGGCAGCGCCTCCTCCTGCCCGAACAGCGCCAGGGCGTGCGCCGGGCCGGGTTGCGGCGGCAAGGGGCCGTCGGTGGCGGCCAGCGCTTCCAGCCGGTCGCGCAGCCAGGCCAGGGCGGCGCCGAGGCCGCTGCTCATGGCAGCACCGTGACCAGGCAGCGGGGGTCGAAGTGCAGCGGCCGGGCGCTGCGGTCGGCGACCACGGCGCTGTCCACGCCATCCACCCGCAGCCGGGCGGGGTGCTGGCCGGGCGGCAGCGGCGGCAGCTGGAAGCGGAGCCTGTTGGTGGCGTTGGCATTCGGCGGCGCGGGGAAGACCTGGTCGGCCAGCAGCAGGTAGGCGCGCTGCCCCGGCATGATCGGCGCGGCCAGGCCCAGCGTCAGCGCGCCGCCAGCCGCGCGCATCGTCACCGGCAACCCCGCGGTGATGGCGGGGGCGATGTTGAGCGCCACCGTGTTGCTGGGCCGCGCCGTGCTGCCCTGCGCGTAGTGCAGCGTCAGCCCGTGGATGCCGGCGGGCAGGTCGGCGGGCAGGCGCAGCGTGACCCGGTCTTCGGCCACGCTCGTGGCCGGGAAGCTGCTGCGGAAGCTCAGCCTGGTGGCTTCCAGCTGGACCTCCACCTGGGTGCCGCCCAGGTCATGGCCAAGCAGCGTGAGCGTGGCGCCGGGTTCGGCCGGGCCGGGCGGCTCCACCGCGGTGATCTCGGGGAAGGGCGGAATGGCACTGCCGAGCGCCTGCGCGCCGCTGTCGGCCTCGCCCCGGCGCAGCACCGGCAGGGGCGCGCGGCGCAGCCTGGTGCTCTCGATCAGCACCACCGCGGCCTCATAGGCCACGCTGGCGCGGAACTGGGCCTGGAAGGCGGTCCACAGCTTGGAAAGGTCCTCCAGCGGCATCGGCTGCGGTGTCAGGCGCACGCGTTCCAGCTGCGTGCCGATGTCGCTGTCCGGCATGGCCGCGGCGATCTCGGCGGCGCCCAGCACGGGGTGGTCGTGCAGGATGCTCATGGCGCGGCCCAGCAGCATGTGGCTGAACGGGCGCTGTGCGTCGTTGTCGCGGCCATAGGCGGTCAGCAGGTAGAACAGGTTCAGCGCCAGCGGCGGCTGCGTCGGCTCCCCGGCGTGCACCTGGGCGGGCAGGTCGCGGTTGCGCCAGGCGGCGCTGGGGGTGGCCTGGTACAGGAAGACGTTGAGCTGGTTGCCGGTGGCGGTGGCGGCGCGGGCGCGGTCCGGCGGCTGCATGGTGATGGTGGCGTCGGCCAGTTCCGCATCCGGTGCCAGGCCGCGCGCCAGCAGGTTCCGCAGCGTGGTGGTGACGGCGGCGATGGCGAGCGGGCTGCTCATGGCTGCCCGGCCCGGCGGCGGAGGAAATCCGCCAGCGACATGCTGGCGGGGCGCGGCGGTGGCGCGGGCTGCGAGGCGCGTTGTGGTGGCGCCGCGCGGATGTCGATGCGGTCGATGGTGACGTGGATGTCGGGTGCCGGTGGCGCCGTGGGTGCGGCGGCGTGGTGCTGCGGCGGAGGTCGCGCAGCGCGCGGGGGTAGCGAGGCGGCTTGGCTGGCTGGTGCGATGCTGGTCGCCGTGAAGGTGGCGGATACGCTGCTGGCCGGTGCGACAACGGACGCTGCGGCACCGGCCGGTGCAACGCTTGCCGGCGTGCTGGATGGGTCCGCTGCGGGGTCAGATGCAGCGAAGCCTGGGGGTGATGGTGCGATGACGCTAGCGCCGCCTGCGGGCGATCGGGGTTGCGCGGGGCTGCCCGCAGACCTCGGCGGTTCGGCATGGAGGTTCAGGGCCGCAGCTTGCGCCGGCAACGGCATTGGTGCGGCGACCGCCGGAGGCACCGGTGGAAGCGAGCGTGGCGCTGGCAGGGCAGTCTTCCTGGGCGTTGGACCGGCGCGCGTCGGTGCGCCTTTCACCTGGGCAAGCTCCGCAGGCGCGGCAGCGAGGTCTCGTGCTGCGACGCTTGCGGCATCGCCCAGGACGGCCGGCGCAGTCGGTGCTGGCGACGGCCCTGCGTTGGCCTGGACCGGCACCGGAACCTGTGCGGCTGCCTCCTCCGCCGTCGCATCCTGCAATGCTGCCCCCGTGTCGGGCGCCAGCGGCTGGTCGTCCCTCTTCACCGCCACCGGCCTGGAGGCAGGCGCCGCTGCCGTCGCCGAGGGCAGCGCATCCAACTCCCCACCCACCCCACCATCCAGCAGCGCCTCATAGGCCGTGGCAGGGCGGGGCCGGAACAGCGGCGGCGCCAGGCTGCGTCGCGCCAGCCGTCCGAGGAAGTCGCTCATGCCGCCAACAGCCCAAGGTAATGCCGGCGGCGGCGTTCCGGCAGCGCCAGGATGGCGGCTTCGCTCCAGCCATAGGCCAGCGCCAGGCTGTGGACCTCGTGCAGCAGGCGGTCGGCCCAGGCGTCCAGCTCGCGCCACAGGAAGCCGCCGATATCGAAGGCCAGCAGCGCCTCGGCGCCGCAGGCCGGGCAGTGCAGCAGCAACTCGATGTCGGCCTGCGGGTCGGCCTCGGCCATGGCGCCGGCCAGCGTGGTGGCCACCGCCTCCGGCAGGTCTTCCGCCAGGCCGGGAGAGGCCTGCTGCACGCAGCGCGCCAGCAGCAGCGCCCGCGCCGCCTGCGACCCTGGCGCGGTGGCGGCGGCGATCTGGTCGGCCAGGGTTGGCAGCCGCGCCGTCACGGTCCAGCCGGCCTCCCGCACCGTCACGGTACCGGCGGCGGCGGGCGGCAAGGCCAGCGCCGGCAGGGCGAGCGTGGCTTCCACGATGGTGCCGCAGGCCGGGCAGTCCGCCACCGCGGCCAGCCGGTCGCCCAACAGCGCCTGGCGCAGCGCCAGCAGGCGGCGGTCGCAGGTGCCCACCGGCAGGTCGGGCAACCCGGCCTCACCAGCACCTGCCGCGGCCAGCAGCGCCAGGTTGCGTGCGGGCGCCGAGGCACCGGCGGCCTGGTCCCGCGCGGCAAGCAAGCGTTCAGCCAGGTCCGGCGCCATCGGCGCTATCCGGCCGGCACGACGAAGCTGGGCTCGGTCGGCTCCTTCACGTCGACGTCGCGTTCCCAGCCCTCGTTCTCCAGCTTCAGGTGCTGGATCGCCACGGCGTTGGCATTGGCGTCCAGGTCCGGCATGGCCTGGTACTCGGAGACCCAGCAGCGGTAGATCTTGTAGGCCAGCGCCAACTGGCCCGCCTCGTTGTAGACCTCCAGGATCAGGTCCTTGCGGAAGTCCTTCAGCGATGTCTCGCTGCCCAGGCCCGCGGTGTAGTGCCAGACCTTGTTGGCCCATTGCTCGAAGTCCAGGTCGTGGGTCACGCCGCGTTCCAGCTGGATGGCGTCGTATTCGCTGCGGCCCGGCGACTTGCGGCTGCTGGAAGGGTCGCCGCCGTCGCGGTGCTTGACCACTTCCGTCGTGCGCTTCAGCGCGCCGACCTTGCTGATGCCGGCGACGTAGCGGCCGTCCCACTTCACCCGGAACTTGAAGTTCCGATAAGGGTCGAAGCGCTGGGCGTTGACGGTGAACTGGACCATTTTTGCCTCACACCTCGATCTGCCCGGCCATCTGCTGCAACTGGATGACGACGAACTCGGCCGGCTTCAGCGGCGCGAAGCCGACCACGATGTTGACGACGCCGCGGTTGATGTCGTCCTGCGTGGTGGTCTCGCGGTCACACTTCACGAAGTAGGCGTCCTTCGGCGTGGTGCCCTGGAAGGCGCCCTGGCGGAACAGCGTGTGCATGAAGGCGCCGAAGTTCAGCCGGACCTGCGCCCAGAGTGGTTCGTCATTCGGCTCGAACACGATCCACTGGCTGCCGCGATACAGCGATTCCTCCAGGAACAGCGCCAGGCGCCGCACCGGCAGGTACTTCCATTCGCTGGTCTGCGCGTCGGCGCCCAGCATGGTGCGGGCACCCCAGACCACCTGGCCGATGATGGGAAAGCGCCGGATGCAGTTGATGCCGAGGACGTTGAGGAAGCCGTTCTCCAGGTTGCTCATCGTCACCGTCAGGTCGGTGGCGCCGTTGAGCGCCGCCTCGGTGCCCGCCGGGGCCTTCCAGACGCCGCGCTGCGCGTCCGTGCGCGCCCAGATGCCGGCGATGACGCCGCAGGGCGGGTATTCCGTGCGCGGGCCGTCGTCGCCATCCGCCAGCAGCCGGGGAAAGTACAGCACCGCGTTGCGGCGGTTGTCGCCGATGCTGTCGAACAACCCGCCCTGGTAGGATTCCGCGGCGGCGTTGACATCGCCCCAGGCTGGCGTGCCGTCGCTGGGCGGCGGGTCCACGATCAGCATGGCGCGGCGTTCGGTGCAGATCTGCGCCGCTGCGGCCCAGACCGCCGGCGGCAGCGCGGCCTTGGCGGGCAGGCAGAGCATGTTGAAGAACACCGTCTCGTCGCGCAGCGCGTAGATGCCGCGCCCGGCGATGTCGCCGCCCTCGCCGCCGAGGAAGTCGGTCTCGCTGGGCAGCCGGCCATCGCCATCGGTGCCGGCGTCCTTGGCCAGGTCCACCTTGTAGCTCCAGCCGAT
>CANGNF010000034.1 GCA_947455205.1 Acetobacteraceae bacterium | reverse complement strand
CCACGGCCGGCGCCAGGCCGGGCCGCGACAGCACCGGCCCGCCCACCGTGCCTGCATGCGGCGCCATGTGCCGGCCGCCGGCGAAGCCGCCGGTGGGCGCCAGCGTGGTGGCCGCGGCGTGGTAGCTGCCCGCCCGCGGGGCGAAGCGATGCTGGCGCCACCAGGCCTCGGTCGCCGTCCAGTCCCGCACATGGCCGTGGTTCAGCCGGCGGAACCAGGGCAACGAGACCCAGTAGGGCGGCTGGTAGGCCTGCCAGGGCCGGAGTGGCGCCCAGCCCAGCCACCCCGGCCGGACCCCGGGGAAGAAGGTGACTAGCGCCGGGGCATAGACCGGCCAGTAGCCAGGCGCGGCCAGCCCCGGTGCCCAGGCCCAGCCGCCATCCCATTCCACCCAGCGGCCGTAGTGGAACGGCGCGAAGCCCCAGGGCGCGTCGTCCACCCAGTTCCAGCCCCAGGGGTCCAGGTACGTCCAGCGGCCCTGGCGGTAGGGCGCCCAGCCCGGTTCCACCGGCGGCAGCCACAGGTCGCCATGTTCGGCGGATTGGACCCACTTGCCGTGGTGCGAAAGGTCGTCCGCCCCGGTCATGCCGGTGACGGCGGCGGGCAGGTTGCCGCGTGGCCCCAGCCCCTGTGCCCAGGCCAGCAGCGGTGGCGGCGCGCCGGCGGGCTCGCGCGCCACCTCGGGCGGGGTGGTGCCGGTCAGCGCCACCGCCTCGCCGGCGGCAAGGGGCAGCGGCTCCAACCCCTCGGCCACCACGCTCGCCTGGCCGGCCAGCACGGCGAAGCGGGTAGGGCGGTCCTCGGCGCCGGCCTGGACCAGCAGCTCGCCAGGGCTGTCCAGCACCGCATCGCCGCGCGGGGTGGTGACGCGCACCGGCAGCGCCGGGCCGCCGGGCGGGCGCTGCAGCACCAGGCTGCCCTGGGCCAGCACCAGGGCCAGCCCGCTGTCGTCGGCCTGGACCAGTTCCAGCCGGCTGTCGCTTTCCAGCGCCAGGCGCAGGCCGGCGAATTGCAGCGCGGCGCGGGCGCCGGGGCCGGTCCAGATCGCCTGGCCGGAGGTGAGGGGCAGGTTGCGCTCGGCGGGTTGCCAGTCCGTGCTGCCGGGCAGGCGGACCTGGCTGGCGCCCTCCAGCCGGGCGAGGCGACCGGCCAGGGCCGGCGGGTCCGGGCGTTCCGCCTCGGGGTCCGTCTGGTCCGGGATAAGGGTCGGAGGCGGGGCGGCGGCTTCCGGCAGCAGCGGCGCGGGCTTGCCCAGGGCCGGGGGCGAGGCCGGCTGGCCGCGTGCGGCGCCCTGCCCCAGCAGGGCAGCGCCCAGCAGAAGCGCGCAGGTCAGGCGGCGCATGGCGACGTTCCCCGCCGGGGCGGATCCCCGGTGGAGCGCAGCCTAGCCGGCGCGCCGTGGCAAAATCGCGGCGCGGCGGGTTAAATCGGCGTCAGTCTCGCCGTGGCCGGGCGGGTATCCACCCGGCCGGGCAAGGCTCAATCCTCGCCCTGGTCCTTGGTGAAGCCATCCGCGCCGTCGAAGCGCTGCAGCTTCTCCACATGCATCCAGCTGTGCTCGCGGCCGACCCGGGCAATCAGGTCGGCGATCGCGGCCGAGGCGTCGCCCTGCGGCGGCGCGGTGAACATGAAGCGGGCGCGGAAATGGTCCACCACGAAGGTGTGCGGCTGCGCCACCGGCCAAACCTGCGCCCCGCGGGAGGAGACCAGCTTGAGCGCGAAGGGGCTGCCCGCCATCGCCGCGACCAGCCCGGCACCCAGCGCCTGCGGCTCCAGCAGGCTCTCGATGAAGATGTCCACGCCGACCAGCTCGCGCTTCGCCACCGCGCGGGCCCAGGTGCCGCGCGGCCAGGGGCGCATGGCGATGGGGCGGTATTCGCGCGCCGGCACCTTGGCGCTGGTGCGGCCCAGGTTGGCGATCACCCGTTCCACATAGGCCCAGGTGGAAGCGCCCTGGCCCGGGGCGGCGATGTCGCCGGTCAGGTCGCGGCCTTCCTCCAGCGTCACGTACAGCGCGTGCTCCACCTTCGCCGCCACGTCGAAATGGCCGATGTGGCGCAGCATCATGACCGCGGAGAGCAGCAGCGCCGTCGGGTTGGCCAGCGCCTTGCCGGCGATCTGCGGGGCGGAGCCATGCACCGCCTCGAACATCGCCACCGTGTCGCCCAGGTTGGCGGAGGGGGCGACGCCCAGGCCACCCACCAGGCCGGCGGCCAGGTCGGACAGGATGTCGCCGTTCATGTTGGTCATGACGCAGACATCGAACTGCTCGGGCCGGATGACCATCTGGTGGGCGCAGTTGTCGACGATCATGTGCTCATGGGTCAGCGCGGCGTGGCGCTTGACCACGCGCTCCCCCACCGTCTTCAGCATGCCTTCGGTCTGCTTCAGGATGTTCGCCTTGGTGGCGACGGTGACCTTGCTGCGGCCTTCCGCCAGCGCCAGGGCGCAGGCCAACTCGCTGATGCGCTCGCAGCCGACTTCCGAGATGATCTTGACCGCCTGGGAAACGCCGGGCGTCTGCATGTGCTCGATGCCGGCGTAGAGGTCCTCCACGTTCTCCCGCACCACCGTGAAGTCGATGCCACGGCCGCTGAACGGCGTGCGGATGCCCGGCAGTTCCCGCACCGGGCGGATGTTGCCGTACATCTCGAAGATCTTGCGCAGGCTGACATTGGCGGATTTCTCGCCGAAGCCGACCGGGGTCTCCAGCGGGCCCTTCAGCGCCACGCCGCAGCGCTCGATGCTGTCCAGCGTGTCCCTGGGCGTGCCGGTGACGATGCCTTTCCGGAAGGCCTCGGCGCCGGCCATGGCGTCCTCCCATTCCACCTGGGCACCGGCGGCGGCCAGCACCTGCTGGGTGGCGCGCATGACCTCGGCGCCGATGCCGTCCCCGGCGATGGCGGTGACCTTGACCTTCTGGGAGACTGGCAGACTGTCCATGAGAAACCCTTCGAAAACGAAAATTGCTGCGCTGCATATACTGCCAGAACCCAGCTGGAATTGATCTGGCGCAGCCGCGCCGACCCAGCCGGCCATGACGTTTGAGGCATCAGCGCCCATGACGGAGCCTGCCCATGCGTCCCAGACAACTTGCCGCTGCATTGGTTGCCGCCGGCTTTATCCTGGCCGGCCTGACCATGGGCTTGGCCCCGGCCCAGGCGCAGGACCGCGCCACCGGCACCGTGCAGGTGCCCGTGCCGCCGCCGCAGCCGCGCAGCGCCACGGTGACCACGCCGGATGGCCGCCAGGTGGAGATCCCCGCCGGTGCCGCCGCCCAGGTGCAGGGCGCCAATGTCGTCATCGAGCGCCCGACCGCCCAGGGCAGCGTGGTGACCCTGCAGAACGACGTGCTGTTCGACTTCGACAAGGCCGAGCTGCGGCCGGCGGCGACCGAGGCGCTGGGCCGG
The DNA here is from genome assembly GCA_947455205.1 of Acetobacteraceae bacterium. GTDB lineage: Bacteria > Pseudomonadota > Alphaproteobacteria > Acetobacterales > Acetobacteraceae > CAIMOR01. The sequence continues at coordinate 53,671 of CANGNF010000034.1, read as the reverse complement.
GTGGCGGAACTGGTGCGCCAGCGCCAGCCCCGGGCGCTGCGGGTGGTCGGCCATACCGACGGCATCGGCGCCGATGGCTACAACCAGGCGCTGTCCGAACGCCGGGCGGCGGCGGTGCAGGCCTGGCTGGCCGGGCAGGGCGGCCTGCCACCGGCGCAGGCCGAGGGCCGCGGCAAGCAGGAGCCGGTGGCCCCAAACACGCGGGATGGCCATGACGACCCGGAGGGGCGGGCGCGCAATCGCCGGGTGGAGATCTTCCTGGACCGCTGACGCCTGGCGCGAGCGGCGGCACGATCCTGGTTGCCGCCGGCGCCCGGTCAGGGCAAGGCTGCGGCAATACCGGGAGAGAACGACCATGCTGCGCCGCCACGCCCTTGCCCTGCCCGCCCTGCTGCTCGGCCGCCCGGCCCTGGCCCAGGCCGCCTACCCCAGCCGCGCGGTCAGCGTGCTGTCCGGCTACGCGCCCGGCGGGGTGACGGATACCGCCAGCCGCGCCGTCTCCGAGCGGTTGGGCCGCGAACTGGGGCAGAACTTCATCGTCGAGAACAAGGTCGGCGCCGCCACCGCCGTGGCCTCCACCGCGGCGGCCCAGGCCCGGCCGGACGGCTACACGCTGCTGATGGGCACCACCACGCTGGCGATCAACCCGGCGCTGCAACCCAACCTGACGCCGAAGGAGCCGCTGAAGGAGTTGGCGCCGATCGGCCCGGTCTTCACCCACGCCTTCGTGCTGCATGTGCATCCGGACCTGCCGGTGCGGAATGCCGCCGAGCTGATCGCTTGGTGCAAGGCCAACCCGGGCAAGCTCAACTTCGGCAGCAGCGGCACCGGTGCGGTCAACCACCTGGCCCAGGCGCTGTTCGCCCAGCGCGCCGGCATCGAGGTGACGCATGTGCCGTACAGGGGCGGTGCCCCGGCGCTGCTGGACCTGCGGACCGGGCGGATCCAGGCCATGTTCCAGGCGGTGCTGGAAGCGCTGCCGACGGTGCGGGAGGGCGCGACGCGGGGCCTGGGTGTCTCCACCCTGACGCGCGACCCCACCATGCCCAACCTGCCGCCGCTGGCGGAGACGCTGCCGGGCTTCGAGGCGGTGTTCTGGCAGGGGTTGTTCGCGCCGGCCGCCACGCCGCAGCCGATCATCCAGCAGCTCAGCACCGCGCTCCGCGCGACCAATGCCGACCCCGCCCTGGTGGCGCGCATGGCCGAGCAAGGGGTGATCCTGCAGCAGGGCGGCCCGGCCGAACTGCGCGGCCTGCTGGAGCGCGAGACGGCGATGTGGGGCAACCTGATCCGCCAGGCCGGCATCCGCGCCGAATAAGCTTCGCTTGAAAGCGGCAGCGCCGAGCCTGCATTATGCCTGCCGATACAACGAAAAACGGGGCGCCCCAGGCGTCGGGAGACACGTTCACCATGTTTGGCCTGTTCAAGAACCGCCCGGCGGCCGCGCCGGACGCTGCCACCTCCGCTGCTGCCGCCGCGCCCGCCCCGGCCCCGCTGCATGGGCTGATGATGGACCGGCCGCTGCTGATCTCCGACATCCTGAAGCACGCCGCGGCCAACCATGGCGGCGCCAAGATCGTCTCGGTGCGGCCGGATGGCAGCCGGGTGCGCCATACCTGGCCGCAGATTGCCACCCGCGCCGCCCAGCTGGCGCATGCGCTGGCCAAGCGTGGTGTGCAGCAGGGGGAGCGCATCGCCACCCTGGCCTGGAACGAGCATCGCCACCTGGAGATCTACTACGGCGTCTCCTGCATGGGCGCCGTGATGCACACGGTGAACCCGCGGCTCTTCGCCGACCAGCTGGTGTTCATCCTGACCGATGCCGCCGACACCCACCTGTTCATCGACCCCACCCTGCTGCCGGCGCTGGAGGCGGTGGCCGACCGCCTGCCGCCGACGCTGAAGGCGGTGGTGGTGATGGGCGAGGCCGGCAGCGTGCCGAAGGAAGGCAAGCTGGTCGGCAAGGTGGAACTGCTGAGCCAGGAGGCGCTGATCGCCGGTGAGCCGGACAGCATCGACTGGCCGGTCTTCGATGAGCGCTGCGCCTCCTCGCTCTGCTACACCAGCGGCACGACGGGGGAGCCGAAGGGCGTGCTGTACAGCCACCGCTCCACCGTGCTGCACGCGCTGACCACCCTGCAGGTGGACTGCTTCTCCACCAGCGCCACCGACGTGCTGCTGCCCGTGGTGCCGATGTTCCACGTGAACGCCTGGGGCATTCCCTATGCCGCGGGCATGGCCGGTGCCAGCCTGGTGCTGCCCGGGCCGCGACTGGACCCGGCCAGCCTGTTCGCGCTGTTCGAGGAGGAAGGCGTCACCGGCAGCGCCGGCGTCCCCACCATCTGGACCGCCCTGCTGCAATGGCTGCGGGCGAACCCGGAGAAGCGCTTCACCAATCCGCCGCGCTTCACCGTCGGCGGCACCGCCCTGCCCAAGCCGATCAACGAGGGCTTCTTCGGCGAATACGGCGTGAAGATCATGCATGCCTGGGGCATGACCGAGACCAGCCCGCTCGGCGCCGTCAACGTCCGCAAGCCGGAGAATGCGGATTGGGACGACGACCGCTGGCTGGATTATTCCAAGAAGCAGGGCCGCCCGCTGTTCGGCGTGGAGCTGAAGGTGGTGGATGCCGAGGGCCGCGACGTTGCGCGCGACGGCGTCGCCTTCGGCGAGCTGCTGATCCGCGGCAACTGGGTGGCGGCGCAGTACTTCAACCGCACCGGCGACGACGTGTTCACCGATGATGGCTGGTTCCGCACCGGCGACGTGGTGACGGTGGATGCGCTGGGCGTGATGGAGATCGTCGATCGCGCCAAGGATGTCATCAAGTCCGGCGGCGAGTGGATTTCCAGCATCGAGCTGGAGAACACCATCATGGGCCACCCCAAGGTGGCGATGGCGGCGGTGATCGCCATGCACCACCCCAAGTGGGATGAGCGCCCGCTGCTGCTGGTGGTGCCGAAGCCCGGCAGCAACCCGACGGAAGCCGAGATCCTGGCCTATTACGAAGGCCGCATCGCCAAGTGGTGGACGCCGGATGCGGTGGAGTTCGTGGACACGCTGCCGATGACCGCGACGGGCAAGGTGTGGAAGGCGGTGCTGAAGAAGCAGTACGCCGACCGCGCCCCGCCGGCGATCAGCCAGGCGCAGACCCGCTGAGGCTCGCGCTGCCGTGGGCGTCTGACGGGCGCTAGCACGCGCCTTGCATCGGCACCCCCGTTGTTATCCTGCGGGGGTTGCCGACGTGAGAATGTTCCATCTGGCCGGGCTGGCCGTTGCTGCCGTGCTGGCGCAACACGCGCCGGCGCTGGCGCAGCAGAAGACGCTGCGCATCGCCATGACCGCGGCCGATGTGCCGATCACCAACGGCGTGCCGAACCAGGGCTACGAGGGCACGCGCTTCCTCGGCTACCCGGTGTTCGAAACGCTGGTGCTGTGGGACCTGACCCATACGGACCGCCTGGCGCCGCTGCGCCCCGGCCTGGCCGAGCGCTGGGAGCAGGACGCCGCCGACCCCAAGGTCTGGCGCTTCCACCTGCGCGCGGGCGTGAAGTTCCACGACAACAGCGACTTCACCGCTGAAAGCGTGATCTGGAGCCTGGACCGCTACTTCAAGAACGACAGCCCGAACTTCGATGCCGCCGGCGCCGCCGTGGTGCGCGGCCGGGTGCCCGGTATCACCGGCTACCGCAAGATCGACGACCGCACGGTGGAGATCACCACGGCGCGGCCGATCTCCTACTTCCCCTATCTGTCGGTCTACCTGCCCATCACCTCGCCGGCGGCGTGGGAGGCGGCGGGGCGCGACTATACCCGCCTGGCCGCCGCGCCGGCCGGTACCGGGCCGTTCCGCATCACCCGCTTCACCCCGCGCCAGTCGGTCGAGCTGACCCGCAACGAGGCGTATTGGGACCGCGGCCGGGTGGCCAAGCTGGACCGCATCATCCTGCAGCCGATCCCGGATGCGAATACCCGCCTCGCCGCCCTGCGCGGCGGCCAGGTGGACTGGATCGAGGTGCCGCCGCCCGACGCCATCCCCAGCCTGCGCGCCGCCGGCTTCAACATCACCACCGGCAGCTACCCACATGTGTGGCCCTGGGTGTTCGGCCCCGGCCGCACCGGCAGCCCCACCGCGGATGTGCGCGTCCGCCAGGCGCTGAACTACTGCATCGACCGCGCCGGCATGGTGCAACTGCTGAACGGCACCGCCGAGCCGGCGGTTGGGTTCTTCAAGGCTACCGACCCGAATTTCGGCACGCCGCAGAACCAGTACACGCTGAACCCGGCGCGCGGCCGCGCCCTGCTGGCCGAGGCCGGCTACAGCGCCCAGCGCCCGCTGCGCCTGAAGGTCGGCATCTCCGCCAGCGGTTCCGGCCAGATGCTGCCGCTGCCGATGAACGAGTTCGTCCAGGCCAACCTGAAGGAGCATTGCGGCGTCGAGGTCACCTTCGACGTGGTGGACTGGAACACGCTGCTGGGCGCGCTGCGCGTGGCGCCGGACCAGCCGGCCTGGCTGGGGGCGGATGCAGTGAACATCTCGCTGGTCTCGTCGGACCCCTCGCAGATGGCGCGCTGGTTCCTCTCGGCCAACTTCTCCCCGGCGGGCTCCAATGCCGGGCACTGGCGCGACCAGCGCTTCGATGCCGCCTTCGGCGCGCTGGAGGTGGAGCGCGACCCGGCGCGGGCGACGCAGCAGATCCGGCAGGCGCATGAGCGCCTGGTGGACGACGCCCCCTGGCTCTACATCGTGCACGACCTGAACCCGCGGGCCATGAGCCGGCGCGTGCGCGGCTTCGTCAGCCCGCAGAGCTGGTTCGTGGACCTCAACACGGTGGACATGCAGTAGGCATCCACTGCCTGTTTTGGCGGCAACAAGCGGGCGTCGGGGCATTCCCCCGGCGCCCGTTCTCGTTAGCACGCCCCTTGCATCAAACGGTCCCGACCAACGGGAGACCGGGACGATGAAGCTGTTGAAACGTGCCGCCGGGCTTGCGCTCGCGGCCCTGCTGGCCAGCCAGGTGCCGGCCCTGGCGCAGCAGAAGGTGCTGCGCATCGCCATGACCGCCTCCGACGTGCCGATTACCACCGGCGCGCCGAACAACGGGTTCGAGGGCATGCGCTTCCTCGGCTACCCCGTGTTCGAGGGGCTGGTGCTGTGGGACCTGACCCATACCGACCGGCTGGCCACGCTGCGCCCCGGCCTGGCCGAGCGCTATGAGCAGGACCCCGCCGACCCCAAGCGCTGGATTTTCCACCTGCGCCGCGGCGTGAAGTTCCATGACGGCACCGACTTCAACGCCGATGCCGTCATCTGGAACCTGGACCGGCTGTTCAAGAACGACAGCCCGCAATTCGAGCCGCAGGGCAGCGGCACCGCCCGCGCCCGCGTGACGATCATGGGCGGCTACCAGAAGATCGACGACCACACCGTGGCGATCTCCTCCACCCGCCCGGCCAGCTACTTCCCCTACATGGTCGTCTACCTGCTGATGACCAGCCCGCAGAGCTGGGAGGCCGCGGGCCGCGACTGGTCGCGCACCGCCGCCGCGCCGGCCGGCACCGGGCCGTTCCGGCTGACGCGCTTCGTGCCGCGCCAGTCGGCCGAACTGTCGAAGAACGAGGGCTATTGGGACCGCGCCCGGGTGCCCAAGCTTGACCGGATCCTGCTGCTGCCGATCCCCGACGCCAACGCCCGCCTCGCCGCCCTGCGTTCCGGCCAGGTGGATTGGGTGGAGGTGCCGCCGCCAGACAGCCTGCCCAGCCTGCGCCAGGCGGGCTTCAACGTCACCACCGGCAGCTACCCGCATATCTGGCCCTGGTTCCTGCAGCAGGCCGGCACCACGCCGTTCTCGGACGTGCGGACCCGCCAGGGGCTGAACTACTGCGTCGACCGCGCCGGCCTGGTGCAGTTGCTGAACGGCACGGCGGAGCCCAGCGTCGGCTGGCTGAAGGCGACCGACCCGGCCTTCGGCACGCCCACCCACCGCTACACCTTCGACCCCGCCCGTGGCCGCGCGCTGCTGGCCGAGGCCGGCTACACCGCCGCCAACCCGCTGCGCTTCAAGGTGATGATCTCCACCAGCGGTTCCGGCCAGATGCTGCCGCTGCCGATGAACGAGTTCCTGCAGCAGAACCTGAAGGAAGCCTGCGGCGTGCAGGTGGAGTTCGAGGTGGCCGAGTGGAACACGCTGCTGACCGCGACGCGCAGCCCGCCCGGCGCGCCGGTGCTGAACGGTTCGGTCTCGCTGAACCCGTCCTCGCCCTCGTCGGACGCCAGCATCATGGTGCGCTACTTCACCCGCGGGGCCTTCGCGCCCAACGGCTTCAACTGGCAGCAATGGACCGACCCGGGGTTCGACACCGCGATCGCCGCGGTTGAGGCGGCGAAGACCCCGGCCGAGGCGCAGACCGCCCTGGCCGCCGCGCATACCCGCCTGGTGGACAATCCCCCCTGGCTCTACATCGTGCACGACCTGAACCCGCGGGCGATGAGCCGGCGCGTGCGGGGCTTCATCGGCGCGCAGAGCTGGTTCCTGGACCTGGTCCAACTGGACCTGCAGTAGCCGGGCCAGGCCGGGGTGGCTTGCCGCCCCGGCCTACCCTATCACCAGCCGCCACAGCAGCGGCAGGAACAGGGCGGTGGCCAGGGCATTCAGCCCCATGGCCAGCCCACTGAAGGCCCCGGCGGTGGCATTCACGCCCAACGCCCGCGCGGTGCCGATGCCATGCGCGGCGGTGCCGATCGCCAGGCCCCGCGCCCGCCAGTCCTTCACCCCCACCATGTCCAGCACCGCCGGCCCCAGCGCCGCGCCGACGATGCCCGACAGGATGACCACGGCCGCGGTCAGCGAAGGCAGGCCGCCCAGCTGCTCGGCAATGCCCATGGCGACCGGCGTGGTGACGGAACGCGGCGCCAGCGAGGCGGTGACCTCCGGCGCCGCGTCCAGCATCCAGGCCAGGGCCACGCCGGACGCCGCCGCGAAGACGCCGCCCAGCACCACCGAGGCCGCCGCCGCCAGCGCGCTCTGCCTGACAAGCTGCCATTGCCGGTACAGCGGCACCGCCAGCGCCACCGTCGCCGGGCCCAGCAGGAAGTGGACGAACTGCGCGCCCTGGAAATAGTCGCGGTAGGCCACGCCGCTCCACAGCAGCCCCGCCGCCAGCAGCGCCACGGCGAACAGCACGGGGTTGGCCAGCGGGTGCCGCCCGAGCAGCCGGTGCAGCCGCTGCGCCGCCAGCCATGCCATCAGGGTCGCGGTCAGCGCGGCCAGCGGCTCCCGCGCCAGGTAGACCCAGATCTCCGCCAGGCCGGTCATGGCCGCAGCAGCCACTGCGCCAGCCGCCCGGTGAAGGCGACGGTCGCCAGCGTGCCCGCCACCACCGCGAGGGACAGCGGCGCCCAGTCCCGTGCCAGCAGCGGCAGGTAGAGCACCACGCCGACACCGGCGGGCACGAACAACAGGCCGAGATTGCCCAGCAGCGCATCGGCGGTGCGGCCGAACTCGTCGGGCACCTCCGCCCGGCCGCGCAGCCGGCCGCGCAGCAGCAGCAGGCCGAACAGCAGCACCATGCCCAGCACCGGGCCGGGCACCGGCAGGCGCAGCGCCCGGCCCAGCGCCTCGCCGGCCAGCTGGCAGGCCAGCAGCGTAGTCAGGGAAGGGATCATGCGGCGCCTCCGGCGGGGAAGGGGTCATCCTTCCACCGCCGGCGGCGCCTGTCGCGGTTCAGATCTTCAGGCTGCCGGCCTTGGCGGCGGCGTAGCGCTCCGCGACCTTCGCCCAGTCGACCACGTTCCACCAGGCTTCCAGGTAGGCCGGGCGGCGGTTCTGGTACTTCAGGTAGTAGGCGTGTTCCCAGACATCGTTGCCGAACAGCACGTGCTGGCCTTCCATCAGCGGGGTGTCCTGGTTGGGCTTGCTGGCCAGCGCCAGCTTGCCGGCGCGGTCCGTCGTCACGAAGACCCAGCCGGAGCCGAAGACCCGCGCGCCGGCGCCGTTGAAGTCCGCCTTCAGCTTGTCCAGCCCGCCCAGGTCGCGGGTCACGGCCGCGGCCAGGTCGCCGGCGGGCGCACCGCCCTTGCCGCCCATCACCTGCCAGAACATGGTGTGGTTGGCATGGCCGCCGCCATTGTTGCGCAGCCCGGTGCGGATCGCCTCCGGCATCTCCCCCAGCTTGGCCAAAATCTGCTCCAGCGGCATCGCCGCCACCTGGGAATGGTCCTTCACCAGCGTGTTCAGGTTGCCGACATAGGCGGCGTGGTGCCGGCCGTGGTGGATCTCCATGGTCTGCGCGTCGATATGCGGCTCGTTCGCGGCGGGCGCATAGGGCAGCGGCGGCAGGCTGAAGGGGCCGGTCGGCGCGGCCTGGGCCAGCGCCCGGCGCGGGCTGGCAAAGACGGTGGCGACCAGGCTGGCGCCGGCCAGCAGCGCGGTGCGGCGGTTCATCGCGGACATGGCAATTCTCCCTGAACGGTACGGTACAGATGGGCCGGCGCGACGCATCCGCCAGGGCAGGATGGGCGGAGGCGCGTGCACGAAGCTTCGCCGGCGGGCCGCCGGCGGTTATTAGGCCGGGAAGGCGAGGGCCTGGCCGGTTTCCCAGCCCACCGCGCAGGCTTCCCCCGGGGCTGGCAGGCGCAGCCCGGCCGGGCGGCGGGCCAGCAGCACCTGGCCGCCGGCCAGGTCCAGGTCCAGCCGCACCTGGCCACCCTGGAACACCGCCTGCCGCAGCGTCGCGGCCAGCGCGCCTTCGCCCATCGCCTCCGGCGCCACCGCGGCCACGGCCAGGCTCTCCGGGCGCAGCATCACCTGGCAGCGGGCGCCGACCGGCAACTCGGTGCCCAGCATGGCCGCGACCGTCGCGCCGCCCGCCAGCGCCACGCGGCATTCATCGTCGAAGACCTCGGCCACGCGGCCGGGCAGGAAGTTGGCTTCCCCGGTCAGCGCCGCCACCAGCGCATCCGCCGGGCGGGCATAGGCCTGGCGCGGCGGCGCCAGTTGCAGCAGCCGGCCCTGGTGCAGCACGGCCACGCGGTCCGCGGCGGCCAGCGCGGCGGTGCCGGTGCCGCTGGTCAGTATCACCGGCGGACCCAGCCGGCGCAGCAGCAGGGCCAGCGCCTCGGCCTCCGGCGCCGCCAGCCCGGCGAAGGGCTCCTGCAGCAGCAGCGCCGCCGGCTGGGTGGCCAGGGCGCGGGCCAGCGCCACGCGGCGCGCCTCGGCCAGGGAAAGGCTGGCGATGGCGCGCCCGGCCAGCGGCTGCAGCCCCAGCGCGGCCAGCGCGGCGGCGACGCGGCTGGCCTTCTCCGTGCGGTTCAGGCGCAGCGGCCAGGCGATATTGGCGGCCACGTCCAGCCCGGGCAGCAGGCCGGTCGCCCGCGGCACCACGCCAAGCCCGCGCCGATGCGCCGCCAGCCCGGCCAGGGGCGCCGGGCCGATGAAGGCCGGCTGCGTCGCCGGCCCAAGCCCGGCCACGCCGAGCAGCACGGCATCGGCGCCCTCGCCCAGCAGCGCCAGCACCTGCCCCGGCCGCAGCGCCGGCCCCAGCCCCTCGATCCGCAGCCCTGCCTGTTCCATGCGCCGTGCATCGCCGCCGGCCGCGCTGGAGTCAACGGCATCGGAACCCGCCCGCAGAACCGGCGTTCGTCAGACCGACCATTTCCGGCCTGAGAAGGAGAACGCCATGAGCGCCGCCAACGACCTCTCGAACGACGCCCGCAACCTGAAGGACCAGGCCGCCGCCGGTGCCAGCCGCGTGGCCGAAGACGCGAAGGACGAACTCGCCCGGCTGCGGGGCCAGGTGGAAAAGCTGATGAGCGAGCGGGTGACCCCGGCGCTGGGCGATGCCGCCGACACGGTGCAGGACTACGCCCACCGTGCCCGCGAGAGCATCGAGGACCAGGCCGACAGCATTGCCGAGCAGGTGCGCGACCGGCCGCTGGTGGCGGTGGGGATTGCTGCCGTGGCCGGCTATCTGCTGGGCCGGCTGATGGGCAGCAACACCTACGTCTATCCGCGCGACCGCCGCTAGGGGAGGGCGCGATGCGCCTGATCAGCCTGCTGCGGCTGGCGGCCCAGGCCGAGGGCCTGCGCTGGCGCCGCACCGGCCGTGGCTATGCCATCCAGGGCGGGTTGGGCGTGGCGGCGGCGATGTTCGGCCTGATGCTGCTGATGATGCTGCATTTGGCCGGCTTTGCCGCGCTGTCCCGCAAGCAGGGGCCGGAACTGGCGGCGCTGATCGTCGCCGGTGTGGACCTGCTGCTGATGGCGCTGCTGGGGTGGCTGGCCGCCCGCCATGCGACCGACCATGTGGCCGAGGAAGCAGAGCGGGTGCGCGACGACGCGCTGCGCCAGGTGGGGGACACGGCGACGCGCGGCCTGATGCTGCTGCCGTTGCTGCGCAGCCAGACCGCCAAGAAGGGCATGGTCGGCGCCGCGCTGACCGCCGCCGTGGTGGGGCTGCTGGCCAAGCGGTAGCCTGCCTTCCGCGCCGGCGCATTCTAGGCTAACGCGGCGTCTGCCAATCTGGGGAGACGCCGCATGTCCGAGACCGAGCCCAGCATTATCGCCCGTGTCGAGGGCGCCGCTGGCACCCTGCTGATGAACCGCCCGAAGGCGCTGAATGCGCTGGACCTGGCGATGATCCGCGCCTTCCAGGCGGCGCTGGATGCCTGGAAGAACGACCCCGCGGTGAAGCTGGTGCTGCTGGAAGGCGCCGGCGGCAAGGCGTTCTGCGCCGGCGGCGACGTGCGCGGCATCCGCCAATTCGCGATCGATGGCGACAAGGCCAGCGTCGAGGCCTTCTTCGCCGAGGAATATGCCGTCAACGCCGGCATCGCCCGCTTCGGCAAGCCTTGGCTTTCCCTGATGGATGGCGTCTGCATGGGCGGCGGCATCGGCGTGGCCGTGCACAATGGCCCGCGCGTGGTGACGGAGGCTGCGCTGCTGGCCATGCCGGAGACGGCGATCGCGTTGTTCCCCGATGTCGGCACCAGCTACATCCTGCCGCGCATCCCCGGCGAGATCGGCACCTGGCTGGCGCTGACCGGCGCGCGCTTCAAGGGCGCCGACGCGGTGCATGCCGGGCTGGCCAGCCACTACGTGCTGCGGGAGAGCCTGCCGGAGTTGCGGGACGCGCTGCTGGGTGGTGATGCGACGGTGGTGGAGCAGTTTGCCGCGCCGCTGCCGGAAGGCAGCTTCCACGCGCAGCGTGACGCCATTGCCCGCTGCTTCGGCAAGGCGACGGTGCTGGAGATCATCCAGGCGCTGGAGACCGAGGGCACCGATTGGGCGGCCGGGCAGGTGAAGGTGCTGCGGCGGATGTCGCCGACCAGCCTATGCGTTTCGCTGGAACTGATCCGCCGCGGTGCCGGCGCGACGCTGGACGAATGCCTGGAGATGGAACTGGCGCTGACCCGCAGCGTGGTGCACGCGCACCCCGACTTCCGCGAGGGCGTCCGCGCCGTGCTGGTGGACAAGGGCAACCCGCCGGCGCAGTGGAGCCCCGCGCGGGTGGAGGATGTGGACGCTGCCGCGATCAAGGCGATGTTCGCCGCCTGAGGCCGGTGCGGGGCTACCGCCCCGCCACCACCAGCACCACGCCGGCCACCACGATAATGGCGCCGACCACATCCTTCCGCTTCAGCGTTTCCTTCAGGTAGAAGGCGCTGAACAGCAGCGTGAAGACGATTTCCACCTGGCCGATGGAGCGCACCAGCGCCACCGGGGCCAGGGCGAAGGCGATGAACCAGCAGGAGCTGCCGCTGGCCGAGAGCGCGCCGACCCAGCGGCTGTCGCGCCAGCTGGCGAAGACCTTGGCCAGCTCCGCAGGCTCCCGCGCCAGCAGGTAGCCCCCCTGCAGCGCCGTCTGCATGCCGTTCATCAGGAACAGCGTCAGCAGGGCGCCGAATACCTTGTCGTCCAGGTCCAGGGTGACGTTGGCGCCCTTGATCAGCACCGTCGCCGCGCCGAAGAAGAAGCCAGCCGCCAGGCCGCACAGCGCCGCCGGCTGCACCGTGGCCGCCGCCACCTCCCGCAGGCTGCCGGTGCGCCCGGCCAGGGAGAGGTAGAGCACGCCGGCCAGCGACAGCCCGATGCCGGCCCAGCTGAGCAGCGACACCGTCTCCCCCAGCAGCGCCAGGGCAAGCAGCGCGGCCTGGATGCTCTCGGTCTTGGCATAGGCGGTGCCGACGGCGAAGCCGCGGAAGCCGAAGGCCATGATCAGCAGGTTGGTGGCGATGATCTGCGCGAGGCCGCCGCCCAGGGTGTAGAGCCAGAAGGTCGTGCTCAGCAGCGGCAGGGTGCTGCCATGGCCCAGCGCCCAGACGCCCAGGTACACCGCCGCCACCGGCACGCCATACAGGTAGCGCACCACGCCGGCGCCATTGACCGAGAGCTGGCCACGCAGCTTCTGCTGCATGGCGGTGCGCCAGCACTGGAACAGCGCCGCCGCCAGCGTGGCCGCCAGCCAAAGTTGCATTACGCCCAGCCCCTCCGGTAACGGCAACCTGAGTTACCGGACCCCTGCCGATGGTCAACCCCAGGATACGGCGGCGCCTGGCGGTGCCGCTGGTACGGCTGACCATCCTGGCGGTCAGCTTTGGGGTCAATGCCCGGCTGAAGGATCTCCCGCTGGTGGGTGGCGAACCGGCGTTTCGGCTGACCGGGTGGCGCCGGGCTGGGCGGTCGACTGCGGCTCAACCCCGGTGGCGTAGCGGCGCCTGGGGTCAGGAGGCGTCGATCTGCAGGCCTTCCTTCTGGATCACGGTGCGCCACTTGGCGATCTCGGCCTGCACGAAGCTGGTGAACTCGGCCGGCGACTTCACCAGCGGGCCACCGCCCAGTTCGGCGAAGCGGCGCTTGGTGTCGGCCTGGCCCAGCCAGGCGTTGATCTCGGCGTTCAGGCCGTTGGTGACCTCGGCCGGCAGGCCGGCGGGGCCGAACATGCCGAACCAGGTGTTCACCTCGTAGGTCCGCAGCTCCGGCAGGGTGTCCTTCGCCGCCGGCACATCCGGCAGGGCCGGGCTGCGCTCGGCGCTGGTGACGCACAGCGCGCGCAGCTTGCCGGCGCGGATCTGCTCGATCACGCCGGTCAGGTTGTCCACCAGGAAGCCGCATTCGCCGGCCAGCATGGCGGTCTGCGCCGGGGCGCTGCCACGGTAGGGCACATGCACCGCCTCGGCATTCAGCAACTGCAGCATCCACACCGGGGACAGGTGGGTGGACTGCCCGGCGCCGGTGCTGGCGAAGGTGACCTTGCCCTTTTCCGCCCGCAGCCAGGCGGCGAATTGCGCCATGTCGCGCACGGGGTTGTCGGCATTCACCACCAGCACGTTCGGCCCGGTGATGGTGCCGGCGATGTTGGTCAGCTGGTCCGGCCGGTAGGTCAGGTTGCGGTACAGCGAATAGGCGATGGCCTGCGGGCCGATGTTGCCCGACAGCAGGTTCAGCCCATCCGGCCGGGCGCGCACGATCTCGGCGGTGGCGATGGTGCCGCCGGCGCCGGTGCGGTTCTCCACCACGACAGGGGTGCCCCACTTCACCTGCAGGTGCTGCGCCAGCATGCGGCCCATGATGTCCGTGGTGCCGCCGGCGGCGGCGCCGGCGATGATGCGGAGCTGCTGGCCGGGCTTCCAGTTCTCGGCGCGGGCGGCGGGGGCCAGCAGCAGCGCGGGCAGCGCCAAGGCGGTTCTACGAAGCAGCATCAGCCGATCTCCATCTGCAGGCCCTCGCGGCGGATCACCGCGCCCCACTTGGCAATTTCATTGGTGGTGAAGGCGGCGAATTGTTCCAGCGTGCCGTAGAGCGAGGTGCCCCCCATCTCCGCCCAGCGCGCCTTCACCGCCTCCGTCTGGTGCCATTCATACATGGCGCGGTTCAGCGCCTCGGCAATGTGGCGGGGCGTGCCGGCGGGGGCGTAGATGCCGAACCAGGTGTTCACGTCGAAGGCCGCGAGTTCGGGGATCGTCTCCCGCGCCGCCGGCACGTCGGGCAGCTGCGGGTTGCGCTCGGCCGAGGACACCGCCAGGGCGCGGACCCGGCCGGCGCGAATCTGCTGGATGCCGCTGGTCAGGTTGTCCCACATGTACTGGATGTTGCCGGCCACCAGCTCGATCGCCGCCGGGCCGGCGCCGCGGAACGGCACGTGGATCGCCTCGGTCCCCGTGGCCTGGTTGAACCACACGCCCGTCAGGTGCGGGCTCTGGCCGACGCCGGGTGAGCCGAAGCTGAGCTTGCCGGGGTCGCGCTTCAGCACCGCCACCAGCTCCGCCACCGAATGGGCGGGGACGCTGGGATGCACCACCAGCACGTTCGGCCCGCGCACGGTGCCGGCGATGGGAACCAGGCTGGTCGGCGTGTACTGCAGGCCGCGGAACAGCGAATAGGCAATGGATTGCGGGCCGATATTGCCCAGCAGCAGCGTGTGCCCATCCGGCGTGGCGCGCACCACCTCCTGCGTGCCGATGGTGCCGCCGGCGCCGGACTTGTTCTCGGCCACGCAGTTGACGCCGAAATGGGTCTGGAAGAACGGCGCCAGCAGCCGGGCGGAGATGTCCGCGGTGCCGCCGGGCGCGGCCGGGATGACGATGCGGATGGGCTGGGTCGGCCGCCAGGCCTGGGCAAAGCCAGGGCGGGCAAGGAAAGGCGCGGCCAGGGGTATGGCCAGCGCGGCGCGGCGCGTGATCATCGGCGGGTCCTCCCGGGGACAGGCTTATGCCGCCTTTTGCCCCGGCCGGGCCCGCGAGGGAAGCGAAAGCCTGCGGCGGCCTGGAGCCTGTCAGGCGCAGACAGCAGCGTCTGACGGGTTCCGGGCGGTCGATTGAGCGGCTGATGCACGCCGCCGGTGGTTCCACCGGCGACGATCAGGCGCCAGCCGCCACCGCCTCCGCCGCGCGCCAGACCCGCAGGAAATTGCCGCTCCACAGCAGGCGCAGCGCGGCGTCGTCATAGCCACGGGCACGCAGCACCCGGGTCAGGTTCGGCGTCTCGCTGGCGTCCTTCCAGCCCTGGATGCCGCCGCCGCCATCGAAGTCGGAGCTCAGGCCGACATGCTCCAGCCCGATGCGGGCGACGGCGTAGTCCACGTGCCGGGCCATGTCCTCCACCGAAGCATGGTGCCGGCCATTCGGTGGGGTCTTGTTGAGGAAGGACATCATGGCGGTGATCTGGATCAGCCCGCCGGTCTGCTTCAGCATGTCCAGCTGCTCGTCATCCAGGTTGCGCGGGTGGTCGCACAGCGCGCGGCAGCAGGCATGGGTGGCCAGGATCGGGCTGCGCGAGAGCTCCGCCGCCTGCATCATGCCGGGCTTGGCGACATGGCTGACATCCACCATCACCCCGGCCCGGTTCAGCGCGCCGATCGCCTCGCGCCCGAAGGCGGAGAGGCCGCCATGCTCGCTCTCGGCGTCGCCGAGTTCCGGGCGCGGGATGGCGGCGTCGGCGATCTCGTTATGGCCGTTATGGGTCAGCGTCAGGTAGCAGGCGCCCTGCGCCTTCCAGCGCGCGGGGGCGGAGAGGTCGCGGCCCATGGCGTAGCCATTCTCCACCGCGGAAAGGACGCCCAGGGCATCGGTCTCGTACAGCGCCGCCAGGTCGGCGGCGGTGGCGCAGAAGCGGCGGGTCTTGCCATCGGCGCGGGCGCGGATATGCGCCAGCATGGCATCGGCCCGCTCGGCGGCAGCCAGGTGCCCGGCCTCGTCGCGCTTGCCCTGGGGCAGGTAGGCGATGAAGACGGCGGCGCGCAGGCTGCCCCGCTGCATCTTCGGGAAATCGACGCGCATGGCGGTCTCGGCCACCGGGTCCGGCGGGTTGGGCCAGCGGATGTCGATATGGGTGTCCAGCGTCGGCAGGTCGCTCATGCCCGCCTCCCATCGCCGGAGGGCCGCAGTGCCCGGAGGCGTGAATCGGCGGCGCTCATGCCTCGCTCCAGCCGGTCAGGAAGCGTTGGAGAAGTGTACCCAACAGGTCCACGTTGTAGCCGCCTTCCTGGATGATGGCGCTGGGCAGCCTGAGCGTGCCGATCATGGCGCCGGCCCGGGCGAAGCCCTCGGCGGTGACGTTCAGCGCGTTCAGCGGTTCGTGCTCCGACGCATCGAAGCCGAGCGAGACGACCAGCGCTTCCGGCGCGAAGGCCCGCACCGCCGCGATGCCGTGCTGCACGGCGGCCAGCCAGGCGGCGTCCGGCGTGCCCAGGGGCAGCGGCAGGTTCAGGTTGCGGCCCTCGGCGCCCGCGCCGCCCACTTCCTCGGCATAGCCGGTGAACCAGGGGTAGTAGCCGCCGGGGTCGCCATGGACCGAGACGGTCAGCACGTCCGGCCGGTTCCAGAAGATGCCCTGGGTGCCGTTGCCGTGGTGGCTGTCGATATCCAGCACCGCCACGCGGGCGGCGCCGGCGGCGCGCAGCGCCTGCACCGCCAGGGCGGCGTTGTTGATGAAGCAATGCCCGCCGGCCCGCGCCGCGTAGGTGTGGTGGCCGGGCGGGCGGCACAGCGCATAGGCCTGGCGCCCGGCGGCGGCCTCGGCGGCGGCGGCCAGTGCCACGCCGGCGGCGCCGATGCTGGCCTGCCAGGTATGCGGCCCGATCGGGCAGGCGGCGTCGGCGGTGTACCAGCCGACCTGGCCGACCAGGCCAGCCGGGCGGCGGGCGCCGCTGGCCAGCGCGTCGGCGGTGGGGAAGGCGTTGCCCACGGCTTCCGGCCCGGCATTGGGCAGCGCCGCCCAGGCGGGGCCGACGGCTTCCAGGAAGGCCAGGTAGTCCGGCGCATGCACTGTCTGCAGTTGGGCGGCGGTGGCGGCTGGCGCCAGTTCCGGCGGCAGGCCCAGCGCGTGCAGCCCGGCCAGCAGGCTCTCGGCCCGGGCGGGAATTTCGTAGTTCTGCCGCACCTGGCCGCGCATCAGGAAGAATTGCGGGGCGTGCTGGGCGTGGCCGGGGTCGTGGAAGCTTCGCATTGCCGGATGGTACGCGCGCCAGCGGGGGTGTCCAGGCAAAGCGGTGGCGGATAGCCTTGGGGTGACCTTGTGGGAGATGCCGATGCTGGACCCGGGCGCGCGCCGCGCGATCCTTGCCGCCGTGGATGCGCTGGAGGCCGAGGCGCTGGCGGCGCTGTTCGCGCTGGTGCGCCACGACAGCACGCTGGGCCGCGAGCACGGCGCGGTGGCGGAAATGGCGCGCCTCTTCGCCGAGACCGGGCTGCCGGTGCGGCGCATTCCGGTGGAGGTTTCGAAGCTGGAGGGCCACCGCGGCTTCTCCCCGCCGCTGATCGATTATGCCGGGCGCGACAACGTGGTGGCGTTGCACACGCCGCGCACGGCCACCGGCCGCAGCCTGGCGCTGAACGGCCACCTGGATGTGGTGCCGGAAGGCGCCGCCGACATGTGGCTGAGCCCGCCCTACCAGGCGGTGGTGCGCGACGGCCGCATCTACGGCCGTGGCGCCGGTGACATGAAGGCCGGGCTGGTCAGCAACCTCTTCGCCATCAAGGCGCTGCAACTGGCCGGGCTGCAACCCGCCGCCCCGGTGCAGCTGCAGGCCGTGATCGAGGAGGAATGCACCGGCAATGGCGCGCTGGCGACCATGCTGGCGCTACCGAAGATGGATGCGGTGATCCTGCCGGAACCGGGCCCCGGCGTGGAGGCGATGTGGACCGCCGAGGTCGGCGTGGTCTGGGCCTGGGTCACGGTTTCCGGCCGGCCGGCGCATGTGCGGGACATGCACAGCGGCATCAACGCCATCGAGGCCGCGGGCGTGGTGGCCGCCGCCTTCAAGGAATACGAGCACGCGATGAACCGCGCGGAGCTGGTTCATGCCAGCTTTGCCGGGGTGAACCACCCGGTCAACGTGAACCTCGGCACCTTCCAGGGCGGCGAGTGGAACAGCAGCGTCGCCACGCGGGCCAAGCTGGGCATGCGCGTCGGCGTCATGGTCGGGCGCGACCCGCGCAAGGTGGCCCGCGAGATCGAGGCGCTGGTCGCCAAGGCCGCCGAGGACCCGCGGCTGGGGAGTTGCAAGGTGGGCCTGGAGTTCAAGGGCTTCATGGCCGAGGGCTGCGTCTTCGACCAGTCCGCCGAGATCGTGCAACTGGCCGCACGCAGCTATGCCGAGGTGGCCGGCGCGCGGCTGCGCGACTACCCCGCGCCGGCGCTGACCGATGGGCGGCACTTCGTGCTGTACCAGGGCACGCCGGTTGCATGCTTCGGCCCGGATGCGCAGGACATCCACGGCATTGACGAAAGCGTTGGCGTCGAGAGCATGCAGAACATCACCCGCAGCATTGCCCTCACCATGGCCGAATGGTGTGGGGTGGAGAGCATCCGATGAGCACGAACATTCCGTTGAGCGGCGCCAGGCTGTGGGACAGCCTGATGGAGATCGCCAAGATCGGCGGCACCGCCAAGGGCGGCTGCAACCGGCAGACCTTGACGGATCTGGATGGCCAGGGCCGCGCGCTGTTCCAGCAATGGGGCGAGGCCTGTGGCCTGACGCTGAGCGTGGACCGGGTGGGCAACATGGTGTTCACCCGGCCGGGGCGCGATCCCTCGCGCAAGGCGGTCGCCATCGGCAGCCACCTGGACACGCAGCCGACCGGCGGCAAGTTCGACGGTATCCTGGGCGTGCTGGCCGGGCTGGAGCTGATGCGCGCGTTGCATGAGGCGGGCGCCGAGACAGAGGCGCCGCTGACGCTGATCAACTGGACCAACGAGGAAGGCGCCCGCTTCTCACCGCCCATGATGGGCAGCGGCGCGGCGATGGGCGTCTTCACCGAGGCCGAGGTGCTGGGCAAGCAGGACGCCGAGGGCAAGGTCTTCGGTGACGAACTGCGGAAGATCGGCTGGCAGGGCAGCGCCGATCCGGCGGAGTTGCAGAAGCTGGGCGCCTATTTCGAGCTGCATATCGAGCAGGGGCCGCAGCTGGAGAATGAGGGGCTGGAGCTGGGCGTGGTCACGCACGCCCTGGCGCAGCGCTGGTACGAGGTGACGGTGCTGGGCGAGGAAAGCCACGGCGGCAGCATCATGGCCGGGCGGCACGACGCCATGATGGGCGCGGCGCCCTTCATCAGTGCGGTGGAGGAGATTGCGCTGTCAGCCGTCTCGCCCACCGGTGAACCGGGGCGCGGCACGGTGGGCGTGGTGAACGTGTACCCGTCCAGCCGCAACATCGCGCCGAGCCGCGTGTGGTTCAGCATCGACACGCGCCATGGCGACGAGGACCAGCTGGAGCTGATGCGCCAGCAGATCCACGCCAAGGGCGCCGAGATTGCCGCCAAGCGCGGCCTGAAGGTGGAGGTGGTGGATTTCTGGCACTCGCCGATGATGCCCTTCGCGCCCGAATTGGCGGAGCGGTTGCGCGTGGCGGCACGGGCGCGTGGCCACAGCTTCAAGGACATGCCGACGGGCATTGGGCATGACGCGGTCTACATGGCGCGCAAGGTGCCCACCGTGATGCTGTTCTGCCCCTGCCATGGCGGCATCAGCCATAACGAGGCCGAGAGCATCACGCCGGAATGGGCAACGGCGGCGCTGGGCGTGCTGGCCGATGCGGTGCTGGCGGAAGCGGGGGTGGTACGGTGAGGATCGCAATCGGCGGCTTCCAGCACGAAAGCCACTCCTTCGCGCCGCTGCCCACGGGCTGGGCGCAGTTCCTGACGCCGGGCGGCTTCCCCGCCCTGCAACGCGCGGCCACGCTGGTGGAAGCGCTGCGCCCGACCAGCCTGCCCAGCAGTGGCGCCATCCGCGCGGCCGAGGCCGCCGGTGCCGAGATCGTGCCGCTGGTCTGGTGCATGGCCAACCCGGCGGGGCCGGTGACGGCCGAGGCGTTCGAGCGCATCACCGCGCTGCTGGTGGCGGAACTCTCCGACGCGCTGGAGCGCGCGCCGATCGACGGCGTGTTCCTGGAACTGCACGGCGCCATGGTGGCCGTGGGCCATGACGACGCCGAGGCCGAGGTGTTGCGCCGCGTGCGCGCCGTGGTGGGGCCTGAGGTGCCCATCGCCGCCAGCCTGGACCCGCATTGCAACCTGACCGCGGAGATGACGGACCTGGCCGATGTGCTGGTGCCCTACCGCACCTATCCGCATGTGGACCAGGCCTTTGCCGGCGGCCGCGCGACCGAACTGCTGGTGCAGCGCATCCGCACGGGAAAGCCCTTCGCCAAGGCGTTCCGCCAGGTGGACTTCCTGATCCCGCTGACCATGCAATGCACCATGGTGCCGCCGATGTCGCTGGTGCTGGACGAGCGCGCCCGGCTGGAAGCCGGCGAGGGCGTGCATGAACTGGCGTATTGCTTCGGCTTTCCCTATGCCGACTTCCCCGGCTGCGGCGTGGCCGTCTCCGCCTATGCCGAAACGCAGGAGGCCGCGGATGCCGCGGCCGAGGCGCTCTGCGCCTACCTCAACGCGCATGAGCCGGACTTCAACGGCAATGTGCTGGAAGCCGCCGATGGCGTGGCGCAGGCGGTGGCCCTGGCGCGCAACGCCAGCGCGCCGGTGGTACTGGCGGATACCCAGGACAACCCGGGCGGCGGCGGCCATGGCGACACCACGGGCCTGCTGGCGGAACTGATCCGCCAGGACGCCCAGGGCGCCGTGCTGTGCCTGATCAACGACGCGGACAGCGCCGCCGCCTGCCATGCGGCGGGGGAGGGCGCGACGCTCGCGCTTTTGCTGGGCGGCAAGAGCGATGGCGCGCCGCTGGCGGTGACGGCGGTAGTGGAGAAGCTGACCGACGGGCGCTTCACCTGCACCGGGCCGATGGGCCGCGGCAACCCCGCCAATTTGGGGCCGGCGGCGCTGATCCGCGTCTCCTCCGGCGTGCGCGTGGTGGTGGTGACGCGGAAGATGCAGGCGCTGGACCAGGCGATCCTGACGCATATCGGCGTGCAGCCGGCGGCGCAGAAGATCCTGGCGCTGAAGTCCAGCGTGCATTTCCGCGCCGATTTCCAGCCGATCAGCAGCGCGGTGCTGGTGGTGGCGGCGCCTGGCCCGGTGGTGGCGGACCCGGCGACGTTGCCCTTCACCAACCTGCGGCCAGGGCTGCGGCTGCGACCGGGGGCCAACCGGTAGTTCCGAGCGGCCGCTTCGCGGCGGCGGCGATCAGGCTCTAGCGCCCGGCGCGGATCGCCTCGGCGCGCTGGGTCAGCGCGGCGCCGTCGGGGCCGGAGAGGAAGCCGTCCATCCGCTCCACCTCCAGCCGCTTCGGGTTGCAGTATTGCGCGCGGTCCTGGCCACGGCGGCGCGGCTCGAAGCTCGGCGGCTGCACGCTGCGCAGGTAGGTGTCGCGCGCCGTCGTGCCGCCCTCGCGCACCGCGATGTCCAGCGCCGCGCCCTCGATCCGTGCGGCGCGGTCCTGCGCGGTGATGGAGACCGGCACGCCGCAGACCGAGGCGGCGCGGACCAGTTCGCCCACCACGGGGGCGCTGGCCTTCACCTGGTCCACGTCCAACTGCGTGCTGCGCGCGGGTTGCGGCGCGCCGCCACCGCCGCTGCCGCAGGCGGCAAGCGAGAGGGTCAGCAGCAGGGCGGGCAGGGGAGAGCGCATGTCGCAGCCATAGCGCGGTAACGTGCGGAAATAAACCCGCAGTTGCTCAGGGCATGTTGCGCTGCAGCAAGCCGAGGACCGTATCGGCGCGCGGAATCGGCGCAACCGCACCGTAGCCGGTGGTGGAAAGCGCGGCGGCGGCATTGGCGTAGCGCGCCGCATCCGCCAGCGTGTCGCCGGCCAGGTGCCGCGCCAGGAAGCTGCCGGCGAAGGTGTCGCCGGCGCCGGTGGCATCCACCGCGCGCACCTGGTGCGGGGCAATGCGGCTGCGGCCCTCGCGCGTGGCGAGCATGGCGCCGTCGCGGCCCAGCTTCAGCAGCACCACCGGGCAGAGCTTCAGGTAGAAGTCGGCCACCGCATCGGGCTCGGTCAGGCCGGTCAGCTCGGTGGCGTCGTCCAGCGAGGGCAGGCAGAAATCCGCCATGCCGATGGCGGCGTGCATCACCGCCGCGGCACGGGCGCGTGGCCACAGTTTCAGGCGCAGGTTGGTGTCGTAGCTGATGGCGACGCCAGCCTCGCGCGCCACCTGCATGGCGTGGAAGCAGGCATCGCAGGCGCTGGCGGAGATCGCCTGGCTGATGCCCGACAGGTGCAGGATCCGTGCGCCGCGGATCGCGGCTTCCGGCACGTCGTCGGGGCTGTAGCGGCTGGCGGCGCTGCCGGCGCGATGGAAGCTGAAGCTGTGCCCGGCGGGACCATGCGTCACGAAGTAAACCGCCGTGGGCGCGCCGGCATCGCGCTTCACCGTGGCGCTGTCCACGCCTTCCCGCGCCCAAAGCTGCAGAAAGCTGTCGCCCGGCGCGTCCTGGCCGATGGCGGTGATGTAGCCGACGCTGGCGCCGGCCCGTGCGGCAGCGATGGCGGCGTTGGAGGTGTCGCCGCCATGGCCGCGCAGGAAGCTCTCGCTGCCCGGCTGCTGGTTGAACTCCTGCATCGGCTCGCCCATGCACAGCAGCGCGGGCATCGTCACGCCCCCATCGCCGCGCGGGCGGCGGCCAGGATCGCGCCCTTGTCGTTCGCCGCCAGCCTGGCCTCGTCCACCAGCTTGCCGCCGATGCCGACAAAGGCGGCGCCGGCCGCCAGGTAGGCCGGCAGCGTCGTCGCATCCACGCCGCCGGTGGGGCAGAAGGCGACGCCGGGGAAGACGCTGCACAGCGCCTTGATATGCGCCGGGCCGCCGGCCGAACTGGCGGGGAAGATTTTTACCGCATCGGCACCGGCGGCCAGGGCGGCCCGTACCTCCGTGGGCGTCAGCGCGCCGGGCAGGGCGGCGGCGCCGGCCTGGTTGGCGGCGCGGATCACCGCCGGGTCCACCCAGGGCGTGACCAGGAAGCCCGCGCCGGCCGCCAGGCAGGCCTCGGCCGCCGCCGCATCCGGCACCGTGCCGGCGCCCACCACCAGCCCCGGCTCCCGCGCCAGCGCGCGGATCAGCGGGATCGCGTCAGGGATCGTCAGGGTGATCTCGACGATGGTGCAGCCGGCCTCGCGCAGCCAAAGGCAGGCGCGCTCGGCCAGAGCGGCGGTGCTGGTGCGGACCACGGGCACCAAGCGGGCCTGGCGCAGCACCGGCAGCAGCGGGTGGGTCATGGCGGTTCCTCCTGCCGGCCTGTGTAGCACTGGACCCGGCGGCGCGGCGACGGCAGGCTGCGGCCTGGCAAGCAGGGGATGGCGGCGATGGTCTGGCGGATGGATGCGACGGCGCTCTCGGGCCTGCTGGCCACCGGCGAGGTAACGCCGATGGCGCTGCTGGAGCTCAGCCTGCGCCGGCTGGCGGCGTTGGAGCCGAAGCTGAACGCCTTCACCCATGTGGACGCCGCCGGCGCCACCGCGGCGGCCGAGGCCGCCACCGCCCGGCAGCGCGCCGGCACCCGGCTGGGGCCGTTGGACGGCGTGCCGGTCTCGGTGAAGGATAACCTGTACGTGAAGGGCCTGCCGGCGCGCTGGGGCAGCCTGTTGTTCGCGGACCATGTGCCGGCGCAGGACGATATCTGCGTGGAGCGGCTGCGGGCGGCCGGCGCGGTCATCATCGGCAAGACCACCACGCCGGAATTCGCGCTGATGGGGCGGACGGAAAGCCGGCTGTCCGGCATCACCCGCAACCCGTGGGATCTGGCACTGACCCCGGGCGGCTCCTCCGGCGGCGCGGTGGCGTCCGTGGCGGCCGGCATCACTACGCTGGCGGTGGGCACCGATGCCGGCGGCAGCACGCGCCAGCCGGCGGGCTATACCGGGCTGGTGGGCATGCGGCCTTCCACCGGGCGGCTGGCGCGGCGCTTCGGCTTCCCGCCCATGGCGATCGACTTCCAGGCGATCGGCCCCTTTGCCCGCACCATGCGCGACATGGCGCTGCTGTACGGCGTGCTGGCCGGGCCGGATGCGCGCGACCCCTATTCCCGCCGCTTTCCGGCGGAAGCGCCGGTGCCGCCGGGCAAGCGGCTGCGGATCGGCTGGTTCACCAGCATCGGGGCTGAGGGCGCAACGTCTGAGGTCTGCGCCAGCGTGGCGCGGGCGGCGGCGGACCTGGCCGGCATGGGCTGCCAACTGGTGGAGGTGGCGGCGCCCTACGACCAGGCCGGGCTGCGCCGCGCCTGGGGCACGCTGACCGCGGCCGGTGCCGCGCGGGTGGCGGCGCGCTTCCCGGAGCGGTGGCGGGCGGAGGTGACGGACACCATCCGCGCCACGGCGGAACGCGGCCTGGCGCTGACCGCCGCCGAGCATGTGGAGGCGCTGGACGCGCTGCAGGCCTGGCGCTGCGACGTGACCGCGAACTGGGGCGACTACGACGCGCTGCTGATCCCCACCGGCGCCGCCCCGGCCTGGAAGGCCGAGGACGAGGCCCCGCCCGGCCTGACCCCGGCCACCCAGGGCATGTTCTGCGGCTGGGTCAATGCGGCGGGGCTGGCCGCCATCAGCGTGCCCGGCCTGCCGCACCCGGATGGCAGGCCCATCGGCGTTCAGTTGGTGGCGCCCTTCGGCGGGGATGCCGTGGTGCTGGAACTTGCGCGGCGGCTGGAAGTGGCCAACCCCTGGGCCGGCCGCTGGCCCGCCCTGGCCAGCGAGGTCTAGGGCCGATGTACGACGTGGTGGTGGTCGGCGCCGGGTCCGCCGGCGCGGCGCTGGCGGCCAGGCTTTCGGAGGACAGCACCCGCCGCGTGCTGCTGCTGGAAGCCGGCCGCGACTGGCGCGCCGCCGAGGCGCCGCACGCGCTGCGCAGCCAGAACATCGTCCCCTTCATGCACGACCCGGCGCACCAGGCGGCGTGGCAGTGGCCGGGGCTGCTGACCAGGCGCACCGCGGCGCAGGAAGCCAAGTTCTACTGGCGCGGCAAGACCATGGGCGGGTCCTCCGCCGTCAACGCGCAGATCGCCATTCGCGGCGTGCCCGCGGCCTTCGACGCCTGGGCGGAAGCGGGCTGCCAGGGCTGGGGCGCGGCCGAGGTGATGCCGATCTTCGACAGTATCGAGGATGACGCCGACTTCGGCGCGCCGGGCCTGCGCCAGGGCGGGCCGCTGCCCGTCTTCCGCCTGCCGGAGGCCGAATGGGGCGCGGTGGACCTGGCGCTGCGCGACGCCGCGCTGGCCGCCGGCCACCGCTGGAAGGCCGACCTGAACGCGCCGGAAGGCGAGGGCATTTCCTGCAACCCGATGAACACGCGCGGCGGCCGGCGCGTCACCACCAATGATGGCTACCTGGAGCCGGCGCGTGGGCGGCCGAACCTGGAGATCCGTGGCGGCGCGCTGGTGGACCGGGTGCTGTTCGAGGGCATGCGCGCGACCGGCGTGCGGGTCCGCTTCGGCGAGGTGTGGGAGGAGATCGCGGCGCGCGAGGTGGTGCTCTGCGCCGGCGCCATCCATAGCCCGTGCATCCTGATGCGCTCCGGCATCGGCCCGGCGGCGGCGCTGCGGGCCTTGGGGCTTGCGGTGCGGCACGACCTGCCGGCGGTGGGGCAGTACTTCATGGACCACCCGGTGCTGCGCGCCACGCTGCCGCTGCGCCCGGAATTCGTGGCGCAGGGGCGGGATGCCCGGCACACCAACCTCTGCGTGACCTACAGCAGCGGCCTGGGCGGTGGCGGCGAGCGCGACATGATGATGGTGGCCTACAACCATCGCGGCCTGGCCGCCGAGGGGCTGCCCACCGCCACCGGCGCGCTGGGTGTGGCGCTGTACGACGCCTTCTCCCGCGGCGAGGTGCGGCTTGCCAGCGCCGACCCCGAGGCGCAGCCGGTGGTGGAGGAGAACATGCTGGCCGACCCGCGCGACCTGCTGCGGATGCGCGACGGCGTGCGCCGCATGGCGCGGCTGGTGGCGCTGCCGCCGCTGGCGCGCATCAGCACCGCGGCGACGCTGGGGGAAAGCGGCGTGCCGATGGCCGTGGCGGCGGCGCTGCCGGATGCCGAGCTGGACGCGCTGATGCTGGCCGAGGCCGGCGATGGCCAGCACGCCGCCGGCAGTTGCCGGATGACGGCCTATGAGGACCCGCGCGGCGTGGTGGAACCCGACCTGCGGGTGCGCGGCGTGGCGGGGTTGCGGGTAGCCGATGCGTCCATCATGCCGGCGGATTGCCGCGCCAACCTGCACTTCACCTGCGTGATGATCGGCGAGATGCTGGCGCGGCGGATGCGGGCCGGCGTTTGAGCAGCTGATTCTCGCCTCCGGGGCCTTCGCCCCTGCAGCGATCAGACGCTACGCCGCGGCCCAGGCAGCTTCCAGCGCCGCTGCCAGGTTGGTGCCGAAACGCGGCGCATCGCAGAGCGGCGAGGCCAGCACGCGCTGCCGCAGCCCGGCGCGCAGCGCGGCCAGCGCCGGCAGATCGGCGGCGGCGGCCTGGACACGCGCCAGATAGCCCTCGGCGTCGGTCGCCACCCAGTCGGGCAGGCCGACATTGCTCAGGTGGCTCAGCGCGTGCCGGCCGGCGAAGCTGTCGCCCGCCAGCGATACCACGGGCACGCCCATGAACAGCGCCTCGCACACCGTCAGCCCGCCGGTATAGGGAAAGGGGTCCAGCGCGATGTCGATGGTGGTGTAGCTGGCCAGCATCTCGGTATGCGGGCAGCCGCCGTGCAACTCCATTCGCGCCAGCGGCAGGCCGGCGGCGGCGAAGCGTTGCTGCGCCAGGGTGCGGGTGCCGGGGTCGCTCAGGGCATGGGTGCGGATCACCAGGCGCGCATCCGGCATCTCCCGCAGCAACCGGGCCCACAGGCGCAGCACCGCCGGCGTCAGCTTGGCCAGGTTGTTGAAGCAGCCGAAGGTGACATGGCCGTTCGCCAAGGCCGGCAGCGGGGAGACCGCCGGCGCGTAGCTGGGCGGCAGGTAGCAGACATAGCCATCCGGCAGGCGCAGCAGGCGCTCCGAATAGAAGGGCTCGAACCCCGCCGGCGTTTCCCAGCGGTCGGTCAGCATGAAGTCCACGCCGGGCAGGCCTGTGGTGCCAAACTGGGAGCCGACCCATTTCAGCTGCAGCGGTGCGGGCCGCTGCGTCAGCACGAAGGGGCGGCCGGTGTCGCCATAGCCACCCATGTCGATGAGGATGTCGATCTCGTCGGCCTGGATCTGTCGGGCCAGCGCGCTGTCGTCCGGTTCGGCCACCTCGCGCCAGCGGGCGGCGCGGGCGCGGAAGCGGGCGTTCAGCGCATCCCTCCGCGGCTTCAGGCTGTAGGCGGTGATCTCGAAGCGGTGTTCCGGCAGCGCCTCCAGCCCCGCCAGGGTCAGCCAGCCCACGGGATGCACGCCGAACCCGCCAGAGAGCATACCGACGCGCAGCTTGCTTCGTGCCCCGCGCGCCACGGCCGGCAGCGGCGGGGTGGCCGGCAGCGCGGCGGCGATATCGGCGGCGGCGGCGGCCAGGGTGGCGGCGGTGCCCAGCGTCTCATGGTAGGGCAGCACGGCGATGCGGTTGACCAGCGCGGCCAGGTTGCCGGGCGCGTGCGCCACCGCGGCATCGGCGGCATCCAGCGCATCCTGCTGGCGCCCCTGGGCGTTCAGCACCAGCGCCAGGTTCAGGTTCAGCGTCGGGTGCGGGCCGAACTCGGCGATGCCGTCCCGCAGCATCGCCACCATCTCGGCGTAGCGATGCCGGCGCCACAGCAGCGTGGCCGCCAGGTTGCGCCATTCCAGGTTGGCCGGGCGGGCGGCCAGGGCCGGCAACAGCGTGGCCAAGGCTTCCTCGGCCCGATCCTGCCGGGCCAGCAGGCGGCCGAGTTCGCCGAGGATGTCGGGGTTTCCGGGGGCGATGGTATCGGCCAGCTGGAAGGCGGCGATCGCGGGTTCCACCTGGTCCAGCTGGGCCAGGACGAAGCCCTGGGCCAGCGCCCAGGCCGGCGAGAACGGCGCAGCGTCGGCAAGGTGGTCCAGCCGGGCCAGCGCGGCGGCCGGCGGCTGTGCCAGCAGCAGCGCGCGGGCCAGCACCTGCGCCGCCAGGGCATGGCAGGGGCGCCGATGCAGGACGGCTTCCGCCAGGCTGGCGGCGCCGATGGCGTCATGGGCGGCCAGCGCCAGCCGGGCGGCGGCGAAATCCAGTTCCGGCTCATCCGGTTCCACCGCGCGGGCGCGGGCAACCAGCGCGGCGGCCTGGTCCAGCGCGCCGGATTTCTCCGCCAGGCTGGCCAGCCCGGCCAGGGCCGGCACGTGCCGCGGGTGCCGGCGCAGCACGTCCTCGTAGCGGGCGCGGGCTTCGGCCGTGTCGCCCCGGGTGGCGGCGATGACACCGAGCCTGACGCCGGGTTCCGGCAGCTCCGGCAGCGCCTGCAGCGCGTGGCGCAGATGCGGCGCCGCTTCGTTGAAGCGGGCCAGCGTGGTCAGTGCCATGCCCAGGTTCAGGCTGGCATAGGCGCCGCCCTCGCCCTGGGCCAGCGCCAGTTCCAGCCAGGGCACGGCAGCGGCGGGGTCGTCGCGGTGCAGCGCGGCAAGCCCGGCGGTGAAGGGCGTCTGCAGCGCGGCGGACATGGTCAGCAATCCTGCCGGCGGGCGATGACGAAGAGGCCGGCGACCGGCTCCCCGCCATTGTGGCGAAGCGTCTCCGGCGACACGGTGAGAGCCACCAGCCCGGCCTGCCGCAACGCCGCGGAGACATGGGCCAGGCTGTGCCGATAGCGGCCGCTGTCGCCCAGCTCCCAGCCATCCGGCGCCGGCGAGAGTTCCACGCTGAACATCATGCGCCCATCCGGCGCCAGCCGCGCGGCGGCACCACGCAGGGCGGTATCCAGGTCGCCGAAGTAGCAGAACAGGTCGGCCGCCGCGACCAGCGCGTAGCGTGCCTGCAGCCGCGCCAGCGCCACCGAGAACTCGGCCTGGTGCAACTCGGTATAGATGCCCTTGGCGCGGGTCTCGGCGATCATGTTGCGGGACAGGTCGATGCCGCAAAGGCCGGCGCCGGTCAGGCCCAGCAGCGCCACGCCGACCAGGCCGGTGCCGCACCCCAGGTCCAGCACCGGGCCGGGAATGGTGTCGGCCCCGATCTCGGCCAGCCAACGGTCCACCGCCAGCCGGACCAGGCCGGGCACGCGGTAGCCCATGCCCAGCAACTCCGCCTCGAAGCGGCCTGCATAGCCGTCGAACACGGCGGAGACATAGGCATCGGTCGCGCGGTCGGGCGTGCCGCCCTCGGCGGCGCTGGCCAGGTGCGCCAGGTAGGCGTCATGCGGGGCCAGCCGGGCGGCGGCGCGGAAATGCAGCCCGGCTTCCGCCAGGCGGGACTGCGTCACCAGCGCATGCGCCAGCACGCTGTGCAGGGAAACCTCCACCATGCCGCGGTCCAGCGCGGTGCGGGTGATGCGCTCGGCCTCCGGCGCGTCGTGCATCAGCAGCCGGTTCTGCGCCCGCAGCGCAATGGGCAGCGCCAGCTTCGGCGCGCGGGCTTCCAGGGCCGCCAGCAACTCCTCGGCGGCGGCGTGGCGGCCACCCATGATGAAGGCCTGCGCCAGCCGCAGATGCGCCGGCATGTCGTCCGGCAGCGCCTCGGTCACGCGCCAGGCCAGGAAGATCGCCTCATCCGCCTTGCCCAGCTTCATCAGCACGTCGGCCATCAGGCCCTTGGCGTCGGTACTGGCGGAATCCGCCATCACGGCGGCGGCGGCGTCGTCCAGCGCCTCGACATCCTGGCCCAGGGCCAGGCGGGCGCGGCCGCGCAGGTGCAGCAGCACGGCGGCGCCGGGCAGCGCGTCCAGCGCCTCGCCGGCGGCGGAGGCGGCGTCGCCATAGCGGCCCAGGGCCAGCAGCGCCATGGCCCGGGCTTCGCGCGCCTTGTCCGGCACCCGCGGCAGGTGGTGCAGCCGGTCCAGCAGGGGCAGCGCCTCGGCCGGGCGGCGGTCCTGCAGCAGCAGGCTGGCCTTGGCCATCAGCCGTGCCGCGATGGCCTGCTCGGCGTGGGCGGCATGGCCGGACATCAGGCGC
This sequence comes from Acetobacteraceae bacterium, assembly GCA_947455205.1. GTDB lineage: Bacteria > Pseudomonadota > Alphaproteobacteria > Acetobacterales > Acetobacteraceae > CAIMOR01. Next base: position 23,754 of record CANGNF010000034.1, on the reverse strand, counting down.
TCAGGACCACAGGCCGGAGGCGAACTGCTCATTGATGCCGGCGACGAAGGCGAGGTCCGGCTCCTTGGTCTCGCATTCCCGCACCACGGCCAGGGCCACGCTGGCGATCTGGCCACGCAACTGCGCCGGCAGCGCATTGGTGGGGTCCATCACGGTGGCATGCACCGCGGCCCAGAGCCGGCGGTTGTCGGCCACGGCGCGGGCACGGTCGATCGCGGAGCCGGTATCGGCCAGCCGGATCGAGCGGGTGGCGTGCGCGAAGACCTCCGCTTCCAGCTGCTTGTTGGTCAGGCGGCGACGATAGGCGGCGGCGCGTTGGGCATTGAGGGTATCGGTGGACATGTCGGCCAACATCCTGTTGCGGCGGTCGGTAGGGGGGGCAGCCAGGCAATGGACTGGCGGCGGCCGTCATCCTGACGGCCGTGCCATGTCGGTGACCGAAGCCGCCGCGGTTGCCCGCCGGCGGCACCAGCCGTTAGCGGAACAGGCTGAGCAGCGACTGCGGCGCCTGGTTGGCGATGCTGAGCGCCTGGGTGCCCAGCTGCTGGCGGATCTGCAGGGCCTGCAGGTTGGCCGATTCCTTCGCCATGTCGGCATCCACCAGCGCGCCAAGGCCGGTGTTCTGCGCGTCCATGATGCTGTTGTTGAAGGAGATCTGCGCGCCGACATACTTGGCGTAGCTGCCGAACTGGTTCAGCTGGCTCAGCGCGTTGTCGATGGCCGTGGTGACCGCCCCGGTCGCCGTCAGCGCCGCCGCGGCGTCGCCGGCGGTGTAGGTGTTGGCGTCCGACACCGTGTTGTAGATGTTGGTCGCGGCGGCATAGCCGTTGATGGTGTAGACGGTGCCGCTGCCATCCTGGACGATGTTGTTGGCCGTGGTCGCCGGGTCGTTCAGGATGTTGATGCCGTTGTAGCTGGCGTTCTTGATGAAGGAGTTGATGTTGTTGGTCAGCTCCTTCGCCTGCGCCTGGTACTGGGTGCGCTGGCTGGTGGTCAGCGTGCCGTCCGCCAGCTTCACCGTCAGCGCCTTCAGGTCGGACAGCGTGCTGTCGACGTTGTTCAGCGCGGAGTTGGTGACGGCGATCATGCCCTGGGCATTGCCCAGCTGGTCGTTCGCCGAGGCGGTTGCCGCGATGTCGCCACGCACCCGCTCGGCCACGGCATAGGCGGCGCCATCGTCCTGCGCGTCGGCGACGCGGTAGCCGGTGGCGATGCGCTTCTGCGTCATCGAGAGGTCGTGGGTGGTCTTGGTCAGGGACTCCAGGGCAACCATGGAGCCGATGTTGGTATTCACGGAGAAGGGCATTGGTTTTTCCTTCGCTCAACGGAACCAGGTCATCCGGTCCCACCGGCACGATCCCGCCTTTGGGTGAATTCGCGGTTAAACCAGCTGGGTTTTTTGCCGGCGCCGTGGCCGCCATTGCCTGCTAGCCTCGGCCCCGGGTTCGAAACGAGGGGAGACGCATGCCCACCAGGCCGATGATCGCCAGCCATCGCGGCGGCTCCTACCTGTGGCCGGAGAACAGCCTGCTAGCCTGCCGCCAGACCCTGGCGCTGGGCGTGGACCAGCTGGAGATCGACGTGCACGCCGCCGCCGATGGCACGCCGGTGGTGATGCATGACGCGACGCTGGACCGCATGACTGATGCCACCGGCCCGGTGCGCGCGTTGAGCGCCGCCGCGCTGGGCGCGGTGCGGGTGCGCGGCACGGGTGGCGAGCCGGTGCCGCTGCTGGCGGATGTGGCGGCGCTGCTGGCCCAGGCCCCGCACGGGCTGCGGCTGGAGGTGAAGGCCGACCCCGAGGGCCGGCCCTATCCCGGCCTGGTGGCACGCTGCGCCGCGGCGCTGGACGCCGCCGGGCTGCGTCGCCGTACCCTGCTGATGGCGTTCCAGCCGGCCGACGTGGCGGCGGCGGCGGCGCTGGGCGGCTTCGGCGGTCTGGTGCTGCTGCTGGAAAGCCGGCCCTGGCGCGGCATGGGCCTGGCCGGCGCGGTGGCGCTGGCGCGCGGCTGCGGTGCCGACGAGATCGGCCTACCGCTGGCGGAGGTGGATGCCGTGGCGCTGGCCGGGCTGCGCGCGGCGGGCTTCGCCGTCAGCGCCTGGGGCGCCAACCGGCCGGCCGAGATCGCCCGCGCGCTGGAGCTGGGGCTGGACGCGATGACCAGCGACGACCCGGTCGCGGCGCTGCGCCTGCGAGGGGAATGGTTGCCCGGGCGCTGACGACAAGACTATGTTGCCGCAACGGAGGAACGCTGGGCATGACGTTGCGTGAAGCTGCGCCGATTCTGCAGGCGGACAACATCAGCCTGCGATTCGGCGGCGTGCGCGCGCTGACCGAGGTGTCGCTCTCGGTAAATCCAGGTGAAGTCTTTTCGATCATCGGGCCCAACGGCGCCGGCAAGACCAGCTTCGTCAACTGCGTCTCCGGCCGCTACAGCCCGACCGCCGGGCGCATCCTGTTCGAGGGGCAGGACATCACCCGCATGCGCACCAACCGGCGCGCCGCGGTGGGCATCGGCCGCACCTTCCAGAACCTGGCGCTGTTCGGCCACATGACGGTGCTGGAAAACATCATGGTCGGCCGCCACCACCTGCTGCAGCGCGGCTTCCTGGCGGGCATGGCCTACTGGGCCGGCGGGGCCGAGGCCGAGGAGCTGCGCCACCGCGAGGAGGTCGAGAAGATCATCGACTTTCTGGAGATCCAGCATGTCCGCAAGGCCATCGCCGGCCAGTTGCCCTACGGGTTGCGCAAGCGGGTGGAACTGGCCCGCGCCATGGCGCTGCAGCCGCGGCTGATCCTGCTGGACGAGCCGATGGCCGGCATGAACCTGGAAGAGAAGGAGGACATGGCGCGCTACATCCTCGACCTCAACGAGGAATGGGGCATGACCGTGCTGATGATCGAGCATGACATGGGCGTGGTGATGGACATCAGCCACCGCGTCGCCGTGCTCGATTTCGGCCGCTGCATCGCCACCGGCACGCCGGAGGTGGTGCTGGCCAACGAGCATGTCAGGCGCGCCTACCTGGGCGAGGTGGACGACGTGGCGCCGGAGCCCGCGGCGTGAGCGCGCTGGACACGCTGCCGAAGCTGCTGCGCCACAACGCCGCCGGCCATGCCGACGAGATTGCGCTGCGCGAGAAGGAGCTGGGCATCTGGCGCAGCATCACCTGGGGCGCCTACGAGGCGCGTACCCGGGCGATGGCGCTTGGCCTGCGCGCGCTGGGCGTGGCGGCGGGCGAGGTTGTCGGGCTGATCGGCGACAACCGGCCGGACTGGGTGATCGGCGAGATCGCCGCGCATGCGCTGGGCGCCAGGTCGCTGGGCCTGTACCGCGACGCGCTGGACGAGGAGGTCGCCTACCTGCTCGACTTCGCGGGGGCCAGCGTCGTCATCGCCGAGGATGAGGAGCAGGTCGACAAGCTGCTTAACGTGGGCGACCAGCTGCCGGGGCTGCGCCACATCGTCTATTGCGACCCGCGCGGCATGCGCAAGCACGAGGACCCGCGCCTGGTGCCGCTGGTGGAGGTGCTGCGCCTGGGCGAGGCGGCCCACGAGGCGGCGCCGGGCGCCTGGGAGGCGCTGGTCGAGGCGACGCGGGCCGAGGATATCGCGGTGCTTTGCACCACCTCCGGCACCACGGCGCGGCCGAAGCTGGCCATGCTGACCAGCGGCGCGCTGGTCAACCACTGCCGCGCCTACCTGCAGGCCGACCCGCGCGATGCCACGGATGAATACGTCTCGGTCCTGCCGCTGCCCTGGATCATGGAGCAGATCTACGTGCTCGGCTGGGGGTTGCTGGCGCGCATGCGCGTCAACTTCGTCGAGGAGCCCGAGACGATGATGGCCGACATGCGCGAGATCGGCCCGAGCTTCGTGCTGTTCGCGCCGCGGCTGTGGGAAAGCCTTGCCGCCGAGGTGCGGGCGCGGGTGCTGGAAGCCTCGGCGCTGAAGCGCTGGATGTTCGGACTGGGCATGAAGCTCGGCCTGGCGGCGCAGGCGCGCGGCCGGCGCTCCGTGCTGGCGGAGCTGCTGCTGTTCCGCGCGCTGCGCGACCGGCTCGGCTTCACCCGGCTGAAGTCCGCGGCCACCGGCGGCGCGGCGCTGGGGCCGGACACCTTCCGCTTCTTCCTGGCCATGGGCGTGCCGCTGCGCCAGCTGTATGGCCAGACCGAGACGCTGGGCGCCTATACCGTGCATACGCCCGAGGATGTGGACTTCGACACGGTCGGCGTGGCCTTCAACGACCAGGTGGAGATCAGCATCGACCAGCCGGACCACAACGGCGTCGGCGAGATCCTGACGAAGCACCCGCACATGTTCAGCGGCTACCTCGGCATGGCCGACAACGCCGACCTGCGGGATGGCTGGCTGCACAGCGGCGATGCCGGCTACTTCAACCAGGCCGGCCACCTGGTGGTGATCGACCGCATCAAGGACATCGCCGTCACCAGCCGTGGCGACCGCTTCAGCCCGCAATACATCGAGAACAAGCTGAAGTTCAGCCCCTACGTTGCGGAAGCCGTGGTGCTGGGCGACGGCAAGCCCGGGCTGGCGGCGCTGCTCTGCATCCGCTTCCCCATCGTGTCCAAATGGGCGGAGCGCAGCCGGATCGCCTTCACCACCTACACCGACCTCTCCGGCCGGCCGGAGGTGCTGCGGCTGATGGCCGAGGAAGTCCGCAAGGTGAATGCGACGCTGCCGCCGGCGCAGCAGGTGCAGCGCTTCGTGCTGCTGTACAAGGAACTGGACGCCGACGACGAGGAGCTGACGCGCACCCGCAAGGTGCGGCGCGGCGTGATCAACCAGAAATACGGCGAGATCATCGAGGCGATGTACCGTGGTGACCCCAGCATTCCCGTGGACACCACCATCGCCTTCCAGGATGGCACGCGCCAGCGGGTGCGGACGACGCTGCAGGTTGTGGAGGCCTGAGGGATGGACTGGAACCTGCTGCTGCCATTGCTGCTGAACGGCTTCATCGTCGGCGCGCTGTATGGCGTGGTCGCGATGAGCTTCGTGCTGATCTACAAGGCCAGCCAGGTGGTGAACTTCGCCCAGGGCGAGTTCCTGTTGGTCGGCGCCTGGGTGTGCTGGTACTTCCTGACCGAATGGCACCTGCCGTTCTGGGCCGGCTTCCTGTTCACCATGGTGTTCATGACGCTGTTCGGCATCATCCTGCAGGTGGTGGTGCTGCGGCCCTTGATCGGGGAGCCCGTCATCAGTGTCATCATGGCCACCATCGGCCTCGGCATCTTCTTCCAGGCGCTGATGAAGTGGATCTTCGGCGTCTTCGCCCGGCCCTTCCCGCCGATTTTCGCGGCCGAGCGGGTGGAGTTGCTGGGGTTGCAGGTGCAGCCGGTCTACCTGATGTCGCTGGCCATCTCGGTCGTCATCATGGCCGCCTTCGCCTGGTTCTTCACCGCCAGCAAGCACGGCCTGGCCATGCGCGCCACGGCCTTCGACCAGCAGGTGGCGCAGTCGCTCGGCATCTCCGTGCCCAAGGTCTTCGCCATGTCCTGGGCGATCTCGGCGCTGGTCTCCTCGGTGGCCGGCGTGGTGGTGGGCGTGGTGAACGGTGTGTCCTCGGCGCTGTCCTTCTACGGCATCAAGGTGTTCCCGGCGGTCATCCTGGGCGGGCTGGACAGCGTGGTGGGCGCGGTGCTCGGCGGCATCATCGTGGGACTGCTGGAGAACGTGGCGCAGTACGTGGACGCGGAGTGGCTGCACATCGGCAACATGTACGCGATTGCCCCGTTCTACGCGCTGATCCTGATATTGCTGGTCAAACCCTACGGGTTGTTCGGCACCAAGAACATCGAACGGGTGTAGCGCGATGACGGCGATGACCCCGGCCGGGGATTTCCGCACCAGCTACCGCGCGGACATGGCGCTGTTCCCCACCCGCAACACCCGGCTGGCGGTGCTGCTGGGGCTGGCGCTGCTGGCGCTGCTGCCGCTGCCTTCGGTGGCCCGGCAGTACCTGGAAAATGGTGGCGGCCTGGCGCAGAGCTATGACGACTTCCTGGCGCTGTTCGACATCGGCCGCTACGGGCTGGGGCTGCTGATCCAGATCGGTTTCCTCGGCATCGCGGCGCTGGGGTTGAACATCCTGGTTGGCTTCACCGGCCAGATCAGCATTGGCCATGCGGCGTTCTTCGGCGTCGGCGCCTTCTCCTCCGCCTGGCTGCATGAGCATGGGCTGCCGGTGCTGGTGTGCATTCCGCTGGCGGGGGTGATGACGACGGTGGTCGGCATCGTCTTCGGCCTGCCGGCGGCGCGGCTGAAGGGGCTGTACCTGGCCATCGCCACGCTGGCGGCGCAGTTCATCATCGAGGATTTCTTTGCCCGCGCGCAGTGGTTCACCGGCGGCGTGGCCGGCCGCGGCACCGAGCCGCCGGCGCTGCTGGGCTTCAGCTTTGACCGCGAGGAAACCTATTTCTACGTGGTGCTGGTGGCGGTCGTGCTGATGTTCGCCGCCGCCGCCAACCTGATGCGCACGCGCGACGGCCGCGCGCTGATCGCCGTGCGCGACCACTACCTCAGTGCGGAGATGATGGGCATCAACCTGGCCTACTACCGCACGCTCAGCTTCGGCATCGCCAGCTTCTACGCCGGCATCGGCGGCGCGCTGTACGCCCACTACCTGCAATTCGTCAGCGTCGAGGCGTTCAATATCGGCTTCTCCATCCAGTTCCTCGGCATGGTCATCATCGGCGGCCTGGGCAGCATCTCCGGCAGCCTGATGGGCGCCGCCTTCATGGTGGTCCTGCCGGAGGTGGTGCAGCTGGGTGCCGATGCCATTGCCGGCGGCCCGGTGGACCAGGCGCTGAAGCTGGGCGCCAACATCAGCTTCCTGCGCGACATGGTGGTCGGCGCCGTCATCATCCTGTTCCTGGTGTTCGAGCCCGATGGGCTGGCGCACCGCTGGCGGCTGACCAAGGCGTATTGGAAGCTGTATCCCTACTCCCACTGAACCATAAAAATGACGGAGGCGAACGTGATGATGAAGCGGATGATGCTGGGCCTGGCGCTGGCCGCCGGCCTGGCCTTGCCGGGCCAGGCGCAGCAGCGGATCAACCTGGGCCACTTGATGGACAATTCGGGCGCCACGTCCGATGTCGGCCTGCCCTTCGGCCAGGGCGTCAACGACACGCTGGCCTGGGTGAACCAGACCCGGCGCGGCGTGGCCGGGCGGCCGCTGAACGTGCTGGCCTTCGACTACGGCTACCAAGCGCCGCGCGCCGTCAGCCAGTACCAGGCCTGGAGCCGCGAGCGCGTGGTCGGCATCATGGGCTGGGGCACCGCGGATACCGAGGCGCTGACCCGCTTCGTCACCCGCGACCGCATCCCCTACGTCTCCGGCTCCTACTCCGCCGCGCTGACCGACGCCGCCGCCGCCAGCGGCCGGCAGGGTGCGGAGGCGACGCCGTTCAACTTCTTCTACGGCCCGTCCTATTCGGATGCGCTGCGCGCCATGCTGATCTGGGCCAAGCGCGACTGGGAGGCCAGCGGCCGCCCGGGCAAGCCGAAATACGTCCACATGGGCGGCAACCACCCCTACCCGAACAGCCCCAAGGCGGCCGGTGAGGCGCTGGCGGCGGAACTCGGCTTCGACGTGCTGCCCGCCATCGTCTTCGCGCTGACGCCGGGCGACTATACCGCGCAGTGCCTGACGCTGAAGAGCCAGGGCGCCAACTACGCCTACCTGGGCAACACCGCGGGCTCCAACATCTCGGTGCTGCGCGCCTGCCAGACGGCGGGGGTGCAGGTGCAGTTCCTCGGCAATGTCTGGGGCATGGATGAGAACGCGATGAAGACTGCCGGCGCCGCGGCCAACAACGTGGTCTTCCCGGTGCGTACCGCCGTGGTCTGGGGCCAGGAAGCGCCGGGCATGGCCAATGTGCAGGCGATCAGCCGCATCTCGGACCCCGCCGGCACGGCGTACCGGCCGGTGCACTACGTGGCCGGCGTGTGCTCGGCGCTGCTGATGGTGGAAGCCATGGAGCACGCTGCGCAGAACAATGGCGCGGTGAATGGCGAGCGCATCCGCGAGGGCTTCTACGCCCGCCGCAACTGGGTGCCGCGCGGCATGGAGGGGGTCTGCAACCCCTCCAACTTCGCGCCGGACGACCATCGCGGCACGCTGCGCGTGGGGCTGTACCGCGCCCGCGTCAACGGCGACACCAGCCAGGGCAGCGTGGCCGACCTGATGCGCGCCGGCACGATGCGGGTTGAATCGGTCGCCACCATCGAGCTGGACCGCAAGCGCGAGTGGCTGGGCTGGTAGGGCGATGAGCGCAGCACCGGGAACCACGTCGGCCTTGCTTGAGGTCAACAACATCGAGGTCGTCTACAACGACGTCATCCTGGTGCTGCGCGGGCTTTCGCTGCGGGTGCCGCAGGGCGAGATCGTCGCCCTGCTGGGTGCCAATGGCGCCGGCAAATCCACCACGCTGAAGGCGATCTCCGGCCTGCTGAAGGCCGAGGAAGGCGAGGTGATCCGCGGCGACATCATGTTCGCGGGCCAACGGATCAACGGCGTGGAGCCGCACGACATCGTCCGCCGCGGCATCTTCCAGGTGATGGAGGGCCGCCGGATCATCGGCGACATGACCTGCCTGGAGAACCTGCGGCTGGGCGCCTTCACGCGCAGCGACAACGAGGTCGGCCGCGATATCGAGATGGTTTACTCGTATTTCCCGCGGCTGAAGGAGCGCACCGGCCTAGCCGGCTACCTCTCGGGCGGGGAGCAGCAGATGTTGGCGATCGGCCGCGCGTTGATGGCGCGGCCGAAGCTGATTTTGATGGACGAGCCGTCGATGGGCCTCTCGCCGCTGCTGGTGAAGGAGGTCTTCGGCATCATCCGCCGCATCAACCAGGAACTCGGCGTGACGATTTTGCTGGTGGAGCAGAATGCGCGGATGGCGCTTTCCGTCGCCAGCTTCGGCTATGTGATGGAGCAGGGAAAAGTGGTGCTGGACGGCACCGCGGCGGAACTGGCCGACAATGAGGACGTCAAGGAGTTCTACCTCGGCGGGCACGGTGCCGACCGCAAGAGCTTCAAGGGGCTGAAGAGTTATCGGCGCAGGAAGCGGTGGCTATGAGCGAGCATTTCGACCGGCTGGAAACCCGCAGCGCCGACGAGCGCGCCGCCGACATCGCGCGCCGGCTGGCCGCGCAGGTGGCGCAGGCGCAACGCAACGCGCCCTACTATGCCGAGGCATTGGCCGGCGTTGATGCGGCTGCGGTGACCGACCTGGCGGCGCTGGCGCGGCTGCCGGTGACGCGCAAGGCGACGTTGCTGGAACGTCAGGCGGCGCACCCGCCCTTCGGCGGCCTGGCGGCGACCGAGACGCGGCGGCTGGCGCGCGTCTTCGCCTCGCCGGGGCCGATCTATGAACCCGAGGGCAGCGGGCCGGATTACTGGCGCTTCGCCCGCGCGCTGTTTGCCACCGGGCTGCGGCCCGGCGAGCTGCTGCACAACTGCTTCGCCTATCACTTCACCCCCGCCGGCAGCATGCTGGAAGGTGGTGCGCGGGCACTGGATTGCCCGGTCTTCCCCGCCGGCACCGGCAACACCGAATTGCAGGCCCGCTCGGCGGCGCAACTGCGGCCGCGCTGCTACGCCGGCACGCCGGATTTCCTCAAGACCATCCTGGAGAAGGGCGACGAACTTGGCCTCGACCTGTCCTCGCTGACGCTGGGGCATGTGACCGGCGGCGCCTACCTGCCGTCGCTGCGGCAATGGTACGCGGCGCGCGGGCTGACGGTGTTGCAGAGCTACGGCACCGCCGATCTCGGCCTCATCGCGTATGAGAGCGTGGCGCGCGAAGGCCTCATTCTGGACGAGGGCGTGCTGCTGGAAATCGTCCGTCCCGGCACGGGCGAGCCGGTGCCGGATGGCGAGGTCGGCGAGGTCTTGGTGACCACGCTGTCGCCGGATTACCCACTGCTGCGCTTCGCCACCGGCGATCTTTCCGCGGTGCTGCCGGGCGCTTCGCCCTGCGGCCGCACCAATACGCGCATGCGCGGCTGGATGGGTCGCGCGGATCAATCCGCCAAGGTGCGCGGGTTGTTCGTGCGGCCGGAGCAGGTGGCGCAGGTGCTGGCCTCCGCCGGTGTCAGCGGCCGTGCCAGGCTGGTGGTTGCGTTGGAAGGTGAGCGCGACACCATGCTGCTGCGCGTGGAAGCGCCGGCCGACGAAGCGCGGCTGACCGAGGCACTGGCCAGCGTCACCAAGCTGCGCGGCGCGGTGGCAGTGGTGCCGCCGGGCACGCTGCCGAATGATGGCAAGGTGATCGACGACACCCGCCCGGTGCCTGGCTGATGCTGCCCGCCGGCGCCAGCCACGCCGAGATTTCAGCCGCTTTCCGCTGGCGCATCCCCGCGCGCTACAACATGGGCGTGGATGCCTGCGACAAATGGGCCGATGGCAGCGGCCGGCTGGCGCTGCTGCATGTGGCCGAGGGCCGCACCACGCGCATCAGCTTCGACGCGCTGAAGGCCGCCAGCAACCGCCTGGCCAACGTGCTGCGCGGCCATGGCGTGCAGGCCGGCGAGCGCGTGGCGATCCTGCTGCCGCAGGTGCCGGAAGCGGCCATCGCGCATATTGCCGCGTACAAGCTGGGCTGCATCGCGGTGCCGCTGTTCCAGTTGTTCGGCGAGGAAGCGCTGGAGTACCGGCTGGCGGATTGTGGCGCGGCGGTGCTGGTGACGGACCAGCTTGGCCTTGGCAAGATCGCGGCGATCCGCGCACGCCTGCCGGCACTGCGCCTGGTGCTGAGCGCGGATGGCGGAGACGCGCTGGACCTGCACACGGAGATGGCGCGCGCCCGCGACAGCTTCACCCCGGTGGACACCGCCGCCGATGATCCCGCGCTGATCATCTACACCTCCGGCACCACCGGCAGCCCGAAGGGTGCGCTGCACGCGCATCGCACGCTGCTGGGCCACCTGCCCGGCGTCGAACTGCCGCACAACCTGTTCCCGCAACCGGGCGACCTGATGTGGACGCCGGCGGACTGGGCCTGGATCGGTGGGCTGCTGGACGTGCTGCTGCCCAGCCTGCATCACGGCGTGCCGGTGCTGGCGCATCGGATGCAGAAGTTCGAGCCGGAATTCGCGCTGCGGCTGATGGCCGAGCATGGCGTCCGCAACAGCTTCCTGCCGCCGACCGCGCTGAAGATGCTGCGCGCCGTGCCGGAACCGCAGCGCTTTGGCGCCCGCCTGCGCAGCATCGGCAGCGGCGGGGAGACGCTGGGCGCGGAGCTGCTGGACTGGGGGCAGGCCGCCTTCGGGGTGCAGATCAACGAGTTCTACGGCCAGACCGAATGCAACCTGGTGCTCTCCGGCTGCAGCGCGCTGGAGCCGGTGCGCCCGGGCTGGATCGGGCGCGCGGTGCCCGGGCATCAGGTGGCCGTCGTCCACCCGGATGGCAGCGAATGCGCGCCGGGCGAGCAGGGTGGCATCGCGGTGAAGCGCCCGGACCCCGTGATGTTCCTCGGCTACTGGAACAAGCCTGAAGCCACGGCGGCCAAGTTCGTCGGCGACTGGCTGCTCACCGGCGACCAGGGCGTGATGAGCGAGGATGGCTGGTTCCGCTTCATCGGCCGCGATGACGATGTGATCACCTCGGCCGGCTATCGCATCGGCCCCGGCGAGATCGAGGATTGCCTGCTGCGCCACCCCGGCGTGGCCATGGCCGCCGTCATCGGCCTGCCGGATGCGCTGCGGACCGAGGTTGTGACCGCCGTGGTGGTGCCGGCCGAGGGTGCCACGCCCGGCCCGGCGCTGGCGGCGGAAATCCAGGCGCTGGTGAAAACCAGGCTGGCGGCGCATGCCTATCCGCGGCAGGTGCATTTCGTCGAGGCGCTGCCGCTGACGACCACGGGCAAGGTGATGCGCGGCGTGCTACGGCGCCAACTGACGGAGCGGAAGGCAGGACCATGAGCAATATCGGCTTCCCCACACTGGACCACGACCTGGGCGCTGATATCGACATGCTGCGCGACACGGTGCGCGGCTTCACCGCCGAGAAGATCGCGCCGATCGCGGCCACCATCGACCGCGACGACGCCTTTCCGCATGCGCTGTGGCCGGAGATGGGCGGTATCGGCCTGCATGGCATCACGGTTGAGGAAGAGTATGGCGGCAGCAACATGGGCTACCTGGCCCATTGCGTCGCCATGGAGGAGGTCAGCCGCGGCTCGGCCTCGGTCGGGCTGAGCTACGGCGCGCACAGCAACCTCTGCGTCAACCAGATCCGCCGCAACGGGACGGAGGCGCAGAAGCAGCGCTACCTGCCCAAGCTGGTCAGCGGCGAACACCTGGGTGCACTGGCGATGAGCGAGCCTGGCGCGGGCAGCGACGTGGTCAGCATGCGCCTGCGCGCCGACAAGCGCGGCGACCGCTACGTGCTGAACGGCACCAAGATGTGGATCACCAACGCGCATTACGCGGACACGCTGGTGGTCTACGCCAAGACCGCGCCGGATGCCGGACCGCGCGGCATCACCGCCTTCCTGGTGGAGAAGAACTTCAAGGGTTTCCGCCCGGCGCAGAAGCTGGACAAGCTGGGCATGCGGGGGTCCCCCACCAGCGAGCTGGTGTTCGAGGACTGCGAGGTGCCGGCCGAGAACGTGCTGGGCCAGGTGAACGAAGGCGTGCGCGTGCTGATGTCGGGCCTGGACTATGAACGCGCGGTGCTGGCCGCCGGTCCCATCGGGATCATGCAGGCGGCGCTGGACGTGGTGCTGCCCTATGTCCATGAGCGCAAGCAGTTCGGCCAGGCGATCGGCGAGTTCCAGCTGATCCAGGCCAAGGTGGCGGACATGTACACCCAGCTGAACGCCAGCCGCGCCTACGTCTACGCCGTGGCCCGCGCCTGCGACCGCGGCCAGACCACGCGCAAGGACGCCGCCGGCGCCATCCTGTTCGCGGCGGAAGCGGCGACCAAGGCGGCGCTGGACGCCATCCAGATCCTCGGCGGCATGGGCTACATCAATGAAAGCCCGACCGGCCGGCTGCTGCGCGATGCCAAGCTGTATGAGATCGGCGCCGGCACCAGCGAGATCCGCCGCATGCTGATCGGCCGCGAACTGTTCCGCGAGACCGCCTGACCCGTGCCGGCCAGCGCCTCCCCAAGGGTCAGCTACGTCGTCACGCTGTACAACAAGGCGGCCTACCTGCCGCAGGTCTGGGCCGGGCTGGTGGGGCAGCGGGGCGGGTTCGCCGCGCAGTATGTCTTCGTTGATGACGGCTCCACCGACGACACGGTCGAGGTGCTGCAGCACCTGACCGCCGGCACCCCCGACGTGGTGGTGCTGCAGCAGGAGAATGCCGGGCCCGCGGTGGCACTCAACGCCGGGCTGGCGGCGGCGACGGGCGAGTTCGTCAAGCTGGTGGATGGCGACGACGTACTGCTGCCCTGGTGCACGGAATGGATGCTCTCGGCGCTTCAGCAGACCGGCGCCCACGCCGCCTGCGCCCTGCCGGCGGACCAGCCAGGCTACGTGGTCGGTGCCCCCATCGCCCCCGCCGAGCCCCCCTGGCCAACGCCGGAGCGGGTGGACCTGCTGCCGCTTTCCCTGAAGCGCGCCCAGACCATGCCCAGCCTGTGGCTGGCGCGGCGGGAAGCGCTGCGCGCCGTGGGCGGCTGCGACGCCGGGGTGTTCATCCAGGACTACTCGCTGGAACTGCGCCTGGGCGCCTTGGGCAAGGTGGCGCTGCTGCGGGCGCCCGTCGCGGCGCTGGCGGAACAGGCGCCGGGCCGGCTTTCCGACAACCAGGCGCAGACCCTGCACGACATGAACCGCGCGGCGCTGCGCTTCATCGCGGCGCGGCCGGCGCTGGCGCCCGGGCTGCGGCGGCTGGCGGTACAGCGCGCCCTGGGCCGGGCTTACCTTTGGGCCATCCGGCGCGGGGGCTGGTGGCTGGCGCCGCGGCTGCTGGCCTTGCGCGCGCTGCATGCGCTGCGGCTGTTGCCGGCGGGCTGGGCTGGGCAACGGGTGCTCTGCGCCCCCTTTGCAACCCGCCACCCGGTGCGGGTGCCGCGCGGCCACGGGCCGGGTTAAGGCTTGCCGCCACCAGCGGTTGATGGCTAGCGTCGGCCCGCGCCTGGGAGTGGCCCGGCGCCTGGGAAGGGTGAACCGTGCGGCTGCTGCTGCGCCTTTGGGTCCTGTGTGGGTTGGGTTGGATCGGCTACTGGGGCTTCGAGCACCGGGAGCGGCTGGGCTTCTATGCCCGCACCTGGCTGGACGCCAGGTCGAACGAGATGGACCGCGTCTTCATCTTCTCCCTGCTGCTGGGCGACCTGCAGAAGCTGTTCACCCAGGCGCTGCTGCCGATGACGCTGACGCTGCTGGCGATGATGCTGGGGGTCTGGCTGTTCGGCAGCCTGCGCCGGCGCGGGCCCAAGGACCACGTTTCCTCCTGACCGCGATCGCCCGAGGCGCTTCGGTGCCGCTGGGCGTGAATCGCAGGTCGGAAGTTGCCGCGATCGCCCGAGGCGCTTTGGCGCTGCAGGGCGTGAATCGCAGGTCGGAAGTTGCCGCGATCGCCCGAGGCGCTTTGGCGCTGCAGGGCGTGAATCGCAGGTCGGAAGTTGCCGCGTTCGCCCGAGGCCCTTTGGCGCCGCTGGGCGTGAATCGCTGCTCCTCCCATCAATGAAAGTCGCGGCTGGGCGGCAGCCGTAGCGCGCGGGCGCTGCCGGGGTCGGGGCGGTTGACCTCGTCGGCGCGGGCCAGGCTGCGGCGCAGCGGGTCGGCCTCCGCCGTGCCGGCCTCGGTCGCGTGCAGGCTGGCCAGCAGGCCCGACGCATCGTGCAGCTTGCGGACCAGCAGGTGGATGATCGGGATGGCCGCCTGGTGCCGCTCCACCCGGCCTTCCGCGATCACCAGCCGCGCCGTCACCACCGTGGCGCGGAATTGCTGCGCGACATCGGGGTACAGCACCAGGTTGGCGGTGCCCCATTCATCCTCCACGGTGAAGAACACCACGCCCTTGGCGCTGCCCGGGCGCTGCCGCACCAGCACCAGGCCCGGCAGGCGCAGCCACTTGCCCTGCGGCGCACGGGCCAGGGTGCGCGTATCCACCGGCCCCAGGCTCGGCCGCAGCAGCGCCAGCGGATGGTGGCGCAGCGTCAGCCCGGTGCTGGTGTAGTCCAGCACGGTCTGCTCGCCGGCGGTGGCCTGGGGCAGCAGGGCCGTAGGTTCCAGCGCCTCGGCCTGCAATGGCGCCGGGGCCTCGAAGGCGGCGGCGGCCCATAGCGCGGCGCGGCGGTCCAGGCCGAAGCCGCGGCAGGCATCGGCTTCCGCCAACTGGCCGAGGCTGCCACGGTCCAGCCCGGCGCGGCGGGCCAGGTCCTCCAGGCTGGCGGCGGGGCGGGCGGCCATGATCCGCTGGCCGACGCCCGCCGAAAGCCCCTGCACCAGCCGCAGGCCCAGCCGCAGCGCGCCACCCTCCAACGTGCTGTCCCAGTCGCTGAACCGGGCATCGGCCGGCAGCACCGCCACGCCGTGGTCGCGCGCATCGCGGATGATCTGGGCGGGGGCATAGAAGCCCATGGGCTGGCTGTTCAGCAGCGCGCAGGCGAAGGCGCCGGGGTAGTGGCACTTCAGCCAGGCCGAGACATAGACCAGGTAGGCGAAGGCGATGGCGTGGCTCTCGGGGAAGCCATAGGTGCCGAAGCCCTCGATCTGCTTGAAGCAGCGCTCGGCGAACTCGGCGGTATAGCCATTGCCCAGCATGCCACTCACAAAGTCCTGCTGGAAATTCCAGATGGTGCCGGTGTTGCGGAAGGTGGCCATGGCGCGGCGCAGCTGGTCCGCGCGCTCCGGGCTGAAGCCGGCGCCGACGATGGCGATCTGCATGGCCTGTTCCTGGAACAGCGGCACGCCCAGCGTCTTCTCCAGCACGCGTTGCAGCTCCGGCGAGGGATAGGTCACCTCTTCCTCACCATTCTTGCGGCGCAGGTAGGGGTGGACCATGTCGCCCTGGATCGGCCCGGGGCGGACGATGGCGACCTCCACGCAGAGGTCGCGGAAGCAGCTGGGTCGCAGCCGCGGCAGCATGTTCATCTGCGCCCGGCTTTCCACCTGGAACACGCCCAGGCTGTCCGCCCGGCGCAGCATGGCATAGGTGGCGGGGTCGTCCTGCGGCACGCTGGCCAGGGCCAACCCTGGGTCCAGCAAAGCGAAGCAGCGGCGGATGCAGCTGAGCATCCCCAGGCCCAGCACATCCACCTTCAGGATCTTCAGCGCCTCGATATCCTCCTTGTCCCATTCGATGGTGTGGCGGTCCTCCATCGCCGCCTTGGTGACGATGGCCAGCTGCGTCAGCTTGCCGCGGGTGATGACGAAGCCGCCGACATGGGTGGCCAAATGGCGCGGGAAGCCGACGAGGTCCTCGGTCAACTCGCAGGTCATCGCCAGGCGCGGGTCGGCGACATCCAGGCCCTGCTCGGCGGCGATCTCGGCCAGGCTGCGCTGCCCGGCGCTCCAGACCGATTTCGCCAGGCGCGCGGTGATGTCCTCGCTGAGGCCCATGGCCTTGCCGACTTCCCGGATGGCGCTGCGCTCGCGGTAGCGGATGACGGTGGCGGCGATGGCGGCGCGGTCCCGGCCATAGCGCTGGTAGATGTGCTGGATCACCTCCTCGCGCCGCTCATGCTCGAAATCCACGTCGATGTCGGGTGGCTCGTCGCGCGCCGCGCTGATGAAGCGGGCGAACAGCATGTCGTGCTTGTCCGGCGGCACGGCGGTGATGCCGAGGATGTAGCAGAGCGCGGAGTTGGCCGCCGAGCCGCGCCCCTGGCAGAGGATGCCGACGCTGGTGGCGAAGCGCACGATCTCATGCACCGTCAGGAAATACGGCGCGTAGCCGAGCTGCTCGACCAGCGCGAGTTCATGCCGGACGGAGGCGCGGATCTTCTCGCTGATCCCCTCCGGCCAGCGATGGCGCAGCGCTTCCTCCACCCGGCGTTCCAGGGTCTGCTGCGGGGTCAGGCCGGGGTCGAGGATCTCGTCCGGGTATTCATAGGCCAGGTCGGTCATGGCGAAGCCGCAGGCGGCCACGACCTTCAGCGTGTTGGTCACCGCCTGCTCATGGCCGCGGAACAGCCGCAGCATCTCGGCGGCGGGCTTCAGGTGCGCTTCGGCATTGGCTTCCGCGGCCAGGCCCAGGCTGTCCACCGTGCGGCCGAGGCGGATGGCGGCGATGACATCGGCCAGGCGGCGGCGGTCCGGGTGGTGGTAGCGGCACTGCCCGGCGGCCAGCAGCGGGGCGCGGGCGCCGCCGGCGATGGCGGCCAGCTGGTCCAGCCGGTCCCGGTCGTCGCCGCGGAAGCGGTGCTGCACGGCGCAGAACAGGGGCAGCGCCAGGCGCGGGCGCAAGGCGACGGCGTCCTGCCGCAGGCGTTGGGCGAAGGCCTCGTTCAGGGTTTCCGGCGGCAGCCGGGCGAGGACCAGGCCTTCCGCGTGCGCCAGCAGGTCGTCCCGGGTGATGTGGCATTCGCCCTTGGGCGCGTGCATGCGGCCCTTGGAGAGCAGTTCCGACAGCCGGCCATAGGCGGTGCGGTCGCTGGGCCAGGCCAGCCAGTCGCTGCCCTCCGGCAGGCAGACCCGGGCGCCGGGGACGAAGCGCAGCCCGACCTCCTTGGCCGCGACATGGCCGCGCACCAGCCCGGCGAAGGAGTTGCGGTCGGCAATGCCCAGCGCCGCATGGCCAAGGGCATGGGCCTGCCCGGCCAATTCCTGCGGATGGGAAGCGCCCTCCAGGAAGCTGAAGTTGGATTGCGCGCCGAGTTCGGCGAAGTCATGCGAAGCGGCCATGCAGCCACCAGCGGGCGGTCTCGCCCGGCACCACCGCGCCGCTGCGGCAGACCCAGAGCCGGGCGCCGCTGGTCAGCTCCACCCTATAATAGTCGCGGAAAGGTGGCTGCGGGCCGGGGCGCCACCATTCCGGCTCGATCCGCTCCGGCCCCTCGGCGCGCTGCACCCGCCATACCCGGCTGCCATGGCGCAGCTGGATGGGTGGTTCGTCCGGCAGCGGGGCGGTGACCTGCAGGGCCAGGGGGCGGCGCAGCAGGCGCAGCGGGCGGGGCTGGCCGGGCCAGGCGGCGTCGGCGATGGCGGCGAAGGGGTCGCGCCGCCGCACCGCGCGTTCGGGGATGTGGCTTTCGCGCGGCTCCAGCCGCCAGACCGGCAGGCGCTGGGCCAGCCGGTCCAGCAGCGCGGCCAGGGCCTCCTGCCGCGCCTCGGCGGCCAGGCCGCCCTGGCTGGGCAGGCTGGCCTGCGGCGCGGCGTGGTCCTCGACGAAGCGGGCTTCCAGCGTCAGCCGCTCGAAGCCGAAGCCGGGTTCCAGCTTTTCCATGCGCGGCTGGAACAGCCGGGCGAAGTGGCGCGGGTCCCGCGCCGGCAGGCCGGTGCCGATGTGCAGCGCCTGCATGGTGCCATCCACCCGGAAGCCCAGCAGCAGCAGCCGGCGGGCACCCTTGCCGGCGGTGGCCAGCTGGCGGCAGAGCTGGCCCAGCAGCACCTCCAGCACCGCGTCCAGGGCTTCCCGCGTGATCAGCGGCTCCAGGAATTCGCGGCTGGCGAGGAAGGCGGCGGGTGGCCGCAGCGGCTGGATCGGCGTGGGGTGCTGGCCGGTGGCGGCGTCCAGCGCCAGGGTCAGCGCGGCGCCGAAGCGCCGGGCCAGCGGGCCGCGCGGCTGGCGCAGCACATCGCCCACCCGGCGCAGCCCCAGCCGATGCAGCGCCGCAGCGGTGGCCGCCGGCAACCGCAGTACCGAGAGAGGCAGGGGGCCGAGCGCCTCGGCTTCCGCGCCGGGTGGGACGATCCGGCCGGGGGTGGCGCGGGCCAGTGCGGCGGCGGCGGCGGGGGCGCCGGCGATGGCGGCCCGTACCGTCAGGCCGCGCCGGGCCAGGTGCTGCACCACCTTGTGCAGCAGCGCGTCCTCCCCGCCATGCAGATGCGGCACGCCGGTGATGTCCAGCAGCAGGCCGTCCGGCGGGTTGGGCGCGGCCAGCGGAGAGATGGTCTGCGCCCACAAGGCCAGGCGGCGCAGCCAGGCCAGGTCGGCCAGCGTCTCGGCCGGTTCCACGGTCAGTTCGGGCAGGATGGCCTGGGCATCGGCCAGGGTCTGGCCGGGGCTGATGCCGGCGGCGGCGGCGGCAGGGCTGACCGCGACGATGCGGCGCTGCTGGCGCTCGGTTTCCCAACTGGCCCAGGGGCCGATGACGTGGCGGCGCTCGGCCGCCAGCCAGGGCAGGTGCAGCGCCAGGCTGCGGCGCGGCGCGGCGGGGGCAACGCTTGCGATAATTCCCAGGGAATCAAAGGCGTCGGTTTCGGACAAATCCCCCGGCCGGGGCGGCAGCGCGTCCAGCAGCGAGGGCGGGCGGCAGAAGCGGCGCCTCATCTCGGCACCCGGCGGCGGGCGGGGCGGGACTCGGGGGCGGCGTCCTCGGCGCCTTCCACGGTCAGGCAGCCGGCGGCGGGCTGCCAGGTCACCTGCCATTCCCTTGGCTGGCCGCCGCGGCAGCGCAGCAATTCCAGCTGCCAGCGCGGGTCGCCCAGGGCGTGGCGGCCACCGCCGCCGCTGCCCAGCGCCCCCACCCGCCAGCGGGTCAGCGCCGCCGAGGCCGCCTGGCCGCTGCCGCGCGCGCGCAGCGTATCGGCGGGGGCGGCTTCCTCGGCCGCGGCATCCGGGCGCAGCAGCAGGCCCAGAGCGCCGCCGGCCTCGGCCGCCAATTGCAGGCGGCGGGCGGCGGTCATGTCGATCTCGGCCTGCACCAGCAGGGCGCCGGCCACGCCGGGGCAGCGCAGCGCCTCCTCCATGGCCCAGAGCGCATCGGCCGGGCGGCGGGCCTGCACCAGCACCAGGTTGGCGGCACTCAGGCCGAAGCGGGACAGGCCGGGCGGCCAGGCGTCCGGCTCCGCGGCAATCCACAGCACGGTGCCCTCGGTCCGGGCCAGCGCCATGGCGCAGAAGCCGGCGGCGGCGCCAGGCTCGGCCGCCATCACCTCATGCAGGCCGGCGCGGGCCAGGCCGCCGGCCGGCAAGTGCCGGTCGATGGCATCGCAGAGCGGGATCGGCGCCGCCTCCGCCGCCGCGCCGCCCCGTTCCAGCCGGCGGATGCGGGCCTGCAGCGCCGCCAGCACCGCGGGCCGATCAAGCGGTTGATCGAACGGACTCTCAGGCGGTGGGGCGGGGTATAGGGGCATGGCTATGTTCGCCATATGTTCTGGAACGGGCAGGTGGAGTCAAGCGTCCAGAATCCCGGGATTCATGCCTAAGAAATGGTATATCCTAGGCACGGTGCCGCTGGCCCTTGAATCCGTGCCCCCCAGCGCAAAGCATTCACACCAAATCGTGGAGCACACGCGTGAGCCTGGACCCCAGCAAGACCACCCATCCGGCGGTGGCCGATGGCCTGGCCGGCGCCATCGGCAATACCCCGCTGATCCGCCTGCGTCGCGCCAGCGAGGCCACCGGCTGCACCATCCTCGGCAAGGCCGAGTTCATGGCCCCCGGCGGCAGCGTGAAGGACCGCGCCGCCCTGGGCATCATCGAGGATGCCGAGCGGCGCGGCCACCTCATCCCCGGCCAGCCCGGCATCATCGTGGAGGGGACGGCGGGCAATACCGGCATCGGCCTGACGCTGGTGGCCAATGCGCGGGGCTACCAGGCCATCATCGTGGTGCCGCGCACCCAGAGCCGGGAGAAGCTGGACTTCCTGCGGATGATCGGCGCCGACCTGCGCCTGATCGACCCGGCGCCGCTGAGCAGCCCGGGGCACTACGTCCACACCTCCCGCCGCATCGCCGAGGAACTGGCGGCCGCGGGCAAGCGGGCGCTGTGGGCCAACCAGTTCGGCAACCTGGCCAATGGCGCGGCGCATGAAGCCACCACCGGGCCGGAAATCTGGGCGCAGACCGGCGGGCGGGTGGACGCCTTCACCTGTTCCTGCGGCACCGGCGGCACGCTCGTGGGCACCGCGCGGGCCTTGAAGGCGCGCAAGCCCGGCGTGCGGATCGTGCTGGCGGACCCGATGGGCAGCGTGCTGCATTCCTGGGTCAAGACCGGCGACCTGAAGGCCGAGGGCAACTCCATCACCGAGGGGATCGGCCAGGGCTCCCAGGTGCCGGGCAACCTGGAGGTGGGGCGCGACCTGATCGACGACGCCGTGCAGGTGACCGACCCCGAGGCGCTGGCGCAGATCTACGATCTGCAGATCCATGAGGGGATCTCCATCGGCGGCTCGGCGGGCATCAACGTGGCGGGGGCCATCAAGGTCGCGCGCCAGATGGGACCCGGCCATACCATCGTGACCATTCTCTGCGACGGCGGGGCGCGCTACCAGAGCAAGCTGTTCAACCCGGACTTCCTGCGGGAACGCGGGCTGCCGGTGCCGCCCTGGCTGGAGTAGGAGGCGCGTATGGAACTGCTCGAACTCGTCCGTACCATCCGCGCCCGCGACCCGGCCCGGCCGACCTGGCTGGAGGGGGTGACCAGCTATGCCGGGCTGCACGCCGTGCTGCTGCACCGCCTGGCGCATGCGCTGTACCGTCTTGGGCTGAAGGCGCCGGCGCGCATGGTCTCCCACACCAGCCGCTTCGTCACCGGCATCGAGATCCACCCCGGCGCCAAGCTGGGGCGGCGGCTGTTCATCGACCACGGCATGGGCGTGGTGATCGGCGAGACCGCCGAGGTGGGCGACGATGTGCTGATCTATCATGGGGTGACGCTGGGCGGGCTTTCGGGCCAGCCGGGCAAGCGGCACCCGACCATCGGGGACGGCGTGGCGATCGGCGCCGGGGCGCAGGTGCTGGGGCCGATCCTGGTCGGCGCCGGCGCCCGGGTGGGCGCCAATGCCGTGGTGCTGGCGGAGGTGCCGGCCGGGGCGACGGTGGTGGGCATTCCCGCCCGGCCGCCCGGGGAGCACCAGGTGATGCCGGCCCGGCCGGCACAGCCGGAAAGCCCCGGCTATGGCCTGGGCTTCGGCCCCTGCGACCCCGTGGGGGAGGAACTGGCGATCCTGCGGTCCGAGGTGGCGGCGCTGCGGGCGGAGATGGCGGAGCTGCGGCGCCAGCCGACGCGGATGGATGCGGCGGAGTAGGCCACCAGGCATCACGCCGGGGCGCGCCCGGTCCGGCGGCGCATTTTTGCCTTGAGGCGCGCCAAGTAAGGCTGCATGTCCGCCGCTGGGATTGACCTGACGGAGGAAACCGCGAATGCGGCGCCGCGACCTGCTTGCCTTGACCGGTGCCGGCTTTGCCGCGCCGCTGCTTGCTGCCCCCGGTATCCTGCGCGCCCAGGGCGCCTGGCCGGACCGGCCGATCAAGCTGCTGGTGCCCTGGCCGCCCGGCGGCTCCACCGACACGGTGGCGCGCATCTTCCAGCCCAAGCTGTCGGAAATCCTGGGGCGGCAGGTCGTCATCGACAACCGCGGCGGTGCTTCCGGCGCGGTGGGCGCGCAGGAGGCGGCGCGTGCCCCGGCGGATGGCTACAACTGGATGCTGGCCTACGACAACGAGGCCACCAACCAGACCGTGATGCGGCTGCCCTACAAGACGCTGGAAGCCTTTGTCCCGGTTTCCCTGGTGGCGACCGGGCCGCTGGCCATGGTGGCGCGTCATTCCACGCCGTACCGCACCTTCCAGGACGTGGTCGATGCGGCGAAGAAGGCGCCGGACACCATTGCCTATGCCTCGTCCGGCGTCGGCGGCCTGGCGCATGTCTCGACCACGCTGCTGCAGCAGGAGGGCGGGTTCCGCCTGGTGCACGTGCCCTACCGGGGCGGCGGTCCCGCGGTTTCGGATGCGGTGGCGGGCAACGTGCCGCTGTTCATGTCCAACGTCGTCATCATCAGCCAGCACATCCGCGCCGGCACGCTGCGGCCGCTGGGGGTGACCACGGCCGGGGAGACGCGCCACGTGCCGGGGGCGAAGAGCTTTGCCCAGCAGGGCTTCCGTGGCTTCGAGGCACCGACCTGGTGGGCCTTCCTGGGCCGTGCCGGCACGCCGGAGCCGATTTTGCGGCGGATGCAGGAGGCGCTGGCCCAGGCGCTGGCGGACCCGGCGGTGAAGGCGAAGATCGAGGAGCAGGGCGCCGATGTGGTGGCCAGCAGCCCGGCGGAATGCGGTCGGTTCCTGACCAGCGAGATCGAGCGCTGGGGCAAGGTGATCCGCGAGAACAACATCACCGCCGAGAGCTGAGCGGGAAAATGGCGGCCGGCCGCGGGGTTCCGCGGCCGGGATGGGAAAAATCCTCCCGCATGATGATTTTCTGAAATCGAGGTGTTGACCCCCAGGGCCTCTGGGGGTACATCGTGGCCACCGCAGAGACGGCGGGGTTGACGAGGGACGGTTTAGCCGTCACAGTCTTTCCCCCGCTGAAAACGGCGGTGAAATCGCTGATTGGCGGCGCAGCATCCGGACCCGAAAGGGAAGGGAGGCTAGTCGCTCGGTTGGCGGTTCTGGTTTTTGGCTCTGCCAGGGACCGATGTTCTTTTACATTTGCATCAGGTCTCGATTGAGAAGACTGGGACATTTGCCCTTGGTTTGGGGTGGGTGTTTTGGTTGGATGATGAGGGTGTTTTGATTTGCTTGGGTGTTGTTCTGCTTGTGCTGGGTTTAGGCCTGGTGTGGGTGGGATGCGTGGGCGGCGCTGCTGTTGCTTTCGGGTGATGGTTGGGTTGTTCATGGATTGCCTGGGTGAGGCACCTTTGGGGAGTTAGATGAGCTTGTTGG
>CANGNF010000033.1 GCA_947455205.1 Acetobacteraceae bacterium | reverse complement strand
GGTGGTGCGCTGCTCGGCCAGCTGGCGGGCGCGGCGGGCCAGGGTGTCGCGCTCGGCCAGGGCGCGGTCGCGGTTGGCGGCGGCTTCGCCCAGCGCGCGGCGGGCCTCGGCATGCGTGGTCTGGGCGGCGATGCGCGTCGCCTCGGCCGTCTCCAGCGTGGCGCGCGCCTCGGTCAGGGTGGTCTCGGCCGTGGCGGCGGCGGCCTCGGCGGCGGCCAGGCGCTCCGGTGGAATGCGCGCGGCCTGGGCGGCGGCGACCTCGGCCGCCAGCCGGGCGTGCTGCTCGGTGATGCGGCGGGCGCGTTGCGCGGCTTCCTGCCGGGCCTGGCTGGCGCGGGTGTGCTGGGCCTCGGCCTCGGCCAGGGCGCGGCGCGCTTCGGCCAGGGCTTCGGCCGCCTTGGCGCGGGCGGCCTCGGCGCGTTCCAACCCCGCGCGTTCCCAGGCCAGCGAGTTCTCCGCCACCGCCACGGCGTCGCCGGCCTCGGCCAGCCTTTCCTCGTCGATCCGGGCGGCCAGCGCGCCGGCATGCTCGGCGGCCAGGGCGGCGTGCTGCTCGCCGAGGCGGCGGGCGCGGGCCTCCGCCGTCGCCAGCTCCTGCGCCGCCTGGTTGGCGCGGGCGGCCAGCACGGCGGCTTCCTCGGTGGCGATATTGGCTTCCTGCTCGGCCAGCCGGGCGGCGTCGGCGGCCTCCGCCAGCAGGGATTGCGCTGCCTCGACATCGGCCGGCAGGGCGTCCAACGCGGTGGCCAACTGCCGGTCCTCGGTGGCCAGCCGGCGGTCGGCGGCCTCGGCATCGGCGGCGGTCCGCTCGGCATGGCCAAGGTCGGCGTCCAACTGGGCCAGCCGCGCCTCGGCGGCGGCCAGGGCCTCTATCGCGCGGGTTTCCTCGGCCTCCAGACCCTCGCTCTCCACCCGGCGGCGTTCCAGCGCGGTGCGGGCGGCGGCCTCGGCGGCGCGGGGGGCGGGCAGGCCGGTATCGGCGGCGAAGGTGGCACGCGCGGCGGCCTCGGCGGCGGCCTCGGCGGCCTTGGTCGCGGCTTCGGCGGCGCGCAGCCCGGCCCGGGCATGCGCCAGCCCGGCCTGGGCGCGGGCGCGCAGCAGGCTGAGCCACTCGGCCTCGGCCTGCCGCACCAGGCCGCTCAGGTTGCGGTAGCGATTGGCCTGGCGCGCCTGCTTCTGCAGCCCCTGGCGCTGCAGGTCCAACTGGCCGACCAGGTCCTCGGCGCGCAGCAGGTTCTGCTCGGCCTGGCGCAGCTTCAGCTCGGCCTCATGCTTGCGGGCGCGCAGGCCGGCGATGCCGGCGGCTTCCTCCAGCACGCTGCGCCGGTCCTCCGGCCGCGCCTGGATCAGCGTGGCCACGCGGCCCTGGCTGACCATGCCGGAAGCGCGCGCGCCGGAGCCGATATCGGCGAACATGGTCTGCACGTCGCGGGCGCGGAATTCCTTGCCGTTGATCCGGTAGGCGCTGCCGGCGCCACGTTCGATCCGGCGGATGATCTCCAGCTCGTCCGCCGCGTTGAACGGCGCCGGTGCCAGGCCCAGCGCGTCCTCCAGCGTCAGCGTCACCTCGCAGATGTTGCGCCCCGGCCGGTTGGCGGTGCCGGCGAAGATCACATCCTCCATCTCGCCGCCACGGAGCGAGCGGGCGGAGGTTTCGCCCATGGCCCAGCGCAGCGCCTCCACCACGTTGGACTTGCCGCAGCCATTGGGGCCGACGATGCCGGTCAGGCCCGGCAGCACCTCCACATTGGTGGCCTCGGCGAAGCTCTTGAAGCCGGCGATCCGCAGCCGGGCCAGGGTGGCTTTCACCGTCACCCGCTCGCGCGGCGCTTCCTCCGGCTGGTGGCCGGCCGCCACCACGCCCGCCGCCTCGGCCTCGGCGGGCGGGTCCGTCGCCTCCGGGGGGGTCGGCGGCGCGGCGTCGCTCAAGCCTTCGCGGCCTCCTGCACCAGGCCGGCGAAGGTCTCGAAGCTCATGTTGCCGGACTGGTTGCGCCCGGCCCCGCTGCCGCGGCCGAAATTGAAGGCGGGCGTGGCCTGCACCTGGAATTCCTGCTCGGCGCGGGCGCGGCCTTCCATGATGGCGCGCTGCAGCCCTTCATCGGCGAAGACCTGGTCGTAGGTGGCGCGGTTCATGCCGGCCAGCGCCGCCATCTTGCCAAGCTCGTCCTTCGGGTCGCCGCGGGTGAAGGCCCAGCGGTCCTGGTTGCCCAGCAGGGCGCCGATGAAGCCCTCATACCGCTCCACCGGCAGGCTGCGGGCCACGGCGGCGGCGGCCAGCGCCAGCCGGTCCAGCGGGAAGTCGCGCCACACCAGGCGCGCCTGGCCGGTGGCCACCAGCTCGGTCTTCACGCGCGGCAGCACTTCCTTGTGGAAGGCGGCGCAGTGGGAACAGGTGAGCGAGAAGAACTCCAGCACCCGCACCGGCGCCTCGGCCTTGCCGATGGCGCGTTCGGCCATGCGGGGGTCCGCCGCGGCGGCTGGGCCAGGTGCTGGGCCTTGGGCCAGGGCGGGCGCCGCCAGCAGGGCAGGTGCCAGCAGGGTAGGAGCCAGGGCAAGAACGGCGCGGCGGGCCGGAACGGGCAGGGCCATCGGGGACTCCTGAAGGGAAGGCGGGTTCACCGTGGGGTTCGATAAACGCCCTGGCCCAGCTTTGCCAGAGCGGCGCGCAATTCCTCCCCCGGCACGGCGGCGATGCCGGCCTGCACCTGGGCCGGCAGCGGGGCGGCCGGGGCCAGCCGGCGGGCGGCGGGCGGCCGGGCGCCGGCCAGGGCTTCCTGCACGAATTTCAGCTGCGCCACCGCCTGGCGGCCCAGCGCGCCATTGATCCGGCTGATGATCTGCGGCGCCAGGTGGGTCAGCTCCATCGCCACTGGGCCGGCGCAGGCAATGGTGAGTGTGGTGCCGGAAAGCCGGCGCGGCGCGGTCACGGCCGACAGCGCCGGGCCGATGATCTCGGCCCAATCCGCCATGATCTGGGCGCCGGCCGGGCTCTTCTTGCGGAAGACCGGCTTGGTCAGCCGGGGCAGCAGGGCGCCCAGCGCGCGGGGCCCTCCGAAGAATCGCTGATCGCCGCTATCCTCGGCCATTGATGCGCCCTGACCCCGATGCCCTGCTGAATTGGTACGACCGCCACCGCCGGGCAATGCCCTGGCGCGACAGCGGGCGAGACCCCTACCACGTCTGGCTCAGCGAGGTGATGCTGCAGCAGACCACGGTGGCGACCGTCGGCCCGCGCTTCCGGCGCTTCCTGGAGAAGTTTCCCACCGTGGCGGCCCTGGCGGCGGCCGAGGACGCCGCGGTGATGGAGGAATGGGCCGGGCTTGGCTACTACGCCCGCGCCCGCAACCTGCTGGCCGGGGCGCGCGCCGTGGTGGCGCTGGGCGGCTTCCCCCGCAGTGTGGAGGGGTTGCGCGAACTGCCGGGCGTCGGCCCGTACACGGCGGCGGCGGTGGGCGCCATCGCCTTCGACCTGCCGGTGGTCCCGCTGGACGGCAACGTGGAGCGGGTGATGGCCCGGGTGCATGCGGTGCGCGAGCCCTTGCCCGGCGCCAAGCCGCGCCTGGCCGCGCTGGCGCAGGACAGCATGCAGGATGCCGCCGCCCGCGCCCGGCCGGGCGACTTCGTGCAGGCGCTGTTCGACCTGGGCGCGACCATCTGCACCCCGCGTACCCCGGCCTGCGCGCTGTGCCCCTGGCGCGGGGGCTGCGCGGCGCAGGCCGGCGGCTTCGCGGCCGAGCTGCCGGCCAAGGCGGCGAAGAAGGACCGCCCGCTGCGGCATGGCGCGCATTTTCTGCTGAAGGACGCGGACGGGCTGGTGCTGGTGCGGCGCCGGCCGCCCAAGGGGCTGCTGGGCGGCATGCTGGAAATCCCCGGCACGCCCTGGCGCGACCAGCCCTGGGGCGAGGCCGAGGCGCTGGCCCATGCCCCCGTCGCCGGCCTGGCCTGGCAGCGCCTGCCGGGGCTGGCGCAGCACGGCTTCACCCATTTCCAGCTGGAGATGGCGCTGTACCTGGCCACGGTGCCGCGCCTGGTGGCGCCGGATGGCTTCGAGGCCCGGCCGCTGGACGGGCTGGCGCCGGCCCTGCCGACCGCGATGCGCCGGGTGCTGGCGCTGGCGGGGGGCTGACCGCAACCCCCGGGCTGGGGCATGGCGCGGTTCGGCCAGTACCGGCTGGCGGCTGCACGGCGTGAGCAGGCGGGCCGGACGCGCCTGGCGGGACCCGCACCGCGCGCGCCAAGCCGGTCCCGCAGCCGGGGCCGGACGCGAAGCCGCCGGCCGTGGGCGGCGCAACCGGCACCTGGACTTGCCGCCGCCGCCGCGCAGGGGCATTGCAGCGCCACCGGCGGCAGGCGGGCTGCCACGGGCGGCGCCGCCTGAGCCGCCCAGCAACGGACCGCCCCATGCCTGCCGACCCCATCGCCAGCCAGCTTGCCGCCCCCGCCATGACCGCGCGGCTGTGGGGCTGGCTGCTGGTGCTCTCGCTGCTCTGGGGCGGGTCGTTCTTCTTCGTGGCCGTGGCGGTGCGGGAGCTGCCTTCCTTCACCCTGGTCTGGCTGCGGCTGGCGCTGGCCGCCGCCGTGCTGCTGCTGGTACTGCGCGCCATGGGCCTGAGGCTGCCGCGCGCGCCGGCGCTGTGGGGCAGCTTTTTGGCCATGGGGGTGCTGAACAACCTGGTGCCCTTCGTGCTGCTGGTCTGGGGCCAGCACCGCATTTCCGGCGGGCTGGCCAGCATCCTCAACGCCACCACGCCGCTGTTCACCATGCTGGTGGCGCAGGCGCTGACCGCCGACGAGAAGCTGACCCCGCTGAAGACCCTGGGCGTGGTGCTGGGCTTCGCCGGCGCCGCGGTGCTGCTGGGCCCGCAGGCGCTGAGCGGCCTGGGCGACGACGTGCTGGCGCAGCTGGCCTGCCTCGGCGCCTCGCTGTCCTATGGCTTCGCTGGCATCTATGGCCGCCGCTTCCGCCGGCTGGGGCTGCCGCCGGCGGTCACCGCCACCGGCCAGGTCTGCGCCTCAAGCCTGCTGTTGCTGCCGCTGATGCTGCTGGCCGACCAGCCCTGGAGCCTGCCGATGCCGGGCGCCGCCACCTGGGCGGCGGTGGTGGGGGTGGCGCTGTTCTCCACCGTGCTGGGCTACCTGCTGTACTTCCGCATCCTGGCGGCGGCCGGGGCGACCAACCTGTCGCTGGTCACCTTCCTCAACCCCGCCGTGGCCATATTGCTGGGCTGGCTGCTGCTGGGGGAGACGTTGCTGCCCCGCCACCTGCCGGGCATGGCGCTGGTGGCGCTGGGGCTGGCCTGCATGGATGGCCGGCTGTTCCGCCGGCGCTGAGCTACTCGGCCGCGCCCGGCCGCCCTTGCGTGGCGAAGATCGCGGCCAGCTGGTCCTCCACCTCCGCCGGCGGCGGCGGCGCCAGGGCCTGGCGCGCCAGCCCGATGGTGCGGCCCAGCTGGCGCAGGTATTCCCGGCAGTTCGGGCATAGCCGCAGATGCGCCCAAACGCCCAGCCGGCGGGGCGGTGGGGCGGTCCCTTCCATGTACTCGGTCGCCTCCTCGGCAACCTGGTGGCAGGTCAGCATCCAGCAATCTCCTTGGGCAGGAGTATGGCGGGGCGGGCAAGGGTTACAGCCCGGTAAGCATTATTTTCGCGCCTCATCCGCGCACCAGCCTGTCGGCCGCATCCCGCAGCTTGGTCCGCGCCCGGTGCAGCAACACCCGCAGGTTGGCCTCCGAGATGCCCAGCGTGGCGCAGATCGCCGCGCTGTCCAGCCCCTCGACGTCGCGCAGCAGCACCACGGCGCGCTGGGCCGGCGGCAGCTTCTCCAACGCCTCGCCCACGCCGGCCAGCAACTCGCGGTCGCCGGCCTCGCGCTCCGGCGTCAGCGCGTCCCACGGCCGGTGCTGCTCGGCCCAATGGCCGTCGGGCAGGAAGCGCTCGGGCTCGAAGGCATCGCCCTCGCCCTCCTCCCGCGCCAGGTCGGAGAAGTTGACCATGCGGCCGTCGCGCACCGCGCGGGTCTTGGCCTTGTTGACCAGGATGCCGTTGATCCAGGCCGCCAGCGGCGCTTCCCCGCTGAAGCCGTGCAGCCCGGTGATGACCGCCAGCCAGGTCTCCTGCACCACTTCCTCGGCACTGGCGCGGCTGCGGCAGAAGGCGCCGGCCAGGCGCAGAAGGCGGCCATGGCGGGCGCGCACCAGCTGGCGGAACGCCGCCTGGTCGCCGGCGCGCAGCCGCGCCACCAGCGCCGCTTCCTCCGCCCCTGCCTGGTAACTGCCCTGCGGCGCCACGCCGATTCCGCCCTGGTTGCGCCGCATGCTTCGCGCGGCCGGCGGCGGTGGGCAAGGCCGCGCGGGAAAATGATCGCCCGGCTGTAACGTCCGGCCCCGCCACGGCACGCCATGGGGAGCCCGAGGAGGAACCCCGCCATGACCCAGAACCGCGCCCTGCACCTGTTGGCCTGGGCCGCCGCGTTGTGGATCGGCTATGAGTTCCTCTGGTACGAGCAGTACAAACTGGCCGGGCCGACGCTGGTGTTCGACCGGCTGTCCGCATGGTCCGGCATTCCGGAAAAGCCGTTCCGGCTGTTCGTCGCCAGCATGGAGATGGTGGCCGCGGCGCTGGTGCTGATCCCGCGCACCCGGCCCTTCGGCGGGCTGTTTGCCCTGGGGGTGATGACCGGGGCGATCTTCTTCCACCTGTTCACGCCCTTGGGAGTGGACCCCTACGAGGACGGCGCCCAGCTGTTCAAGGAAGCCTGCTTCACCTGGGTGATGGCGGCGATCGTGGTGCTGGTGCACCGCGCCCCGCTGCTGGACCTGGCGCAGCTTGTGCTGGCCCGCCTGGCCCCCGCCGCCGCGAACCGCTGAAGGAGGACGCCCCGATGCGCCAACTGGTTCGCCCCGCGCGCGACACAAGGCTGGATATCGTCCGCGGCTGGATGCAGATCTCGATCTTCGTCTCCCACGTGGTCGGCAGCGTCTTCGCCTGGGGCATCCATGCCGCCTGGGGGCTGAGCGACAGCTCCGAGCAGTTCATCTTCCTGTCCGGCCTGACGCTGGGTTCCGTCTTCACGCTGAAGGCGGCGCGGGACGGCCACATGGCGGCGCAGAAGGACCTGCTGAAGCGGACCTTCAGGCTGTACCGCACGCAGCTGCTGCTGTTCTTCGGCTTTGCGGTCATGGTGGTGCTGGCCGCCGTGCTGCTGCGCGACAGCAGCGACCTGATGGCCGGCGGCTGGTGCCTGCTGGTGGACGAGCCCTGGGTGGCGATCCCCGCCGCCTTCGCCATGCTGTACCAGCCGGAATACATGGGCATCCTGCCCGGCTTCGTGGTGGGCATGCTGCTGCTGGGGCCGTTCCTGTGGCTGGTGGACCGCTGGGGCAACTGGGCGCTGCTGCCTTCCCTGGCCGTGTACGCTGCGACGCAACTGGGCTGGATCGCGACGCCGGGCTTCGGCGCCTTGGGCATCGCCTTCGATCCGCTGGCCTGGCAACTGCTGTACGTGCTGGGCGGGCTGCTCGGCCGGCGCGCGCTGCTGGGGCAGGGGCTGCCGCGCGGGCGCTGGGTGCTGGGTGCCGCGCTGGCGGTGGCGGCGCTGGGCTTCGCGGCCCGGCTGGTGGAGCACGGCTTCATCCCCGGGCCGGGCCTGGCGGTGGCGGCGCTGCAGCACAAGGAGGTGCTGGCCCCGGCGCGGCTGCTCCACGCGCTTTCCCTGGCCTACCTGGTGGCGGTGCTGGTCCCGCGAGAGGCCGGCTGGATGCATGGCCGTGTTGGCGAATGGCTGGCGATGATCGGCCGGCACAGCCTGCCGGTGTTCTGCCTGGGGCTGTACCTGGCCTGGGGGATCAACACCGCGGCGCGCGAACTGCCCGCGCAGGCGATGGCGCTGCATTTGGTGCTGGTGCCGCTGGGCGTGGCGATGCTGGGGCTGCGGGCGCGGCTGGCGGATGGTGGGCTGATGCGGGTGGTGCGGCGGGGCGGGAGCGTGGCGGCTTAACCCCCGGCCACGATCTCCTGCCGGAAGTCATCCAGCAGCCGCAGCTTCCCGCCGGCTTGCTCCAGGTGCCAGAACGCCCAGCCGTTGCAGCTCGGCGCCTCCTGCACCAGCGAGCCCACCTTGTGGATGCTGCCGGTCGCCTCGCCGCAGCGCAGCGTGCCGTCCGCGCCCACGGTGGCGCGCCAGCGGCGGCGGCTGTCGGTCAGCACGCTGCCCGGCGGCACCAGGCCGCGTTCCACCAGCACGCCGAAGGCCACGCGCGGCTGTTCCCGCTTGTTGGGCAGGGAGAGCGCGGCGCTTTCCGCCAGCGGCTCCACCGCGAAGATGCGTTCGGCGGCGGCGGCGGCGTAGCCCTCGTCCCGCTCCAGCCCAATGAAGCGCCGCCCCAGCCGCCGCGCCACGGCGGCGGAGGTACCGGTGCCGAGGAAGGGGTCCAGGATCACCTCGCCCGGCGAGGTGCAACTGAGGATCACGCGGTGCAGCAGGGCTTCCGGCTTCTGCGTCGGGTGCAGCTTGGCGCCCTTGGCGTCGCGCAGCCGCTCCCCGCCGGTGCACAGCGGGATGAACCAGTCGCTGCGCATCTGCTGGTCGTCGTTCAGCGCCTTCATGGCGGCGTAGTTGAACTTGTACTTGCTCTCCGCCCCGCGCGCCGCCCAGATCAGCGTCTCATGCGCATTGGTGAAGCGCCGGCCGCGGAAGTTCGGCATCGGGTTGGCCTTGCGCCAGATGACGTCGTTCAGCACCCAGAAGCCCAGGTCCTGCAACGCGCCGCCCAGGCGGAACACGTTGTGGTAGCTGCCGATCACCCAGATGGTGCCGTCTTTCCGCAGCACGCGCCGCGCCTCGCCCAGCCAGGCGCGGGTGAAGGCGTCGTAGGCGGCCAGGCTCTCGAACTGGTCCCAGGCGTCGTCCACCGCATCCACCAGCGAATGGTCCGGCCGGTGCAGGTCGCCCTTCAATTGCAGGTTGTAGGGTGGGTCGGCGAAGATGGCATGCACCGACGCCGGCGGCAGGCGCTGCATCAGCGTGATGCAATCCCCGACCAGAACCTGGTCGAGGGGCAGGTCCAACCCCGTGCCCACCTTGCCTAACCCCCGGAAAACGCCCCGAATCCGCAAGATGCAGCGGGCGGGACTCCCGTGTCAAACGGAAGCGTGGCGCTACAGCATGCTCGCGGCGACGGCGGCGACGAAGAAGGCCAGCAGCAGCAGCAGCATGCGGTCGCGCTGCGCCCGGCCCTGCTGGGCGTGCAGCACGTGCATCGGCACCGGTGCGTCCTCGGTCGGCGCGGCACCGGACATGTCATCGGCCCATTCGCGGCTGGTCTGCATGTTCGGTCCCCCGGCCCGGTTGGGCGCGAGACTGTCTCGCGCCCTGAACCCGTGCCATGGCGTGGGATGCTGACCGCTTCGGCCTAAGCGCGGGTTAAGGCCCCGATCACAACCCCTTGGCCGCTGCCATCACCTGCGCCGCGTGCTCGGCCGGCTTCACCTTGCGCCACACCGCCTTCACCAGGCCATCGGTGCCGACCAGGAAGCTGCTGCGCTCCATGCCCATGTACTTCTTGCCGTACATGCTCTTCTCCACCCACACGCCATAGGCTTCGGCCACCGCGTGGTCCTCGTCGGCCGCCAGCGGAAAGGTCAGGCCGTACTTGGCGGCGAACTTGTCCAGCTTCGGCACCGGGTCGGGCGACACGCCGATGACCGTCAGCTTCAGCTTGCCCAGTTGCGGCAGCGCCTCCTGGATGCCGCAGGCCTGGGTGGTGCAGCCCGGCGTATCCGCCTTGGGGTAGAAGTACAGCAGGTAGGGCTGGCCCTGCAGCGCGGCCGAGCCGACGCTGCGCCCGCCGCTGGCCGGCATGGTGAAGGCCGGCGCCGGGGCGCCTTCCACTATCTCGCTCATGGCCGAACTCCCGTGGTTGCCGCGCCAGCATCTTGGGGCGCGGGGGGCGGCGTCAACCGCCGGACGAGGCGCCGGCGCCGGTCATCGTGGCGCCGCCAGCACCGCGCCGGTCCTGCCCCGGCCGGAGACGACCCGCGCCAGCCGATGCGCCGGGCGCTCCACCGCCGCATGCAGCAGCGCGGCGGCGGGCAGGGAAAGCGCCATGCCCAGCGCCACAGCCAGGCTGCGCGGCGCCCGGCCTTCCAGCAGCTGTACCACCGCGGCCAGCAGCGGCAGGTGGATCAGGTACAGGCTGAAGGAGACCTTGCCCAACCACGCCACCGGCCGCCAGCGCAGCCAGGCCAGCAGCGGCCCCGGCCGCAGCGCCAGGGTAATCAGCAGCACGGAGGCCAACACCCCCACCACGTCGTTGTTGGTCACGCTCAGCCCCAGCACCGCCAGGCCCAGCAGCACGCGGCCCCAGCCGGGCAGCGCCGGCACCCGCGCCAGGGCCAGCGCGCCGCCGGCGCAGAACGGCAGCAAAAAGTACAGCGTGGCCAGGAAGGTGGTCGCCAGGTCCGGCCCCAGCGCCATGGCCTGGTCGCGCGCGCCCAGCAGCAGGCTCAGCCCCCAGGCGGCCAGCCCCACCGCCAGCAGCCGCCACGGCCGGTGGCGGAACAGCAGCACCGCCGGCAGCAGCAGGGAAACCCGCCATTCATGCACCAGCGACCACAGCACCGGGTCCAGGCTGACCTGGCCGTCATGCCCCAGCAGCAGCGCCTGGCGCAGCAGGCCGGGCAGGCTGGGCGGCTCGGTCCACACGGCCGAGGTCATGAACATGCCGCCGTCCCAGGGCGGCGCCGGGCCGCGCCAGCACAGCGCATGCAGCGCCAGGGAGGCGAGCAGCGCCGCCAGCACCGGCAGCCCCAGCCGCACCGTGCGCTGCGCGGCGTAGTTGCCCCAGCCCGGCGGCGGGCTGGCCAGCATCGCCCGGGTCAGCACGAAGCCGCTGAGAACGAAGAAGAACACCACCGGCTGCCGGCCGGAGGTGACCACATGCAGCGGGGTGTGCTGGAACAGCCAGGCCAGGGCCAGGGGCTGCACCGGCTGCGAATACCAGCCGTGGTAGAGCAGCACGCACAACGCGGCCAGGCCACGCAGCGCATCCAACTCCACCAGGCGATTGCCGCCCAGGGCGTTGCGATGGGTCATCGCCTACGGAATATCGTATTGCGCTGCACAAGTCGCCGCGCGGGGCTCACGGCTCCGCGCTAAGTGAAGGCGCCTCAGCTCTTGCCCGGCAGCGCGCCGACCCGGCGCTCGAACACCAGGCGCACCTCGGCCGCCACCTCGGCCAGCCGGGCGCGAAGTGCTGGAATATCCGCGGGCGGCGCGCCCCCCAGCAGCGGCGCGGCGCCGCGCAGCAGGGCTTCGGCCACCGGGGCGGGCGGGGTCTCCGCGCGGCGCTTGCCCTGGGTCAGCCGCACCAGGCCGGAAAGCCCCAGCCACAGCCGGTCCGCCCGCACCAGCATGGCGGCTTCCTCCGGCGCCAGCAGCCCGGCGCTGCCCAGCCGTTCCAGCGCGGTGGCCGTGTTGGTGGCCAGGATCGCCGGGTTGGCCGCGGCGTGCGCCAGTTGCAGCGCCTGGGCGATGAACTCCACCTCCACCAGCCCGCCGGGCATCGCCTTCAGGTCCCAGGGGCCTTCCGCCGGCAGCTCCTTCAGCATGCGGGCGCGCATGGCGGTGGCGTCCGCCAGCACCTTGCCCGGCGCTTCCGGCCGCAGCAGCGCAGCGCGCAAAACCTCCGTGATGCGCTTGCGGAAGGCCGGCGGCCCGGCCACCACCCGCGCGCGGGTCAGCGCCATGCGCTCCCAGGTCCAGGATTCGCCCTGGTGATAGGCCTCGAACCCCGCCAGCCGGACCGCCACCGGCCCCTTGTTGCCGCTGGGGCGCAGCCGCATGTCCACCTCGTACAGCCGGCCCTCGGCGCCGGCCGAGGAGATGGCGCCGATGACCTGCTGCGCCAGCCGGATGAAGTACTGGCTGGCCGGCAGGGCGCGCGGGCCGCCCTGGCTTTCGGTGGCATCGGCGTCGTGGTCGTACAGCAGGACGAGATCGAGGTCCGAGCCCGGCAGCATCTCCCGCCCGCCCAGCTTGCCCAGCGCCACCACCGCCAGCTGGCCGCCGGGCACGCGGCCGTAGCGCTCGGCGAAGTCGGCGGCCAGGCGCGGCAGCAGCGCGGCCAGCGCGGCATCGGCCAGGTCGCTGCGCAGCGCGCCCGCCGTCGCCACGTCCAGCCGGCCTTCCAGCGTGGCGGCATCAATCTCGAACCGGCGCTCGAAGGCCAGGCGGCGGGCGCTTTCCAGCGCTTCCTCCAGGTGGCGTGCCTCCTTCACCAGGGCGGCGATCTGCGCGCCGGTGGCGTCGGCGCCCTGCGGGGCGAAGTTGCCGGCCAGCAGGCCGTCCAGCGCCGCCACGTTCTGCGCCAGGTGGTCGGCCAGGGCCGGGGCGGCGCCCAATATGCCGGCGATGCGGTCCAGCAGCGCGGGGTTGCGATGCAGCAGGGACAGCACCTGCACCCCCGCCGGCAGCCGGGCCAGCAGCCCGTCCAGCCGGGCCAGCGCCTTCTGCGGTTCCACCTGGCGCCCCAGCGCGGCCAGCAGCATGGGCATGATCGCGGTCAGCAGCTCCCGCGCCCGGGCGCTGCGGGTGGCGCGCGGGCGGCCGTGGTGCCAGCCGCGCACCATGGCGGCCACCGAATGCGGCTCGGTGAAGCCCATGCCGGCCAGGGTGGCCAGCGTGTCGGGGTCGTCCTCCACCCCGGTGAAGACCAGGTTGCCCTTGCCGGTGGCGCCGGCCCCGCTCAGCGCCGGCGCACTCTCGAACTGCTGGGCGTAGTGGCGTTCCACCCGGCGCAGATGGCCCATGAAGGCGGCGGTGAAGCTGTCCAGCCCGTCATAGCCCATGAAGCTGGCGATGCGCCGCAGCCCGTCCTCGGCCGCCGGCAGGCGGTGGGTCTGGCGGTCATCCACCATCTGGATGCGGTGCTCCAGCTGGCGCAGGAACCCGTAGGCGTCGGCCAGGTCGGCGGCGGCGCGGCGGTCCAGCTTGCCGGCGGTGGCCAGCAGGCCAAGCGCGCCCAGCGTGGTCGGGTCGCGCAGCGTGGGGTCGCGGCCGCCCCAGATCAGCTGCAGCACCTGGGCGGTGAACTCGATCTCGCGGATGCCGCCGCGGCCCAGCTTCACGTCGTGGCCGCCCAGGGCAATGGTGGCGCCGGCGCCCTTGGAGCCTTTGTGGGCGTGGATCTGCCGCTTGATGCTGTGGATATCCGCCATGGCGGCGAAGTCCAGGTGGCGGCGCCAGATGAAGGGCCGGATCTCCCGCAGGAAGTGCTCGCCCAGGGCGCGGTCGCCGGCCACCGGCCGGGCCTTGATCATCGCCGCGCGTTCCCAGTTCTGGCCCAGCGTCTCGTAATATTGCAGCGCGGCGGGCAGGCTCACCGCCAGGGGGGTGGCCGCCGGGTCCGGCCGCAGCCGAAGATCGGTGCGGAAGACGTAGCCATCCGCGGTACGTTCCTCCATCAGTTTGACCAGGTCGCGGCCCAGACGCACATAGGCAGCGCCGGCGGCGTCCCTGTGGTAGGCTGCGGCGTCCGGGTCATAGAGTAGCATGAGGTCGACATCCGAGGAGTAGTTCAGCTCCCGCCCCCCCAGCTTCCCCATGCCGAGCACGATCAGCCCGCTGCCCTTGCCGGTGGCGCGCGGGTCGCGCTTGTTGCCGGGGGGCAGCTTCAGCTCGCCGCGCTCCGCCGCGGCCAGCAGCAGATGGGTACAGGCGAAGTCGATGCTGGCCTCGGCGAGGTCCGACAGCGCCCCCGTGACCTGGTCCAGGCCCCACATATCAGCGATATCGGCGACGGCGATGATCAGCGCGGATTGCCGCTTCACCTGGCGCAGCAGGGCGGCCACCTGGTCGCGGCCGGCGGCCGGGTCGGCGTGGCGCAGCGGCGCCATGGCCAGGGCCTGGGCCTCGTCCGGGCCGCGTTCCACCAGCCGGGCCAGGGTCGGCGCCTCGCGCAGCGCCAGGTCGGCCAAATAGGGGCTGTGGCCGCCCAGCGTGGCCAGCAGCGCCGCGCCCGCCGGGCTGGCGGCAAAGCCGCTGGCGCTGCTGTCGCGTTCGGTGAAGCGTTGGCGCAGCCGCTCCGCGGCCTCGGCGTCGAAGGCCCGGGGCAGGCGTTGCAGGCGGTCGGTGGGCAGGGTTGCGTCGTGCATTGCATACGAGGGAAGGCGTGAAGCGGTTGCCGGGTCAAGCATTGGGTTGGCTGCGGGTGGCGGCGCATTGGCTGGCGCGCGGGGTGCTGGCATTGGCGGTGCCGCTGGCGCTGGGCGCCGGCTGGCTGGCCTGGCGGCTGGACCAGGGGCCGCTGCCGGTGCCCATGCTGGCCCGCCAGCTGGAACGCGCGGTCAATGCCGATGGCGCCGGCCCGCGCCTGCAGGTGCGGGAAGCCGCCATTGCCTGGGAGGGCTGGCGCAATGGCTCCGGCGCGCCGCTGGATATCCGGCTGCGCGGGGTGCGGGTGGTGGATGCCGGGGGCGCCACGCGGGCGGAACTGCCGGACGCCGCCGCCACCCTGGCGCTGGGGCCGCTGCTGCTGGGCCGCGTGGTGCCGGCGACGATCGAATTGCGGCGGCCTTCCGTGCTGGTGTTCCGCGGCGCCGATGGCCAGATCGGCCTGGACCTCGGGGGAAGCGCTGCGCTTCCGCCCGGCGGCAGCGCGGGCGCGGCCACCCCCGCCGAGGCCGGCGACGGCGCGCTGGACATGCTGGCGGCGCTGATGCAGCCGGCCAGCGAGCGCAGCAGCATCTCCGCGCTACGCCGCATCCGCCTGGTGGGCGGCGAGGTCACCGTGGTGGACCAGGGCCTGGGCCGCACCTGGGCGCTGCTGGACCCCAACCTGGACATCCGGCGGGAAGCCGGCGGCGGCCTGGTGCTGGACGGCGCCGCCACGCTGCGCCTGGGGGAGATGGACCTGCCGGTGCGGCTTTCCGGCCAGGCGCTGGGCAACCCCATGCGGGTGACCGCCGGGCTGACCCTGCCGGCGCTCTCGCCGCGCGACCTGGCCCGTGCGCTGCCGCAGCTGGCGCCGCTTTCGGTGCTGGATGCGCCGGTCAGCCTGGGCCTGTTCGTGGACGTGGATGCCGATGGCGTGCCGCACGGCCTGCGCGCCCGGCTGGCCGCCGGGGCCGGCACGCTGGACCTGGGCCAGGGCCGCCGCCTGGCCTTCGCCGGGCTGGAGGTGACCGCGGTTGGCGACGGCCGGCGGCTGGACCTGCGCGAGGCCCGGCTGCGGCTGCCCGGCGAGGCCAACCGCCCCGGGCCGGAACTGCTGGCCACCGGCCAGGCGCGGCTGGCGGCGGGCCAGTGGGACGCGACGGTGCAGGCCAGCCTGGCGGCCATGCCGGTGGCGGCGCTGCGCCAGGCCTGGCCGGGCTGGGCCGCGCCGGATGTGCGGCAGGAGGTACTGTCCCGCCTGCTGGGCGGCCAGCTGCGGCAGGCGGCGGTGACCCTCTCGCTGCGCCTGCCGGAGAGCCTCGACGCGGTGGACTGGCGCCAGGTGGAGGCTCGGCTGGGGCTGGACCGCCCGGTGGTGCAGCTGGAGCCGGGCGAGGCGATTCCGGTGGAGACGCTGGACCTGGCGGCGACGGCGACGCCCGAGCTGGTGCGGCTGGAGCGGCTGGCGATTCGCCTGCCTGGCCTGCCGCGCGAGGGCGGCGCGACCGGTGAGCCGACCAACATGGCCGCCGATGCCGTGGCCACCCGCGACGGCACCGGCTGGCGCGTGCTGGCGCACGCCAGCCTGGACCAGCTGGACATGGCCGACCTGCCGCGCCGCTGGCCGCTGGGCGTGGCGCCCAAGCCGCGCATCTGGCTGACCGAGAACGTCACCGCCGGCCAGGCGCGCAACGGCCGCTGGACGGTGGAGGCCCGGGTGCCGGCGACGCTGGACGATGTCGAGCCGACCGCGCTTTCCGGCACCGCCGAGGCCAGCGACGTGACGGTGCACTGGCTGCGCCCGGTGCCGCCCATCGTGGGTATCTCCGGCACCGCCAGCTTCGGCCTGACCGAGATCACCATCCGCGCCCAGGGCGGCCGGCAGGCGGGGCCGGATGGCCGGCCGGGCGGGCTGCTGGCGCGGGACGCCACGGCGCGGTTCCACGGGCTGGATACCTGGCCGGGTTACATGGAGCTGGTCAGCCAGGTCTCCGGCCCGGTGACCGAGGTGGTGACGGTGCTGCGCCACCCGCGGCTCAAGCTGTTCGAGAAGCGGCCGCTGGAACTCAACGTGCGCGGCGGCCAGGCCGAGGCGCGGCTGACGGTGGCGATTCCGCTGCTGAACGACATGCCGCTGGACCAGCTGCGGCTGCGCGCCGCCGGCCGCATCACCGATGGCCGGCTGCAGGACGTGGTGCTGGACAAGGACCTGGACCGCGGCACGCTGGACCTGGCGGTGGACACCGAGACGCTGAAGCTGAGCGGCGAGGCCCGGTTGGAAGGCACGCCGGTGCGGCTCTCGCTGGACATGGACTTCCGCAACGGCCCGGCCACCCAGGTGATCGAGCGCGCCAACGTGACCGCGCGGGCCGACGCCACCGAGCTGACGCAATGGGGGCTGGACCCCGGCCGCCTGCTGACCGGCCCGCTGGGGCTGGAGGTGCGGTATGAACGCCGGCGCGGTGGCCAGGGCAGCGTCAACATCGCCGCCGACCTGCGCCAGGCGGTGCTGGCGGTGGCGCCGATCGGCTGGTCCAAGCCGGTGGGTACGCCCGGCAGCGCGGAGGTGGTGCTGCGGCTGGACGGCAACCAGCTGCGCGCGGTGGACAGCTTCAAGATCGATGCGCTGGAACTGGCCATGCGCGGCCGCATCGGCTTCGGCCGCGAAGCCCGGCTGGAACGGGTGGAGCTGGTCGACACCATCTTCGGCGGCTCGCGGCTTTCCGGCGACATCCGGCCCCCGGCGCAACCGGGCGGCCCCTGGGCGGTGGCGCTGCGCGGCCCGCTGCTGGACCTGCGGCCGATGTTCGGCACCACCGGGCATGTCGCCGGCGGCGCCGCCGGGCCGGGCCGGGCGGAACCGGTGGCCGAGCCCGAGGGCGCCAGCCCGCCCCTGGCGCTGGACCTGCGGTTCGAGCGCGTGACCATGGGCGTGGGGCGGGACCTGGCCAACGTGGCGGCGCGGGCCCGCAGCGACGCCCAGGGCCTGCTGCGGGAAGCCCGCGTCACCGGCGCCACCGGCCCCAATGCGGGCTTCGAGGCCACGCTGCAGCCGCGCGGCGAGCAGCGCGTGTTGCGGCTGCAGGCGGCCGATGGCGGCGCGCTGCTGCGCGCGCTGGACCTGGTGCAGCCGGTGCAGGGCGGCCGGCTCGCGGTCAATGCGGTGTATGAGGAGTTGCGCCCCGGCGCGCCGCTGGTCGGCACCGCGGAACTGGACGGCTTCGTGGTGCGCGACGCGCCCTCGGTCGGCAAGATATTGCAGGGCATGACGCTGTACGGGCTGGTGGACGTGCTGAGCGGGCCGGGGCTGAACTTCGCCCGTGCCGTGGTGCCGTTCCGGCTGACGCCGGAGGCGCTTGAGCTGACCGACGCCCGCGCCTTCTCGGCCAGCCTGGGCCTGACGATGAAGGGCCGGGTGCTGCGCGAGCGGCCCGGCCAGCCAAGCGTGCTGGAGCTGGAGGGCACCATCGTGCCGGCCTATGTGTTCAACGCGCTGCTGGGCAATATCCCGCTGCTGGGCCGCATCTTCAGCCCCGAGCCCGGCGGCGGGGTCTTCGCCGCCACCTGGCGGGTGCAGGGGCCGGTGGACCAGGCGCAGGTGACGATGAACCCGCTGGCGGCGCTGACGCCGGGCTTCCTGCGCGGGCTGTTCGGCATTGTGGAAGGCCCGGTGGGTGGAAGGCGATGAGATGAGCGGCAAGATCAGCTTCGACGACGGCGCGGCGTATGAGCGCGGCATGGGCGGCTGGAGCCGCGTCTGCGGCGGGATGTTCCTGGACTGGCTGGCGCCGGCGCCGGGGCTGGCCTGGGTGGACATCGGCTGCGGCAACGGCGCCTTCACCGAGGTGCTGGTGCAGCGCTGCGCCCCGGCGGCGGTGCAGGGCATCGACCCCTCGGTCGCGCAGATCGCCTATGCCGCGGCGCGGCCGGGCACGGCGGGCGCGGTGTTCCAGGTCGGCGACGCCCAGGCGCTGCCCTATGCCGACGCCGCCTTCGGCGCCGCGACCATGGCGCTGGTGATCTTCTTCGTGCCCGACCCGGTGCGCGGCGTGGCCGAGATGGTGCGCGTGGTGAAGCCGGGCGGGCTGGTCTCGGCCTATGTCTGGGACATCCTGGAGGGCGGCTTTCCGTTCGAGCCGGTGCTGGCGGAGCTGCGCGCGCATGGCTACACGCCGGCGCTGCCGCCGAGTGCCGAGGCCAGCCGCCTGCCGGCGCTGCGCGCGCTGTGGGAAGGCGCTGGCCTGCGCGAGGTGGCGACGCGGGTGATCGAGGTGGAGCGCCGCTACGCCGACTTCGAGGAATACTGGGACAGCAGCACCAACAGCGGCAGCGTGAAGTCCACCCTGGCGAAGTTCCCGGCCGACAAGCTGGCGGGGTTCAAGGCCGGGGTGCGGGCGCGGCTGGCGGCGCTGCCGGGCGGCGGCGTGGGCTGGACCGCGCGGGCCAATGCCATTCGCGGCCAGGTGGCGGGGTAGCGCCCCGGGCGGGGCTTCAGCGCAGCGCCATCCAGGCCAGGCCCAGCCCGGTACGCAGCGGGCCGAACAGCTGCGCCAACTGCACCAGCAGCAGGAAGGCCAGGGCATGGAAGCCCGCCGGCCGCCGTGCCGCCAGCGCCAGCAGCGGCTGCCCGGCGCGGGCCCGCGCCGCCGGCCGCTGCGCCAGCCAGGCGCAACCCAGGCCCAGCAGCGCGCCCGCGACGATATCCGTGGCGTAGTGGTAGCCCAGCACCAGTCGCGGCAGCCACACCACCACGGCGGCGAAGCCCAGCGCCAGCCAGCCCAGCCGCCGATGCAGCGCGAAGACCGCGCCGACCAGGGCGCCGCACAGCAGCCCATGGTCGCTGGGGAAGGAGGTCCAGCCATCCAGCGCGGCAGGGGCCACCCCCGGCGGCAACAGCAGGCCCAGTTCCGCGTCGCGCAGCGGCCGGGCGCGATACGGCAGCACCAACGGCAGCAGCCGCCCCAGCACCATGGCCAGCAGGGCGCCCAGCACGCCCTGCACCACCACCAGCCGGTAGCGCGGCAGCGGCGCCCAATGCCAGGCGGCGACCAGCAGCAGCAGGAAGGGCAGGGTCTTCACGAGATCGGCCCCGACCAGCCAGGCCAGCAGCGGCCCGGCGGTGCTGGCGCCGGCGCCCCAGTGGTTCAGCGCCACCGCAACGGCGGCATCCAGGCGGGCGAGCAGCATCGGCGTGGTCCGGGC
Source organism: Acetobacteraceae bacterium (assembly GCA_947455205.1). Taxonomy (GTDB): domain Bacteria; phylum Pseudomonadota; class Alphaproteobacteria; order Acetobacterales; family Acetobacteraceae; genus CAIMOR01. Next base: position 38,401 of record CANGNF010000033.1, on the reverse strand, counting down.
AGGGCAGGGGCGGCGGCAGCGCCGCGCAACGATGGGGCCTGTTTGCTACCGGAGGTTGTTCATGACCAGAGAGAATTTTTAACTTTTGAGACAGACTGATAAAAACAGCTCATCCGTGGCGGCCGGCCGAACCCCGCCGCCACGGCGCGCGGCGGCTACCCCAGCCGCACCAGCACGTGCCGCTTGCGGCCCAGGCTCAGCTTGGCGGCGCCGTCGCGCAGGTCGGCCTCGGTGACGCTGGCATTGGCGTCGGTCGCCGCCGCATCGTTCAGCCGCACGCCGTTCTGCGCCACCAGTCGGCGCGCCTCGCCTTTGCTGGCGCACAGCTTGGCCGCCACCAGCAGGTCCGCCAGGGACGCCGGCAGGGCGTGGGTGATGCTCGGCAGCGTCTCGGCGGCGGCGCCTTCCTCGAAGGCGCGGCGCGCCGTCTCGGCGGCCTGCTCGGCGGCGTCGCGGCCATGCAGCAGGGCGCAGGCCTCGGTCGCCAGCACCTTCTTCGCCTCGTTGATCCCGGCGCCGTCCAGCGCACCCAGGCGCCGCACCTCGTCCATCGGCAACTCGGTGAACAGCGCCAGGAAGCGCTGCACATCCGCGTCCTCGGTGTTGCGCCAGAACTGCCAGTAGTCATAGGGCGAAAGCCGCTCGGCATTCAGCCACACCGCGCCGGCGGCGGTCTTGCCCATCTTGGCGCCGGAGGCCGTGGTCAGCAGCGGCGTGGTCAGGCCGAAGGCCTCGGCGCCATCCATCCGGCGGCACAACTCCACCCCCATGATGATGTTGCCCCACTGGTCGCTGCCGCCCATCTGCAGGGTCACGTTGTGGGCGCGGCGCATGGCGGCGAAGTCGTAGGACTGCAGCAGCATGTAGTTGAACTCGAGGAAGCTCAGGTTCTGCTCGCGGTCCAGCCTGGTCTTCACGCTGTCCATGGTCAGCATGCGGTTGACGCTGAAATGCCGGCCGACATCGCGCAGGAAGGGCACGTAGCGCAGCTCGTCCAGCCACTCGGCGTTGTCGAGCATGATCGCGTCCGTCGGTCCCTCGCCGAAGCTCAGGAACCTGTCGAACACCTTCCGGATGCCCGCCTTGTTGCGCTCGATCGCGGCATCGTCCAGCAGCGGCCGGGCTTCGTCACGGAAGGAGGGGTCGCCCACCTTGGTGGTGCCGCCGCCCATCAGCACCACCGGGCGCTGGCCGCAGCGCTGCATCAGCCGCAGCAGCATGATCTGCATCAGGCTGCCGACATGCAGGCTGTCCGCCGTGCAGTCGAAGCCGATATAGCCCGAGACCGGTCCCGCGGCCATGCGCGCGTCCAGCGCCGCCACGTCGGTGATCTGGTGGACGTAGCCGCGCTCCTGCGCGATACGGATGAAGTCGCTGTTCGGGCTGCTCATGGGCGCCCCGTAGCACGGAGGCGCCCTTGCTGAGAACCATCGGCCTGATGAGCGGCACCAGCCTTGATGGCGTGGACGCCGCCTGGGTGGAGACGGATGGCGAGCGGATCGGCCGGCTCGGGCCTTCGTTGACGCTGCCCTACGACCCCCGGCTGCGCGCCGACCTGCGCCGGCTGCTGGACGTGGCCGCGGTGACCGGGGAGTACGACCCCTTCCTGCTGGACTGCGTGGCACGCCTGACGGAGGTGCATGTCCAGGCGGTGCAGCGCCTGCGCGACCAGGTCCGCCGCACCCTGCGGGAGGAGGTGGACCTGCTGGGCTTCCACGGCCAGACCATCCTGCATCAGCCGCTGCGCCCGGGCGTCAACCGCCCGCCCCGCACCTGGCAGGTGGGGGACGCCGCGCTGCTGGCCCGCCGCACCGGGCTTTCCGTGGCCCATGACTTCCGCAGCGCGGACGTTGCCGCCGGCGGGCAGGGGGCGCCGCTGGTGCCGGTGGTGCACGCCGCGCTGGCCGCCGGGCTGCCCAAGCCGCTGGCGGTGCTGAACCTCGGTGGCGTGGCGAACGTGACCTGGATCGGCGCCGACAACACGCTGCTGGCCTTCGACACCGGCCCGGCCAACGGCCCGCTGGACGACTGGGCGAAGCGCCGCACCGGCCGCGACTACGACGCCGATGGCCGCCTGGCGCTGGCCGGCCAGGCCGATGGCGCGGTGCTGTCCCGCCTGATGGGCCACCCCTATCTGGCGCTGCCACCGCCGAAATCCCTGGACCGGCTGGACTTCGACCGCGCCCTGAAGGACGCCGGCCTGGCCGAACTTTCGCCGGAGGATGGCGCCGCCACGCTGGTCGCCTTCAGCGCCGTCTGCGTCGCCGCCGGCGCCCGGCACTTCCCGGAACCCGCGGGGCTGTGGCTGGTGGGCGGCGGCGGCCGGCGCAACCCGGCGCTGATGAAGGCACTGTCCGGCGCGCTGGAATGCCCGGTGCGCCCGGTGGAGGTGGTGGGCTGGCACGGCGACGCGCTGGAGGCCCAGGCCTTCGGCGTGCTGGCCGCCCGCGTGGCCCGCCGCCTGCCGCTGACCTTCCCGGGCACCACGGGGGTTGCCGCGCCCTTGACCGGCGGGCGGATGGTGGGCGGCTTGCTGTAAAGCCACCCCCGCCCGTATGTTGCGCCGCAACGCAGCTTAGAAATCACTGAAATGCCAGACGCCAGCCAAAAGCCGCCCAGCTTCCAGGAGCTGATTCTCCGCCTGCACGCCTATTGGGCGGCGCAGGGCTGCCTGATCCTGCAGCCCTACGACATGGAGGTCGGCGCCGGCACCTTCCACCCCGCCACCACGCTGCGCGCCCTGGGGCCGAAGCCCTGGAAGGCCGCCTATGTGCAGCCCAGCCGCCGCCCGGCGGATGGCCGCTACGGCGAGAACCCCAACCGCCTGCAGCACTACTACCAGTACCAGGTCATCATGAAGCCGAGCCCGCCGGACCCGCAGGCGCTGCTGCTGGGCAGCTACCGCGCCATCGGCATCGACCCGGCGCTGCACGACGTGCGCTTCGTGGAGGATGACTGGGAAAGCCCGACGCTGGGCGCCTGGGGCCTGGGCTGGGAAGTCTGGTGCGACGGCATGGAGGTGACGCAGTTCACCTATTTCCAGCAGGTCGGCGGCATCCCCTGCGATGTGCCGAGCTGCGAGCTGACCTACGGCCTGGAACGCCTGGCGATGTACGTGCAGGGCGTGGAGAACGTGTACGACCTGGACTTCAACGGCCAGGGCGTTTCCTACGGCGAGGTCTTCAGGCGCGCCGAGGTCGAGTACAGCGCGCACAACTTCGAGCACGCCGACACCGAGAAGCTGTTTCGCCACTTCCGTGACGCCGAGGAGGAGTGCGAGGCGCTGCTGAAGCACGGCCTGGCGCTGCCGGCCTATGACCAGTGCATCAAGGCCAGCCACCGCTTCAACCTGCTGGACGCCCGCGGCGCCATCAGCGTGACCGAACGCGCGAGCTACATCGGCCGCGTCCGCAACCTGGCCAAGGGCTGTTGCGAGGCCTGGCTGGCGGGGAGCGTCGCCTGATGCCCGAATTGCTGATCGAACTCTTCTCCGAGGAAATCCCGGCGCGCATGCAGGCGCGTGCGGCGGAGGATCTGTGCAAGGCGCTGCACAAGGAACTCGGCGCGCTGATGCCGGCGGCGCCGCGCGGCTACAGCGGCCCGCGCCGCCTGGCGGTGGTGGGGGAGATGGCCGCCCGCGCCGAGACGGCGCCGAAGGAGGAACGCGGCCCCCGTGTCGGCGCGCCGGATGCGGCGCTGGACGGCTTCCTGCGCAAGCACGGCGCCTCGCGCGATGCGCTGGTGCAGGAAGGCCAGTTCTGGGTGCTGAAGAAGCCCGGCGAGGTGCTGGAAGCGGCCGACCTGCTGGCCAAGGCGCTGCCCGCCGTGCTGCGTGGTTTCCCTTGGCCCAAGTCCATGCGCTGGGGCACCTCGCCCTTCCTGTGGGTACGGCCGTTGCAGCGCGTGGTGTGCATCCTGGGCGGCGAGGTGCTGCGCTTCCCGGTGGAACACGGCGTCACCAGCGGCGACGAGACCGAGGGCCATCGCGTTCTCGCCCCCGGCGCCTTCCGCGTGACGGGCTTCGCCGACTACGTCGCCGGCCTGCGGGAGCGGAAGGTGGTGCTGGACGCCGCCGAGCGCGCGACGCTGATCCGCGACGGCATCGCCGCCCTTGCCGCCGCCGAGGGGCTTGAGGTGGTGCCGGATGACGGCCTGCTGGCCGAGGTCTCCGGCTTGGTGGAATGGCCGGTGCCGTTGCTGGGCAGCATCGACGATGCCTTCATGGACCTGCCGCCGGAAGTGATGCGCACGACCATGCGGATCAACCAGAAGTACTTCGCGCTGCGGACCAAGGACGGCAAGGCGGCGCCGCGGTTTGCACTGGTGGCGAACATCACCGCGACGGATGGCGGCCGCGCGCTGGTCGCCGGCAATGAGCGCGTGCTGCGCGCCCGGTTGAGCGATGCGCGCTTCTTCTGGGACCTGGACCGCAAGCAGAAGCTGGAAGACTGGCTGCCCAAGCTGGAGACCGTGGTGTTCCACGCCAAGCTGGGCACGCAGGGGGAGCGGGTGCGGCGCCTGGTGCGGCTGGCCGGCGTGATCGCGCCGCTGGTCGGTGCCGATGTCGCCCAGGCGGAGCGCGCCGCCGGCCTGGCCAAGGCCGACCTGGCCACCGGCATGGTCGGCGAGTTCCCGGAATTGCAGGGCGTGATGGGCCGCTACTACGCGCTGGGCCAGGGCGAAGCCCCGGCGGTGGCCGAGGCCGTGGCCGAGCATTACCGGCCCCTGGGCGCCGGCGACGCGGTGCCGAGCGACCCCGTGGCGATCAGCGTGGCGCTGGCGGACAAGCTGGACCAGTTGGTCGGGTTTTTCGGCGTCAATGAACGCCCTACCGGCAGCGGTGACCCCTTCGCCCTGCGCCGGGCAGCGCTCGGCGTTATCCGTATCATCCGCGAGAATGCCCTGCGTGTTTCGCTGTCCGCGGGCATCCTGGAAGCCTTCAGGGAGTTCAAAGGCGCGACGTTTGGCATCGCCGTTGCCCAGGAAGTTGCAACTCGGCGTCATCCGGACGGCGGTGTTGAAGGGGGGATCGAAGCGGACTTCACCGCTGGCCTTCTCGACTTCCTCTTCGACCGCCTCCGCGTCCAGCTCCGCGCCGAGGGCGCCCGGCACGACGTGGTCGCCGCCATCCTCGGCACCTCGCCGGATGACGACCTGACCCGTCTCCTCGCCCGCGCCGACGCGCTCCGCGCCCTGGTTGAGTCCGAGGACGGCGCCAACCTGCTGGCCGCCTATCGCCGCGCCGCCAACATCCTCCGCATCGAGGAAAAGAAGGACGCCGCCAGCTATACCGGTGCCGAACTGGACCCGGCCGCGTTGACCCTGCCGGAGGAGCAGGCGCTCTCGGCCGCGCTGGACCACGCCGTGCCGGAAGCCGCCCGCCTGCTGCAGGCGGAAAACTTCGCGGAAGCCATGGCCGCCCTGGCGACGCTGCGCGCTCCGCTGGACGCCTTCTTCGACAAGGTCCTGGTGAACGAACCGCAGTTCCGCCGCAATCGGCTGGCCCTGCTGGCCCGGCTTCGGGCCGCGATGGATTCGATCGCGGATCTGTCAAAGCTTGAGGGTTGATTTACACACAGTTGGCACCGCCTTTGCCCTGTCGCAAGGGAAACGCCATGCGTTGGGCCTATACGCCGGGCCCAGCCGCAGCTGGCGACGCATAATGCAAGAGGATGACCGCCAATGACCCAGTGGGTGTACAGCTTTGGCGCCGGCCATAATGAAGGCTCGGCCGGGATGCGCAACCTGTTGGGCGGCAAGGGCGCCAACCTGGCCGAAATGGCCAGTATCGGCCTGCCCGTGCCGCCAGGCTTCACCATCACCACCGAGGTCTGCGCCCACTACTACGACAACGGCCGCAAATACCCGGTGGAACTGGGCGCCCAGGTCTCCGCCGCCCTGGCGCGGATCGAGGCCGCGGTCGGCACCCGTTTCGGCGACCCGGTCAAGCCGCTGCTGGTCAGCGTCCGCTCCGGCGCCCGCGTCTCCATGCCCGGCATGATGGACACGGTGCTGAACCTGGGCCTGAACGACGTGACGGTGCAGGGCCTGGCCACCGGCTCGGGCGACCCGCGCTTTGCCTGGGACAGCTATCGCCGCTTCATCCAGATGTACGGCTCGGTGGTGCTGGGCGTGGACCATCACCGGTTCGAGGAAATCATCGAGACCGTGAAGCTGGACCGCGACGTCGTCGAGGATACCGACCTGACGGCGGCGGACTGGCAGAACGTGGTCGCTGGCTACAAGGAAATGGTCGCCGAAGTCACCGGCAAGCCCTTCCCGATGGACCCCAACGACCAGCTCTGGGGCGCCATCGGCGCGGTGTTCGGCAGCTGGATGAACCCGCGCGCCAACACCTATCGGCGCCTGCATGAAATCCCCGCCAGCTGGGGCACCGCGGTCAACGTGCAGGCCATGGTGTTCGGCAACATGGGGCAGGATTGCGCGACGGGCGTCTGCTTCACCCGCGATCCTTCGACGGGCGAGAACATCTTCTACGGCGAATACCTGATCAACGCGCAGGGCGAGGACGTGGTGGCGGGCATCCGCACGCCGCAGCCCATGGCGCAGCTGAAGGCCAAGCCGCACGAGAAGAGCATGGAAGTGGCGATGCCCGCCGCCTATGCCGAGCTGGTCAAGGTGCGCGCCACGCTGGAAGCGCATTACCGGGACATGCAGGACATCGAGTTCACGGTGCAGCAGAACAAGCTGTACATGCTGCAGACCCGCAACGGCAAACGCACCGCCGCCGCCAGCCTGAAGGTCGCGGTGGACATGGCGCGGGAAGGGCTGATCGACCAGGCGGAAGCCATCAAGCGCGTGGACCCCAAGGCGCTGGACCAGCTGCTGCACCCCATGCTGGACCCCAAGGCGCCGCGCAAGCTGCTCAGCAAGGGCCTGCCGGCCAGCCCGGGCGCCGCCTGCGGCACCGTGGTGTTCAACGCGGATGAAGCGGAGGCCCGCGCCGCCAAGGGCGAATCCGTCATCCTGGTCCGGATCGAGACCAGCCCGGAAGACATCCACGGCATGCACGCGGCCCGCGGCATCCTGACCGCGCGCGGCGGCATGACCAGCCACGCCGCGGTGGTGGCGCGCGGCATGGGCCGGCCCTGCGTGGCCGGCGCCGGCGGCATCACCATCGACTACGCCAGCCAGCAGCTCTCGGCCGGCGGCCAGATCGTCCAGGCCGGGGAGACGCTGACCCTGGACGGCGCGACGGGCGAGGTGTTCATCGGCAGCGTGGCGATGATCGAACCCAAGCTGAGCGGCGACTTTGCCACGCTGATGGAATGGGCCGACGGCGTGCGCCGGCTGAAGGTGCGCGCCAATGCGGAGACGCCGCTGGACGCCGACACCGCGCGCAAGTTCGGCGCCGAGGGCATTGGCCTCTGCCGGACCGAGCACATGTTCTTCGACCCCGCGCGCATCCTGGCGGTGCGCCAGATGATCATGAGCGAGAGCGAAGGCGGCCGGCGCGACGCCCTGGCGCGGCTGCTGCCATTCCAGCGCAAGGACTTCACCGAGCTGTTCACCATCATGGCGGGGCTGCCGGTGACGATCCGCCTGCTGGACCCGCCGCTGCATGAGTTCCTGCCGCATGCGGACCAGGAGATGCAGGAGGTGGCGGATGCGCTGGGCAGCGACCTGGCCACCATGCAGCGCCGCGGCGCCGAGCTGGCGGAAGCCAACCCGATGCTCGGCCATCGCGGCTGCCGCCTCGGCATCTCCTACCCCGAGATCTACGAGATGCAGGCCCGCGCGATCTTCGAGGCCGCGGTCGAGGTCGCCAAGGCCGGCGGCAAGGCTCCGGTGCCGGAGATCATGATCCCGCTGGTCGCCAGCCGGCGGGAGCTGGAGATCACCCGCGCCCAGGTGGACAGCGTGGCGCAGCAGGTCTTCGCCGAGACCGGCAGCCATGTGGAATACTACGTCGGCACCATGATCGAGCTGCCGCGCGCCTGCCTGACCGCGGACAAGATCGCCGAGGTCGCGGACTTCTTCAGTTTCGGCACCAACGACCTGACGCAGACCACCTTCGGCCTGTCGCGCGACGACGCCGGCAAGTTCCTGCCGCTGTATGTCGAGCAGGGCATCATGCCGCGCGACCCCTTCGTCAGCATCGACATCGAGGGTGTCGGCGCGCTGGTGGAGATTGCCGCCGAGAAGGGCCGCGCGGTGAAGGCCAATCTGAAGCTGGGCATCTGCGGCGAGCATGGCGGCGACCCCGCCAGCATCGCCTTCTGCGAAAGCGTCGGGCTGGATTATGTCAGCTGCTCGCCCTACCGCGTGCCGGTGGCCCGGTTGGCGGCGGCGCAGGCCGCGCTGGCCGGTGAAAAGGGCGACCGCACGGCGTGATGCTGCGCGCGCTGACGACGGCGGACCTGCCTGGCGTGGCGGCGTTGCACGACGCCGCCTTCCGCGCGCTGGGCGCCGCCTATACGCCGGCGCACAAGGCAGCGCATGCGGCGTTCGTCCGCACCGCCGACTATGCGGCGGATGTGCTGCGCAGCGATGTCTGGCTGGCCGAGCGCGACGGCGCCCTGCTGGGCAGTGCCGGCTGGATCATGGCCGAGCCGGGGCTGGGCCGCATCCGCAAGGTCTTCGTCCACCCCGGCGCGGCGCGGCAGGGCCTGGCCACGCGCCTGGTGCTGGCCGCCGAGGACCGCGCCCGCGCCCAGGGCTGCACCCGCTTCATGCTGCGCGCCTACCTGGACGCGGTGCCGCTGTACGAGAAGCTGGGCTACGTCGCGGACCAGCCGGGCGAGATGGAGATGCTGGGCGGCGCGGCCATGCCGGTGCTGTTCATGCGGAAGGGGTAGCGCCCCGCGCCATCACGCCTGCGGCGTGCCCCCACTCCGTCTCGACGCCATCGCATAGGGCATCTCGGAAAAGTCGCGCAGCCGGCGTTCCACGCTGGCAAAGGCCTGGCGCTGCTGCGGGGTCAGCGCCGCGTCCGGCGTATTCGCCCGGTGTGCCAGGTAGCGCGCCACGCTGCCGGCGCCGCGCCGATGCGCCGCCGCCATCAGCCCGGCCTCGGTCAGCGGAACGGCACCCCCATCCAGCCCCGGCACGCTGCCGCCGGCCTGGGCCATGGCGCCATTGCGGGAAAGCTGCATCTCGGTGCGGGCCAGGTAGGTCGTCATCGCCGCTTCCTGCGCCGCCGGGTTGGCCAGGAACTGCTCGTCGCTGGTCACGCCATGCGTCGCCGCCAGCGCGGTCCATTGGCCGCCGGCGTCCTTCCAGCCCAGGTCCTGCAGGGCCTGCGGGATGAACTGATAGCGCCCCAGCGCGCCGGAATTGGGGTTGCGGACGGCGTATTGCTCGCGGCTGCCCTCGGCGGCGGCGATCTGGTCGCGAAACGCGTCGGCGCGGCGGGCCGGCGCCGCATGGCGGTGCGCCTGCACCATCAGCGCGGCGGAGGCGGTGCTGGCCGCCGGGCCATGGGCCCGCGCCACGGCGGTGGTGGTCCGCTGCGGCCGGGCGGCGGGCGCATCCGGCCCGGCGCCTTCCATGGCGCGCGCCATGGCCTGCTTGAAGGCGTGCGCCTTGGCCGGCGCCGCGCCCTTGTGCAGGGCGGGAGAGGCCGGCGCCACCCGGCCCGGTCGGGAAACTCGGTCGCTGTCCATGGCGCCTCGCCGGGGGAAGGCCGCCACCCTGGCCGGGGGCAGGTTAAGGCTTCGTTCCGCGCCCTGCCGGCAACCCGCCCCGCCCCGCCGTGTTGGCTCGCTCGAACGGGAGGCACGCGCATGAACCAGCGACCAGAGCAGCATCAGGACCAGCAGCCGGGGCGCGAGGCCCCGATGCAGCCCCAGCCGCAGGACCGCATGGAACATTGGCGCGCCAGCGGCAAGCTGGCCGGCAAGCGGGCCCTGGTCACCGGCGGAGACAGCGGCATCGGCCGCGCCGTCGCCATCGGCTTCGCCAAGGAGGGCGCCGATGTCGCCATCCTCTACAAGGACGAGCACGAGGACGCCGGCGAGACCCGGCGCCTTGTGGAAGCCGCCGGCCGCCGCTGCATCAGCCTGGCGGGCGATATCGGCGATGCCGGCTTCGTCCGGGACGCCGTGGCCAAGGCGGCGCAGTTCCTCGGCGGCGGCATCGACGTGCTGGTCAACAACGCGGCCGAGCAGCATGTCTGCGAGGACTTCGCGCTGATCCCGGAAGAGCAGGTGGAACGCACCTTCCGCACCAACATCCTGGGGATGTTCTGGGTGACCAAGGCGGCGCTGCCGCTGATGGGGGAGGGCGGTGCGATCATCAACACCACCTCGGTCACCGCCTACAAGGGCAGCGCCGGGCTGGTGGACTACAGCGCCACCAAGGGCGCGATCCTGGCCTTCACCCGCAGCCTGTCGCAGGCGCTGTGGCAGCAGCGGAAGATCCGCGTCAACGCCGTGGCGCCAGGGCCGATCTGGACGCCGCTGATCCCGGCCAGCTTCGATGACGAGAGCACCGCGAAGCACGGCGAAGCCAGCACCATGGGCCGCGCCGGAGAGGCTGACGAGGTGGCGCCGTGCTACATCTTCCTGGCCAGCGCGGCGGACAGCAGCTACCTGGCCGGGCAGGTGCTGCACCCGAATGGCGGAACGGTGGTGAACGGATAGCGGCCGGCGTCAACCCTCGCCGGGCAGCGTCATCCAGGCGGCCGGGCGCGGCGCCAACGTGGCCTGGCCGCACTCCAGCGCCGGGGCGCGGGCGGCGGCCAGCCGCAGCAGCGCCATGCCACGGTCGCCGCGGCCGGAGCGCATCTCACCCACCTCGGCGCCGTCCAGCAGCACCGGGGTCCCGCGCGGCGGCAGCGGGCCGGCCACCTCCACCGGCACCAGGCGGCGCTTCACCAAGCCCCGATAGCGGGTGCGGGCGGTCAGCTCCTGCCCCATGTAGCAGCCCTTGGTCCAGCTCACGCCGTGCAGCTCGTCGAAGCCGGCTTCCAGCAGGATGCTGCTTTCGGCCTCCATGTCGCGGCTGCCATCCGGCAGGCCCAGGCCCAGGCGGTGCAGGTCGTAGTCCTCGGCGCTGGCATCGCCGGAGGTGCCTGCCGGGGCCAGGAAGCGCCAGCCGGCCTCGGCCAGACGCGGGTCGGGGCTGGCGCCCGCCGGCGCCGCCACGCCCCAGCCGGCCAGCACGGCGAAGTCGGCGCTGGCGTCGCGCAGCGCCACCTTGGCGCGCAGGCGGAAGCGGGTCAGCCGCCGCACCAGCTCCGGCGCCTGGGCGCGCTCGCAGTCCAGCAGCAGCCGGTCGCCCTGGGCGAAGATGAAGAAGTCCGCCTGCCACTTGCCCTGCGGCGTCAGCAGCGCGGCCCACAGGGCATGGCCCGGGGCAGCCTCGGTCACATCGTTGGAAACCAGGCCCTGCAGGAAGCCCTGGGCGTCATCGCCCGTCAGCTCCACCACGCCCCGGTCCGGCAGCATTGCAATCGGCATCGGCGGGAAGTGGTCCCGAAAGGGTCGCGGTGCAAGCGATGTTCGGATAAACCCGGCGCCGTGCGTATCCTGTTCATCACCTCCACCCGCGTGGGGGATGCGGTGATCTCCACCGGCATCCTGGCCCACCTGCTGCGGCAGCACCCGGCGGCGTGCGTCACGGTCGTCTGCGGCCCGGTGGCGGAGGGCGTGTTTGCCCGCATGCCGCAGCTGGAACGCCTGATCGTGCTGGCCAAGCGGAAGTACAGCCTGCACTGGTGGGATTTGCTGCTCCTGGTGGTGCCGCGCCGCTGGGATTTGGTGGTGGACCTGCGCGGTTCCGCCACCGCCTATGTGCTGCGCGCCGGCCGCCGGCTGGTGCTGCGCGGCGGCCGGGCGGAGGTGAAGGAAGGCGAGACCGCCGAGACGGCGCCGAAGCCGGTGCCCCGCGTGCAGCACCTGGCGGCGTTGCTGGGCGTGCAGCCGCCGCCGCTGCCGGTGGCCTGGTTCAACGCGGAAGACGAAGCGGTGGCCGCCCGGCTGATGCCGGGCGATGGCCCCTGGATCGCGCTGGGCCCCACCAGCAACTGGGACAAGAAGACCTGGCCGTCCCAGGGCTTCATCGGCCTGTTCCGCGCGCTGACCGCCCCCGGTGGCGCGCTGCAAGGCGCCCGCGCCGTGGTACTGGGCGGCCCCGGCGCGCAGGAGGCCGCCATGGCCGCCCCCGTGCTGGCCGCGCTGGGCGACCGCGCGGTGGATGCGGTGGGCACGCTGACCCTGCCGCAGGTCGCCGCCGTCATGGCGCGGTCGGCGCTGTTCGTCGGCAATGACAGCGGGCTGATGCACCTGGCCGCCGCCACCGGCGCGCCGACGCTCGGGCTGTTCGGGCCTTCCCGCGTCGGCGAATACGCCCCGGCCGGCCGCCGCGCCGCCTATGTCCAGGCGCCGGAGGCCCCGGCGCTGAACTCCATGCCCGGGCTGACGGTGGAAGCGGCGCTGGCCGGCGCCGAAGCCCTGCTGCGCACGAAGGTTCCTGCATGAGCATCACCGCCCTGGTGGTGGCCCGGAATGAGGCCGCGCGCCTGCCCCGCTGCCTCGCCGCCCTGGCCCCGGCCGATGCGCTGGTGGTGGTGCTGGACCGCTCCACCGATGCCAGCGCCGATATCGCCCGCGCCGCCGGCGCCACGGTGCTGGAAGGCACCTGGCCGGTGGAGGGCGGCCGCCGCAACGCCGGCATCGCCGCCTGCACCACCGAGTGGGTGCTGGAAGTGGATGCCGACGAGACCGTGCCGCCCGAGCTATGGGCCGCCATCCGCCGCGTCATCGCCACCTCGCCGCACGGCTTCCACCGGGTGCGGATCGACAACCATGTGGGCCAGCGCCTGGTGCTGCATGGCTGGGATGGCGGCATCGGCACGACGATGAAGCCGATCCTGTTCCGCCGCACCGCCAAGCATTGGCGCGCCCAGCGGGTCCACCCCGGCGTGGACTATGTGGGCACCGAGGGCGAGCGCATCACCGAGGCCGGCATCCACCACGCGCTGGACGCCGATATCTCCGACATGTGGCGCCGGGTGGACAGCTACTCCAACGCCAAGGCCACGGACCTGCTGGCCGGCAAGGGGCCGGGCAACCTGGCCAATGCGCTGCGCCGCGCGCTCTCCCGCGCGGTGAAGAGCTATGTCGGCCGCAGCGGCTGGCGGGAAGGCTCGCTCGGCCTGCTGATCGCGCTCTGCGCCGGGCTGTTCCCGTTGCTGGCGCACCTGAAGGCGCGGCTGGAGCCGGAGAAGTACCGGCCACCGCCGGAACCAGCGGCCGAATGAAGATCATCATGGCCGACGACCACGCGCCGCACCTGGCGGCGACGTTGGCGGAGCGCCCGCTGGGTGGGGTGGAAACCGCCTTCGCCCTGCTGGCCCAGGCCTTCGAGGCGCGCGGCCACAGCGTGCGCCAGACCAGGGGCGGGGAGGCGGCGCCGGCCGACCTCATCATCGCCAACCGCGTGCCGCGCCTGTTCGCCAGCCTGCCGCGCCAGGGCCGCCGCGTGCTGTGGCTGCACAACCCGGCGCAGTACCTGCGCAAGCCGCGCCACGCCTGGCCGCTGCTGCGGGCGCGACCGGTGCTGGTCACGCTGGGCCCCAGCCACGCCGCCACGCTGCCCTGGTGGCTGCCCGGCGCCCGCGTGCAGGTTCCGCTGGCGGTGGCGCCACCCTTCGACACGCCGGCGCCGGAACGCGCGCCGCCGCCGCCGGTCGCGGTCTTCACCTCCAACCCGCAGCGCGGGCTGGACTGGCTGCTGCGGCTCTGGGCGGAGCGCATCGCGCCGGCGGTGCCGGGCGCCGAACTGCACCTCTACGCCGGGGCCGCGACCTATGGCGGCGATGCCCGCCTGGCCGCCCGCATCGCCCCCGTGCTGGACCAGGCGCGCACCACCCCCGGCGTGCGCCTGCTGGCCCCGCTGCCCCGTGCCGCGCTGCGCGAGAAACTGCTGGCCGCCCGCTGCATGCTGTATCGCGGCGACCCCGGCGAGACCTTCTGCCTGGCTTTGGCGGAAGCCCAGGCGTGCGGCCTGCCCTGCGTCGTCACCCCGCTGGGCGCCGTGGCGGAACGCCTGCCGGATGGTCTTGTGGCGCCCGACGACAACGCCTTCGCCGAAGCCGCCATCCGCTTGCTGCGCGACGACGCCGCCTGGACCGCCCAGCACCGCGCGGCCCTGGCGCGCGGCACCGGCCCCGGCTGGGATGCCGTCGCCGCCGGGTTCGAGGCGTTGGCTGCATGATGCTGCTGCCGATCTACCGCGACCACATCGTGCCGGACTCCGAGGTCGGCTTCCTGCGCCGGCAATACCTGGGCTTCAGCCGGATGCAGCCGGTCTGGGTCGGCCGCAAGCTGACCCCGGCCGCCGCGCAACTCCCCGGCCAGGTCTTCCGCCTGGGCGGCGATGGCCCGCTCGGCCCGCTGGCGCGCGTGGCGTTCAAGGCGCTGGGCGTGGTGCCGCCGCTGCCGCCCGAATGGCGGCCGCCCGACGTGCGGGTGATGCACGCGCAATTCGCCCGTGGCGGCGTGCTGGCGCTGCCGCTGGCCCGGCGGTTGGGGGTGCCGCTGGTGGTGACGCTGCATGGCGGCGACATCAGCAAGCGCACCGGCCACCGCGCCTTCAACCTGCTGGCCCTGCGCTTTCCGCAACTGGTCGCGGGCACCGCGCGCTTCGTCTGCGTCTCCGGCCATATCGCCGCGGTGGCGGCGGCGCGCGGCGTGCCGGAGGGCAAGCTGACCGTGCTGCCCATCGGCAGCGAGTTGGCCGAGACCATGCCGCCGCCCCCCGCCGCGCCGGACTACCACCTGTTCGTCGGCCGCTTCGTCGAGAAGAAGGGCCTGCCGGTGCTGGCGACCTCGCTGCGCCGGCTGCGCGCCGCCGGCGACCGCACCCGCCTGGTCTGCGTCGGCGACGGCCCGCTGCGGCCCTTGCTGGAAGCCCTGGCCACCGAGGTCGGCGGCGTGGAGCTGACCGGCTGGCTGCCCCCCACCGAGGTCCGCGCGCGCATGGCCGGCGCCTGGTCCCTGCTGGTGCCCAGCGTCACCGCCAGCGACGGCGACACCGAGGGCCTGCCGAGCGTGATCCCGGAGGCCATGGCCCTGGGCTGCCCCGTCATCGGCAGCAGCCACCCCGCGGTGACCGAAGGCTTCGAGCCGGGCGTTTCCGGCCTGGTGGTGCCGGAAGGCGATGGTGCCGCCCTGGCCGCCGCCATGCTGGCGCTGAACGCCGACGCCCCCCGCCGCCACGCGCTGGGCCTGGCCGCCCGCGACCACGCCACCCAGCGCCTCAACGCCCGCCGCCAGTCCGCGGCGCTGGAGGACCTGCTGCTGACGGTGGCGGGATGAGCGGCATCGCCGGCCTGGTGCTGCGCCAGGGCAACAGCCCCGCCGCCGCCACGCTGGAAGCCCTGGTCGGCGCGCTGGCGCATCGCGGGCCGGACGGCCGCGGCCACCACGCCCAGGGCAACGTGGCGCTGGCGCATACCCGCCTGGCGCAGCACGACCAGCCCGGCGCCGAGCCACCGATCTTCGCCGGCGCCGCCGCCCTGGTGGCCGATGCCACCACCAGCACCCCGGGCGGCGAGGGCGAGGCGGCCCTGCACCTGTTCCGGCGCGAGGGGCTGGGCTTCGCCGAGACGCTGCGCGGCGGCTACGCCATCGCCATCCACGACCGCGCCACCCGCCGCGTGGTGCTGGCGCGCGACCCCTTCGGCCAGAAGCCGCTCTACGTCGCGGAGGTGCCCGGCGGCATCGCCTTCGCCAGCGAGGCCCAGGCGCTGCTGGCCGCCGGCCTGGTCACGCCGCGGCTGCGGGCGGAGGCGCTGCACGAGCTGCTGCAGCTGCAGTTCACCACCGGCGCCGAGACCATCTTCCAGGGCATCCACCGCGTGCTGCCCGGCGAGACCGTGGTGCTGGCCGATGGCGCGGTGACCGAGCGCCGCCGCCGCGACGCGCTGCCGGAAGGCGGGCCGGAGGTGATCGGCGAGGTCGAGGCGCTCGCCCGGCTGGACCAGGCGCTGGCGGAGGCGGTGGCGCTGGCCTGCCCGGCCGGGGTGCCCTTCGGCCTGCTGCTCTCGGCCGGCACCAACAGCGCCGCGGTGCTGGCCATGCTGGCGCGGCTGGGGCTGGCGCCGGCGGCCACCTTCACCGCCAGCTTTGAGGGCGCCGACCAGGCCGCCGGGCTGGCCCAGGCGGCGCGGCTGGCCCGGGCGGCGGGGGCGCGGCATCAGGCGGTGAGCATCTCGGCCGCGCAGCTGTGGCGCCACCTGCCGCAGATTGCCGGCTGCCTGGACGACCCGGCGGCGGACTACGCCGCCATTGCCACCTGGTTCCTGGCCCGGCAGGCCCGGCCGCAGGCGCGGGTGCTGCTGAGTGGCGCCGGCGCAGACGAGCTGTTCGCCGGGCATGGCCGCTACCGCGCGGCGATGCGGCCGTGGTGGCTGGGCGGCAAGACGCTGCGGGCGCGCGGCGCCTTCGACAAGCTGGACCTGCTGCGCGAGCCGCCGACCGGCTGGCGCGACGGCGTGGCGGCGGCCGAGGCGGCCGAGGCCGGGCATGGCCGCAGCCGGCTGCAGGCGGCCCAGGCGCTGGACATGGCGGATTGGCTGCCGCACGACGTGTTGGCCCGGCTGGACCGCTGCCTGGCGGCGCATGGCGTGGAAGCCCGTGCGCCGCTGCTGTACGGCGCGGTGGCGGCCAGCGCCTTCCGCCTGCCGGACGCGCTGAAGGTGCGGCGCCATGGCGGCAAGTGGCTGCTGCGGCAATGGCTGGCGGACAACTTCCCCGCCGCCGAGCCGTTCCGCCCGCGCCCCGGCCTGGGCGTGCCGATCGGCGCCTGGATGGCGCAGCAGGCCGAGCGCCTGGCCCCGCTGGTGGCGGCGCAGCCGGGCGTGGCCGCGCTGGTCCGGCCAGACAGGCTGCTGCCGCTGTTCCGCCGCGCCGCCGAGAAGCGCGCCGGCTTCGCCGCCTGGCACCTGCTGTTCTACGCGCTGTGGCACCGCCGGCATGTCGAGGGCCGGCGCGGGGAGGGGGATGTGTTCGAGGTGCTGGGGGAGCGGTAGGCTACCCGCCCCGCGCTACCTTCTCGCCGCCGTCGGCCAGTCCAGCCGCGGCTCCGGCCGCTTCGCCGGCGGCGGCACCGGTGGCGTCGCGGCCACCTCCGGCGGCGGCTCGCGCCGCGGCGGGTCTATCTCGAAGTAGTCGTTCGAAACGCCGGGGCTGGGCCGCGGCATCTCCGCCAGGCGCATCGCCAGGGCGCGGATTTCCGCCTGCAGGTCCTCCAGCTGGGCCTCCAGCATCTCCATCCGGCTCTTCAGGCCAAACACCGCGAAGGGCATGCACAGCCAGGCCAGCGCGAACAGCGCCAGCACCAGCAGCGCGGCCAGCCCGCTCCAGGCCGGCAATCCGGGAATCACCAGCCTCGCGGCCAGCTCCTGCACCTGATCCATGGCAACCCCCATCTGCGCGAGAGGGTCAGCCCCCCGTCACGCTCATGTGCCGCGCCACCGCCGGCCGGCTTGCCCGGTCGATGATGAAGTCGTGGCCCTTCGGCTTGCGGCCGATCGCCTCCAGCACCGCCCGCCGCAACCCGTCCTCGTCCACGGAAGGGTCGCGCAGCGGCCGGCGCAGGTCCGCGGCGTCGTCCTGGCCCAGGCACATGTACAACGTGCCGGTGCAGGTCAGCCGTACACGGTTGCAGGATTCACAGAAGTTGTGAGTCATCGGCGTGATGAAGCCGAGCCGCTGGCCGGTCTCCTCCACCCGCATGTAGCGCGCCGGCCCGCCGGTGGCGTAGTCGGTGTCGGTCAGGGTCCACTGCTTCGACAGCCGCTGCCGCACCAGGGAAAGTGGCAAATACTGGTCGGTGCGGTCCTCGCCGATCTCGCCCATCGGCATGGTCTCGATCAGCGTTAGGTCGAAGCCATGCTCGCCGCACCAGGCCAGCATGGTGTCGTATTCGTGCTCGTTCACGTCCTTCAGCGCCACGGCGTTGATCTTCACCGCCAACCCCGCCGCCTTGGCCGCGAAGACGCCGTCCAGCACCTGCTCCAGCTTGCCCCAGCGGGTGATGGCGTTGAACTTCGCGGGGTCCAGCGTGTCGATGCTGACGTTGATGCGCCGCACGCCGGCGGCGAACAGGCCTTCCGCGTGCTTGGCCAGCTGGGTGCCGTTGGTGGTCAGCGTCAGCTCGCGCAGGCCACCCGGCCCCAGCCGCTCACCCAGGCTGCGGACCAGGCGCATCACGTCGCGGCGCACCAGCGGCTCGCCGCCGGTCAGGCGGATCTTCTCCACGCCCAGGCCGATGAAGGTGCCGCAGAGCCGGTCCAGCTCCTCCAGGCTCAACACCTCCGCCTTGGGCAGGAAGGTCATGTCCTCCGCCATGCAGTAGACGCAGCGCAGGTCGCAGCGGTCGGTGACCGATACGCGGAGGTAGCTGACGGTTCGACCGAAGGGGTCGAGCATGCCCGGGCGTTTCCTTGGCAGGGGGTTAACGGGGCAGCATTTGGTCCCCCTACCCGGTGGGACGCAAGGGGGGCCGGCGATCAGTCGTCGACCACTTCCAGCTCGACCAGGGCGGCGTTGATCAGCAGCTTGCCGGCGTGCTCGAAATTCACCGTCACCCGGTCGCCGATGACGGACTGCACCTGGCCCAGCCCCCAGTCGGGCTGGCCGGGGTGGCGCACGCGTTGGCCCGGCTGCAAAAGGTTCATGGCGCGTTAAGTCCGGCTGGGGGATGCTTGGGACATGGCGAGGTGGCCGCCCGCGGGCAAGGCCCCGGGGCTGCCGCCCCCGCCGCGCAACGCCAAGCCCTGCCGGGGATTTCCATGACCGTACCCGATGAAGCCCCCCAGCTGCGACTGGCGCGCGTGCTGACCGCCCGCATCACCCACGACCTGGGCAGCCCGCTGGGCACTCTGGCCGGCATGCTGGACATGCTGGGCGGCGGCGCCGAGGACGCCGAATTGCTGGCGGTGGCGCTGCAGGCCGCCACCGACCTGCGCGGCCGGCTGGCCCTGCAGCGCGCCGCCTGGGGTGGCGATGGCGAGGCGCAGGACCATGCCGGGCTGCTGGCGCTGCTGGCTGGCTCCGCGGCGGCGCAGCGGGTGCGGTTCGACCTGGCCGGGCCGCTCTTCGCCCAGGCGGTCGCCCCCGCCCTGGTGCCGCTGGTGCTGAACGGCGCGCTGCTGGCGGCCGAGGCACTGCCGCGCGGCGGCGCCGTCACCTGCTCCGCCACCGCGCGGGAGATGGTGTTCCTGGCGGAGGGCCGCAACGCCGGCTGGCCGGCGGAGACCCTGGCGCTGCTCTCCGGCCGCAACCCCGACCCGCTGGCCGGTGGCCCGCGCCATGTCATCGGCCCGGTGCTGCTGGGGCTGGCGGCGGCGCAGGGCTTCGATGCCTCGCTGATGCCGGGCACCGGCCCCGGCCTGCCGGCCCTGTTGCTCGGCCGGCGCTGAATCCGCGGCGCGCTTTACGCTTTCTTCGCCCGCCCGGCGCCACTCTCCCGGCCTGACTTGCCGAGAGAGCGCGATGGACGACCTTCTGGCCGACTTCCTTACCGAGACCACCGAGGGACTGGTTGCCCTGGATTCCGCCCTGGTCCGGCTGGAACGCAACCCGGACGACAAGGCCACCCTTTCCGAAGTCTTCCGCATCGTCCACACGGTCAAGGGCACCTGCGGCTTCCTCGGCCTGGGCCAGCTTGAGTCGGTGGCGCATGCCGCCGAGAACGTGCTGGGCCGCTACCGCGACGGCGCGCTGAAGGTCTCGGCCTCCGGCGTCACGCTGATCCTGGCCGCGACCGACCGCATCCGTGCCATCGTCACCAGCCTGGAGCAGAAGGGTGCCGAGCCCGGCGGCGACGACATGCCGCTGATCAACGCGCTGAACGCCGCCGCCGAGGGCCGCGACGCCCCCGCGCCGGCCAAGCCCGCGCCCGCCGTGGTTCAGGCCGTGCCGAAGGAGGCCGCGCCGCAGGAGGCCGCCCCCGTGCTGGCCGCCGAGCCGGAGCCGGAGCCCGCCGCGCCGGAGCTGGCCACGCCGGAGCCGGCCATGGACGGCAGCGCCCCGGCCGCCGCGCAGACCACCATCCGCGTTTCCGTGGATGTGCTGGAAGGGCTGATGATGCTGGTCAGCGAGCTGGTGCTGACCCGCAACCAGCTGCTGCAGTTGGCCCGGTCGGAGGACAACCAGGCCTTCGCCGTGCCGTTGCAGCGCCTGTCCCACATCACGACCGACCTGCAGGAAGGGGTGATGAAGACCCGCATGCAGCCCATCGGCAATGCCTGGGCCAAGCTGCCGCGCCTGGTGCGCGACCTCAGCCACGACCTGGGCAAGAAGATCGAGCTGCAGATGAAGGGCGCCGAGACGGAACTGGACCGTCAGGTGCTGGAACTCATCAAGGACCCGCTGACCCACATGGTCCGCAACAGCGGCGACCATGGGCTGGAAACCCCCGCCGAGCGACGCGCCGCCGGCAAGCCCGAAACCGGCCGGGTGATGCTGAACGCCTACCATGAGGGCGGCCACATCATCATCGAGGTCGCCGACGACGGGAAGGGCCTGCCGGTCGGCCGCATCCGCAGCAAGGTGCTGGCCCAGGGCATGGCCACCGAGGCCGAGCTGGCCGGCATGGCCGAGCGCGACATCCTGCGCTTCATCTTCCGCCCCGGCTTCTCCACCGCGTCAGCCGTCACCGCCGTCTCCGGCCGCGGCGTCGGCATGGACGTGGTGAAGACCAACATCGAGAAGATCGGCGGCACGATCGAAGTCCGCAGCGCCGAGGGCAAGGGCACCACCTTCGTCATCAAGATCCCGCTGACGCTGGCCATCGTCTCTGCGCTCATCGTGGAAAGCGGTGGCGAGCGCTTCGCCGTGCCGCAGATCGGCGTGGTGGAACTGGTCCGCTGTGGCGGCGAGGGTGGCCCGCAGCTGGAACGCATCAAGGACGCGCCGGTGCTGCGGCTGCGCGACCGGCTGCTGCCGCTGGTCTCGCTGTCCCGCCTGCTGCAACTGGATACCGAGGCGCGCGAGGATACCGGCTTCGTCGTCGTCACCCAGGTCGGCGCGCATGTCTTCGGCATCATCGTGGACCGCGTCTTCGACACCGAGGAGATCGTGGTGAAGCCGGTCGCGCCGATTTTGCGGCACGTCACCATGTTCAGCGGCAACACCATCCTGGGCGATGGCAGCGTCATCATGATCCTGGACCCCAACGGCATCGCCCGCGCCAGCGGCGTGGGTGGGGAAACCGCCAGCGAGAACGAGGCCGAGGCGCGGCACGGGCTGGGCGGGCCGGAGAAGACCAGCCTGCTGCTGTTCCGCGCCGGCGACGGCACGCCCAAGGCGGTGCCGCTGGGCCTCGTCTCCCGCCTTGAGGATGTCGAGCGCGAGCGGATCGAGAGCGCCGGCGGCAAGCCGCTGGTGCAGTATCGCGGCCGGCTGATGCCGCTGGTGCCGCTGGACCCGATGTGGTGCGTGGACATGGCCAAGGAGCGGCAGCCGGTGCTGGTGTTCTCGGACGGCGACCGCGCCATGGGCGTGGTGGTGGACGAGATCCTGGACGTGGTCGAGGAGTACCTGACCATCGACCCCGCCGGCACCCGCCCGGGCTTCCTCGGCAGCATCGTCATCAACCAGCGCGTGACCGAGGTGATCGACACCAGCTGGTGGCTGCGCGAGGCCGGCGAGGACTGGTTCGGCGGCGGCGCCAGCAAGGCCAATACCCTGCCGCAGCGCGTGCTGGTGGTGGAGGACAGCGCCTTCTTCCGCAACCTGGTGGTGCCGGCCCTGACCGCGGCGGGCTACGCCGTCACCGCCGTGGGCCACGCCAAGGAAGCGCTGCGCCTGCGCGACGCCGGGGCCAAGTTCGACATCATCGTGTCGGACATCGAGATGCCGGAGATCGACGGCCTGGCCCTGGCCCGCGCCCTGCGCGAAGGCGGCGCCTGGGCCGACCTGCCGCTGATCGCGCTGACCGGCCGCAGCACGCCGAGCGATGTGGAGGCCGGCCGCATCGCCGGCTTCACCGACTACGTGGGCAAGTTCGACCGTGAGGCACTGCTGGCCAGCCTGCAGCAATGCCTGGCCATGACGGTCGCGGGCTGAGGGCGAGGAACGCAGCATGCAACACGCCACCCCCGAAGCCGCCGCGCGTGCCACCCGCG
The DNA here is from genome assembly GCA_947455205.1 of Acetobacteraceae bacterium. Lineage (GTDB taxonomy): Bacteria > Pseudomonadota > Alphaproteobacteria > Acetobacterales > Acetobacteraceae > CAIMOR01. The sequence continues at coordinate 16,299 of CANGNF010000033.1, read as the reverse complement.
CCGCCGCCCCGCCGCCCCCGGTGGACGAGGCCGCGGAGACCTACCTGACCCTGACCGTGGCCGACCAGCTGTGCGGCGTGCCCGTGCTCTCGGTGCGAGACGTGCTGGGCTACCACGCCATCACCCGCATTCCGCTGGCGCCGCCGGAAGTGGCGGGCAGCCTGAACCTGCGCGGCCGCATCGTCACCGCCATAGACCTGCGCCGCCGCCTGGGCCTGCCGCCCCGCCCGGCGGATGCCAAGGCCATGAGCGTGGTGGTGGACCGCGACGGCGAGCTCTACAGCCTGCTGGCCGATGCGGTCGGCGACGTGCTGCCGCTGCCGCTGGCCCAGCGCAGCGCCAACCCCCCCACGCTGGACCCGCTGTGGCGAGAGGTCTCCACCGGCGTGCACCGGCTGGGCGAACGCCTGGTCATCCTGCTCGATGTCGAGCGCATCCTGGCGATCGGGTGATGGCGATGGTCGATCAAGGCACCTGCCTGGTGGTGGATGACAGCCGCGTGGTGCGCAAGGCGGCGCGCCGCATGCTGGAGAAGAACGGCTTCACGGTGAAGGAGGCCGGCGACGGCGCCGAGGCGCTGGCCGCCTGCCGCGCCGAGATGCCGCGCGCCGTGCTGCTGGACTGGAACATGCCGGTGATGGACGGCATGGAGTTCCTCAAGGCCGCCCGCGCCGAGTTCGGCCCGGACCACCCGGTGGTGGTGCTCTGCACCACGGAATCGGAGCTGTCGCGCATCCTGGCCGCGCTGGAAGCCGGCGCCCAGGAATACGTGATGAAGCCGTTCGACGAGGAAATCCTGGTGGACAAGTTCACCCAGGTGGGGCTGCTGCCGGAAGCCACGGCGTGAGCCTGCCGCCTGCCGCTATCCTTGGCTCCACCCGCGTCGCCGCTGCCGGCACGGCGGCCTTCGCCGGCATCCGGGTGATGCTGTGCGACGACAGCGCCACGGTCCGCGGCATCATGACCCGGCTGCTGGACGCCGAGGCCGACATCAAGGTGGTCGCCGCCGCGCGCGACGGCGCCCAGGCCATCGCCACGCTGCAGGCCATGGCGCCGGACCAGCGCCCGCACCTGGTGCTGCTGGACCTGGAAATGCCGGTGATGGACGGCATGACCGCGCTGCCGCATCTGCTGAGGCTGCGCCCGGCGCCGGCCGTCATTGTCGCCTCGGCGCTGACCCAGCGCGGCGCCGCCGCCGCCATGGCCGCGCTGCGCGCCGGCGCGGTGGACTACGTGCCCAAGCCCACCTCGGCCGGCGGCGGCATCGCCGACCCGGCCTTCCGGCAGGAACTGCTGGCCAAGCTGCGCGGCTGGGCCCGCATGCGCCGCCCCGCCGCCGCCACCCCGGCCACGCCGGGCACGGCCCGGCCGCGCGCCGCGCTCAGCCTGGCGCGTCCGCCGCGGGCCATCGGCATCGGCAGTTCCACCGGTGGGCCGCAGGCGCTGGCGCTGCTGGTCCGCAACCTGCCGCGCACCCTGGGGGTGCCGGTGGTGGTGGTGCAGCACATGCCTGCCGGCTTCACCACCATGCTGGCGGACCATCTCAACCGGCTGGGCGGCCCGCCGGCGGCGGAAGCCCGCGACGGCGAGGCGCTGCTGCCCGGCCGCATCTACGTGGCCCCCGGCGACCACCACCTGCTGGTGGAAGCGCATGCCGGCGGGCTGAAGGCGGTGCTGAGCAACGGCGCGCCGGAGAATTTCTGCCGCCCCGCCGTGGACCCCATGCTGCGCAGCCTCAGCGCCGCGACGGATGGCCGGGTGCTGGCGGTGATGCTGACCGGCATGGGCCAGGACGGCCTGCTGGGCTGCCGCGCGGTGGCGGCGGCGGGTGGCGCGGTGATCGCGCAGGATGAAGCGAGCAGCGTGGTCTGGGGCATGCCCGGCGCGGTGGCCAAGGCGGGGCTGGCGCAATGGCAGGGCCCGCCGGACGCGCTGGCCGGGCAGATCCGCCAGGCATTGGGACTTGAAAAGGGCAGGGCGGCATGACTCCCGAGAGTTTCGATTTCATCGCCGGCCTGGTGAAGGGCCGCTCCGGCCTGCTGCTGACGCCGGACAAGCGCTACATGCTGGAAAGCCGGCTGACCCCGCTGCTGAAGCGCGAGGCATTGGCCGACCTGAACGCGCTGGCGCTGCGGCTGCGCGACCCGCGTTCCGGCCCGCTGGCCGAGGCGGTGACCGAGGCGCTGACCACGAATGAGAGCAGCTTCTTCCGCGACGGCAAGCCGTTCGACCACCTGAAGCGGGCGCTGCCCAAGCTGGCGGCGGCGCGGCCGCCGGGCAGCACGCTGCGGGTCTGGTCGGCCGCCTGCTCCACCGGGCAGGAAGCCTATTCGGTGGCGATGATCGTGGCCGAGCTGGGCGCGGAGATGCAGGGCCGCCGGGTGGAGATCCTGGGCACCGACATCTCCGGCGAGGTGCTGGCCCGCGCCCGCGACGGCGTCTTCACCCAGTTCGAGGTGCAGCGCGGCCTGCCGGTGCGCCAGCTGGTGCGGCATTTCAGCCAGGAACAGGGCCGCTGGCGCGTCTCCGCCGAGCTGAAGGCGATGACCCGGTTCGACCGCTGCAACCTGCTGGGCGACCTGCGGACCATGGGCCGCTTCGACGTGATCTTCTGCCGCAACGTGCTGATCTACTTCGATCCGCCGACCAAGACGCGGGTGCTGGGCGCGCTCTCGGCGCAGCTGGCGACGGATGGCGTGCTGTACCTGGGCGGCGCCGAGACGGTGCTGGGCCTGACCGACCGCCTGGTGCCGGTGCCCGGCGAGCGCGGCGCGTATGAGCTGCCGCGCGCGGTGGCCGCCACGGGGTAGGCATCGCCGCCGGGCCGATGCTACCAGGGGTTGCCGCCGGCGCGCAGTGCCGAGGTGGCTCCCGCCGGCCGCAAGGTACCCCGCCCATGTCCAGTCGCTTTGTCACCGCGCTGCTCCTGGCCCTGGTGCTTGCGGCGCAGCCCCGACCGGCGGCAGCCGGTCTGCCGGAAATCCGGCTCTGGCTGGCCCGGCTGATGGAAAGCCTGGACGCCGGCCTGGGCCCAGCCGAGCTGCGTCAGTTGCGGGTGGAGATCAACGCGGAAATCCGGGTGTTCCGGCTGACCAGCTTCACCCCCATGGCCGACCTGGAGGAAGTGACCAAGGCGCTGGCCGCGGCGCACCAGGGCTGGACGCTGCTGCTGGGCCTGCCGGCCTGCCAGCCGGCCGAAGCCGGCGCCGCGCCGCGCGACCCCGCCGCCTGCGGCACCGCCCTGGCGCCGCACCTGCGGGACCTGAAGCTGCCCGCGCCCAACTTGGCGCAGCCCCTGGCCCCCGCCACCGTGCTGCAACCCATGCTGCAATCCCTGCGGCGGGTGGCCGAGCGGACGCTGCGCGACCTGCGTTGAGCCGGGGCGCCCTGGCACGGCGGTTGCTGTCAGGCCTGCAACAGCCAAGGTTCCCGCCATGCCGCGCCTGCCCCCGCGTTCCCCAGCCTGGGGCACGCTGACCCTGTCACTCACCCTCGTCGCCGGGCCGGCCTTCGGCCAGGTCTACGACCCCGAGGTGATCCTCTCCGCCAGCCTGACCAACGTGGCGCAATCGGCCAGCGTCAACCTGCTGGACCTCGGCTCCTCCAGCAAGCCGGGGCTGGTCAGCCAATCCTCGGTCGGCTTCGACAACGGCGCCGGGGTCATCAGCTACTCCGGCACCTCGGGCATCTACAGCGGCAACGTCGCCGGCGTGTCGGCGGCGCCCTATATCGGCAACGCCCCGACCACCGGCAACTACTTCGCGGCGCAGCCGAACGGCAGCATCAGCATCAGCTACGCCCAGAGCCAGCGCTACTTCGGCATGGCCTGGGGGTCGGTGGACACCTACAACAGCCTCACCTTCTACCGCGGCAACACGGTGGTGGAGCAGATCCCGGGCAAGGCCATCAGCAACGCCGCCGCGGGCGACCAGGGGCTGCACGGCACCTACTACGTCAACATGAACTTCACCGGCGCCAGCAGCTTCGACCGGGTGGTGGCAACCTCCAGCAGCCCGGCCTTCGAGTTCAATGTCGTCGCCTATTCCACCCAGACCCAGGCCATCACCGTGGCGCAGGTGGAAGCCGCCCAGGCCGCCGGCAAGGTGGAGGCACCGCATGTGGTCACGGTAAACCCGGCGCCGCTTGCGGCCTCGCCGCTGCTGGTGCCGCTGCTGGCCTGGTTCCGTCGGCGCCGCGCCCGGGCCGGAATGCGCGGCTGACCATGCCTGGCGCACCAAGCCGGGTTCGCAGCGTGCCTCGCAGGGTGCGAGGCTGGCTGCAACGAACCGCCCCGCCCGCCATCGCCGCCCCGCTGCTGCTGGGCACCGCCTGGCTGGCGCTGCATGTGCCCGGCCTGGTCGAAGGGCTGCGCGCCCAGGGCCTGGGCGCGCTGCTCGCATTGCCGGGGATGACGGTGCTGGACCTGGCCGCCCTTGCCGCGGCGTCGGCGGCGCTGCTGGGCCACCCCGCGGGAATTCCGGCCAGTGCGGCGGGCCCGTGGGCCTGGCTGGCGGCGGCCGTGCTGCTGGTGCCCTCGGCCAACCTGGCCGCGCTGGTGCTGCTGGCGCTGGGCGCGCTGCTGGCCTGGCGCGGTAGCGGCCCGGCCCGCTGGGGCGCGCTGGGCCTGGCCGGGCTGGGACTGCATTTCCTCTGGCTGCGCCACGGGCTGGCGGCGCAGGCCTCGATCATCAACTGGGAAGCCTGGGCCGCGCATGGCCTGCTGGCGCCCTTCACCCCGGGCCTGGTCCTGGACGGCAACGTGCTGCGGCTGCCCGGCGGCCATGGTGTCGCGGTGCTGGGCCCCTGCTCGGTGGCACAGAGCCTGCCGCTGGCGGTGCTGGCGCTGCTGGTGCCGCTGGCCGGGCAGGTGCCGCGGCACCGGCTGTTTGCCGCGCTGACCCTGGCGGTGCCGCTGCTGCTGCTGGCCAATGTGGCGCGGCTGGCGCTGCTGGCGGCTTCCCCGGCCGGCTATGCGTGGGGCCATGGCGCGCTGGGCGCCAACCTCTATGGCCTGGCCTGCCTCCTGCTGCTGCAGGGCTGCGACGCCTGGGCACGCCGGGCATGATGCGGCCTGGTTGGTACCACGTTGAGTTCCGCTGGGGCCGGCTGCTGCTGGCTACCTGGGTGCTGGCGGTGCTGCTGCCGCGCATCTGGCTGGCCCTGGCCGTGCCCGAACCGCTGGAAAGCCAAGCCGCCGGCCGCGTCGGCGGGGCGCTGCTGGCCGATGGCTGGCTGCCGGTGGCGGCCCGCCCGCTGTTGGCGGATTCCACCCTGCGCGCCGTGCGCTTCCGTCGCAACGGCTGCGACCTGGAAGTGGCGGTGCTGCCGATGGACCCGGTGCTGGCCGAGGTGGTGAAGGCCGCGCTGGGCCAGGGCGTGCGCTACGTGTGGGGTGGCGCCGCGCATGCCGGCCCGCCGGGGCTGCGGGCCCGGCTGGCATTGCTTGGCCGCCAGGCGCGCTGGCGGCTGAGCCTGGGCCCGCGGCCAGACTTCCTGATGCTGGCGGTCGCGGTCACGGCCGACCGGCCCGGCCCCGCTTGCCCGTTGCCCGCGGTGTTGCTGGCCGACTGGCACCCCTGACGCCGCGCCGCAATTGAAAAGCCGCACCGGCCAGGGTTGGCGGGTGCGGCTTCGCTTGGGGGGAGACTTGGTTAAACCAGCCCCGGGGCAGGGCCAGCAAGGGGGGTATCAGGCCGCGTGGGCCTCCAGGTCCAGCTCGGCGGGCGTGGCGCCCACCGGCAGCCGGGTCATCGGGCCGCTCGGGTCGCGCATGACGTAGCCACGCCCCCATACGGTGCCGATCAGGTTGTCCGCGCCCGCTGTCGCCAGCTTCTTGCGCAGCTTGCAGATGAAGACATCGATGATCTTCACCTCCGGCTCATCCATCCCACCGTACAGGTGGTTCAGGAAGGCCTCCTTGGTCAGCACAACGCCCTTCCGCAGCGTGAGCAGCTCAAGAATGCCGTATTCCTTCCCGGTCAGGTGCACGGGCCGCCCGTCCACCGAAACCTCGCGCGAGCCGAGGTTCAGCAGCAGCGGACCCACCGACAGGGTCGGCTGGGAAAAGCCCTTGGCCCGCCGCACCACGGCGTGGATCCGGGCCAGCAACTCCTGGCTGTCGAATGGCTTGGTGATGAAGTCGTCGGCGCCCATGCCGAAGCCTTTCACCTTCGCCTGCGGCCTGGTCAGGCCGGAGAGGATCAGCACCGGGGTTTCCACCCGGGCCGCCCGCAGCCGGCGGACCACCTCATAGCCTTCCATGTCCGGAAGCATGAGGTCCAGGATCACGATGTCGTAATCGTACAGCCGGGCGAGTTCGAGTGCCTCCTCCCCGCTGTCCACCGCGTCCACGACCATGGCGGATGTTTTCAACATCGCCACGATGCCGCGGGAAGCGGTGAGATCGTCTTCAACCAACAGTACACGCATCTGGGTGTCTCCTACACGCCAAGCGGGTATATACATACCACTTTTACGTGTGCTGGGAAGAGGAAATTCACCTTGGATTCGTATCAAAATTGGCTGGGAGTCGCGGAATGAGTGCATTGTTGCCACCCCATGCGATGGATCGCCCGCAACACGTTGGTTCACAAAGGCTTTCTTCCGCCGCTGGCTCCCTTGACGCGGTCGGCCGTGTGGCGATGCGCGGACAGGTGCGGGAAGTTTCGGGGCTGTTGCTGCGTATAGAAGGACTCGCGCCCTGGTTGCAGGTAGGCAGCAGGGTCGCCCTGGCGGGAAGGCACGGCGCGATTCTCGCGGAGGTTGTAGCCTTCACCGCCCACCTGGCGGAGGCGATGGCCTTCGGCCCGCTCGACGGCATCGGCCCGGGAACCGTTGCGACCCTGGTCAACGCCCCCGGCCTGGCGGTCGGCCCCGGCTGGCTCGGCCGGGTGGTGGACCCGTTGGGCCAGCCGATGGACAGCCTGGGCCCGCTGCCGCCGGGCGGCCTGGCGATGCCGGTAAGGGCGGCGCCACCCAATGCCGGCACCCGCGCCCGCCTCGGCCCACGGCTGGATTTGGGCGTCCGCGCGCTGGACGCCTTCGCCACCTGCCGGCGTGGCCAGCGGCTTGGCCTGTTCGCGGCGTCGGGCGTCGGCAAGTCCACGCTGCTTTCCATGCTGGCGCGCGGGGCGGAATGCGATGTCTGCGTCCTGGCCCTGGTCGGCGAACGCGGGCGGGAGCTGCGCGAGTTCATCGAGGACGATCTGGGGCCGGAGGGCATGGCCCGCAGCGTGGTGGTCTGCGCCACCTCCGACAGCACGCCGCTGATGCGGCGCGAGGCCGCCTTCGCCGCGCTGACCGTGGCGGAATACTTCGCCAGCCAGGGCAAGCACGTGCTGCTGCTGATGGACACCGTCACCCGCTTCGCCATGGCGCTGCGGGAGATTGGCCTGGCCGCCGGCGAGCCCCCGGCCACGCGCGGCTACACCCCCAGCGTCTTCGCCGAGCTGCCGCGCCTGCTGGAGCGCGCGGGACCGCGGGAGGAAGGCAACCCCGGCGCCATTACCGGCCTGTTCACCGTCCTGGTGGAAGGTGACGACCATGAAGAACCCGTCGCCGACGCCGTGCGCGGCATATTGGATGGCCATGTCGTGCTGGACCGCCATATCGGCGAGCGCGGCCGCTACCCGGCCATCGATGTGCTGCGCTCGCTCTCCCGCACCGTGCCGGGCTGCCTCCAGCCCGAGGAAGCCGCGCTGATGCGCCGCGCCCGCGCCATCCTGGCATTGCAGGCCGAGATGGCCGACCTGGTGCGGCTGGGCGCCTATCGCGCCGGCACCGACCCGGCGGTGGACGAGGCGCTGCGCCTGGCGCCGGGGATCGAGGCCTTCCTGGCCCAGCGCAAGGATGAGCGCGGCACGGTCGACAGCGCCTTCGCCGCCCTGGCCCAGGCCCTGGATGGCTGACCCCTTGGCCACCCTGGCCCGGCTGCGCCGCCTGGAAGTGGCCCAGGCGCGCAAGCAACTGGCCGAGCGCAACGTCGCCCTGGCCGCCGCCGAGGCCCGGCACGACGAGGCCTGCGCCGCCCCGGGGCGGGAAGGCGCGCATGCCGACGCCGCCGTGCCGGCCGACTACGCCGCCTGGGTGCCGCGCGCCCTGGCCGAGCGCGAGCGCGCCGCCCGCGCCGCGCAGCACAGCGCCAACCTGGCGCAGATGGCGCGCGACGCGCTGGCGCTGCACCGCACCGCCGAACGCCAAGTGGAGCTGCTGCGCGAACAACAGGCCGCCGCCGCCGCGCTGAAGACCCGGCGCCGCCAGCAGGCGCTGCTGGACGAGTTCGGCAGCCGGCGCTGAGCCGCGCGGCGCTGCCGCAAACCCGGGCGCCGTGGCGGCGTTCTCCTGGCAACAGGAAAAGGGTGAGACGCCGATGACAGCCAGGATGATGCTGCTGACCACGACGCTGCTGCTGGCCCCCGCGCTGGCGCTGGCCCAAGGCGGCGGCGGCGGTGGTGGTGGTGGTGGCGGCGGTGGTGGCGCGGGCGGCGGTGGTGCTGCCGGTGGCGGTGCGGCTGGTGGCGCCGCGGGCACCGGCGGTGGCATCGGCGGCCCGGTGGGTGGGGCGCGGGGCGGTGCCGCGGGCGCGCCCGGTGTGCCCGGCGCGCTGCCCGGCACGGCGCAGTCCATGCCCGGCGGCGGCGCGACCAACCCCAGCCAGCCTTATCCGGGTGGCGGCGTCGGCACCGGCGGCAGCCCCGGCGGCCCGACCACCGGCACCACGCCGGGCACCAACGCCGCGCAGCAGCAGATGCAGCAGACCCAGCAGCAGCAGGCGCAGGAGCAGCTACGCCAGCAGCGCCAGCGTGTGGAAACGCAGATGCAGGGCGCCGGCGCCACCAACCCGGCGACCGAACAGCAGCAATTGCGGACGCTGAACGAGCTGAACCGCCAGCTGACGCCGCCCGGCACCGCGATGCCGGCGCCGGAGGTGGCCACGCCGAACGCGCCCAGCCCAGCCTCGCCGGTGCGGTAGCACGGCGGGGGCGGGCTGGGTCGGCGCGGCTGGCTGAGACGGTGCCGATTGTGGCACCGGCCGCGACGGCGCGGATGCGGTACTGGCCGTGACGGCGCGAATTGCGCTAGCGGTCGGGTCGCGCGGCTTGCGGTGCCGGCCGGAGCGGCACGGCTGCCAAGCGCCGGATGGGCAGGCGCGGATGGCGGTGCCGGCCGTGACAGCGCGAATGACCTTACCGGCTGCGACAGCACGGCTGGCGTCGCCGACCACGCCGCGCCTGCGCCCGCCGCGCGCTACTCGCCGGCGGCCGGCTTCAGCACCCCGCGCCGCACCTGGTCCAGCTCGATGCTCTCGAACAGCGCGCGGAAATTGCCCTCGCCGAAGCCCTGGTCGCCCTGGCGCTGGATCAGTTCGAAGAAGATCGGCCCGATCACCGTCTCGGTGAAGATCTGCAGCAGCCGGCCGCCTTCCGGCGTCGGCGCGCCGTCCATCAGCACGCGGTTGGCCGCCAGCCGCGCCACCACCTCCGGCGCCAGGTCCGGCATCCGCCTGGGCAGCAACTCATAATAGGTGTGCGGCGTATCGAGGAAGCCCACCCCAGCGCCGCGCATCCCTTCCACGCTGGCGTGGATGTCGTGGGTGCCCAGGGCAATGTGCTGGATGCCCTCGCCGCCATAGGCGCGTAGGTATTCCTCGATCTGGCTGCGGTCGTCGCTGCTTTCATTGATGGGGATGCGGATCAGGCCGCACGGGCTGGTCAGCGCGCGGGACTTCAACCCCGTCAGCTTGCCCTCGATGTCGAAGTAGCGGATCTCACGGAAGTTGAAGAGCTTCTCGTAGAACTGCCACCACACATCCATGCGCCCGCGATGCACGTTGTGGGTCAGGTGGTCGATCATGGTCAGGCCCTGGCCGCGGGGCTGCGCCTCACGTTCGCCGAGCCAGCGGAAGTCCACATCATAGATGCTGCCGGCCGCGCCGTAGCGGTCCACGAAGTAGAGCAGGCTGCCGCCGATGCCTTCGACGGCCGGGATGTTCAGCTCCATCGGCCCGACCTTGCCCGTCACCGGCCTGGCGCCCAGCGCCACCGCGCGCTCATACGCCGCCGCCGCATCCGCCACGCGGAAGGCCATGGCGCAGGCGCAGGGCCCGTGCACCCGCTGGAAGGCCTGGGCGAAGCTGGCCGGCTCGGCATTCAGGATGAAGTTCACCGGGTTATCCCCTGGGCCCTGCCGCCACAGCGTCACCTGCTTGCTGCGGTGCCGCGCCACGGCGCTGAAGCCGAGCCTGGTGAACAGCGCCTCCAGCGCCGGAATGTCGGGGCCGGTGAACTCGACGAACTCGAAGCCGTCGGTGCCCATGGGGTTGGCCGGGCTGACATGGCCGGCCAGGGCGGTGCGGTCGGGCGGAATGTCCATGGGCGGGGCTCCCTCGGGTGCCGCCGGGGCCGGGGAGGGCGAACCCCTCCGCTTCCGCGTGCCGGCGATGATTATTCGCTAGCCTAACCCAGGGCCGTTAGGTGAATTCGCCGAATTCAGGTGGATTTAGCGGTAAATAGGGTGATTAGACCCATGCTTGGCGCAGTTCATGGGGGATTCCACTACGAAATTCGGCGCTCCTGGGGAAGTTCAGTAGCGCTGGGCAGGCGACTCGATGCCATGGCACCAAAAATGGATTGAAAAAATGGAATCGTCCTAGCATTTTGCACATAACCGGACTGGTTGTGCCCCGATGTCAAAACCCCAGGTTGTCCTCGACCCCATCGACCGCCGCATGCTCCGCGCCCTGCAACGCGACGGCCGACTACCCGTGGTCGCCCTGGCGGAGGAAATCGGCCTCTCCGCCACCCCCTGCCAACGCCGGCTGAAGCGGCTGGAGGACAGTGGCGTCATCGCCCGCTACGCCGCGGTGCTGGACCCGGTGCAGCTGGGCCTGCCGCTGCAGGCCTTCGTCTCCGTCGCGCTCTCCTCCCACGCCGAGGACGTGGTGGAAGGCTTCCACAAGGCGCTGGCCGCCCGGCCGGAAGTGCTGGCCGCCTACGCCATGAGCGGCGAGATGGACTACCTGCTGCACATCCTGGCCGCCGACTTCGACGCCTATGCCGACTTCGCGCTGAAGGCGCTGCTGCGGATGCCCGGGGTGAAGGAAACCCGCTCCTCCTTCGTGCTGCAGGCGCTGAAGCCGCCGGGCGACATCCCGGTCTAGGCCGCCCGCACCGCCTGTGGCATCAGCGCCACACCCGGCGTGGCCGCCGCGCCACCGGGGGCAAAGCATCGCTTGCCTTCACTCGCCCGTGTGGTGAACATTCCGGCTACATCGGCAGCCAGGGGTTGGAAGCATGCGCAGGCACATGGCAAGGCAGGCGGTTTTCGCCTGCGCGGCACTGCTGCTGGCTGGCTGCGCCGCCGGAGGGGGTGGCCAGCAGGCGCAGCCCGGCCTGCTGGAACAGACGCCCCTGCCTGAATCCGCCGCCGCCATCGACGGCCGCGACAACATAGATGTCTATGGCCGGCTGGAGCTGACGCTGGTGCCGGTCGTCGCCGGCATCGCCCGCGAAGTGCCGCTGACCGAGGGCGACCTGGCCGCCACCTTCGGCCGCTTCCTCAGCACCACCAACCGCAGCTACACGCTTTCGGTGAAGCCGCAATTCCGCGGCCGCCCGGCGCCCGAGATGGTGCTGATGAGCCTGGTCCACAACGAGGAAGGCACCGCCGCCAAGCCGGTCAGCTCGGTCTCCGCCCTGCAGAGCAGCGTCGCCACCACCTGGGTGCGGCTGCGCGGCGGCGAGACCATCACCTACGACGTGACCGCCCGCGCCAGCACGGAGCAGACCTTCCACCTGGCGGATCGGCTGAGCCAGACGGTCGGCATCATCAGCGCGGTCACCACGCCCATCACCGGCGGCGGCTCGGCCATCCTGGGCGCGCTCGGCTCCAACATCGTCAACAGCGCCATGAAGGTGCTGGATGACGCGCTGTCGCAGACCTATTCCTCGGCGCCCACCGTCTCGCGCAGCGCCAATCTCGGCCCCGGCCGCACCGCCAGCAGGCCCGGCCGGTTCCTCCGCCGCGACGTCTATCGCATCAAGGGCTCGGACGGCACCGACCTGGCGGAGCTGCGGATAGACCTGACCATGGCGCGCAGCCTGGCGGATGCCCAGCCGACCCGCACCCTGCCGCCGCCGGGCGCCGAGAACCGGCACACCCCGGCCGGGCTTTCCGGCATGCCCGTGGTGGTGCCCAGCCCGGCCGGCGCCACCACCCCGGTGACCTACCCGCTGAAGACGGTGTGGGAGAGCGACGTCTTCCCGGCCTATCGCCAGCTGATCCGCCAGGCCCGCCGCAACCCGCCGGAGCCGGGCAGCTTCGAGGATGCCTGCCAGGACGCGCACGCCTTCAGCATGGCGGAGATGGGGCTGTCGGAGGCCGACGCCTTCCGGCTGCGCTGGGAGGCGCTGGAGTTCACCAACTACCTGCCGCCCGGCCTGCGTGAGACCAACTGCATCAAGCAGGCGGTGGACCGCTGGCGCACCATGGAATACCCGGTGGACCGGCTGCTGGGCGCCGGCGCCAACTTCCAGGCCGCCGGCATCTTCGGCGACGGCGACGACATGCCCAACCTCAGCCGGATCCTGCTGGGCCGTGGCGGCCAGTCCGCCAGCCTGACGGCACGGCTGGCGCCGCAGGTGGCGGTGCTGGATGGCCCGGGCGGCCTGGGCGCGCCCGGCACCTTCCTGACCAGTGACCAGGCGGTGCAGCGGGAAAGCCTCGTGGCCGACTTGCTGGCCGGCAAGGCCGCCTATGTCGCCTGCTGGAGCGTCCCTGGCCTGGACAGCCCCGGCAAGGTGGCGCTGGACCGGCTGACCCGCACCCTGCTGTTCCTGCCGCGGGAGCCGACGGCGCCGCTGATGGAGCTTTCCCTGCGGACGGCGCTGGTCAATGGCCAGCCCACCGGCATCACCGAGGTGAAGGTCTCCCCCGGCCCGGTGCTGGAGGACGCGATCCGCGCCCGCTGCAAGGACGCGACCGGCGGCGGCGACCCGCTGATCGCCCAGCTGCGCGCCCGCGGGATTGAGCCGCGGACCAACGCCAACCTGACCGCGCCGGCCCCCGCCGCGCCGGCGGCTGCCCCTGCCGTGGTACCGGCCGCCGCGCCGGCCGAGGCACCGGCGCCGCGCGCCGGCTGAAGCCTGCCGGCGCCGCCTACCCCGGCAGGGGGCAGGGCGGCGCGTTCGGGGCTGGCTTCAGCAGGCCAGCACCACGTTGCCCATGTGCCGGCCGGCCTGCACCTCGTCATGTGCGCGGGCGCAGTCGGCCAGCGGCAGCGTCGCCGCCACGGCGTGGTTCAGCATGCCGCGCGCCAGCCAGGGGGTCAGCGCGCCCACCGCAATCGCGCGCTGCGCCGCCGTCAGCTCATAGACGATGTAGAACCGCACCCCGATGCCCTTGCTGATGGTCGGGCTGAACGGGAACACCGCTTCCTGCGTATTGCTGCCATAGCCGGCCACCACGGCGCCATGCGCGCAGATCTGGTGCAGCAGGCGGCCATTGCCGGCCATGTCCACCTCCACCACGCGGTCCACCCCGGCGCCGCCGGTCAGCTCCGCAATCCGCGCCACCTGGTCTTCCTGCTTGTAGTTCACGCAGGCATCGGCCCCGGCCGCCATGGCGTGCGCCGCCTTCTCCGGCCCGCTGACGGTCGCCAGCACCTGAGAGGCCCCCAGCAGCCGCGCCATCTGGATGGCGTAGTGGCCGACGCTGCCGGCGCCGCCGGTCACCAGAACGCGCTGCCCGGCGCAACCGCCATCGGTCAGCAGGCCGTGCAGCGCGGTCAGCGCGGGAATGCCCAGGCACGCCCCGGCCTCGAAGCTGGTGCCCTCCGGCAGCGGCACCGCCTGGATGGCCGGCAGCGCGATGTACTCGGCGGCGGTGCCGAAGGCGCGCTTCCACTGGCCGTTCCAGATCCACACCCGCTGGCCGATGCGGGCGCGGTCCACGCCCTCGCCCACCGCCTCGATGACGCCGGCGCCGTCGCTGTGCGGCACCACGCGCGGGAAGGCCATCTTGCGGGCGCTGCCGAGGCGGGTCTTCCAGTCGGACGGATTCACGCCGGAGACGGCAACCCGCACCAGCACCTCGCCGGCGGCCGGGGAGGGGGTGGGCAACTCGCCCACGCGCAGCACGTCGCTGGTGCCGTTGGTGTCGTAGAATACGGCTCTCATGGCCATTTCGCCTCCGGTGGCATGCTCATCAATATCGCCTCGACATTGCCGCCGGTCTTCAGACCGAACAGCGTGCCGCGGTCGTGCAGCAGGTTGAACTCCACGTAGCGCCCGCGCCGGTGCAACTGGTGCTCGCGCTCGGCCGGCGTCCAGGCCTCATGCATGCGGCGGCGGATGATCGCGGGGTAGGCCTCCAGGAAGGCCAGGCCGACATCCTTGACGAACTCGAAGTCCGACTCGGCACCCTTGCCCGGCGTGCGGTCGCCCAGCCAATCGAAGAAGATGCCGCCCAGGCCACGCGCCTCGCCGCGATGCGGCAGGAAGAAATACTCGTCGCACCACTTTTTAAAGCGCGGGTAGTAGTCGGCGTCATGCCGGTCGCAGGCGCCCTGGAACGCCGCGTGGAACTGCGCCGCGTCCTCCAGCGACTCGGGGGCGTCCAGCGCCATCGGCGTGATGTCACCGCCGCCGCCGAACCAGGCGCGGCTGGTGCGGATGAAGCGCGTGTTGAAATGCGCCGCCGGCACCCGTGGGCTGCGCATGTGCGCCACCAGGGAAACGCCGGTGGCCAGGAACCGTGGGTCGGCCTCGGCGCCCGGGATATTCGCGCGGAATTCCGGGCTGAATTCGCCATGCACGGTGGAGACGTTGACGCCCACCTTCTCGAAGACGCGGCCGCGCATCACGCTCATCACCCCGCCGCCGCCGCCGTCCCGCTGCCACGGCTGGCGCTGGAAACGGCCGGGCGGCCCTTCGCCGGGGCCGGTCTCCTCTATGGCCTCGAAGGCGGCGCAGAGGTGGTCGCGCAGCGCCTCGAACCAGGCCTGGGCAGGGCCGGCGAGGTCATGCCCCAGCGGCGCGGTCGGATTATCGGTGACATTATGTGCCATGCCCCTACATGCCGTCGGGCGCAGCGGATTGCCACCCTGGCGTGGCTGCCGTTATATGCGCGGCGGCGCGGGAGGGGCAGCGCGGGGCCAGGCATGGCCCGGGGCCCGTTTCGCACACAGGCGTACAGCTTCGGCGCCGTCCATCCCACTCCGGGTTGGCGGGCCGGGATGAGGGACGAATAGGCATGGCCGACAACTTGGCGCCCGCTGGGGCGCCTCATGCAGCGGGTGGACACGCCGCTGACGGCACCACCAAGCGCGATTTCCTGATGCTGGCAGCCGGTGGCTTCGCGGCCGTTGGCGCCGGCGCCATGGCCTGGCCCTTCATCAGCTCGATGAACCCGGCGCGCGACGTGCTGGCCCTGAGCACGACCGAGGCCGATATCGGCGCCGTGCCGGTGGGTGCCGCCGTGACGCTGATGTGGCGCGGCAAGCCGGTCTTCGTGCGCCACCGCAGCCCGGCCGAGGTCACGGCCGCCGGCCAGGTGGACATGGGCGAGCTGCGCGACCCGCAGGCCGACAGCGCCCGCGTCAAGGCCGGCAAGGCGGAATGGCTGGTCGTCATCGGCGTCTGCACCCACCTGGGCTGCGTGCCGCTGGGGCAGAAGCCGACCGACCCGCGCGGCGACTACAACGGCTGGTTCTGCCCCTGCCACGGCAGCCACTACGACACGTCGGGGCGCATCCGTAAGGGCCCGGCGCCCGCCAACCTGGCGGTGCCGACCTACGCCTTCACATCCGATACCCAGATCAAGATCGGCTGAGGAACGTCCGCCATGTCCATCGGCCTGCACAACAGCGCCTTCAAGAACCCGGTCATCCGCTGGGTCGACTCGCGCCTGCCCATCTTCTCGATGATGCAGAACGAGTACGGCACCTTCCCGACGCCGAAGAATTTCAACTACTTCTGGAATTTCGGCGCGTTGGCCATGATCAACCTGATGATCATGATCGCCACCGGCATCTTCCTGGCGATGCACTATACGCCGCATGTCTCCATGGCGTTCGACAGCGTCGAGCGCATCATGCGTGACGTGAACTACGGCTGGCTGTTCCGCTACGTCCACGCCAACGGCGCCTCGATGTTCTTCATCGTGGTCTACATTCACATCTGGCGCGGCATGTACTACGGCTCCTACAAGGCGCCGCGGGAACTGCTGTGGATGATCGGCGTGGTCATCTTCCTGCTGATGATGGCAACGGCCTTCATGGGCTACGTGCTGCCCTGGGGCCAG
>CANGNF010000032.1 GCA_947455205.1 Acetobacteraceae bacterium | reverse complement strand
GGGCACCGCCCCGCCGGCCGCGCAGGGCACGACGGCGCCGCCCGCGCCGGGCACGACCACGCCGCCGGCACCGGCCACCCAGGCGTCGCCCGCGCCGAGCACCGGGACGCCGTCCGCACCGGGCAACCACACGCCGCCGGCCCCTCAGGCACCGCCCGCAGCCGCGGCCCCACCCGCCACCACCGGCCCCGCCGGCCTGGCCCACTCCACCTTCGACTGCATCGGCGCCGAGCAGATCGAGGATGACGCCTTCGCCATCCCCTTCGCCCGCGGCGCCGCCACCCTGGCCCCCGGCGCCCCGGCCGCGCTGGAAGCCCTGGTCGCCCGCGCCCGGGCGGAGCCGGCGCGTCCGCTCTGCATCCTCGGCCATGCTGGGCCGGGGGAGGGCGGCGCCACCACCGGCGCCCGCCTGGCCGCCCGCCGCGCCGCCGCCGTGGCCGAGGAACTCGGCAAGCGCGGCCTGCCGCGCGAGCGCCTGCGCGGCGAGGTGCGGGTCGCCGCCTTCGCCCGCGGCACCGGCATTCCCGCCGCCCGCGGCGTGACCGTCGTGCTGCTGCCCGCGCCATGACCCACCGGAGCCATCCGATGCGCCGCCTCGCCCTTGCCCTGCTGCTGGCCCTGGTTACCGTCCCCCTGGCCACTCCCCTGGCCCCCGCCACGGCGCAGGAAACCCAGCCCCCGCGCGAAGCGGTGGTGGCCAACGACACCGACCGGCTGATGCAGGAGATCTACCTCTACCCCGTCGGCGCCGCCGAGCCTGGCCGCGACCGCCTGGGCAATGCCGTGCTGCCGCCGCGCGCCATGCTGCGCATCACCCTGCCGCCGCGCGGCCAGGCCTGCGGCTACGAGGTGCGCGTGGTGTTCGACGACGGCGCCGACGACCGCCGGCGGATGGATGTCTGCCGCACCCCCCGCGTCGCCTTCACCGATGCCGGGCCGCGCCGCGACCTGGCCGTGGTCAACGACAGCGACGTGGAACTGCGCGAGCTGTACCTGTGGCCCAGCACCGCCCGCGTGGCGGACAGCGGCACCGACCGGCTGGGCACCCGCACCGTGCCGCCCGGCGAGACCCTGCAGCTGCGGCTGCGCGGCACCGCCGAATGCGTCTTCGACCTGCGCGCCGTCTTCGCCGACGACACCGAGGAGGCGCGCCAGCGCGTGGACCTCTGCCGCACCCCGCGCCTCGGCTTCGGCGACCCCAGCCTGCCGGTGCGGCAGGCCAGCGTCACCAACCGCGCCCGCGTGACGGTGCGGGAGCTGTATGCCCGCGCCACGAACCTGGAAGGTCGGGGCCTGGAAAATCGCGGCCAGGAAGGCTGGGGCGCCGACCGGCTGGGCAATGCCACGCTGGAACCGCGGGCCGATTTCGCGCTGCGCATCCGCTCCCGCGATTGCCGCTTCGACCTGCGCGCGGTGTATGAGAACGACCGCGAGGAGCTGCAGCCGGGCCTGGACCTGTGCCGCACCGAGCAGGTGGACCTGGCCGGCCCCGGCCCCGCCGTACCGGGGGAGCTGCGCCGCCTGCTGCTGGTCAACGGCTATGGCCGCACCATCGCCCAGGTCTTCCTGATCGCTCCCGACCCAGACGACTGGGGCGAGGACCAGCTGGGCGACGCCACCCTGGCCCCCGGCGCCCGGCAGGAGGTCAGCGTCACCAGCGCCTGCCAGGTGGACCTGCGGATCGTCTTCGACAGCGACGCCGCTGAGGAACGCCGCGGCATCGACCTCTGCGCCAACAGCCTGGTAGTGCTGCGCCCCGGCTGGACGGTGGCGGAGCGGCTGGACAGCATCGAGCCGGTGGTGGCCGCCGCGGCGGCGCCGGCGACAACCCCGGGCGCGGTGGTGCTGGGTGGGGTGCGGCTGCGCAACCGCTCGGCGCTGCCGGTGGTGGAGCTCTATGTCACCCGGCCCGGCGGCCCGCCCGGCCGCGACCGGCTGGGAAGTGCCGTCATCCCCGCCGGCGGCGTGCTGGACTTCTCGCCCCCGGCCGAGCTGGGCCAGGGCGCCGACCGCTGCCGCGCCGACCTGATGGCGGTGTTCCGCGACGGCCGGACGCTGCGCCTGCCGGGCTTCGACCTGTGTTCCGGCGACGAGGTGCCATTGCAATGAGGCTTCCGCTCTTCGCCCTGCTGCTGTTGGCGGCGCTGCCGGCGCTGGCCCAGCCGCAACCCCAGCCACCGCCCCCGGCGGCGGTGCCGGAGGCGCTGCGCGGCAGCTGGTACCGCGGCGAATGCGAACGCCCGGAGCAGCTGCTGCACCTGACCATGCGCAGCGCCGCCCGGGTGCCGGCCAGCGGCACCGCCCGGCTGTTCCGCTTCGCCGGCTTCCGCCCGGTGGCGGACTGGGTGTTTGCCGCCGGCACCGGGCCGGACACGCCGCGCCTGCTGCTGCGCGGCACGCGGGATGCGCTGGACACCGCCGAGCCCGACCCCAAGCTGCGCGACGACCGGCTGCCCGGCGACACCCCGCCGCTGGCCTGGCACCGCTGCCCGCAGCCGCCGCTGGGGCTGGTGCTGCAGCATGCCGAGGGCATCGCCTTCCTGGCCGCGCTGGAGCAGGTGGAAGCCGCCTGCACCGCCGCCGTGCCCGGCTGCCTGGAGGCGCTGCGCCGCCAGGGCGATGTGAATGACGACGGCGCGCTGTCGCCGGCGGAGCTGGCGCGGCTGCTGCGGGGCGCCGGCTGGGCGCTGGCGGTGCAGGGTGGCGCCGACGCCGCCGCGCTGCTGGCCGCCGCCCCGGCCCAGGCCGAGCAGGCCCGCGCGGTGGCCCGGCTGCTGCTGGACAGCCTGGACTATGACGGCGACGGCCGCATCGCCGCCGCCGAGATGGCGCAGGACCGGCTGCGCTTCGGCCAGGCGCCGGGCGCCCAGGCCGGCACGCCGCTGCCGCTGGAGGCGTTGCGCCCGCTGCTGGCGCGGTAACCACCATAGCCCAGCGTCTGATCGCCGCCGGTGGAACCACCGGCGGCCTGAATCAGCCGCTCAAGCCACCGCGCTACTCCGCCGCCTGCTTGGCCGGCTGCGCCCCCGGCTTGCGGATCCGCAGCCGCCGGATGCGCCGCGGGTCGGCCTCCAGCACGCGGAACTCCAGGCCGGAGCCGTGGCTGACCACCTCGCCCTTGGCCGGCACCCGCCCGGCCAGGTTGAAGACCAGCCCGCCCACGGTGTCGATGTCGGCGGCGCGCTCCTCCTCGGTCAGCACCGGGCCCAGCAGGGTCTCGAAATCCTCCACCGGCGTGCGGGCGTCCAGCTCGATCGTGCCGTCCGGCTTCTCCACCATGTGCGGCGGGCCGTCCTCGTCATGCTCGTCCGAGATGTCGCCGACGATGGTCTCCACCAGGTCCTCGATGGTGATCAGCCCGTCGATCCCGCCGTATTCGTCCACCACCAGCGCCATGTGCATGCGCGCCTGGCGCATCTGCAGCAGCAGGTCCAGCACCGGCACCGCCGTCACCACGAACAGCGGCTTGCGCAGGATTCCGGCCAGGGAGAACGGCCCCTCCCGCCCGATGGCGGCGAAGACGTCCTTGATGTGGACCATCCCCACCGTCTCATCCAGTTGGCCGCGATACACCGGGTAGCGGCTATGGCCCTCCCGCTGCATCAGCCGCATGGTCTGTTCCAGCGTGAAGTCTTCCGCGATGGCAATGATGTCGGCCCGCGGCACCATCACGTCGTAGGCGGTCTTGCCGCGCAGCTTCAGCACGTTGCCCAGCAGCGCGCGTTCCTGGTCGTCCAGCCCGGTCTCGGCGCCCAGCGCGGTGCCGTGGCGCTCCGGCGCGTCCTGCTCCTCGATCAGTTCTTCCATGCGGTCGCGGACGCTCTCGGCCTCGCGCCGCCGCATCAGCCCCTGCAAGCGCCACAGCAGCTTGCCGCGTTCGGCGGAACTGCTCATGCCGCCAGCCGCCCGACCGGCGCCTTCCACGGGTTGGGCAGCCTCAGCCGCGCCATGATCCGGGCCTCGGCCTGTTCCATCACCCGCGCCTCGCCGGCCAGCAGGTGGTCGTGGCCCAGCAGGTGCAGCGTGCCATGCGCCACCAGGTGGGCGAAATGCGCGTCCAGCCGCTTGCCGCCGGCCAATGCCTCGCGCCGCACCACGCCCAGCGCCAGGGCGATGTCGCCCAGGTGGTCGCCATAATCGTTCGGGAAGCTCAAGACGTTGGTGGGCTTTTCCTTGCCCCGGTGCTCGCCGTTCAGCCGCTTCAGCGCGCGGTCATCGGTCAGCAGCACCGTCACGGCGCCCTCGTACCCCTCGGCCGCCAGCGTGGCGGCGACGGCGCGGCGGGCCAGCACCTCGGCCCGAGGCAGCAACCGGCGCCAGCCGGCGTCGGCCATGATCACCTCAGTCCCAACAGCGCTGGGCGCCATGCCCAGCCAGCCGTCGGGACGACTACTTCCCGGTTCCATAACTTTCCTTCTTCCGCGCCCCCGCCGCATCCGCGCGGCCGTAGGCGGCAACAATCCTGGCAACCAGCGGGTGTCTTACCACATCCCGCTCGTCGAAGCGTGTTACCGCAATGCCAGGCACGCCATCCAGTATCTTGAGGGCATCGACCAACCCGCTGGGCTGGTGCGGCGGCAGGTCCACCTGGGTCGGGTCGCCCGTCACCACCATGCGGCTGCCCTCGCCCATCCGGGTCAGGAACATCTTTATCTGGGCCGGGGTGGTGTTCTGGGCTTCGTCCAGGATGCAGTAGCTATGCGCCAGCGTGCGGCCGCGCATGAAGGCCAGCGGCGCGATCTCGATCTCGCCGCGCTCGATCCGCTTGGCCACCTGCTCGGCGGTCATCATGTCGTTCAGCGCGTCGTACAGCGGGCGGAGATAGGGATCGACCTTCTCCTTCATGTCGCCGGGCAGGAAGCCCAGCCGCTCCCCCGCCTCCACCGCCGGGCGGCTGAGGATGATCCGGTCCACCCGGCCGGCCTGCAGCAGCGCCACGCCCTGCGCCACCGCCAGGTAGGTCTTGCCGGTGCCGGCGGGGCCGATGCCGAACACCATGTCGCTGCGGCCCAGCGTATCCATGTACGCCGCCTGGGCCGGGCTGCGCGGGGCGATGGCGCCCTTGCGGGTGCGGATCTGCGGAATGTCCTGCAACGGCAGCCGCGGGTCGCTCTCGGCCTCGCCCTCGGCCATCCGCAGCGCCGCGTCCACCTCTCCGCTGCCCACCTTCTGCCCCAGCTCCAGCTGGCGCCACAGCGCGCCCAGCGCCGCCTCGGCCATCTCCACCCGCTCCGCCGGGCCGGTGATGGTCAGCCGGTTGCCCCTGTCGGCACATCGGACCCCCAGCCACTGCTCCACCTTCACCAGATGGCGGTTGTAGTCGCCATACAGCAGCGGAAGCCGGGCATTGTCGGCAAAGGTCAGGGTGACCTCTCCGGCAGGGCCGGCGGCGGGGTTCCGCACCGGGCGGAGCGCAAGGGTGGCGGTGGTCAAGCGGGCGCTGGCTCCTGGTTGGCTGGCATGATTTGGGACTGCACCCCGCCGGCCGCCAGCGCGCCGTTGAGGGAGTTGGGTTGCACCCCCACCACCCTGACCGGGGCGATGGTACCGATGAGGCTTGCCGGCCCCAGCAGATGGATCGGTTGCAGCCAGGGTGTGCGGCCCGCCACCTGGCCGGGGTGCCGCCCCGCGCCGGTGAACAGCACATCCATGGTCATGCCCAGCCGAGACCGGTTGAACGCCTGCTGCTGGTCGCGCAGCAGCGCCTGCAGCTCGGCCAGGCGCTCATCCTTCAACGCCTCCGCCACCTGGTTGGGCGCGCCGGCCGCCGGCGTGCCGGGCCGGGCGGAATACTTGAAGCTGTAGGCGCTGGCGAAGCCGACCTCGCGGATCAGCGCCAGGCTGGCCTGGTGGTCGGCGGCGGTCTCGCCGGGGTGGCCGACGATGAAGTCGCTGGACAGCGCCAGGCCGGGCTGCGCCTGCCGCAGCCGCTCCACCACCCGGCGGAAGGCGGCCACGTCGTGCCCGCGGTTCATCGCCTGCAGCATGCGGTCGCTGCCGCTCTGCACCGGCAGGTGCAGGAAGGGCATCAGCTGCGGCAGGTCGCGATGCGCGGCGATCAGGTCGTCATCCATGTCGCGCGGGTGGCTGGTGGTGTAGCGCAGCCGGTCCAGCCCGGGGATGTCGGCCAGTGCCCGCAGCAGGGCGGCCAGGCCGACCGGGCCGTTGTCGCCCTCGCCGTGATAGGCATTCACGTTCTGCCCCAGCACGGAAATCTCCCGCGCGCCCAGCGAGACCAGGCGCCGCGCCTCCGCCAGCACCGCCGCCACCGGGCGCGAATACTCGCTGCCGCGGGTGTACGGCACCACGCAGAAGGAACAGAACTTGTCGCAGCCTTCCTGGATGGTCAGGAACGCCGCAATCCCTTGGCCCTGGCTGGCTTCCGGCAGGTGGTCGAACTTGCTCTCCACCGGAAACTCGGTTTCCAGCAGCCGGGTGCCCAGCGTCGGGCCGCCCTGCAGGTTGGGCACCGGCGCCCCGGCGCGGGCCACCCGCGCCACCAGCTCCGGCAGGCGGTGGTAGCTTTGCGGCCCCAGCACGATGTCCACCCAGGGGGCGCGGGCGGTGATCTCGGCGCCCTCGGCCTGGGCGACGCAGCCGGCCACGGCGATGGTCAGCCGGCCATCCTTCTCCGCCTTCAGGTCGCGCAGCCGGCCAAGCTCCGAGAACACCTTCTCGGCCGCTTTCTCCCGGATGTGGCAGGTGTTCAGGATGACCATGTCGGCCAGCGCCACGTCGTCGGTCGGCGCATAGCCCAGCGGCGCCAGCACATCCGCCATGCGGTCGCTGTCATAGACGTTCATCTGGCAGCCATAGGTGCGGATATGCACGCGGCGCCGCGCCGGGGTGGTGGCCAGGTCTGGGCTCGGGGTCCGGGTCTCGCTCATCAAGGGCTCCGCCGCCCGGCGGCGACAGGGCCGGGCCAGCCGGCGCCAATGCGCGCCGGGGCGGGCGGGGTCAAGGGTTGGCCGGGCTTCAGCGCCGCCAACGCAGGGCGAGAGCGATTCGCGTCATGCCCGGAGCGTCGCGGATGCAACGGTGCCCGGTCAAGCGCGGTGAGATGACAGACGCGTGGCCCCGGCCACCGGGCGCGGGCTGGACGGGCGGTTCTGCCGCAGCTCCGCCGCGCCGGCGCCGACCACATGGCCGCACTCCCGCGCCATCGCCTTGCGGTCCGGCATGGCCTCGGGCGGGAAGGGCTGGTGCAGCAGCACCGTCACCCTTGTGCCCTCGCGCCGCAGCAGCTGCCAGGAATGGCTGCCCAGGTCCATGTCGCCGAACCAGGCGAAGACCGCGCGGTCCCGCCGCAGCGCCGGCAGCCCGCCCAGGCGGTCATACACCACGGAAATCGGCTGCACCTGCCGCGCCTCCTTCGCCACGCCCAGGAAGGCGCTGCGGAAGGGCAGCACGCGGGTGCCGTCGTTGCTGGTGCCCTCGGGGAACAGGATCAGGCTGTCGCCGGCCTGCATCACGCCCTTCATCGCATCCGCCTCCCGCCCCGTGGTGCCGCGGGTGCGGCTGACGAAGACGGTGCGGCCGAGCCGGGCGATGATGTTGACGAAGGGGTAGCTGTCCACCTCGGCCTTGGCCACGAAGCAGGCGTGCACCACGCTGCCCAGCGCCAATATGTCCAGCCAGCTGGAATGGTTGGCCACGTACAGCACCGGCCGGTCCTGGCAGACCTGCCCCACCACCTGCACCCGCAGCCCGATCAGCCGGCACAGCCCGGCATGGTACAGCCGGGCGAAGCGCGCCTTGGCCCGGCCCGGCAGCAGCAGCAGCACCGCCTGGATCGGCATGGCCACCAGGCTCCACAGCGCCACCAGCGCCAGCCGCCGCACCGCGCGCAGCCGGCCGCCGGCCAGCCCGCCGCGTGGCCGGTCGGCGAACAGCTCGGCATCGGTCGGCGCCTGGTGGCGGCCGAAGCTCAGCGGGCCTTTCCGCTTCAGCCGGCGGGGTTGCAGGCTATCCATGGGCGATGTCGCGGCAATGTGCATGACCGCTGCGGGTAGCGCGCCGGCAACGACAGGGCAATGACCAGCCTGCGAAGGGTTGATGACAGGTTGACGGCCCGGCCGCGTGGTGGTCACACCGCCGGGCGAAAGGATCCCTGATGCGCCTGACCATCCTCGGTGCCGGCCCGGTCGGCCTGGCCTCGGCCGCCATGGCCGGTGCGCGCGGGCATGGCGTGACGCTGTGGTCGCCGCGCGGCGGCGGCACCCGCGGCATCCGCGACGCCGTGCTGGCGGAGGGCCAGCTCAACGGCCGCTTCCCGGTGCTGGTGGCGGCGGATCTCGGCCGCGCGCTGGCCGACGCGGAGGTGGTGCTGCTGGCGGTGCCCGGCCATGCCCAGGGCCAGGTGATGCGCCGGGTGGCCGCGGTGGTGCAGGGCGCCCCGGCCATGCTGGTGGCGCCGGCCACCTCGCTCTCGCCGCTGCTGCTGGACCGGCTGCTGGTGGCGCGCGGCATCCGCGCCCCGATAGCCGCGCTGGCCACGCCGCCGATGACGGCGCGACGCCTGGGTGGGGACCGGGTCTGGATCGGCGCGATTCGCCGCACGGTCTGGCTGGGCGCGGTGCCCGCCGCCGCCACCGCCCGGCTGGTGCCGCTGGTGACGGCGCTGTTCGGCGTGCCGGCGGAACCGCTGGCCGATGCGCTGGCCGCCGCCCTGGCGGACCTGATGCCGCTGCTGCACGCCGCCCAGGCGCTGGCCCCGGCGCTGGGCCCGGCCGGCCAGGCGGACCCGGCGGCGCTGGCCCGGCTGCTGGCGGCGCTGACCGCGGAACGCGACGCGCTGGCCGCCGCCTTCGGCCACCGCCTGCCGGACGCGCAGCACTTCATGGCTGATGTCGGCGGCCTGCCGGCGCCGGAGCCGGAACGCGCCCTGGCCGAGGCGCCGCACGCGCTGAGCTTCCTGCTGGCGCTGGGCCGTGCCGCCCAGGTGGCCATGCCGGTGGCCGAGGCGACGCTGACCCTGCTGGAGGTGCTGGGCGGCCGCACGCTGCGCGGCAACGCGATACTGGCGGAACTGGACCCGAAGACGCTGGCGCGACAGTTGCAGCTCGGCGCAGCCGCCTGAGACAGAGTCGCCGCAGCCTGAGCTGGGGGCACAGCCGCCTGAACCAGGGGCGCAGCCTGAGGCCCCGGCGCCGCCGCCTGAAGCTGGGCCGCAGCCGCCTCAGTTAGAGCAATATCCGTTCTGATGGAATCATCAGAACGGATTTCTTGCTCTGGTTTCAACAAGTTATAGAGCACGAAATGCGCCCGACAGGGCGCAAAGTGCTCTAGAGCCGCAGCCGTATGAAGCAGTCCCGCAGCCGCCGGCGCCTGGGCTGCCGCGGCCACCGGGGTCGCGCCCGTCCGGCCCGCGCCAACGTCCAAGGCCGGCGCGGCGCTACTCCTCAACCTCTATGTCGGCCACCCAGCCGACCCGGCGCTCATAGTGCTTCGAGTACTTGGCGTTGATCAGGTCGGTCTTGACCACGATGCAGACATCCGTGGTGTTGAACTGCTCGTCCAGCACCGCGCCATCGCCGATGAAGCCGCCCAGCCGGAGGTAGCCCTTCACCAGCGGCGGCAGGTCGTTCAGCGCCCGCATGCTGTTGACCGCGTCCGGCGGCAGCCGGTCCATCGGCACATAGCGTTCCGCCAGGGCGCGCGGGCGGATCTCGGCCGGTGCCAGGTGGTTGCGCCACAGGTAGGTCAGCTGCGGCGCCAGCGCCGTCAGGTCGGTGCCGGGCAGGCTGGCGCAGCCGAACATCAGGTCCACCCGGTGCAGCAGCACATAGGCGGCAATGCCGCGCCACAGCAGCTGCATGGTGCCGCGGGTGCGGTACTCGGTGGCCACGCAGGACCGGCCCAGCTCCATGATCTCGCCGGGCAGGGCGATCAGCTTGGCCACGTCGTATTCGGCCGAGGAATAGAACCCGCCGACCTTGGCCGCAGCGGTGCGGCGGATCAGCCGGTAGCAGCCGACGATCCCCTCCGGCCCGTCGCCCAGGTTGTGGTCCACCACCACCAGGTGGTCGGCCACGGCGTCATAGGCATCGGTGTCGCGCCGGCTGGCGGCGGTGGCGGCGTCGGCGCGGGCGCCCATCTCGTCGTAGAACACGCGGTAGCGCAGCGCCTGCACCGCATCCACCTCGGCGGCGGTCTCGGCGATGCGGACGCCCAGGTTGTTGGCGCGCAGCTCAACGAAGCCGGCCTCGGCCTCCGGCAGCGGCTCCGGGCTGGCCACGGGGCCGGCACTCACGCGGTGCGTTCCCGCTGGCGGCGGCGGGGCGCCGGGGCGGCGGCGGCGGCCTGGTCGTCGGGAAATTTGCGGCCGAACAGCTCCAGCCGGTGACCGACCAGCTCAAACCCCAGGCGCGCGGCGATCTCGCGCGCCAGCTCCTCGTGCCGGTCGTCGGAGAATTCCAGCACCAGGCCGGTGTCGATGTCGATCAGGTGGTGGTGCTCGCCATGCTCGGCCGGCTCGTACCTAGCGCGGCCGCCGCCGAAGTCGTGCCGCTCCAGGATGCCCTTCTCCTCCAGCAGCCGCACCGTGCGGTAGACCGTGGCGATGGAGATGCGGCCGTCCTGCGTCACCGCGCGGCGATAGAGTTCCTCGACATCCGGGTGGTCCTCGGCCTCCGACAGCACGCGGGCGATGAGCCGGCGCTGGCCGGTCATCTTCAGCCCGCGCTCCACGCACAGGCGCTCGATGCGGGACAGGTCCTGTGGGGCGATCGGCGCGCGCGTCTGCATGCGGGGGGCGCAAGCTCTCCGTGGAGCAGGCCCGTTGCCTGCCCTTGATGTACTGGGGGCAGCATAGCCGGGCTGCGGCCCGGCGGCCATCACCGACCGTGATGGCCGCGGGTGACATTATGACTGAACGCCGGCCGACCCCCGGTTGGTCCCAGAGGAGGTCCGGGCGAGGCGCGGCCCGGCCCTGGGCGGCGGCGATGCTTCGGCGCGCCACCCCTGCGGGCGGCGCGGCCGGGATCAGCCGGTCTTGGTCGGCGTGGCGGCGGCCGCGGCGGCGTCGCGACGCGGACGGCCCGGCGGGCGGCCGCGCGGCTTGGTGCCCAGGCCGATCTTCTTGGCCAGCGAGGAGCGATGCTTGGCGTAGTCCGGCGCCACCATCGGATAATCCGAGGATAGGCCCCAACGCTCGCGATACTGCTCGGGCGTCATGTTGTAGCTGGTCTGCAGGTGACGCTTCAGCATCTTAAGTTTCTTGCCGTCTTCCAGGCAGATCAGATAGCCCGGGGTGATCGACTTCTTCACCGGCACTGCCGGCTGCGGCCGCTCCGGCTCCGGCTTCGCCTGCGGCACACCAACATTCGACAGCGTGCGATAGACTTCCTGGATCAGGTTCGGCAGATCGGTCAACGCCACCGGGTTGTTGGATACATGCGCCGCGACAATTTCAGCGGTCAGTCCCAGCAGATCGGCATTTGCGGTTTGTTCGGCCATGGCGGACTGTATCCCCTCGATTCGCGCGATATATTGCCATGGGATGGCGTTTGGCAACACGGCAATCGTGCATTTCAACAAACTGGGACGCAATTCGTGGATATGCAAGAACAGCAAGCCGATCGGGAACTGGATATCACGGCCGAGACTTGCCCCATGACATTCGTTCGCACCCGACTGGCGCTGGACCGCATGCTGCCCGGGCAGGTGCTGCGGGTCCGGCTGAAGGGGGCCGAGCCCCGCGCCAACGTGCCGAAAACCGCCCGGGAACAAGGCCATGCGGTGCTTGCCCTGGACGACCAGGCGGATGGCAGCACCGTGCTCCTGCTCAGGAAAGGCTGAGCGGCGGCGCCAGCGGCCGGCGCAGCACCTGGGCATCGCGCCCGCGGCCATAGTAGTCGCGGCGCCGCCCCACCGGCAGAAACGCCAACGAGGCATATAGAGTCACGGCCGCTTCATTGTCGGCCGCCACTTCCAGGAACATCGTCGCCGCGCCCCGCGCCAGCGCGCCGGCCAGGGCCGCGCCCAGCAGCGCCGCGCCCAGCCCCTGGCGGCGGGCCGCCGGCACCACGCCGATGGTCAGGATCTCCGCCTCGTCCAGCGCCACCCGGCTGAGCACCAGCCCGGCGCCGGGCCGCCACAGGCCGAAGGCGCCGGGCATCTCCAGCATCAGCCGCATCGCATCCGCGCTCCAGGCCTCGGCCGGCGGAAAGGCCAGCGCGTGCAGCCCGGCCAGCTCGGCCGCATCCGCCAGCAGCGCCGGCTGCATCAGGGCTGCCGCACCGCCGGGGGTTCCACGTACAGCGGTTGCGCCGCCAGGGCCGGCAACTCCCCGGCCAGGCGCCGGGCCGCCACCCGCCCCAGCGCCACCGCTTCCGGCAGCCGCGGCCCGGCCAGCAGCACATTGCCGCCGCGCGCCGCCAACCTGGCCGCCACCGCCAGCGCGGCATCGCCGGCCACCGCCACCGGGCCGCCGGGGCGGGGCAGGGCGGCCTCATCCATCGCCTCCGGCCCGCCCAGCGCCAGCAGGCTGCCGGCGGCGAAGCGTTCCAGCACCACCCGGCCGCGCCGGTTGTCGATGGCGATCCATATCTCCCGCCCGGCGCGCTGCTCGTCCGGCACCGCCTCGGCCAGCGCCTCCCCGGTGGTCACGCCCACCACGGGCAGCCCGGCGCCCAGCGCCAGCCCCTCGGCCAGCGCCAGCGCGGTGCGGATGCCGGTAAAGCCGCCCGGCCCCACGCCGGCCGCCACCGCCGAAAGCTCACCGGCGGCCACCCCTGCCTCGGCCAGCACCGCCTGCACCATGGGCGGCAGCAGGGCGGCATGGCCGCGGCTGGTGTCCTCATGGCGTTGCGCCAGCACCAGGCCATCCCGCAGCAGGGCGACGGAGCAGCGGGCCAGGGCGGCATCTAGGGCAAGGATCAGCATCCGCCATCCCTATCCCCAAGCGCGCCGCGCCGCCATGCTGCACCCATGCTGCTGCCGCTTTCCGAGGCCGATGGCCTGACCTTCGACATTCGCTACGCCACTGCCGACAACCTGGCGGGCGTGCCGATCTACCGCCGCCCCGTGGCCCTGCTGGTGCCGGAGGCGCGCGACAGGCTGTTCCGCGCCCGCGACCTGGCGGCCAGCCTGGGCTACGGCCTGTGCATCTTCGACGTCTTCCGGCCGATTGAGGCGCAATGGGCGCTGTGGCACGCGGTGGAGGACAAGCGCTTCGTGAGCGACCCCCGCCGTGGCGGCGTCCACCCGCGCGGCGTGGCGGTGGACCTGACCCTGACCCAGGGCGGCGTGGCGCTGGAGATGGGCACCGGCTTCGACGCCATCACGCCCGACTCGGCGCATGGCTCCCTGACGGTCTCGGCCGAGGCGCAGCGCAACCGCGCGGTGCTGCTGGGGCTGATGACCGCCGCCGGCTGGGATTGTTACTTGTTGGAATGGTGGCACTACCAGCTGTTCGAGCCGCGCCGGTACCCGGTCTACAGCGCCAGCGCGGTGCCTTCAGGGCCGATGTAGCGCCTGATCGCCGCCGGTCGAACCACCGGCGGCGCGACCCAGCCGCTCAAACGATGGCCGGGAGCGTCGTCGCTCCCGGCCCCGCTCGCCTCAGAACTTCACGCGGTCGCCGCCCTTCAGCTTCAGGATCTCGCGCGCTTCCTTCGGCGTGGCGATCTCAAGGCTGAGTTCTTCCAGGATGCGGCGGATCTTCGCCACCTGCTCGGCATTGCTCTTGGCCTGCACGCCCTTGCCCAGCCACAGGCTGTCCTCCAGCCCCACGCGCACATTGCCGCCCATGATGCCCGCCATGGTCACGAAGGGCATCTGGTTGCGCCCCGCCGCCAGCACGGACCAGACATAGTCCTTGCCGAACAGCCGGTCGGCGGTTTCCTTCATGAAGATCAGGTTGCGCTGTTCCGCGCCGATGCCGCCCAGGATGCCGAAGATGGTCTGGGTGAACAGCGGCGGTTCCACCACCTTCTTGTCCAGCATATGCGCCAGGTTATACAGGTGGCCCACGTCGTAGCACTCGAACTCGAAGCGCGTGCCCTCGCCCTTGCCCAGGCGCTGCACGATCTGCTCGATATCCTTGAAGGTGTTGCGGAAGATGAAGTCGGTGGTGCCCTCCAGGTAGGGCCGCTCCCACCCATGCTTGAACTTGCTGATCCGCGCCGCCGAACCGCTGATGTTGAAGTTCATGCTGCCCATGTTGAGGCTGCACATCTCCGGGCTGGCCTGGATCGGCCCGGCCAGGCGCTCCTCCACCGTCATGCCCAGGCCGCCGCCGGTGGTCACGTTGATGACGGCGTCGGTGCTCTGCTTGATCACCGGCAGGAACTGCATGAACACCTTGGGGTCCGGCGTCGGCCGGCCATCGATCGGGTCGCGCGCGTGCAGGTGGATGATCGCGGCGCCGGCTTCCGCCGCGGCGATGGACTGCTCGGCGATCTCGGCCGGGGTGATCGGCAGGTAGTCAGACATGCTGGGGGTATGGATGGCGCCGGTGACGGCGACGCTGATGATGACTTTGGCCATGGCGCTTCTCCCGTATAAACTGACCCCATACTCGCGCCGCCAAGGCGTGCCGCAAAGGGGGATATGGCCATGCGCATTCTGGTTCTGGGGGCGGGTGCGCTCGGCGGTTATTTCGGTGGGCGCCTGGCCGAGGCCGGCGGCGACGTCACCTTCCTGGTCCGCCCCAAGCGCGCGATGCAACTGGCCGAGCGTGGCCTGGTGCTGGAAAGCCAGTTCGGCAACGCCACGCTGCGCGTCAACACGGTGGGGGAGGCCGGGCCGGGCTACGACCTGGTGCTGCTGACCTGCAAGGCCTACGACCTGGACGCCGCGATCGAGGCGATCCGACCCGCGATGCAGGAAGGCACCGCCGTGCTGCCGGTGCTGAACGGCCTGTCGCATGTCGAGACACTGACCAAGGCCTTCGGCGCCGAGAACGTGCTGGGCGGCCTGGCCAAGATCCAGGCGACCATGGCGGCCGATGGCACGGTGAAGCAGCTGAACGACTGGCGCTGGCTGACCTTCGGCGAGCTGGATGGCCGGATGTCCGGCCGCGTGCTGGCGCTGGCGGAATTGGCGGCGAAGGCCAAGGGCATGGTCGCCACGGCGGTGCCCGACATCATGGCGCAGATGTGGGAAAAGCTGGTCCACCTCGGCACCTCCGCCGCCGGCACCGTGCTGATGCGCGCCAATACCGGGGAGATCGTCCGCGCCGGCGGCAGCCCATTCCTGCTGACCCTGCTGGAACGCAACGCCGCCATCGCCACCCACCACGGCTACCCGCCCAGCGCCAGCTTCCTGGACGGTTTCCGCAAGGTGTTCGCCGACCCCGAGGGCGCCTACAGCACCTCCATGCTGCGCGACCTGGAAGCCGGCGGGCGGATCGAGGCCGACCATATCCTCGGCTTCATGCTGGCCGCCGCCAAGCGCGCCGGCGTGCCGCATGAGATCCACGAGGCCGCGCTGCTGCACGCCAAGGCGTATGAGCAGCGCCGCGACGCCGGCCGCCTGCCGCGCTGATGCACCGCTTCGGCGACGCCGCGCTGACCGCCTGCGTCAGCGCCGATGGCGCCGAGCTGCGCAGCCTGCGCGACGCCGCGGGCCGCGAATACCTGTGGCAGGCCGGCCCGGCCTGGCCGCGCCATGCGCCGCTGCTGTTCCCCATGGTCGGCCGCCTGGCCGGCGACACGCTGCGCCACCAGGGCCGCGACTACCGCCTGCCGCAGCACGGCTTCGCGCGCGACCGCGCCTTCACCTGGGCCGACCGCAGCGCCACCGCCTGCCGGCTGGAACTGCGTGACGACGCAGCGACCCGCGCCGCCTACCCCTTCGGCTTCGTCCTCACGCTGGACTACGCCATCGCCGCCGGCGCGCTGAGCATCACGGCCACGGTGCACAACCCCGGCGCCGAGCCACTGCCCTTCGGCTTCGGCTTCCACCCCGGCTTCGCCTGGCCGCTGCCCGGCGCCGCCACCCGCGCCGACCATGTGCTGGAATTCGAGCAGCCGGAGCCGGCGCGGATCGGCCGCCTGCCGCAGGACAGCTTCGCCCGCGCGGTGGAACCCAGCCCGGTGCAGGGCCGCACCCTGCCGCTGGAGGACGCGCTGTTCGCCGCCGGCGCCGTGGTGCTGGAAGCCCCTTCCAGCCGCAGCCTGCGCTACGCGGCACCCGGCGCCCGGGCGCTGCATCTCTCCTGGCAGGGCCTGCCGCAGCTGGGCCTGTGGAGCCGCGCCGGCGGCGATTTTCTGTGTGTCGAGCCCTGGCACGGCTATCACAGCCCGCCCGGCTGGGACGGCGCGTTCATCGAAAAGCCCGGCCTGGCGCACCTGGCCCCGGGCGCCAGCCAGGCCTTCTCCCTCACCATACGGCCAGAATGAAACCTTCGCCCGGCTGCCTCGCTATCCGCGCTGGCAACCAGGCAGGAGGACCGCATGGCCGACGACAAGGTCGAGGGCGAAGGCAGCTACACCGGCGCCAAGCAGTACAATGACGGCGTGAAGAAGACCGTCGACTCCGGCAAGGTCGAGCAGGCCGCGCGCGAAGCCGCCAAGCAGCCCGAGGACAAGGCCGCGGAAGCCGAGGGCAAGCGCCACAGCCATGGCGAAGACCCGCAGCTCAACCGGAAATCGCCAGCTTCCTGAGCGCCGCCAGCTCCACCTTGCCCAGCGCGGTGCGCGGCAGCGCCGGCACCGCCACCACATCGTGCGGCTGCTTGAACCGCGCGATGCGTCCCTGGAAATGCGCCAGCACGTCAGCGCGCCGGAACCCGGGGCCGGGCACCACCACGGCCACGGGCACCTCGCCCCAGCGCGCATCCGGCCGGCCGCAGACCGCGCCTTCCAGCACGCCGGGGGCGTCGCGCAGCACGCGCTCCACCTCGGCGGGGTAGATGTTCTCGCCGCCGCTGATGATCAGGTGCTTCAGCCGGTCGGTGAACCACCAGCGGCCATCCGCGTCGACGCGCCCGGCATCGCCGGTGGCGAACCAGCCCTCCGCGTCCAGCGCCGGCGTGGCGGGCCAGTAGTGCCGCAGCGTGGTCGGCCCGCGCACCAGGATTTCTCCGGCCGCGCTCAGCTTTGCCTCCACCCGCGGCGCCGGGCAGCCGATGCTGCCGGGCGCGGCCATCGCCTCCTCGGCGCTCTGGTACAGCGCTATCGGGCAGGTCTCGGTGGCGCCATACACCTGCTGCACCGGCACGCCGCGCGCATGGAAGGCCGCGATCAGGTCCAGCGGCACGTCGGACGACCCGGCGCCGATGGCGCGCAGGCTGCCCAGCTCGGCCGTCGCCCAGCCGGCATGCGTCACCACCGCCTGCATGATGGCGGGCACCAGCAGCGTCAGCGTCGGCCGCTCCGTCGCGCAGGCAGCGAAGAAGGCAGAGGGCTCGAACCGCGCCTGCAGCACCACCTCGGCGCCCACGCTCAGTGCCGGCGTGGTCTGGATGTTCAGCCCGCCGACATGGAACAGCGGCAGCACCGTCAGCACCCGGTCGGCACTGGTCATGCCGTGCATGTCCACGCCGTTCAGCGCGTTCACCGCCAGCGCCTGCTGGGTCAGCACCGCGCCCTTCGGCCGGCCCGTGGTGCCGCTGGTGTAGACCAGCAGCACCGCATCCTCCGCGCCGCCCGTCGCCGGCACCTCGGGCGCCGCGCCCCAAGCGGCCTCGGCGTCCAGCACCTGGGCGTGCAGCGCCCGCGCGCCGGGCAGGTATTCCCGCGTGGCGCAGACCAGCGCGGCGCCGGCATCGGCCAGGATGAAGCCGAGTTCCGGCGCGGCCAGCCGCCAGTTCAGCGGCAGCAGCAGCGCCCCCAGCCGCGCGCAGGCGAACAGCAGCACCAGCTGGGCCGGGTGGTTGGCGCCCAGGAAGGCCACCCGGTCGCCGCGCCGCACGCCACGGGCCGCCAGCGCCGCGGCACAGGCCCGCGCCTCGCTGGCCAGCATGCCGTAGCTCATCACCTGGCCACCGAAGCGCAGGGCCGGCGCGCCGGGCGCCGCGCGCTCCGGCCAGCGCCAGATCATTCGTCGCGCTCGCCGGTCTCGTACAGCGAGCCGCGGCCGAGGCTATCAATGCACAGCTCCGCGGTCCAGGGCAGCATCAGGCTGCCGCAGCGGCTGTCGCGGTAGATCCGCTCCAGCGGCAGCGTCTTCAGCATGGACTGCCCGCCGCAGGTGCGGACCGCCTTGGCCGCCAGGGCGTTGGCGTTCTCCATCACGGTGTACTGCGCCGCCCAGGCGCGCAGCACCTGCTCCTTGCTCGGGTCCGGCCGGGCGTCGCTGATGGCCTGGAACCACAGCGCCTTGGTCTGCTCCAGCATCACCCGCATCTCGGCCACCGCGATCTGCTTGGTCGGGTACATCCGCCGCTTCACCGGCGGCATGCCCGGCCATTCGCCGCGCAGGTACTTCACCGTGAAGTCGTAGGCCGCCTGCGCCAGGCCCATGTAGGTCGGGCTCAGCGTCATGAACATGTGCGGCCAGCGATTGGCCGCCTGGAAGTAGAGGCCGGGCGGCATCAGCGCCGCATCCTCCGGCACGAAGACGTCCTTGAAGACGAGATCGCGCGAGACCGTGCCGCGCATGCCCAGCGGGTCCCAGCTGCCGGTCACGCTGACTCCCTCGGCGGTGGCGGGCACCGCCAGGTACAGCGTGTCGCGCCGGCTCAACGCGGCATCGCCATGCTGTTCCGTGCACAGCACACCGTAGTAGTCGGCGCTGCCGGCCAGGCTGGCAAAGATCTTCCGGCCATTGACGATGAAGCCGCCGGCCACCCGCCGCGCCGTGGTGCCGAAGGCGACCGCCCCCGCCGCCGCCGCGCCACCCTCGCTGAACGGCTGCGCGTAGATCGCGCCTTCATCCAGGATGCGCCGGTAATGCGCGCCGCGCCGCTGCCGGTGCAGCGCGCGGGTGTCGGCATCCATCTCCAGCGTATCGGCCAGCGCGCCGGTCCACAGCGTGCTGCAGACATGCATGTTCCAGGTCAGCGCCGTGGCACCGCAGTAGCGGCCAAGCTCCGCCGCCGTCAGGCAATAGGCACGGAAATCGGCGCCGATGCCGCCATCCTCCGCCGGGATGCACACGCCCAGCAGCCCGTTGGCGTGCATGTCCCGGTAATTCGCCAGCGGGAACACCGCGTCGCGGTCCCATTCCGCGGCGCGCGGCGCCAGCACGCGCTCACCGAAATCCCGCGCCCGCGCGGTCAGCGCCGCTTCCTGCGGTGTCAGGCGGAAGGCATCCGCGTCGAAGATCGCTGCGTCGGCCATGGCGCCTAGCCCAGGAAGCCGTGCACGGCGGCGGCGAACTCCTTCGGGTATTCCAGGTGCCCCAGGTGCCCGGCCGCCGGCAGCGTCACCAGGCGCGCATCCGGCATGGCATCCGCCATGCGCTGCATGGTGCGCGGCGGCGCCAGCGGATCACGCTCCCCGGCCAGCAGCAGCGTCGGCGCGGCAATGCCGCCCAGGTCGGCCATGCGGTTGAAGGTGGTCAGGCAGGTCACGGTGGCCCGGTACGCCGCCGCCGGCGTGCCGGCCATGGCATTGATCACCTCCGCCATCGCCGCCATGCCGGCGCGCGGGCTGAGCATGCTGGTCATGGATTGCTGCGCCAGTTGCAGCATGGAAACGCCGGATTGCAGCGGCGCCAGCCGGTCCGCCAGGAACTGCTCGGCGAAGGCCGGGTCCTTGCCGCCGAAGGCCGGGGTGGTGGCATACAGCACCAGGCGGCGCACCCGCTGCGGAAAGGCCAGGGCGAATTCCTGCGCCACCATGCCGCCGATGCTGTGCCCCAGCAGGTCCACCCGCGCCATGCCGCCGGCATCCAGCGCCGCCGCCAGCGCCACCGCCCAGTTGGCAAAGCTGGTCTGCGGCAGCAGCGGCGTGCCGCCATAGCCCGGCAACTGCCAATGCATGTCGGCGCGGAATCCGCCCCAGCAGGCGCCACCGATCCCATGCACCGTCACCAGCGGCGTCTGCCCCGCATCGCCCGCTTTCGTCACAGCTTCAACTCCCCAGCCTCCACCACCGTATGCGCTCCGGCGGGGCCGTCCAGTGTGATGGTGCAGCCACGCACCGGAATATCGAAATGCCCCTCGGTGTAGCGGCCGGCAAATTCATTGGCGCCGGTGGAGAACAGGAAGTTGCCGGCGAAGGCGCGCAATTCCGTGCCGTTGGTGTCGCGCTGGTCGTACATCGCCAGCGCCTCGTACCGCGCCGCGTGGTTCATGCCCCAGCCGACATGGCTGACCGCATAGGCCGCCTTGTCGCCCCCAGGGGGCGCCCAGGCCGCCAGGTAGCGGCGCATCAACTCGGCATCGGTGCCCTCGCCCTCGATGCGCGTGACGTGGTCATCCTCCAGCGTCAGCGTCACCGGGCGTTCCAGGTAGCGCTTGAAGGTCAGGTTCACGTCGCCGGCGTCCAGCACCAGCGTGCCGTTCACGCTGTGCGCGGCGGGGAAGCTGACCACCACGCCGCCCGGCCAATGCGCGATGGTGCCGGGCCGGTCGGTCCAGCCCCAGACGCCGGCGGTGATCGCCTTCTCCAGGCTCACCACCAGGTCGGTCCCGGCGGCGGAGGTCACCCTCATGCCGGTGGCGCCGCGGGCCAGCTTCACCGCCGCCTTCACCCGCGGCTCCATGGCGTCATCCGGCGC
This sequence comes from Acetobacteraceae bacterium, assembly GCA_947455205.1. GTDB lineage: Bacteria > Pseudomonadota > Alphaproteobacteria > Acetobacterales > Acetobacteraceae > CAIMOR01. Next base: position 38,474 of record CANGNF010000032.1, on the reverse strand, counting down.
CAGGCGCTCCAGCGCCTCCGGATGTTCATTCGAGATCATAAGTATTCGGCAACCAGCCTTGAGCAGTTCCGGCAGTTCCGGTGCGTGCAACAGCCCTTCGACAGTCAAGTCCACCACGAAGGGCGTGGCCTTCAGCGCCGCCAGCACGCTGGGGTGGCCGGCCAGCGCCCGGCTGGCCCCGGTGGAGCGCACCGGCACCGGGGCCGTCTGCGCCGGGGTCGGCACCGTCAGCCGGTAGGGCCGGCAGCCCAGCCGCAGCAGCGCCAGTTCCGCCAGATCCACATTCAGCGCCCGGGACTGGCTCTCCGCCAGCAGCGCCACGGGCAGGCCCGGTTCGGCCTTGCAGCGGCGGAATACGGCCTCGAAGGCGGCGATCCAGCGTGCCTCGATTCGATCTGCCAGCACCACAACTCTCCCGCCCAGGCCAAGCAGCGGCAAACTGCCCAGTTCACGAAATTACGAAACGGTCATCCCGGCGGAACAACCGTTCAAAATCGCATCCAGTTGCACATGAATGAGTGACTGTATCTATCCGGCACAGTAAGATTGAGCGTATATGTCAAGAGATGCATCATCAGGCATGAATACAAACCCTGTCAAGGTGCCGAAGGCCCGCTTCATCGACGACTATCTCTTGTATCTGATGTCGCGGGCGTCGCATGCCGTATCATCGGAATTCCACGAGCAGTTGCGTCGCAAAGGCGTCTCGGTTCCGGTGTGGCGGGTTCTTGCCAGCCTGGTCGGCGGCGAGGGCGAGACCGTCACCGGCCTGGCCGATGTCTGCCTGTTGCAGCAGCCGACCATGACGAAGCTGCTGGACCGCATGGTGCGCGACGGCCTGGTCCAGCGCGCCCAGGACAGCCGCGACCGCCGGGTGGTGCGGATCAGCCTGACCCAGCGCGGCAGCGACATGGCGGCCAGCCTGGTGGAAACCGCCCGCCTGCATGAGGCCGAGGTGCTGGCGCGCCACGACATGGCCGATGCCGGCCCGCTGAAGGACCTGCTGCGCAACATCATCGTCCGCCACGGCCGGCCGCGGCGCGGCTGAGCCCGGCCGCTGCCGTCCTACCGGGGACGACCGGCCGCTAGACCTCGACGAAGACCACCCCACCCTCGACCTTGGTCGGGTAGGTCACCACGTCCACGTCGGCCGGTTCGTTCAGCGCCTTGCCGGTGCGGACCTCGAAGCAGGCCTGGTGCAACGGGCATTCCAGCTTGCCGTCCTCGAAATAGCCGTCCGACAGCAGCGCGTATTCATGCGTGCAGACGTCGTTGATGGCGAAGATGCCATCCTCCAGCCGCACCACGCAGACCTGCTGGTCGCCGATGCGCAGCGGGAAGGGGGTTTCCAGGTCCAGCTTGTCCAGTTCGGTCACGGCGTGCCAGGCGGGCATCGGAAGCATCCTGTCTGTTTCGGAGAAGAAGGGGGGCGCGAGCTTGCCGCGCCCCCGTTTGGCTCAGGCGCCGGTGGAGGCGACCAGGCCGGCGGCCTCGATCCCGGCGATGCAGCATTCCTCGTCCTTCAGCGACACGTCGCCGCTGATGCCGACGGCGCCCAGGATCACGTCGTCCTTGCCCACCGCCAGCACGCCGCCCGGCACCGGCACGGCGCGGCCGCCGGTGATGTCGGACAGCGCGTTGACGAAGCCCTGCATGGCCGGGTTCTGGCTGCGCTTGGCCAGTTCCTGGCTGCCCACGCCCAGCGCCAGCGCGCCATTGGCCTTGCCGCCGGCAATCTCGGCCCGCATCAGGGAACAGCCGTCTTCCCGCTTGATCACCTTCACCTGGCCGCCGGCGTCCAGCACCACCACGGTCAGCGGCTGCAGGCCCAGGGCGCGGCCCTTGGCCAGGGCGGCATCGGCGATGGTGCTGGCCTGGGCCAGGGTCAGGCCATTGGTCGGATATTTCGGCATGGGTCAGTCCCCCCTGTGAATTGCGATGCCCCCCAATTGCCCCGGCACGGCCCGGCGCGCCAGAGTGTGGCCATGGATAAGTCGGGGCGCATGAACAGGTCGGCCAGCGGAGACGGGGCGGGGCCGTCGCGGAAACGCGAGCGCCCGGCCGGCAAGGCCCCCAGCGAGGCCCGGCTGCATGAGGCGGCGCTGGCCCACCTGGCCAGGTTTGCCGCCACCGAGGCCGGGCTGGCCCGGGTGCTGACCCGCCGGGTGGACCGCTGGGCCCGCCGCGCCGAAGCCGAGGGCCAGGACCACGAGCAGGTGCTGGCCGCCGCCGGCACCGCCCGCATGGCCGCGCAGCAGGTGGCCCGCAAGCTGGCCGGCAGCGGGGTGGTGGACGACGCCGCCTTCGCCGCCAGCCGCGCCCGCCGCCTGGCCCGCGGCGGCCGCTCCCGCCGGGCCATCGCGGCGCATCTCTCGGCCAAGGGCGTGGCCGGGGAGGTGGCGCAGGCGGTGCTGCCGGATGACGAGCTGGGTGCTGCACTGATGCTGTGCCGCCGCCGCCGCTTCGGCCCCTTCGCGCGGGAGGAAATGACGCCGGAGGTGCGGCTGAAGGCGCTGGCCGCCATGGCCCGCGCCGGCTTCGCCCATGGCGTGGCCACCACGGCGCTGGGCATGGAGCCGGAAGCGGCGGAGGACCGGGTGCGGGCGCTGCGGGATGGCTGAGGCACCGGCCGTGCCGGACGCCCCGCTGCTGCGCTTCGACCATGTCCATCTCCGCAGCCCGGACGCCGCCGCGGCGGCGGACTGGTACATCCGCGTGCTGGGCGCCACGCTGGTGGAGCATCGCCAGGGGCCGCGCCCGCGCTATGAGCTGCGCCTGGCCGGGCTGACGCTGCTGATCAACGTGATCCTGCCCGGCGAAGCCTGCGGCCCGGCGCCTGCCAGCCCACACCGGGGGCTGGAGCACCTGGGCTTCACCGTGGCCGACATCGACGCCGCCGCCGCCGCCTTCGCCGCCCGTGGCGCGGCGTTCCAGCTGCCGCCGACCACGGTGCGTGGCCTGCGCATCGCCTTCATCACCGGCCCGGATGGCGTGCCGATAGAGCTGCTGCAGGCGGGGTGACCGCGGCGCGGGGCAGGGTTAGGCTGCGCCCCCCAACCCGAGGAAACGGCCAATGACCGCCTACACCTTCGACCACATGCACCTGTACACCACCGACCCCGAGGCGACCGCCAGCTGGTACCAGACCATGTTCGGCGCCGAGGTCATCCGCACCCCGGTAGACGGCAAGACCCGGATCGACCTGAAGGTCGGCGGCGCCGACATCTTCCTGTTGCCGGTGAAGGAAGCCGCGACGGGCAAGAACAGCCTGGACCACTTCGGCTTCATCGTGGCCGATGTGGATGCCGCCATCGCGGAGCTGCGCGCCAAGGGCGCCAAGGTGACGATGGAGCCGAACACCATCCGCCCGGGCACCCGCATCAGCTTCGTCGAAAGCCCCGAGGGCGTTCGCATCGAAGTGCTGCAGCGCGGCTGAACGGCCCGGCGCGCCGTTCGCGGCGCCCCTGCTTTGGCCTGTCATGCGCGCCGTTCGCGGCGCGCCTCTCCTGGCCTGTCATGTGCGCCGTTGGTGGCGCGCCACTTCCGGCCCACGGCGCGCGCCCTTCGCAGTGCGCCGGCTCCATGAAGGACCACCCATGACCCTCCCGCAGCAACAGGTCGCCGCGGTGATGCATCGCCGCATCGGCGACATCACCGTCACCACGCTCAGCGACGGCTTCCTCGAAGGCTCCATGGCGGTGATGCAGAACATCACGGTGGAGGACAGTTCCGCGATGTTGAGGGCCGCCTTCCGCCCGGTGCCGCGCCGCACCGCCGTCAACACCTTCCTGATCCGCAGCCAGGGCCGCACCGCGCTGGTGGATACCGGCTGCGGCGGGAAGATGCAGGCCAGCGCCGGCCGCCTGCTGGCGCACCTGGCCGCCGTGGGTGTTTCGCCCGCCGAGGTGGACACGGTGCTGCTGACCCACATGCACCCCGACCACTCCAACGGCCTGGTGGACGACAACGGCGCCAAGTTCTTCCCCAACGCCGAGTTGGTGATGCACGCGGCCGAGCCGCGCTTCTGGCTTGACGACGCCGAGATGGCCAAGGCGGATGAGAACAGCCGCCTGCGCAACTTCCAGCACGCGCGGGAACAGATTGCGCCCTACGAGAAGCGCCTGTTCACGGGTGGAGAGGTCTTCCCGGGCGTGACCGCGATGCCGCTGCCCGGCCACACGCCGGGGCATACCGGCTACCTCGTCGCGTCAGGCAATGAGCAACTGCTGATCTGGGGCGACATCGTCCACGTGCCGGAAGTGCAGGTGCCGCGTCCCGACGTGACCATGGCCTTCGACATCGACCCGGCGCAGGCCGCCGCGACGCGGCTGCGGATGTTCGACCATGTCGCGACCGACAAGCTGCTGGTGGCCGGCATGCACATCCACTTCCCCGGCTACGCGCATCTGGTGCGCGAGGGCGCCGGCTACCGGATGATCTTCGACGCCTTCCAGCAGTGGCTGTGAGGTAGCGCCTGATCGCCGCCGGTGGAGACACCGGCGGCGTGAAGCAGGCGCAGGCCCGGGGGCGCAACCCCGGGCCGCCTTCGCCTCAACCGGCCGGCCCGCCGCGGGCGCCAGCCCGTCGGCCCGCCGCGGGGTCAGCCCGTCGGTCGTGCCGCGGGCGTCAGCCCGTCGGCCGCGCCGCGGTCAGCCCGCCATCCACCACCAGCTGCGTCGCGGTGATGTAGCGCGCCTCGTCGCTGGCGAGGAACACCACGGCGTTGGCGATGTCCCACGCATCGCCCATGCGGCCCATCGGCACGCTGGCGTGGCGCTTGGCGATCAGCCCCTCGGCGTCGTTCAGCCCCATCTGCTTGACCAGCCGATGTTCCACCAGCGGCGTGTGCATCGTCCCCGGCACCACGGTGTTCACCCGCACGCCGTCCTTCACATGCGCAATGGCGGTGCTGCGGCTGAACGCGATGACGCCCGCCTTGCTGGCGGCATAGGCCGCATTCACCCGCCCGCCGACCGTGAAGCTCATGCAGCCCACGCTGGCCAGGTTGACGATCGCGCCCTTCTTCTGCGCCACCATCACCGGCAGCACATGCTTGCAGCCCAGGAAGCAGGTCTTCAGGTTCAGCTGCATCTGCGCGTCCCAGGCTTCCTCGGTCATGTCCACCGGGCCGCCCGGCGCGCTGCCGCCGACATTGTTCACCAGGATGTCGATCCGCCCACCGAACTTCGCCAGGCAGTCCTGCACCGCGGCGGCGACATCCACGCTGTCGGTCATGTTGGTCACCCGCCCGGCGAAGCTCAGCCCCTCGCCGCGCATGATCGCCGCCGTTTCCTCCAGCGCCGCCGGGTTGATGTCGGTGCCGAACACATGCGCGCCCTGCCGCGCCATCAGCACCGCCGTCGCCTTGCCGTTGCCCCAGCCCTCGCCGACCGAACCGGCCCCACTGACGAAGGCGACCTTGCCGCTCAGATCCAACATCCGCGTCTCTCCCATGCGTTTCCCCATACTACCCCTCGCGCCGCGCTCTGCTAATCCTGCCGGCCATGGAGACCTTCTCTCGCGCCGGCTGGATGCGCGGCCTGCGCGCGGCGCTGGCCATCACCCTCGGCCTCAGCCCCTTCGGCCTGGTCATCGGCGTCATCTCCGCCAGCAAGGGGCTGTCCCTGGCCGAGACGCTGGTCATGTCCGGCCTCACCTTCGCCGGTTCCGCCCAGCTGGTGGTGCTGCAGCTCTGGGCCGACCCGGCGCCGATCCTGGCCGCGACGCTCGCCTGCCTGGTGGTCAACCTGCGCATGGCGCCGATGGGCGCGGCGCTGGCCCCGGCGCTGGACCGCATCCGTGGCTGGCGGCTGTGGTTCACCCTGGCCTGGCTGGTGGACAACGGCTTCGCGCTGTTCGTGGCCGAGATGCGCGCCGGCCGGCGCGACGTCGCCTTCGTGCTGGGCGCCGGCATGGGCATGTGGGTCAACTGGATGACCATGGTCACCATCGGCCACAGCCTGGGCGCCGCGGTGGAACTGCGCCCGGGCCACCCGATCTTCTTCGCCGCCGTCGCCACCATGCTGGCCATATTGGTGCCGATCTGGCGCGGCCGGGGCGACATGGCGCCCTGGGTCGCCTCCGGCCTGGCGGCGGTGGCGGCCAGCGGGCTGGGCCTGGGCGCGCCCTGGCCGGTGCTGGCCGGCGCCTTCACCGGCGCCGGGCTGGGCGCCTGGCAGGATATGCGGCGGGAAGCCGCGGCACCGCCGCGGGATGCCGGCGCATGAGCCTGCGCTGGGACGTGCTGTTGGCCATCCTGGGCATGGCGCTGGCCACCTACCTGTGCCGCGCCGGCGGCTATGCGGTGCTGCGCGCCACCAGGCCGCCGCGCTTCGTGCAGGCCATGCTGAACCACCTGCCGGGCTGCATCTTCGTCGCCTTCCTGGCGCCGGCCCTGGCGCGCGGCGGGCCGGATACCTGGGTGGCGGCGCTGGTCACGCTGGCGGTGCAGGTGGTGTTCCGCAAGCTGGCGCTGGCCATCCTGTCCGGCGTCGGCACCGTCTGGGCGTTGCAGGCGCTGGGCTGAGCACACCCGGCCCGCCCGGCGGGCCGAGCCGCCGGTTGTCCGGCGTAGCCAAGGGCCGCAGAGGCGGCCCGCCCGGCGACTGAGGGCCGGCAAGCACGGAATGCTTGCCCGATGCTAGTTGCTGGGCAGGCTGCGCAGATACGCCACCAGGTCGCGCAGCTCCGCCTGGCTCATCCGCGCGTAGTAGGGGTAGCCCATCGGCGGCCCCATCCGGCGGCCATCGGCCGAGATCCCCTGCGTCACCGCCCGCATGATCTGCGCGTCGGTCCAGCCATGCAGCGCCGCCGGGGTGATGTTGCGTGGCACGGCGGCGCCCCAGGGCCCGTTGATCGGCGGCCCGCCGGCGCCGGTGCGGCTCCAGTCCCGCCCGCGCGGGCCCATCGGCGTGTGGCATTCGATGCAATGGCCCAGCGGCCCGGCCAGGTAGGCGCCGCGCGCCACGGCGTTGTCGGCCGGCCCGGCCACGCTGGTGAGCGGCGGGCCATAGGCCGGCGGCAGCGGCATGGAATAGGTGCTGCGCGCCACCTGGTTGCGTACCGGCGGCACGGTGCGGAGATACGCCACCATCGCCGCCAAATCGGCATCGCTGATCCGGCGGTACTGCTCGATCGGCATCGGCGGCCCCACCAGGCTGCCATCCGGCCGCAGCCCCTCGCGGATGGCGCGGGCGATCTGCGCGTCGGTCCAGCGGCCGATGCCGGTCTCGCGGTCGGGCGTGATGTTGGCGGCCACGGCGCGGAACAGGCCGGGCTCCTCCAGCACCTGCCCACCGGCCAGGTTCCGGCCGGGCAGGTCGGCGCCGGTCGGGCCTTTCTCGGTATGGCAGTTGCCGCAGCCGGCGATGCCGTTCACCAGTGCCGCGCCGCGCTGCACCAGCGCCGCCTGGTTCGGCTGCGCCACGGCCCCGGCCGCCCCGCCCAGCATCAGCACGGCGCCCAGCGCCAGCCTTGACCACACGCGCATGCCGAGCCTCCCGACCTTTCGGCAAAGCAAAGCATGTCGTTGCCGGTCCAGGCAATCCGGCGGCAGCGGCTCGCGCAGGCGTGAAGCCAGGCGCCGCCGGGCGCTACATGCCGATGCTGGCGCTCTGCACCGGGTTCAGCGGCGTCTCCACGTTCAGCCGCGGCGCCGGTGGTGGCAGCTCGATGCCCGACAGCCCCAGCTCCAGCCGGCAGCGGCGGTTCAGCTCCCGCGCCACCATCCAGCGCTCGCCCGGCGCGGTGCGGGCGCGCACGCGGAACACCATGCCGGAATCGGTCATCCGCTCCATCCCCGCGGCCTCGGCCTCGCCGGTCATGCGCTCGCGCCATTCCGGCTCGGCGCGCATCCGCTCGGCAATGGCGCGCATGGCGGCGATGACCTGGTCGGGGTCTTCCTGGAAGCCCACGGTCACGTCCACCACGGCATAGCCGTAGTCCCGCGTCATGTTGGTCACCGTGGTGACGGCGCTGAACGGCACCCAGTGGATGCTGCCATCCAGCGCGCGCAGCTTGATGCTGCGGATGGTCAGGTGCTCCACCACGCCGGTGCGGTCGCCCAGGTTGACCACGTCGCCCACGGCCACGCTGTCCTCCACCAGCAGGAAGATGCCGGTGATGACATCCTGCACCAGCTTCTGGCTGCCGAAGCCGATGGCCAGGCCGATGACGCCGGCGCCGGCGATCAGCGGGCCGATGTTGACGCCCAGTTCCTGCAGCACGTTGAACACGATGAAGGCGACCAGGCCGGTGGCCAGGAAGGCGCGCAGCACCGGCAGCAGCGTGCGCAGCCGCATGCCGCTCTGGGCGCGGCGGCCTTCCGGCAGCTGGTTGGTCAGGTGGGTCTCGATCGCGCTGTTCGCCGTCTCCCACACCAGCAGGCCCAGCAGCGCGGTGAAGCCGATGGACAGCGCGGTGCCCAGCAGCTTGTGGCCGGGGTGGCCGGGGCTGAACCAGGCCAGGGTGCGGAAGCCCCAGGCCTCGCTCAGCAGCACCAGCGTGACGGCCAGCAGCAGCACGGTCCAGCCGATGCGGAAGGGCGGCACGTATTGCTTGGCCAGCCGGTCCAGCCAGGGTGCGCCGCGCGCCACCGCCGCGCCGGGGCGCTGCACCCGGCGCAGCAGCCAGCGCATCGCTTCATCCGCCAGCTTGGCGGCGGCGATGATGGCCAGGGACAGCGCGGTGCCACGCAGCAGGTGCGCGAAGCCACGCTCCACCCCCACCGCCGCCACCGCCCAGCACAGCAGCAGCCAGCCCACCGCCACCAGGTGCCAGCGTTCCGCCAGCCGGGCGCGCAACCCGCGCAGCAGCCGGCGGGTGCTGTCGGTGCCTTCCTCCAGGTCCATCGGCGGCGGCCGCAGCAGCGCCGTCACGCGTTCGCGCTGCTGGCGGATCATCCGCACCAGCATCAGCGTGACCAGCAGCAGGCCCAGCCGCACCAGCGCGCCATGCATGGCCACCGGCATGCCCACCAGCACCGAAAGCTCGGCCAGGGCATAGCCGCCGAAGGCCACCACCAGCATGCGCCGCAGCCAGATGATCAGCCAGGCGGCCATGCCATCCGAGGCCGGCAGCAGCCGCAGGTGCGAGGAGGCCGGCGACAGCAGCATGCGCCCCAGCGCCAGCACGGCGCGGCCGACGATGTAGAGGTGGACCGACATCAGCACCACCAGCTGCGCCGCCGGGCCGGGGCGGACGAAGCCCAGCGCGGCCACCACCGCGCCGCCCATGGCCACCATCGGCAGCAGGTCCAGCCCCAGCCGCGCCACCACCAGCGGCACCCGGCGCAGCCAGGTCCAGACATCGCCATCGGGCGGCGCCATGCGGTCCAGCCGGCGGGACACGCGGCGCAGCAGCCCGGCCACCAGGAATTCCAGCGCCAGGGCCAGCGCGCCCAGCCCAGCCAGGTTGGCCAGCGCCTCCAGCAGGCGGGATTGCTGCGCCGGGTCGCGCCACAGCGCCACCAGCCCGGCCCACAGCGCCGGCAGGTCGGCCATGCTGCGCACCGTCTCCATGGCGATGTCGCCGGCATGGGCGATGTGCTCGCCGAGTTCCACCAGCAGCCGGCCGCCCAGCGTGGTGGGGGTGAACAACGCCTCGGAAGCGGCCGCGTGGGCGGCGCTGGCCGGCGTGGCGGCGGCGGGGGCGGGCGTGGTCGCGGCCGGCGCGGCGGCATGCGGCGGGCCAGGGGGAGCGGCAGCGGCAGGGGAGGGAGCCGGGTGCGCCGCCGGGGCCAGGGCCCGCTCGGCGGCGGCCAGGGCTTCCACCAGGCGCAGCAGGTCCGCCCGGCGAGCGGGGTCGCGCAGCACCTCGGCCAGATGGTCCAGCTGCGCGGCGGCCAGCGCCGGCGGCGCGGGAGCGGCAGCCGGGGCTTGAATCGGCGCCTGGGCCAGCGCCAACCCGGGCAGCATCGCCGACACCAGCAGTAGAATGTGGAGCAACCTCATGGGAAGGTGAGGAACGGCATCGCCGCGCCGGGGTCAAGCGCGAACGGCATGGCGGACCCGCCACCACCCCGGCTTGCGCCGCGCGCCGCCCCGGCCCAGGCTGCGCCGGCAAGCGGGCATGGCGCCGCCCGCCTTGCCGAACCGCCGAGACAGCCCAGATCGGACCGATGAAGACAGTTCTCACCGTGCTGCTGGTGATTTCCCTGCTGGCCACCTTCGGCACCATGTTCGCCGGCGTGCTGGGCGTGGGCCGCGAAGGCGGCGCCGGCCGCAGCAACCGCATGATGCGCTACCGCGTGCTGCTGCAGGGCCTGACGCTGCTGCTGTTCATGCTGCTGATGGCAACCACCCGCGGCTGAGCCGCCGGCGCGTCAGCCGACGCGCGACAGCTGAGGCTTCCCGCGTCAGCCGGCAGCCGAGGCCGCCCAGGTCACCCGACGCGCAGCAGCCCCGGCCCATGCGCCTTCAGCCAGGCCACGGCGGCGTCGCGGTGCGGCGTCAGCCCCGCCACCAGCGCCCAGAACCGCTCGGAATGGTTCAGCTCGCGCAGATGCGCGACCTCATGCGCCACCACGTAGTCCAGCACCCAGTCGGGCGCCATCACCAGGCGCCAGCTGAACGCCAGCGTGCCGTCCGGCGCGCAGCTGCCCCAGCGGCTGCGGGTGTCCTTCAGGCGGATGCCGCGCAGCTTCACCCCCAGCTGCACCGCATGGCCGCGCGCCAGCACGCTGATCCGGCGCCGCGCCTCGGCCTTCAGGAACTCCCCGGTGCGGCGGGCCACCGTCGCCTCGGCGCCGCCCAGCACGATCGCGCCCGGCTCCAGCCAGGCCGGGCCGGCGGCGTCCGGCAGGTGACGCAGCAAATGCGGCGCGCCGCCCAGCGGCACCGCGGCCCCCGGCACCAGCGGCAGATGCGGCGCCAGCGCGGCCAGGCGTTCCGCCACCCAGGCGGCATGCACGGAAAGCAGCGCCATGCCCTGCCGCCGCCCGGCGCGCGGCGGCAGCGTCACCACCACCGAGGCCGAGCGCGCGTCGATCCGCAGGCTGACCCGCCGCGCCCGCGCGCTGTGCCGCCAGCACACCCGCGCCTGGCCCGGCGCCTCGCCCGCCAGGGCGCCGGGCAGGCAGACGAGTTCCGGCGCGGCGGTGGGGTCGGTCAGGCTCATGCCGGGCAACATGGTCCGGCGCCGGGTGCGGCCGCAACCGCTTGACACGCATCGTTGCGGCCGGGCGGCATCGCGAATGCCGGCCCGGCACCCCTGGCTACACCGCGGGTTAAGCGTTCCGCCCGCAACATCACCCGGGATTGTCGGGTGGGGTTTCTGCATGGTCGAACCGGTTGGCGCGCGCGGGGGCGGCATCGCGCCGGGCCCAGGGACGCGGAACGGCGCCCGCGCCATGGCCCGCGCCATGCCCGGCGGCACCACCGCTGGCCTGCCCGGCCGGCTGCGCCGCGTGCTGCAGCAGCCGCCCGGCGCCCCGGCGCGGCGGCCCTGGCGCATGGTGCTCGGCCTCGGCCTGCTCGGCGCCGGGCTCTACGCCATGCTGGACGACCCCTTCGCCCTGACCACCGACACCGCCGTGGTCTCGGCCTATACCATCAGCCTGCGCAGCCCCATCGCCGGCCAGGTCGGCGGCCTGCGCCATTCCCCCGGCGAGGCGATCACCGCCGGCACCCTGGTGGCGGTGGTGGAGGATGACCGCGCCGACCCCCGCCCGCTGGCCGAATTGCGCGCCACCCACGACCACGCCCGCGCCGAGCTGGCCAATGCCGAGGCCGCGCGCGACGCCTTCCGCGCCATCCTGGCCGACCGCATCGGCCCCCCGGGCCGGGAGCCGGCCGAGGCCGCCCGCCCGCGCCCGCCACGCAGCACCGGGGCGGCGGAGCCCCGGCCGGACGAGCTGGCGCTGCGCCTGGCCGAGCAGGAGCGCGAGGTCGGCACGCTGCGCGCCGGGCTGGCCCTGGCCGAGGCCCGGCTGGAGGCCGGCCGCCGCCATGCCGGGCAGCAGGCGCTGGCGGAACTCTCCAGCCCCAGCGCCGGCCTGGTCTGGCGCCTGCTGGCGCAGGATGGCGAGCGGATTGCCGCCGGCGACACGGTGGCGGAGGTGATGGATTGCGCCAACGCCTTCGTGCTGGCGGTGGTGCCGCAGGACCGCGCGGCGGAGGTCCAGGTCGGCGGCATCGCCCGCTTCCGCCTGGCCGGCGAAGGCCATGAACGCAGCGGCCGGGTGCAGGCGGTGCTGGGCGAGGGCTCGGTGGCCGGCGGCCGCAACCTGGCGGCCCTGCCGGGGCGCCTGGCCCAAGGTGGCGCCCTGGTGCGGGTGGCGCTGACCCCGCCCGCCGCCGGCGCGGGCGCGGATTGCCCGGTCGGCCGCGGCGCCCGCCTGCTGCTGCCCACCGGAGAGGCCGGCACGCCCGGCCGCCGGCTGGTGGCGCGCTAGCCATGCACCAGTTCGGCCCGCTGCTGCTGGCGCTGGGCCTGCCGCTCAGTGGCTTCGCGCTGCTCGGCAATGCGGCGCCGCTGGCGCGCGGCCTGGCCAGCGCCGTCGCCGTGGCCTGCGCGCTGCGCTGGCTGGCCTGGCGCTGGAGCCTGCCGCTGCCGCCCGGCGGCACCCTGCAGCAGGCCTGGGCGCTGGGCTTCCTGCTGGTGGAAAGCGCCTGCGCCCTGGCCGGCCTGCTGCTGCTGGGGCTGCTGGCGCGGCGGCGCGACCGCTCGGCCGAGGCCGATGCCTTCGCCCACCTGGAACTGGGCGAGGCACCGACCGACATCTTCCTGCACACCACGGCGGAGCCGCCGGAGGTGCTGGAGCGCAGCATCCTCGGCGCCACTCGGCTGAGCCACCCGGACGTGCGCGTCTGGGTGCTGGATGACGGCGCCCGGCCCTGGGTGGAACGCCTGGCCGAGGATCTGGGCGCGCTGTACCTGCGGCGTGACCGGCCGGCGGGCGGCAAGGCCGGCGCGGTCGGCAACGCGCTGGACCATGCGCTGACGATCGGCCGGCGCCCCGACTTCTTGCTGCTGCTGGACGCCGACGTGGTGCCCGGCCGCCGGCTGCTGCACCGCGTGCTGCCGCTGTTCCATGATTCCGGGCTGGGCGCCGTGCAGCTGCCGCGCCACGCCTACAACCCCGACCCGGTGCAGGCCAACCCGCTGGCCCGGCGCAGCTGGCCACTGGCCTGGCGCTTCATGCCCAATGTGATGCAGCCCAGCCTGGATGCCTGGGGCGCCGCGCATGCCTGCGGCGGCGCCGCCATGCTGCGGGTGGCCGCGCTGGTCCAGGCCGGCGGCATGGCCGCGGCGCCGGAAACGCCGGAGCGCCTGACCAGCCTGCACCTGGCCGGCCAGGGCTGGCACACCGCGCTGCTGGATGAACGCCTGGCCCAGGGCCTGGCGCCGGAAGGCCTGGCCGAGGCGCTGGCCGACCAGGCCCGCTGGACCCGCGGCAGCCTGCGCCAGATGGTCTCGCGCTGGGGCTTCGCCGGGCGTGGCCCGCTGCCGCTGCCGCACCGGCTGGTGGCGTTGCAGGCGGTGCTGGGCTGCACGCTGGGCCTGCTGCTGCCCTGGCTGGTGCTGCTGGCGCCGGTGCTGCACTGGTGGGCCGGCCTGGACACCCTGGCCGCCACCCCGGCCGAGCTGGCCTGGTACCTGGCGCCCAGCCTGGCCGCGACAACGGTGTTCATGGCCACGCTGGGCGGCGGCTGGGCCTGGCCGTTCAGCCATGTGGCGACGCTGCTGGGCGGCCTGGGGCTGCTGGGCCGCCGCATGGTGGCGCCGCGCAGCACGGCGCATGTGGTGGTGCAGTGGCGCCTGCTGCTGCCCTTCGCGCTGCTGGCAGCGCTGACCCTGGCCGGGCCGCTGACCCGCATGGCCGGCTGGAACCACGGCCCCTGGCATGGCCTGTACCTGGGCTGGAGCCTGCTGAACCTGGTGGTGCTGGCCATCGCCATCGCCGCCTGCGTGGAACCGCCGCGCCCGCGCCGCGAGGAGCGCTTCCGCCTGGACGAGACCGCCACGCTGCGCCTGCCGGATGGCGCCGCGCTGCGCTGCCGGGTGGTGGACATGGGCGTCACCGGCGCGCGGATCGACTGCGACTGGCCGGCCGAGGCCGGCGACCGGGCCGAGCTGGTACTGGCCGCGCCGCCGCTGGTGCTGCCGATGGAAGTGACGCGCGGCGCCGAGGGCGGCATCGCCGGCCGCTTCATCGCCGATGCCTGGCTGCGGCGTGAGTTGATCGCCCGGCTCTACACCGGCGACTACGCGAATGAGGCGGCGGCCGCGCCGGTGGAGGATGGGCTGGTGGCGGCGGTCAGGCGGCTGTGGGGGTAGCCAGGCCACCCCCTTGCCCGCTCAACCAGGCAGCCCCAGCACCTCGGTCTCAACGAAGCTGAGGAAGGCCGTGCCGCCATTGATGACGTTGTGCTCCACCCCCGCCGGGCGGGTGTAGGGCACGCCCAGCTTCAACTCCGCCGTCGTCGTGCTGCCATCGGCCAACTCGATCAGCAGCGTGCCATCCGTCACCGGCACCACCACGTAGTGGAAGCCGTGGCGATGGAAGCCGGTCTCGGCGCCGGGGTTGAAGTCCCAGCGCGTCACCCGGACCTTGCCGTCATCCACCTGGGTGGCGACGGCGGGCTCGCGGCACCTCAAGGGCTCGGTTGCCTTGGGCGGCTGATTCACCGCGCCGCGCCCTTCGGCGCCCTGCGGATCAGACGCCATCACTCCGCCGCCTTGGCCACGGCCATGCCCGGCAGCGGCAGCGCGCCGGCGGCCTGGAAGTTGGCCCAGGCCTTGTCGGCCTCGGCCTTGTCCAGCGCCAGGTGCGGCGGGCGGATGGTGCGCCAGCCCATGTCGCCGGTGGAACGCGCGATGATCTCCCGCAGCCCCGGGATCAGCGCCACCGAGGTCGCCGCCTTGCGCGTCGCGGTCAGCATGGCCTGGGCCGCGTCGGCTTCCGGCCCGGTGCGCTTGGCGTAGACGATGCCGCCCCAATGGCTGTTGGTGTTGCTGGCCGCGGTGATGCAGCCGGCGCCGCCATCGGCCAGGATGCGCTGCAGGTATTCGTCACTGCCCGAGTAGACCTCGAAGCCCTGCGGCCCGAAGGCGTCGACCATCGCCTTCATGTTCTCATAGACGCCGCTGCTGTCCTTCACGCCCTTCACCACGCCGGGGAAGGCCTTCAGCAGCCGGCCGATCAGGTCCAGGCTGAACGGCACCGCCGACTGCTGCGGGAAGTGGTACAGGTAGATCGCGATGCCGCCGCCGACCCGGGTGATGACCTCGCTGAAATAGGCGAACAGCCCGTCATCGCTTGGCGCCTTGTAGTAGAACGGCGGCAGCACCAGCACGCCCTTGCAGCCATGCGCGCGGGCGTGCTGCGTCAGCTCCACCGTGTCGCTCAGGTTGGCGCAGCCGGTGCCGGGCATCATCACATGCGCCGGGATGCCACGCGCCACCAGGCCTTCCAGGATCTGCTTGCGCTCGGTCAGGCCGAAGCTGTTCGCCTCCCCCGTCGTGCCCATGATGCCGAGGCCGTTGCAGCCATTGGCCAGCAGCCAGCGGCAATGCGCGGCCATGCGGTCCAGGTCGGGCGACAGGTCGGGCTTCATGGCGGTCAGCACGGCGGCATTCACGCCGCCGAACAGGGCGTTCTTCATGGCTCGGGTGGTCCTTTCTTCGCAACTCTGGGCTTGGCAGCAGGTCTGGGCCGGGCGCCCTTGGGGATGCGCCCCGGCCAATCAACGATGTGGTCTTCCAGCGCCCCGGCCTCACGCTCGGGGATCACCTTGCCCTGGACGGAAATGCCGGCCTCCACCACCGTCTCGGCGCGGCCGGAGACCAGCGGGTGCCACCAGGGCAGGTCCTGCCCCTCCGCCACCAGGCGGTAGGCGCAGCTCGGCGGCAGCCAGTCGATCTTGCGCACCTGCGCCGCGGTTAGCCGGACGCAGTCGGGCACCCATTTCTTGCGGTGCTCGTAGTCGCTGCACCGGGCGCTCTCCAGGTGCAGCAGCCGGCAGGCCACGTTGGTGAAGGCGAGTTCCTCGGTGTCCTCGTCGCGCAGCTTGTGCAGGCAGCAGCGGCCGCAGCCGTCGCACAGCGACTCCCACTCGGCGCGGGACATCTTCTCCAGCGGCTTGGCCTGCCAGAAGGGCGGGGAGGGCGGGGTATCGGGCACGGCGGCAAGCTAGCGCCGTGCCGGCCGCCGCGCCAGGGTAGAGACAGCCGGTAGAGGCAGCCGGCGCCGGCGGGAAGCCGCTGACGCTACCGCAGCGGTGGCAGCGGCGCGCTTTCCACCCGGCCGGGCGCGGCCACGCCGGGGGTGGCGTAGTTGCCGGCCGGGGGCTGGTAGGTCGGCGCCCCGCCCAGGGTGTTGCTGCTGTAGCTGGGCTGCGGCTGCGCCACCGGGGCACGGGCCGCGCCGCCGCCGCTGCCGTAGCGCATCAGCACGCTGCGCAGCGGGTCGGCACCCGGGTTGTTGGCGGCCATGGCGCGGACGATGTCGCGCCCGCCGATGTCGCGGCCATAGTAGCCGCGGTTCCATTCGCTGCGCTGGCTCAGCAGGGAGCCTTCCAGCGTGATGCCGCCGTACAGCCCGCGCGAGCGGGAGAAGGCCAGGATGTCAGCGCCCACCGCGCCGGTGGTGGCACCCTGCACGCCGCCGCCATAGGTGGCCACCGTCAGCGCCGCGTCGGCGCCGAACTTGAACTGGCTGTCCAGCACCGCATTCATCGCGCGGTCGTTCATCACCAGGATCAGCACCTGCGCGTCCTGCACGCCCATCTGGAAGCCGAAGCTGGCGGAGCCGATGGTGTAGAAGGCCGGGCTGGACCAGCCGCCGGCGGCGTCGCGCCCGACCAGCACGCAGCCACCGCCTTCCCCACCCACGAAGAAGAAGCCGCCGCGGAACACCTGCGGGCAGATCAGCGCGCCGCGCGCCCGGCGCAGCATGGAGGCGGCGTTCAGCGCGTCATTGCCGCCGCCCAGCATTTCCTGCACGGAAAGCGCGGCCCGGTCGACCAGGCCCTGTTCCTCGCCCTGGTTGGGTGTGCCGCCGCAGCCGGCCAGGCCGGCAAGCGTCAGGCAAAGCAGCATGAAGCGGCGCATTGTTCGTGACTCCGGTTTCCCCAGCAGCGGCAAGCTAGTGGCGCGACTCGACCGGCACCAAGCCCGCAGCGGCGGCGCGCACCATGTTGTGCGCCCGGGGCGGCCCGATGGCGCCGACGTGTCCGCTTTGCGGCGGCCGCCGGCCTCAGTCCAGCTTGGCGCCGCTGGCCCGGATGATCCGGGCGAAGCGCTCGAAATCCGCCGGCAGCATCGCCTCGAACTCGGCGATGCTGGTGCTGGTGGGGTCGGAGCCGCCGGCGATGAAGTCCTGCCGCACCTCAGGCATCGCCACGATCCGCACCACCTCGGCATTCAGCCGCTCCAGGATCGGCCGCGGCGTCCGCGCCGGCGCCATCAGCCCGAACCAGGAGGTGATCTCGTAGCCCGCCAGCCCCTCCTCGGCGAAGGTCGGCACCGCCGGCAGCGCGGTGGCGCGGCTGCGCCCGGTCACCGCGATGGCCCGCATCCGGCCGTCGCGGATATGCGGCATGGCGCCGGCCATCGGCGCGATGAACATCTGCACATGGCCGCCCACCAGGTTGGTCAGCGCCGGCGTGTCGCCGGTGAAGGGCACGTGGTTCATCTGGATGCCCGTCATCATCTTCAGCAGCTCCGCCGAAAGATGCGGCGGGTTGCCCGGCCCGGTGGAGGCGTAGTCCACCTTGCCCGGGTTGGCGCGGGCATAGGCCAAGAACTCCGCCAGGCTGCGTACCGGCAGCGACGGGTGCACCACCATGACGTTCTGGATGCGCACGACCAGCGAGACCGGCTGCAGGTCCTTCAGCGGGTCGAAGCTGAGGTTGGAGTAGAGGCTGGGCAGGATGGTCAGCCCGGCCGTCGCCATCACCAGCGTATGGCCATCCGGCGCCGCCTTGGCGACATGGTCGTAGCCGATCTGCCCGGTGGCGCCGGCGCGGTTCTCCACCACCACGGACTGCCCCAGCGCCTCGGTCAGCCGGCGCGCCACGATCCGGGCATGGATGTCGGTGCCGCCGCCGGGCGGGAAGGGCACCACCAGGCGCACCGCATGGGTCGGCCAGGCTTGTGCGGCAGCCGGTGTTGCGGCCAGCAGCGGCAGCGCCAGCACGGCGCGGCGCTTCATCGCGGGCGGGCGCATCAGTAGGCCGACCTGCCGCCTTCGGCGGGAATGGTGGCGCCGGTGATCATGCGGCTCTCGTCGCTGGCCAGGAACAGGGCGATGCTGGCGATATCCTCCGGCTGGCCCACCCAGAACGGGTACTCCCGCTCCCGCCCCGCCGGGTCCTGGCGGTCCTGCACCGGCCCGGGATTATCCGGCGTGCCCACGGTGGCCAGGATCCGCCGCGACAGGATCCGCCCGGCGCAGATGCAGTTGGCGCGCACCTTGTCGTGCACATAGCTGCCGGCCAGCGCCCGGGTCATGGAGATGATGGCGCCCTTGGCCGCGGTGTAGATGTGCATCGGGCTGGCGCCCCGCAGCGCCGCGCCGGAGGACATGTTCACCACCGAGCCGCCACCGGCCTTGATGATCTCCGGAATCGCATGGCGGCAGGCGTGGATCACGCCCAGCAGGTCCAGCCGCATGGTGTGGTCGAAGATCGCCAGGTCCACCTTGTCCACATGGTCGTCGGTGGGCACCGAGCCGCCGGCCGAGCAGAACAGCACATGCAGCGCACCGAAGGCGGCGACGCCCTGGCGCACGGCTTCCGCCACCTGGTCTTCCTGGCTGACATCGGTCCGGACGAAGATCGCCTCGCCCCCGGCGGCCCGCACGGCGGCCAGGCTCTCGGCGCCGGCATCGGCATTGATGTCGGTGATGACCACGCGCGCACCCTCGCGCGCGAACATCACCGCGGCGGCACCACCGATGCCGCCCGCCCCGGCGCCCGTGATCAGCGCGACCTTGCCCGCCAAACGTCCCGTCATCGCCGCCCCCCGGTATTGCCAGGGGGCAAGCCTAGCGCAGCCTGCCCCGGTGTGGAAACGCGCCGGGGCCAGCGGTCGGATAAAGCCGCGCCTTCGCGGCGGTCAGGTCAGGCCGCGTCCTCGCGCCGGTCCCGCGCCTTCACATAGGCCACCGAGGCGTGCTGCGAGCAGTACGGCTTGCCGCTCATGGCGCCTTCGTCGCAGAAGCGGAAGCCGGCGGTGCCGGGCTCCCCCAGCGGCCAGCAGCAGCTGCGGTTGGAAACCCGCGGGAAGCTGCGCACCACGGCGGGCGGCGGCGGCGGTGCCAGCTGCACCGGCGGCGGCGCCACCACCTGGGGCTGGTGCTGCTGCACCGGCTGCGGCGCCGGCTCCGGCCGACGCATCGGCTGCGGCTGGCGCGGCGCCGGCGGGCGGCGCTGCAACGGGGCGGCCGGGCGGCCGGTGGCGCCCTCGATCTCGCGCCGGATCGGGCTGGGGCGGGCCGGCAGGTTCAGCCGGTGCGCCTTGCCAACCACGGCATTCTTGGAAACGCCCATCCGCCGGCCGATCTCGGCCGTGGAATGACCTTCGGCCCAAAGGGCCCGCAAGGTCTCGATGGCCTCCGAGTTCCACTCCATGGTGTGGGTCTCCTACCCGTTTGCCTACCAGATGTCGTCTGATACAAGATACGGTAGGGCAGGGAGGGTAAACGCCACAAGCAGTGGAACGGTTAACGACCGCAGTTTTCTGTGGGTAACCGCAGGAAAGGCGAGCCCGGCGCCCTTGCAGGCGCCGGGCACCCCCTCAGAACAGGAGGCCCTTCCTAAGCATGCCATGCACGCCCTTTTCCCCGTTCACCGTCTGGGTGACGTGGAAGTCCACCGCCAGGCTGCAGAGCTGGTAGGCATCGGCCGGGGTCAGGTTGGTGCGGCCGGTGATGAAGCCGATCATCTCCTTCAGCGCGATCTTCATCGCGATGTCCAGGTCCTCATGCATGCCCATGCTGATGTAGTGGGTCGGCGTCTCCGCCCGCGGGTACTTCAGCAGCGGCGCGTCGGGCGACCCCTTCTCCAGCGTCAGGCGGAAATGCCCGGTCAGGCACATCTCCAGCGCGTTGATGCAGACCTCGCCATCGCCCTGCACGCCATGGCCGTCACCGGCGCTGAACATCGCGCCCTTCACGTGCACCGGCAGGAACAGCGTGGCGCCCTCGCCGCATTCCTTGTTGTCCAGGTTGCCGCCATGCATGCGCGGCTCCTTGGTGGAAAGCGCGCCCCAGTCGGCCGGCGGGGCCACGCCCATCACGCCGAAGAACGGGGAGAGCGGCAGGGTGATGCCACCGCCCATCGGCACCTCGCAGGTGCGCTTCTTGCGGTCCACCGGAATGTGCAGCACGCGGCGATAGTCGAACTCCTCCGGCAGCGTCCCGCCCAGCGGGCGGAACCCGCAGAAGCCCCAGTCGGCGCCCAGCTCGATCTTCTCGATATCCACGCGCAGCACGTCGCCCGGCTCGGCGCCCTCCACCGCCACCGGCCCGGTGATGATGTGCGGCCCCACGCGCGGCACGCCGCCATCCTGGATCGCGATCAGCTTCGGCGGGATCTTGAACTTGCCGTCGCGCGGCGGGCACTGCTCCGGCCCGCCGGAGACGCATTCCAGCACCACCAGGTCGCCGGACTGCACGGTGATGATGGGCGGGAAGCTGGCGTCGAACACGCCCCAGCGGACATTCTGCGGCAGCGCCTCGACCTTGTGGGTCTTCGGCTTGGCCGGCTTGGCGGTGGTCTTCGGCTTGGCGGCGGGTGCCTTGGTCACGCGGAGTCTCCCCTGGGGATGAAAGCGATCCGCATGGGAAGCAATCGCCAAGCCAGCGTCAACCGCTCGCCTGCGGCAGACGTCAACCGCCTGCCGTCCGGCAGGACGTCAACCGCCCGCCTGCGCGAGACACCAACGCAGCGAGCCCCCGCTCAATCCCCGCCGCGCAGCCGGGCGGCCAGCCTGGCCTGGTCGGCCGGGCACACCGTGGCCAGGCGCCGATACTCGCCGGGCGTGTCCACCTGGGCATGCGCCCGCGCCCGGGCCGCGCGCATCGCCGCCAGGGAAGGCTCGATCGCCCGGCGCAGCCCGGCCTGCAACTGCGCCATCGCCGCTTCCTCGGTGGCGCCATGGCCGCTGGCGCGCTCGGCCCAGCCATTGGCCGCGCTGCGGGCGGTGCGCGCCGCCACCGCCAGGCTGGCGCGGTTGGCCGCGGCGTGGCGGCGCTCATGCGCCAGCACCTCGCGCCACAGGCATCCATTCGCCGGCACCTCGGCGGCAATGCTGATGCGGTGCTGCGCCTCCACCAGCGTCAGCACCACCTCGGCCGGCACGGCGCAGACCCGGCCGCGCCCGGCGTGGTGCCGGCTGACATGCGCGTTCAGCTCGCTGTGCCATTCCACCCGGCTGGTGGTCAGCGCCAGGTGGTGGCGCCGGGCGGTGCGCCGCTCGCCGCTCTCGGCGTGCATGGCGTCGATGCTCTGGGTGCCCGTCACCTCCACCGGCTTGTCCACCACCGCCAGCCGGATGCGCGGCGCCCGCACCGGGCAGGGCCGATCGGCGGCGGCGGGGGTGGGCGCGGCCGCGAACAGCGCCGCCAGCACCAGCACCCCAAGGACCGGCCAGCCCCGGCCTGCGCCCACCGCGGCAGCGCGCGGCGAAGGAGGCGCGATCAGAGCCATCCCTTGCGCTTGAAGTACATGATCGGCAGCACCGCCGAGAGCAGCATCAGCCCCAGCGCCAGCGGGTAGCCGATGGCCCATGACAGCTCCGGCATGTGCTGGAAGTTCATGCCGTAGATGCTGGCGACCAGCGTCGGCGGCATCAGCGCCACTGACGCCACGGTGAAGGTCTTGATGATCGCGTTCTGCTCGACATTGATGATGCCCAGCACCGCGTCCAGCAGGAAGTTCGCCTTGTTGTTCAGGAAGTTCGCGTGCTCCACCAGGGACCGCACGTCGCGCACCAGGGTCTTGATCAGCGGCTGGTTCTCGCGCCGGATCGCCCCGGCCTTCTCGGCCCCGACGAAGGTGAGGATGCGGCTCAGCCCCAGCAGCGTCTCGCTGGCCCGGGTGGTCACCTCCCCCACCTGGCCCAGGGTGATCAGCGCGTCCTTCAGGTCGGCGTCCTTGGCCGTCGCCTTCACCTTCACCGCGCGGGCGGTGCGGAAGGCGGCCTGGCTGGCGCGGTCCATGTCGGCGGCGATGCGTTCCAGGATGTCGGCCAACCGGTCCACCACCTGCTCGAACAGGTGGAACATCACCGCATCCGGCGTGGTCATCAGCGTGGCCGGGCTGCGCTGGCAGCGCGCCGCGAACACCGCGAAGGCCTTGGGCGTGGCGTAGCGCACCGTGATCAGGTTGGCATTGGCCAGCACGAAGGTGATGGCGGTGGAGGAGAATTCGCCGTTGTCCACGCCGTAGAGGAAGGGCGCGGTCAGGAACAGCGCCTCCTCCTCCTTGTACAGGCGGGACGAGCTTTCGATCTCCTGCATCTCCTCGCGCGTCGGAATCTCCAACCGCAGCGCGTCCTGGACCGCGCGTTCCTCCATGCCCGTGGGGTTCAGCAGGTCGATCCAGACCGCGGCGCGCAGCGCCTCGGGCGGTTGCGTGCCATCCCGCACCGCCAGGTGGCCGTTCTCGACGGTGTAGGTGGTCATCATGGGGCGGCTCCCGCGCGCTCGGGCTCAGGGCTTCTAGCCGCGCCCCGGTATGGGCACAATGCACGCAAACGGGGGAGGGATGCGATGCCGGGAACCAGGCGCGCGATGCTGGCCACGGCGGCGGCCATCGGGCTGGACCTTGGGCTTGGCCTGGGGCCGCACGGCAGGGCCGGCGCCCAGCCGGGCAGCGCCCCGCTGCGCCTGCTGGTGGGCTACCCCGCCGGCGGCGGCACCGACCTGGTGGCCCGCGCCCTGGCGGAGCGCCTGGGCCGGGTGCTGGGCCAGCCGGTGGTGGCGGACAACCGCCCGGGTGCCAACACCATCATCGCGACCCAGGCCGCGCTGGCCGCCCCGGCCGATGGCGCCACGCTGCTGCAGGCCGGCAGCGCCACGCTGGTGGTCAACCCGCTGCTCTACCGCCGCCTGCCGTACGACGCCGACCGCGACCTGGTGACCCTGGCCATCAGCAACGGCGTGCCGCTGGTGGTGGTGGTGAACCCCAGCCTGCCCGCCGCCACCCTGGCCGAACTGACCGCCCTGGCCCGCGCCCGCGCCGCCGGGCCGGAAGGCCCCGTGCCCTTCGCCAGCAACGGCCTGGGCAACCCCACCCACCTGGCGGCCGAGATGTACGCGGCCCAGGCCGGGTTGCGGCTGACCCATGTGCCGTTCCAGGGCAGCAGCCGCGCCCTGGTTTCCGTGCTGGCCGGCGACACGCCGCTGATGGTGGACACCATCGGCAGCGCGCTGCCCTACATCCGCGACGGCCGGCTGCGCGCCCTGGCCGTCACCACCCCGCAACGCCTGGCGGTGCTGCCGCAGGTGCCCACCGTGGCCGAGCAGGGCTTCCCGGGGTTCGACGCCAGCTTCTGGTACGGCATCGCCGTCAGCGTCCGGGTGCCGCCGGCCACCCGCCAGCGGCTGCACGCCGCCCTGGCCGAGGCGATGGCCGATGCCGGCTTCAACACCCTGCTGGCCAACCTGGGCCTTGCGCCGGAACCACCGCGCAGCCTGGCGGAGCTGGCCAGCTTCGTCACCGCCGACCGCGCCCGCTGGGCCGGCGTCATCCGCGCCAGCGGCATCACCCTGGAATGAACGGCGCGGCGCTTGCAACGGCCGCCCAGGCTTACCGGAGACTCCCCATGCTGAAACGTGCCCTGCCTCTTCTCGCGGCAATGCTCTGCCTGTTTTCCGCGCAGCAGGCGGGCGCCCAAGGGAGCCAAGCGGCCTGGCCGGACCACCCGGTCCGCATCGTCGTGGTCTTCCCGCCGGGCGGCTCGTCGGACATCGTCGCCCGCGTGCTGGCCGAGGCGATGACGCCGCGGCTGGGCCAGCGCGTGGTGGTGGACAACCGCCCCGGCGCCGGCGGCACCCTGGCGGCGCTGCATGTCAGCCAGCAGCCGGCCGATGGCTACACGCTGATGCTGAGCAACAACGCCCCCATCACCACCAGCCCGCCGATCTACCCGCAGGCCGGCTACAACCCGGTCACCAGCTTCACCCACGTGTCCTACATCGGCATCACGCCGCTGGTCATCATGACCAACCTGGAGGTGCCGGTGACCAACATGGCCACGCTGCAGACCTGGCTGCGGGCGCAGCGCAACCCCGTGGCCTTCGGCAGCTCCGGCGCCGGCTCGGTCGGGCATGTGCTGGGCACCATGTTCAGCACGCAAACCGGCATCACGCTGAACCACGTGCCCTATCGCGGCTCCACGCCGATGCAGGCCGACCTGCTGGGCGGCTCCATCCCGCTGGCCTTCGACCCGATGCCGGACAACAGCGAGAACATCAAGGCCGGCCGGGTCCGCGCCCATGCCGTCACCTCCGCCCAGCGCCAGCCCAGCCTGCCGGACGTGCCGACCACGGCCGAGGTCGGCCTGCCCGGCCTGCTGATCGGCAACTGGCTCGGCCTCAGCGCCCCCGCCGGGCTGCCGGCCGCCATCACCGCCCGGCTGCACCAGGAAGTGGCGCTGGCGATGCAGACCCCGCTGATGAAGGACCGCCTGGCCGCGGTGGGCATCGTCGGCGGCAACATGACGCAGCCGGAATTCGCCGCCTTCATCGAGAAGGACGTCCGCGAGGTCGGCGGCGCCATCCGCGCCATGGGCATTACGGCGAACTGAGGCTAAAGCCCCGGGGCAACGAACCCCGGGGACCCCAGCCATGACCCGTACCCTCGACAAGGCCCAGGCCCAGGCCGCCTTCGACCGCGCCATCGCCGGCGAGCAGGAGGTCTTCGGCGACTTCTTCCTCGCCCGCCTGCTGGGGCTGGAGATCACCTACCCCGAGGGCGCCTGCGAAGTGGCCTTCGAGGCGCATGACTTCATGTTCAACCCCCAAGGGTCCCTGCATGGCGGCATCCTGGCCACCGCGCTGGACATCGCCATGGGCCACCTGGTGCGCGCTGCCGGCACGCCCGGCACCACACTGGAGATGAAGATCCAGTACCTCTCCGCCATGCGCCACGGCCGCGTGGTGTGCCGTGGCGAGGCGCTGCGCCAGGGCGGCACCTGGTTCCTGCGGGCGGAAGCGCGCGACCAGGAAGGCACGCTGATCGCCTATGCGACCAGCACCTGGAAGCTGCTGAAGAAGCGGGTGGCCTAGCCGGCCAGCAACGCCGCCGCTATCGCCTCCCACTCATCCCGCAGCGCCCCGCTGGGCCGCCGCTTGCCGGCCCGGCCGTACCAGTAGTCCGCATTGCCCAGGTCGCCCTCCTCCCGGTGCAGCAGCGCATGCACCCAGGCGGCCTCGGCGCCCTCATCGGCCTGCGCCGCCTCATGCGCCCGCGCCCAGTCGCCCTGCGCCTGCCACCACAGCGCCGCCAACGCCGGCACATCGGGCGCCGCCGGCAGCGCGCGCAGCTCGGCGGGCGTCACGCGCCCATGCGGTCCTTCAGCCGCAGCAGCATGATCCGCTCCACCTGGCGCAGCGCCTCGGCGTGTTCGGCGCTGGGGTCATTGCCGATGCGCGCCTCGAAGGCGGTGATGATCTCCGCCTTGCTCAGCCCCTTCACCGCCACGATGAAGGGGATGCCATGCCGCGCCCGATACGCCGCGTTCAGCTCCAGGAAGCGCGCCAGCTCGGCATCGGTCAGGTGGTCCAGCCCGGCGCTGGCCTGTTCGCTGGTGCTGTCCTCGGTCAGCTGCTTGGCCGCGTGCAGCTTGCCCGCCAGGTCCGGATGCGCGTTGAGGAAGCTGCGCTGCCGCTCCCGCGGCCAGGCATGCACCGCCGCCACGAACACCTTGTGCAGCCCCTCCGCGGTGTCCTGCGCCGCGCCCAGCCCGGTCTCGTAGACGTTGGCGGCCAGCTCCGGCGTATGCTCCGCCAGGTCGCCATACAGTTCCATGAACAGCGCCGGCGACAGCGTGCTGGGCTTCAGCCCGGCCTTCGGCGGATGCGTCCGAATCCAGTGCCGCGCGATATCCACCCGCCGCGTCACCCAGACGCCCGGCTGCCGCTGGATGTAGTCCAGGAACCGCGCCAGCGCCGCCGCCCGCCCGGGCCTTCCGGCCAGCCGGCAATGCAGCCC
The DNA here is from genome assembly GCA_947455205.1 of Acetobacteraceae bacterium. Lineage (GTDB taxonomy): Bacteria > Pseudomonadota > Alphaproteobacteria > Acetobacterales > Acetobacteraceae > CAIMOR01. The sequence continues at coordinate 12,312 of CANGNF010000032.1, read as the reverse complement.
CACCGACATCATCCGCCCGCCCTCGGCGTAGAGCTGATCGAAGCTGTCCTTCAGGTAGGTGAAGAACTGGTCGCCACTGTTGAAACCCTGCGCGGTGGCGAAGCGCATGTCGTTGGCGTCCAGCGTGTACGGCACCATCAGGAAGGGCCCGCGCTCGCCCTTCACCCAGAACGGCACGTCGTCATTGTAGCAATCGGCGCTGTAGAGGTAGCCGCCCTCCCGCTGCACGATGCCGAGCGTATGGACCGCGCCGCGCCCCTGGTAGAAGCCGTGCGGATGCGCCCCCGTCAGCCGCGTGTGGATGCGCGTGGCCTCCAGGATATGCGCCTCCTCCGCAGCCTCGGTGAAGTTGCGGTACTCGATCCACTTCAGCCCGTGCGACGCAATCTCCCACCCCGCCGAGAGCATGCCCGCCACCGCTTCCGGGTTGCGCTCCATGGCGGTGGCAATGCCGAACACCGTCACCGGCAGCCCGCGTTCGCCGAAGATCCGGTGCAGCCGCCAGAAGCCGGCGCGGCTGCCGTATTCGTACAGGCTCTCCATGTTCATGTGGCGCTGGCCGGGCCAGGCCACGGCGCCGACGATCTCGCTCAGGAAGGCCTCGCTGGCCTCATCCCCATGCAGGATGCTGTTCTCGCCGCCTTCCTCGTAGTTGATGACGAAGTTGACCGCGATGCGCGCGCCACCCGGCCACTTCGCCTCCGGCGGCGTCGCGCCATAGCCCACCAGGTCGCGCGGATAATCGCCCGCCATGCTCAGCTGCCCCGGTAGGTGGAATAGCCCCAGGGCGTCACCTGCATCGGCACATGATAGTGGCCATCCGGCTCCGCCATGGTGAAGCGCAGCGTCACCACGTCCAGAAAGGGCGGGTCGGATTGCGGGTTGCCCATGGCGGTGAAGTATTCGCCCACCATGAACACCAGCTCATAGGTGCCGGGCATGTAGGTCGGGCCTTCCATCAGCGCGGCGGGGGTGCGGCCATCCTTGTTGGTTATCGCGGCCAGGATGCGCTCGGCGCCATCCGGCTTCACCCGCCACAGCTCGAAGGCCATGCCCTGGGCGGGGCGGCCATTCGCGGTGTCCAGCACATGCGTTGAAAGATGGCCCATGGTCGCGGCTCCTGCTTGTCCCCGCCAGGGAACCACGAAGCGGCGGGAAAGTCAGGCGGGCGATGCGCCGCCGCGCCGCGGTTTCAGCCGGCGGCAGGCAGCCCGAAGCGCGCCGCGACGGCGGGGAAATCCACCGCCTGCGGGTGGCGCGGGCAGGCCACGGTGCCATCGCCCTGGCGCACCAGCTGGCAGGTCGCCAGCCCGCTCGCGGCCGCCGCGTCCAACTCCTCCGCCACATCCGACAGGAACAGGATCTCCGCGGCCGGCAGCCGCAGCTCGGCGGCAATGGCGGCATAGCTGGCCGCCTCCCGCTTGCCGCCCATGCGCGTGTCGAAGAAGCCCTGGAACAGCGGGTTCAGGTCGCCCGCTTCGCTGAAGCCGAACAGCAGCTTCTGCGCCGGCACCGAGCCCGAGGAATACACCGCCAGCCCAACGCCACCCGCAGCCCAGCCGCGCAGGCAAGCCGCAACGTCGGGCCACAGATGCCCCTTCAGCCGACCATCGCGGTAGCCGGCCTCCCAGATCATCCCCTGCAACGCCTTCAGCGGCGTCGCCTTCACATCCTCGGCCATCCAGCGCCGCAGCGTTGCGGCCGGCGCGGCACCAGGTTCGGCCGCGCGCACCTCATCCAGCAGCGCCGCCACCGCCGGCGCCGCGCCCTGCGTCGCCAGGAAGCCGTCCAGCGCCGCCTCGGCAAACGGAAACAGCGTCTCCTTGACGAAGGCGATCGCTGTCGTCGTGCCCTCGATATCCGTCAGCACCAGCTTCGGCGGCGCCACGGCAGCCGAGCCGCCCAAAGCCGGCGCCGTCATTCAGGCGGCAACCGGGAAGCGCAGCGCCATGTCGGTGCCGGTGAACTCCGCCACCCAGCCGGCCGGGTCGGTGAAGACGCGCAGCGCGGTGAAGTACGGCTTGTCGCCGGCGTCGAACCAATGCTGGGTGCCGGCCGGCACGCTCAGCAGGTCGCCCTGCACGCAATGCGCGTCGTAGACCTTGCCGCCCACATGCAGCACGAAGTCGCCGGCGCCCTTCACGAAGAACCGCACCTCGTCCTCGGTGTGGATGTGCTCGTTCAGGAACTTCTCGCGCATCGCCGCGGCCTGCGGGTGGTCCGGCGTCAGGCTGACCACATCGGCGCTGCCGGCGCCGGTCTCGCCCATCAGCTTGTCCAGGTACGGGCGATACGCCGCCAGGATCTCGTCATTGCTGGCGCCATCCGGCACCTGCACGCCCTCCCACCGCTCGAACCGCACGCCCAGCGGCGCCAGCGCGGCGGCAATGGCGGTGGCGTCCTCGGTCCGCAGCACTTCCTGCTTCGTCTGCGCGTCCCAAATGGTCAGTCGGCTCATCGTGCCGCTCTCCTTTCTTCCAGTTCGCAGGCCAGCATGAACTCCAGCGCCTCCAGCCGCAGCCGGGCGGTCGCCATGTCCGCGCCCCATACATAGACCCCGTGGCCGCGGATCAAATACCCCGGCGGCGCGCTGGCCCCCCTGGCGGCCAGCCCGTCCCAGCGCCGGTCCACCGCCGCCTGCAGCCGCTCGATATCCTGGTCGTTGTCGAAGACCGGCACCGCCACGCTGGCGTCATGCGTCGGCAGGCCGGGAAATGCCTTCAACAATTCATATCCGGCCAGGGCAATCGCCTCTCCGGCGGCGCGGGACAGCACGGTATTGGCCAGGGAATGCGCGTGCAGCACCGCCCCGGCCCCGGGGAAGCGCCGATAGATGCCGCAATGCAGCCCGGTTTCGGCCGAGGCCTTGTCGCCGGCGCGCAGCGGCACGCCGTCCAGCCCCACGGCAATGACGCCCTCGGCGCCCAGGAAGCCCTTGTGGCCGCCGCTGCGGGTGATCGCCACCCGGCCATCGGGCAGCCGCACGCTGATATTGCCCGCGGTCGCCGGCACCCAGTTGAAGCGGTCCAGCCGCTCCCCGGCCGCGATGATCTCGGCCACCGCGCGGTCGTACTTCCGGTCATCCGCCATGGACGGCCCCTGCGGAACGGCAAAAGGGCGCCGGGGCCTTCAGGCCCGCGGCGCCCCGCTGCGCGTGTGGCTGCGGTGGCGGCTCAGGCCGCCGGGCGAGACGTGGTCTGCGTGGTGCCGGCGGTGGTGCTGGCGCCAGCCGGGCCCTGGATGGTGCCGGCGGGGGCGGTCGGCTCGGCCGCCGCCATGGAGGCGTCGGGCTCGTCTTCCTTCATGTTCTTCTTGAAGGACTTGATGCCGGTGGCCAGGTCGCCCATCAACCCGCTGATCTTGCCGCCGCCGAACAGCAGCAACACCACCATCAGAACAATGGCCCAATGCCAGATGCTGAACGAACCCATGTGACGCCTCGAGTAAAACTGTTGTGCCGCCCGCCCGGTACATGAAAGGCCGGCCAGCCCGCTTGGACCCCGATACTACCCGCACGCACCCGGTGGCGCAAACCCAGACATGGCCCGCCCCGCCGCCGGGTGCAACGGGGTGCCGGGCGAATTCAGCCTTCCGCGGTAATCCCCAGCTGGCGGATCAGCGGCCCCCAGCGGTCGCGCTCGGCGGCCAGGAAGGCGGCGAAGCTGGCGGGGTCGTTGCCCAGCACCTCGAACCCCGCCGCCACCATGGCCGCGTTGACGCTGGGCGCCACCAGCGCGGTGTGCGCCTCGGCCGCCAGCCGGGCGACGCGCGCCGGCGGCGTACCGGCCGGGCCGACCAGGCCGATGAAGGCGTAGCTCTCGGCCCCCGCCATGCCGCATTCCGCCAGCGTCGGCACCGTGGGCGCCTGCGGCATCCGCGCCGCCGAGGTCACCGCCAGCGCGCGGGCCCGGTTGTCCGCCAACTGCGGCAGGATGGCGGCGGCGGCCAGCAGGATCGCGTCGATCCGGCCCGCCACCAGGTCCACCACCGCCGGCGGAAAGCCCCGGTAGGGCACGTGCAGCATGCGGGTCCCGGTGCGCGCCATGACATCCTCCATGGCCAGGTGCCCGGCCGAGCCGGCGCCCACCGAGCCGAAGGACAGCTTGCCGGGATTGGCCCGCAGATGCGCCACGAAGCCGGCGAAGTCCTGCACCGGCAGGCTGGGCCGCACCACCAGCACCTGCGCCATCCGCACCAGCTGGCTGATCGGCACCAGGTCGCGCGCGGGGTCGTAGGGCAGGGCGGGGTACAGCACCTGCGCCGTGGTCAGCGGCCCGTTGATGGAAACGCCCAGCGTATGGCCATCGGTCGCCTTGGCCACCGCATCGGTGCCCAGGTTGCCGCCGGCGCCGCTGCGGTTCTCCACCACGAAGGGCTGGCCGAACACCTGGGTCAGGTGCGGCGCCATCGCCCGGGTCACGATGTCTCCGGTGGAGCCGGCCGGGAAGGGCACGATCACCTTCACCGGCCGTTCCGGCCAGGCCTGCTGGGCGCGCGCCAGGGCGGGCAGCAGCAGCGGGGCGGCGAGCAGTGCACGGCGCGGCATCGGGGTCATCGGGCATCCTCCGCGGGCGCTGCCGCCCGGCATCCGCCCGCTTGCACCATGCGCCGCGCCAGCCTTCAAGCCCCGTTCAGGGCCTCGGCCGGCAGCGGCCCTGGGCGGTCAGGCCCGGCTTTCCGCCCGGAACATCAGCGCGATGCCGGACAGCAGCACCAGCGCGGTGCTGATGTGGATCAGCCCCTTGAAGTTCGGCCCTTCCATCCGGCCATGCGCCACCGCCAGGCCGTAGCAGCCGGCGGCCAGGAACACGATGAACAGCGGCAAGGCATTGCGGACGAAGAAATTCTGCTCGGCCATGGCCGATCCTCCCGGGGCTGGTTGTTCCGGGGTCTCCGCCCCGGTGCCGGAAGGCTAGCGTCGTCACAGCGACGATTCCAATGAATTGTGGACGAAAATTCAGGTTTCCGTCGTGCCCGTCCCCGGCGGCCGCGGCAGCACGAAGCCGGCGGTGGGGAAGACGGTGGTGCCCAGCAGGTCGCTGGGCGGATACCAGACCCGCACCGCCGTCCAGTCATTGGCGGCCGAGACATCCAGCACCGGCTGGTCCAGGCTGATCGGCCCGCCGCCGCGCCGGCTGTCCCAATTGGCGTGGTCCACGCGGATTTCCCGCGCCGAGACCAGGCGTGAGACGACGGCGACATGGCCGTCCACCAGCCGCGAGGTCTGCCGGAACACCAGCACCGCCCCGGCTTCCGGCCGCCGGCCGCGGGCATAGCGGCCGCGCGCGGCGTCCCACCACTGGTGGCCATCGCCGCTCAGCTGGATGGCCGAGCGTTCCCGCGCATAGGGCACGCAGTAAAGTTGGCGGCCATCCGGCGGCGGCACCACCACGGCGGCCTGCTGCACCGGCGGCGGCGTGGCGCAGCCGGCCAGCGGCAGCAGCAGGGCCAGGGATTGGCGACGAGTAAGCATCTCGGGGTCCCGAACGATCCGGGGTCGAGCATGCCGAATTGACGCGGCATCGTGAAGCCGGGCCACGATGCGCTGCGCCAGGCCGCCTCAGGGCATCGGGCGCGCGCCCGTCACCTCAATGACGCGCGCCACCACCCCGCCCCCCTCAATGCTTCGCCCGCACCCCCGGCACGCCGCGCAACCTTCCGCCCGGCATGGCGCCGGGCACGCTGGCCGCCAGGTCCGCGGCCAGCAGCAGCCCGTCCCAGTCCACCCCGGTGGCCACGCCCATGCGCTGGAACATCCAGACCACATCCTCCATGGCCACGTTGCCGGTGGCGCCCGGCGCGAACGGGCAGCCGCCGATCCCGCCACTCGCGGCATCGAACACCCGGACGCCCGCCGTGTAGGCCGCGTACACATTGGCCACGCCCATGCCGTAGGTGTCGTGGCCATGGAAGGCGAAGCGCTTGCCCCAGGCGTTGATCGCCGCCTCGAACACCCGCTTCACCTGGTCCGGCGCCGCATTGCCGGTGGTATCGCAGATCGAGATCTCCATCTCCGGGTCCAGCGCCACCACCCGCTCGACGAAGTCGAGGCAATCCTGCTCCGGCACCACGCCCTCGAACGGGCAGTGGAAGGCGCAGCTCAGGTTGAAGCGGATCGGCGTGCCGCGGGCCTCGCGCACAATGGCGGAGAGGTCCGCCAGGCTGTCGGCGCGGCTGCGGTTCAGGTTGGCCTGGTTGTGGCCCTCGGTCACGCTCATGAACAGGCCGAGCCGGTCGGCGCCCTGCGCCATCGCGGTCTCGAAGCCACGGCGGTTCGGCACCAGCGTGGTGCATTCCAGGCCTTCCAGCTGCTTGGCCGCCTTCAGCACGTCGGGCGTGTCGCTCATCTGCGGAATGGCGCGCGGCGAGACGAAGCTGCCGACCTCCATCCGCCGGATGCCCGCGGCATGCGCGGCGCGGACCATGGCGATCTTGGTCTCGGTCGGCACCATCGCGGCGATGCTCTGCAGCCCGTCGCGCGGGGCGACCTCGGACAGGGAAATGTCGCTCATCTTCTCGGTTCCTCACGCAGCATGTCGTTGAACACTTGCTCGTTGTGCTGGCCGATGGACGGCCCGGCCCAGCGCACCATCGCCTCCGGCGCAACGCCGTCGAAGCGGAACGGCGCCGCCGGGTGCAGCACCTCCCCGATCAACGGGTCCTGCACCGGCATCACCAGCTTGCGGGCCTGGAAGTGGGGGTCCGCCACCGCATCCGCCATGTCGTACAGGCGGGAGCAGGGGACTTCCGCCTTCTCCAGTATCGCCTCGGCCTCGGCCGCCGGCAGGGTGCGCGTCCAGGCCGCGATGGCCTGGTCCAGGCCGGCCACGTTCTCGCACCGGGCGATGTTGTTGACGTAGCGCGGGTCGTCGGCCAGCTCCGCCCGCCCGATCGCCGCCATCAGCCGCTTGAAGATCAGGTCGGAATTGCCGGCCACGCAGAGCCATTTGCCGTCCGCGCACAGGTAGGTATTCGTCGGCGCCGCGGTCGGAATGGCCGCGCCCGCGGGCTGCCGCACTTTCCCGAACAGCCCGTATTCCGGCAGCATCCCCTCCATCAGAGAGAACACGCTGCTCACCAGGTCCACGTCAATCACGCGGCCCTTGGCCTGCGCATCGCCCTTCACCCCCCAGCACGCCGCGGCCACCGCAAGCGCGGCGTACATGCCTGCCAGGTCGTCGCTGATGGAAACGCCGCAGCGCGGCGGCGGATGGTCGGTCACGCCGGGGTTGGCGGTCAGGTGCCGCAGCCCGCCCAGCGCCTCGCCGATCGCCCCGAAGGCCGGCTTGTCGCGATACGGCCCGTCCTGCCCATAGCCACTGACCCGCGCGATCACCAGGCGCGGGTTGGCCGCGTGCAACTCCGCCGGCCCCAGCTTGTAGCGTTCCAACTGTCCCGGCCGGAAATTCTCCACCAGCGCGTCGCTGCGTGCCGCCAGCGCCAGCAGCTTCTCGCGTCCGTCAGCGCTCTTCAGGTCCAGCGTCACCGAGAGCTTGTTGCGGCCATGCACGCTGAACCACACGGCATTGCCATCCACCTGGCTGCCCCAGCCGCGCACCGGGTCGCCCTCGGGCGGCTCCACCTTCACCACCTCGGCACCCAGATCGGCCAGCAGCCGCGTGGCGAAGGGCGCGGCGATGTAGTGCCCCAGCTCGACAATCCTCAGGCCCTTGAGCGGCAGCATGAACCCTCCCCGGCGCAACACTGCCCTTGGGATAGCCGCCGCGCGCCGTGGAGAAAAGTGGCGCCCTGGAAACGAATTCTAAACTGTTTCGGTTCACGCTCCGCCTCGAGACCAGTTTTCCTCCGGTCTCGCGTCTCTCCCGAAAGTGCCGCGCGAACCTGGCATCCCTCGCCAGTACCTCCCGCCGGCACAACCTTGCGGGGCGGAGCCACCCGGTTCCGCCCCGTCTTTTTTCGCGCCATGCTGCGCGCGAATCCGGGAGGGACCGCCATGAGCAACGCTGAAACCATTGGGGAAACCTTGGCCAAGGCCGCCGGCCTGGACCGCGCCTGGCGCCACCACCAGGCCGATGTCGAGGAAGCCATCGCCAGCGTCGCCAAGCTGCGCGCCGGCTTCCCCCGCATCACCGATGCCACGAAGGAACCGACGCCTTCCTACAAGGTGCTGTCCAAGTGAGCGCCCACACCCTCTCCCTGGCCGAAGCCAGCGCGCTGATCGCCGCCCGCCGCCTCTCCCCGGTGGAACTGCTGACGGACATCCAGGCCCGCATCGCCGCGGTGGAGCCGAAGCTCAACGCCTTCATCCGCCAACTGCCGGCCGAAGCCATGGCCCAGGCGCGGGACGCCGAGGCCGAGATCGCGACGCACGGCCCGCGCAGCCCGCTGCACGGCATCCCCGTGGGGCTGAAGGACATCATCGACCTGGCGGGCGTGCCGACCACCTGCCACAGCAAGCACCGGCTGGACCACGTGGCGGCCGAGGACTCGGTCGTCACCGCAAAGCTGCGCGCCGCCGGCGCGGTCTTCCCGGGCAAGCTCAGCACGCATGAATTCGCCATCGGCGGCCCCTGCTTCGACCTGCCCTTTCCGCCCGCGCGCAACCCGTGGAACCCGGGCCATCACCCCGGCGGTTCCTCGTCGGGCTCCGGCGCGGCGGTGGGCGGGCGCCTGCTGCCGGCGGCGCTGGGGACCGATACCGGCGGCAGCATCCGCCACCCCGCCAGCCATTGCGGCATTGTCGGCATGAAGCCGACCTACGGCCTGGTCAGCCGCCGCGGCGTCTTCCCGCTGGCCTTCACGCTGGACCATGTCGGACCGATGACCCGCACCGTTCGCGACAACGCCATGATGCTGAACGTGCTGGCCGGCTACGATTCCGGCGACCCCGGCAGCATGGCCACCCCGGCCGAGGACTATACCCGCGACCTCAACCGCGGCCTGAAGGGCCTGCGCATCGGCTTCGTCCGCCACTTCCATGAGACCGACAGCGTGGCGTCGCCGGCCGTGACCGCCGCGCTGGACACCGCCGCGAAGCTGCTGGCCGCCGAGGGCGCCACCGTGCGCGACATCACCCTGCCGAAGCTGGAGCAGTTCGGCAGCGTCAACCGCATCATCCTGCTCAGCGAGGCCGGCGCCATCCACGAGCATTGGCTGCGCGACGCCCCCGGCGACTACGCCAACCTGACCCGCCGGCGCCTGCTGCCGGGCATGTTCGTCAGCGGGCCGGACTACGTGCAGGCCCAGCGCCAGCGCCGCGTCCTGGTCGCCGCCATCGACGCCGCCCTGCAGGAGGTGGACCTGCTGCTCTGCGCCTCCTCCATGGAGGAAGCCTGCGAGATCGACGACCCCGTGGCGGTGGAGCGCACCTATCCGCGCCAGGCGCGCACGCCGTTCAACGTCTCCGGCCACCCCGCTGTCAGCGTGATGTGCGGCACCAGCAACGGCCTGCCGCTGGGCATGCAGCTGGTCGGCCGCAACTTCGCGGAGGCCACGGTGTACCGCGCCGCGGCGGCGTATGAACGCGCGGCGCCCTGGGCCGCCATGGCGCCGGCGCTGTGACGCCGCCCGAAGGTCTGAATCGGTCGGCCCTGACCACCCGCCGTACCCTCGCAGCCTTCCTCGCCGCGCCCGCCCTGGCCCGCGCGCAGGAAGCCTTCCCCAGCCGCCCGCTGCGCCTGGTGGTCGGCTTCCCGCCGGGCACCGCGGCCGACCTCACCGCGCGCCTCTCGGTGCCGATGCTCAGCGAGCGTCTCGGCCAGCCCATCATCATCGAGAACCGCCCCGGCGCCGGCAGCGGCATCGCCGCCGAGGCCGTCACCCGCGCGGCGCCGGATGGCTACACCCTGCTGCTGGCCAGCGCCGCCAACGTCATTGGCCAGCTGATGCAGCCGAACGCGACCTACGACATGAAGCGCGACTTCGCGCCCATCGCCACGCTGACGGACCTGCCGAACATCCTGGTCGCCCACCCCACGCTCGGCGTCCGCAGCGTGCGGGAGCTGATCGCCCACGCCCGCGCGCGGCCGGACCAGGTGTTCTACGGCTCGTCCGGCATCGCCACCGCGCCGCATCTCTCCGGCGAACTGTTCAACCAGATGGCCGGCGTGCGCATGGTCCACGTGCCCTATGCCGGCAGCGGCCAGGCCATGACGGACCTGCTGGAAGGCCGGGTGCAGGTGATGTTCTCGCCCGCCCCCACCGCCCGCGCGCATATCGAAAGCGGCAAGCTGCTGGCGCTGGCCACCTCCGGCGCCGAGCGCACCGCGCTGGCCCCCGGCCTGCCCACGGTGGCGGAAAGCGGGCTGCCCGGCTTCGATACCTCGATCTGGTTCGGGCTGATGGCACCCGCCGCCACCCCGGCGCCGATCCTGCGCCGGCTGGCGGAGGCCACCGCCGCCGTCACCGCCGCGCCTGCCATCCAGGCCCGCTTCCGCGAACAGGGCATGGACCCCTTGCCCAAGGGGCCGGAGGCCTTCGCCGCCCTGGTCGCCGCCGAACTCACCAAATGGGCCGCGGTTGTCGCCGCGGCGGGAGCACGCTGATGGCCAAGCTGAAACTCACGGATTGCCGCCGCTTCTTCCGCGCCGTCATCGAGAAGGCCGAGGAGATGCAGGTCCCGGTCTCCGTCGCCATCGTCGGGCCGGAAGGCCACCTGATCGCACTGGAACGCATGGACGACGCCGGCTGGATCACGCCGGAAACCGCCGCCGCCAAGGCCTTCACCATGGCCGCCTTCCGCAGCATGAGCCCGCGCTTCTCGGACGGCCTGGTGACGCAGCACTGGCTGCGCGAACGCAACCCGCAGCTGGCGGTCAACGCCGCCGTCTTCACCGGCGGCAAGGTCTTCATCAGTGGCGGCGCCGCGCCGATCTTCCGCGGGCAGGAGATGGTCGGCGCCTACGGCATCTCCGGCGGAACGTCCGACCAGGACGAGGTCATGGGCCAGTACGCGCGGGACAAGCTGAAGTGGCTGCACGCCCCGGCCAAGGACGACACCCCGCCGGAGGTAAAGGCCCATATCAACGCGATCTACGACAAGATCGGCATGGACAAGAAGAAGAAGCTGTAGCGGCGCCGCCCGGTCGCCGGACCAGCCGGCGGCCTCGTTGACGACCTCAGCCGGCAACCGTATCCGCCATCCGCGCCCCGCGCCCGCCCATCGGCTTGCCGCCCGGCGCCGTGGTATCGCGCGCGGTCTGGTGCTCCAGCTCGGCATCCAGCTCCGCCCCCACCAGCACCACGGCCGAGGACAGCCAGATCCAGGTCATGAAGCCGATCACCGCGCCCAGCGACCCGTAGGTGGCATTGTAGTTGCCGAATTGCGCGACGTAGAAGCTGAACGCGCCGGACACCGCCACCCACAGCAGCGAGGCGATGCCCCCGCCCCAGGTCACCCAGCGCCACTTGGCCTGCCGACGGTCGGGGCCGAAGCGGTACATGCAGGCCAGGAACACCGTCATGGTCAGCAGCAGCAGCGGCCAGCGCGCCAGGCGCAGCAGCATGTCCGCCTGGGCGCCGATGCCGACCAGCGACAGCGCCACCGGCAGCGCCACCACCGCGGCAATGGCCAGCAGCACGAACAACAGGGAGGCGAAGGTGAAGCCCAGCGTCTCCGCCGTCAGCCGCACGAAGCTGCGGGTCTCCTTCTCCTCGAACACCACGTTCAGCGCGTCGAACAGCGCCTTGATCGCGGCATTCGCCGACCAGAGGGAGGTGCCCAGGCTCAGCGCCAGGCTCAGCCCCAGCGTGGCCGGCCCCTTTTCCGCAATGCGCTGTACCTGGTCCTTCAGCACGTCCATGCCGCCGCCGGGCACCAGCCCGTCCAGCACCGCGAAGTGCCGCCAGATCGTGGTCGGGTCGGCGAACAGCCCGTAGAGCGACACCAGCGCGGCAATCCCCGGAAACAGCGCCAGCAGGGTGAAGAAGGTCACCCCGGCGGCCTCGGTCAGCAGCCGGTCCTCATTGGCCTGGCAGGCCGTGCGCTTCAGCACCTGCCACCAGCCGCGCGCGGGGATCTCGGCGGGGGAATTGGCATCGCGCCCGGCGCCGTCGCGCGGCCGGCGGCGGCCGGGGCGCAGCGGCACGGGGGTCAGGTCCGGCCGGCCACGCTGGAAGGCGGCGGCCACCAGGCCGGCGGCACCGATGGCGGCAACAAGGGCGGGGCTTGGTTTGTCGGGCATGCGCGGGTTCTCCACCCCGGCAACGCCCGAAACGGCGCTCAGGTTTTCAGCGCCGCGCGGCCAAAGCGCACCACGCCGCCGGGCGCCTGGGGCGGTGCCGACGCAGCCGGGCCGCGCAACCGCGCCGGCCGTGCCTGGCCGCGCGCCTGGGCCGCGCAACCGGGGCGCC
>CANGNF010000031.1 GCA_947455205.1 Acetobacteraceae bacterium | reverse complement strand
GGGCGACCGATTGGCGGTGATGGCGGCGGGCCTGCTGGGGCGAGTCTGAGCCGCCTGCCTTGATTTGACCTTGCCGCCGGCGCGGATTGGCCATGCGGCAAGGGCAGGCTGCACGGTGAAGCAAGCCCATCCGGCATCCCGCCCCTGGCCGCTTCCCGAGGTCAGCATGACCGCCCTGTTCCCCCGCCTGTTCCGCGCCTTTGCCAGCCTGCTGCTGGCCGGCAGCCTGGCCGCCTGCGTCAGCTATGGCGGCGGCTATGGTGGTGGCGGCTACCGCTACGGCGGTGGCTATGCCCCGCGCGCCTACACCCAGGCGTGGCATGGCGGCGGCTTCCATGGCGGCCGTGGTGGTGGCGGCGGCTGGGGCCATCACGGCCGGCATTAGTGCCGCTGGTGCCGCGCCCCGTGCTGGGCGCGCAAGGCCTGGCTACCCTGTTCGGGGACGCTCCCTGGCCGATCAGGCGTCAGGCCCGCTTGCGCTTCTTCACCGGCGCCGCCTGGGCTTCCCCCAGCAGCGGCGCCAGGAAGCGGCCGGTATGGCTTTCCGGGTTGGCTGCCACGGCTTCCGGCGTGCCCTCGGCGACGATCCGGCCGCCGCCGTCGCCGCCTTCCGGCCCCAGGTCCAGGATCCAGTCGGCGGTCTTGATGACCTCCAGGTTGTGCTCGATGACGACCACCGTGTTGCCGGTCTCCACCAGCTGGTGCAGCACGGCCAGCAGCTTCTTCACATCCTCGAAGTGCAGGCCGGTCGTCGGCTCATCCAGGATGTAGATGGTCCGCCCGGTGGCGCGGCGGCTGAGTTCCTTGGAGAGCTTGATGCGCTGCGCCTCGCCGCCCGAGAGCGTCGTCGCCTGCTGGCCGAGGTGGATGTAGCCGAGGCCGACTTCCTTCAGCACCTTCAGCTTCTCGTGGATGCTCGGCACGGCGGAGAAGAACTCGGCGCCTTCCTCCACGGTCATCTCCAGCACGTCGGAGATGGACTTGCCGCGGAACTTCACTTCCAGCGTCTCGCGGTTGTATCGCTTGCCCTTGCAGGAATCGCAGGTGACGTAGACGTCCGGCAGGAAGTGCATCTCGATCTTGATGACGCCGTCGCCCTGGCAGGCCTCGCAGCGGCCACCCTTGACGTTGAAGCTGAAGCGGCCCGGCTTGTAGCCGCGGGCGCGTGAATCCGGCAGCTCGGAGAACCAGTCGCGGATCGGCGCGAAGAGCCCGGTATAGGTGGCGGGGTTACTGCGCGGGGTGCGGCCGATCGGGCTCTGGTCGATGTCGATGATCTTGTCGAGCTGATCCAGCCCCTCGATCTTCTCATGCGCCGAGGGCACCGTGCCGGCGCCCATCAGGCGGCGCGCCGTTGCCTTGTACAGCGTCTCGATCACCAGGGTTGACTTGCCGCCGCCGGAGACGCCGGTGACGCAGGTGAAGGTGCCCAGCGGGAAGCTGGCGCTGACATTCTTCAGGTTGTTGCCGGTGGCGCCCACCACGCGGATAGCGCGCTTGGGGTCCACCTTGCGGCGCTGGGTTGGCACTTCGATCCGGCGGCGGCCGCTCAGGTAGTCCCCGGTCAGGCTGGCCGGGTTGGCGGCCACTTCCGCCGGCGTGCCCTGGGCGATGACGCGGCCACCGCCGGCACCGGCCGCCGGGCCGATATCCACCAGGTGGTCGGCGCTGCGGATGGCGTCCTCGTCGTGCTCCACCACCAGCACGGTGTTGCCGATGTCCCGCAGCCGCCGCAGCGTGACCAGCAGCCGTTCATTGTCGCGCTGGTGCAAGCCGATGCTGGGTTCGTCCAGCACGTACAGCACGCCGGTGAGCCCGCTGCCGATCTGCGACGCCAGCCGGATGCGCTGCGACTCGCCGCCCGACAGCGTGGCCGAGGACCGACCGAGCGAGAGGTAGTCCAGGCCGACATCCACCAGGAACTGCAGCCGCTCCTCGATCTCCTTCAGGATGCGACGGGCGATCTCGGCGCGCTGCGGCGTCAACGTCGGCATCACGCCGGCAAACCACTCGCGGCACTTGCGGATGGAAAGGTTGCTAGCCTCGCCGATATGGCTGCCGGCGACCTTCACGCTCAGCGATTCCGGCTTCAGGCGGAAGCCCTTGCAGGCGTCGCAGGGCTTTTCGGCCTGGTAGCGGGAAAGGTCTTCCCGCGCCCAGGCGTTGTCGGTCTCGCGGAAGCGGCGCTCCAGGTTGGGCAGCACGCCCTCGAATGGCTTCTTCACGTCGTAGCTGCGCAGCCCGTCCTTGTAGCGCAGTGTCACCACTTCCTCGCCGGTGCCGTACAGGATGGCGCGGCGGGCCATGTTGGTCAGCTCGCCCCAGGGGGTGCTGGTATTGACCTTGAAGTGCCGCGCCAGGCTTTCCAGCGTCTGGTCGTAATAGGGCGACTGCGCGCCCGACCATGGCGCGACGGCGCCTTCGGCCAGGCTCCGCATCTCGTCCGGCACCACCAGCATGGGGTCGAAGAAGCTTTGCGTGCCGAGGCCGTCGCAGGTGGGGCAGGCGCCCTGCGGGCTGTTGAAGGAGAACAGCCGCGGCTCGATCTCCTCGATGGTGAAGCCGCTGACCGGGCAGGCGAATTTGGCGCTGAACACGGTGCGCTCGCCGGTATCGGCGTTCTCGGCGTAGGCGATGCCTTCCGCCAGGCCGAGCGCGCTTTCAAAACTGTCCGCCAGGCGGGGGGCGATGCCGTCACGCACCACCACGCGGTCCACCACGATCTCGATGTCGTGCTTCAGCTTCTTGTCCAGCTTCGGTGCCTCGCTGATCAGCGTCAGCGTGCCGTTCACCTTCACCCGCTCGAAGCCGCGGCGCTGCCAGTCCAGCAGCTCCTTGCGGTACTCGCCCTTCTTGCCGCGCACCACGGGGGCCAGCAGCAGCAGCCGGGTGCCCTCCGGCATCGCCATCACGCGGTCGACCATCTGGGAGACGGTCTGCGCCTCGATCGGCAGGCCCGTGGCGGGGCTGTACGGCACGCCCACCCGCGCCCATAGCAGCCGCATGTAGTCGTGGATTTCGGTGACCGTGCCGACGGTGGAGCGCGGGTTGTGGCTGGTGGTCTTCTGCTCGATGGAAATCGCCGGCGACAGGCCCTCGATGCTGTCCACATCCGGCTTCTGCATCAGCTGCAGGAACTGCCGGGCATAGGCGCTCAGCGACTCGACATAGCGGCGCTGGCCCTCGGCATAGATGGTGTCGAAGGCCAGCGACGACTTGCCGGAGCCGGACAGGCCGGTGATGACCGTCAGCGTGCCGCGCGGCAGGTCCAGGTCGATGTTCTTCAGGTTGTGCGTGCGGGCGCCGCGGATGCGGATAAGGCCAGCGGCGGGGGGAACGGCCATCGGGCAAGGCTCTCCGGGGCGCCAGGGAAAGGGCGCGGAAGTTCGCATTGTGTTCTTTGGGTTGTGCCATCATATTGGCCCCTCGGGAAGGGGTGACGGCTGTCCCCCTGGGGCGAAGGGCTGTCAGCGACGGCGTCCCTTAGCTAGGATGCCAACAGCAAGTCACAAGGTTTAAGGACATGGCCGGCGTCAACAAGGCGATCATCCTCGGGCGCCTCGGGAAAGACCCCGAGGTCCGCAACTTCCAGAATGGCGGCAAGGTGGTGAACCTGCGCATCGCCACCTCGGAACGCTACAAGGACCGCGAGGGCGCGATGCAGGAGCGCACCGAATGGCACGCGGTGGCGATCTTCAACGAGAAGTTGGGCGAGATTGCCGAGAAGTACCTGCGCAAGGGCAGCGAGGTCTATCTGGAAGGCCAGATCGAGACCCGCAAGTGGACCGACAAGGACGGCGCCGAGAAGTACAGCACCGAGATCGTGCTGCGGCAGTTCCGCGGTGAGTTGGCGCTGATCGGCGGCCGCGCCTCCGGCGGCGGCGACGAGGGCGGCGAGCGCAGCTACGGCGGTGGCGGTGGCGGGGAGCGCAGCGGCGGCTATGGCGGCGGCGGTGCCGCCCGCCCGGCGTCCGGCGCGGCGCGCTCCGGCGGCGGTGGCCAGCGTGGCGGCGGCCAGTGGGACGCGCCGAAGGGCGGCGGCGACCTGGACGACGATATCCCGTTCTGAAGCCAGGCTATTCCTGGCCGCGCATGCCCGCCTTGTCGATGACCGCCGCCCAGCGCGCGCGGTCCTCGGCGAAGTAGCGGGAGAAGGCGGCCGGGCTGTCGCTGGCCTCCACCTCGCTGCCGCTTTCCTCCAGCTTCCGGCGCACTTCCGGGTCCGCCAGCGTCGCGTTCAGCGCCGCATGCAACCGGGCCACGCGGTCGGCCGGCGTGCCGCCGGTGGCCAGCAGGCCGAACCAGGTCGCGGCCTGGATCTGCGGGAAGCCGGCCTCCGCCGTGGTTGGCAAATCCGGCATGGCCGGGCTGCGGCGGGTGCCGGCAATGGCCAGGGCGCGCAGGCGGCCAGCCTCGATATAGGGCTGCATCGGCGCCAGCGCGTTGGTGAAGAGCGGGATGCGCCCGGCCATCACGTCGGTCAGCGCCGGCGCGGTGCCACGGTAGGGGATGTGCTCCATCTCCACCCCCAGCGCCTGCAGGATCATCACGCCCGCGGCATGGCCGGTGCTGCCGACGCCAGGGCTGGCATAGCTCAGCGGTGGCCGGGCGGCGCGGGCGAAGGCCTGCAACTCCCGCAGGGAATGCACGGGCACCGAGGGATGCACGACGATGACGTTCGGCCCCACCGCCATCAGCCCGATGGGCGCGAAG
The DNA here is from genome assembly GCA_947455205.1 of Acetobacteraceae bacterium. Classification (GTDB taxonomy): domain Bacteria; phylum Pseudomonadota; class Alphaproteobacteria; order Acetobacterales; family Acetobacteraceae; genus CAIMOR01. The sequence continues at coordinate 55,740 of CANGNF010000031.1, read as the reverse complement.
GCGGTGGCGACGTCGAACGGCACATGGCGGTGCACCAGGCTGGAAATGGTCAGGCTGCCGCTGCCGCCGAGCAGGATGGTGTAGCCATCCGGCGCCGCCTTGGCGACGATGTCGGCGCCCAGCATGCCGCCGGCGCCGCCGCGGTTTTCGATGACGAAGTTCTGGCCCAGCCGCCGGCCCATGCCCTCGGTCACCAGGCGGCCGATGATGTCGTTGGTGCCGCCGGGGGTGAAGGGGATCACCAGGCGCAGCGGCTTTTCCGGAAACTGTGCCTGCGCCGGCAGGGCCAGCAGCAGCAGCGCTAGGACAAGGCGGATCATCGCGTCCAGCCCTGGCGGCGGGAGACGTCCATCCAGCGGTCGTAGTCGGTGCGGTACATGGCGCCGAACTGCCTTGGCGAGGTGCTGGGGTCAACATCCAGCCCCGCCGCCTCCAGCTTCTCCCGCGCCACGGGGTCCGCCAGCGTCGCGTTCAGGGCGTTGAACAAGGCGGTCACGCGGTCCTCCGGCGTGCCGGCCAGCGTGACCAGGCCGAACCAGCTGACCATGATGACGCTGGGGAAGCCGGCTTCCGCCGTGGTCGGCAGCTCCGGCATGGCCCGGCTGCGGCGCGGCCCGGCGATGGCCAACGCGCGCAGTTGGCCAGACTGGACGTAGGGCAGCACACCCGCCAGGGCGATGGTGTAGGCATGCACCCGCCCGGCCAGCAGGTCCGCCAGCGCGGCGGAGGTGCCCCGATAGCGGATTTCCTCCATCTCCACCTCCATCCCCTGGGCGAAGACGGCGGAGGACAGCCCGATGCCCGGCGTGCCGAAGCGCAGCGGCTGGCCGGAGGCGCGGACCCAGGCCTGCAACTCCCGCATCGAATGCACGGGGATGGAGGGATGGATCATCAGCGCATTGGCGCCGGTGGCGGCCAGGCCGATCGGCGCCCAGGAGTCCACGGGGTGGAAGGGCATGCGGGTGCCGACGGCGGCGCCCTGGTTCAGCCCTTGGGTATGCAGCACCAGGGTGTAGCCATCCGGTTCGTTCTGCACCGCCACGGCTGCGGCGGGCACGCCGCCGGCGCCGCCGCGATTCTCCACCACCACCTGCTGGCCCAGCCGCTGGCCGATGCCATCCGCCACGGTGCGGGCGATGATGTCGGTGGAGCCGCCCGGCGCGTAGCCGACGATCAGCCGGAACGGCCGCTCCGGCCAGGCCGCCTGCGCCGGGGCCACGGCCAGCAGCAGCAGGGCGACCAGCGCGCGGATCATTCGGGGGTGATGCCGGCGCGCGGCAGGATCGGCGCCCAACGGTCGTGGTCGGCCACCAGGGCCCGGGTGGCGCCGGCGCTGTCGAGGAACTCGGGGTCGAAGCCGCGGTCTTCGCACAGCTTGGCGAAGACGCGGTCGGCCATCATCTCCCGCGTCACCCTCTCCAGCTTTTGGACGATATCCTCCGGCGTGCGGCGGGGCACGCCCAGCACGTACCATTGCTCGGCGGCGTAGCCGGGCAGTTCCTCGGCAATGCTGGGAAGTTGCGGCCAGCCGCGCGCCCGCTTGCCGGCCAGGTTGGCCAGCGGGAAGATCTTGCCGTCGCGGATCAGCCCATCCACCCCGGTGGAGGAGGCGAACATGCACTGCACCTCGTTCCCCAGCAGCCCCGCCACCGAAGGCCCGGTGCCACGGTACGGCACATGGATGATGCGGGTGCCGGCCATTTCGTTGAACAGCTCACCGCCCAGGTGGAAGGGCGTGCCGGCGCCGGCGGTGCCATGGTTCAGCCGGCCGGGGTTGGCGCGGGCATAGGCGATGAAGTCGCGCAGGTTGCGGGCCGGGACATGCTCGTTGACCACCAGCAGCACCGGGGTGCTGGCGGTGCGCGCCACCCAGGTGAAGTCGGTGTCCCAGTTGTAGCCGGGGTTCTTGAACAGCTCCCGGCTGATGGCCATGCCATTGCCGTTGAACAGCATGGTGTAGCCATCCGGCGCCGACTGGGCCACGGCCACCGCGCCGATATTGCCGCCGGCGCCGCCGCGGTTTTCCACCACCACGGTCTGGCCCAGGCGCTCGCTCATCTCCCGGGCCAGAAGGCGGCCCAAATTGTCGGTGCCGCCGCCGGGCGGGAAGGGCACCACCATCCGCACCGGCTTGTCCGGGTAGCCCGCCGCCCGGGCCATGGGGGCGGTCAGCAAGGCGGGCAGGGCGAGCAGGCTGCGGCGACGGAGCATGGGCGTTTCCTTTTGGTGTGCCGCGCTTGGCGCGCGTTATTCGTGGCGCTTGCCGCGTGGTTCGGTGGCCAGCACGCCCGCCTGTTCCAGCGTGGCGATGAAGCCGGCATCGTAACCCGCCGCCGCCAGCACCGCGGCGTTGTCGGCGCCCAGCAGGTGGCAGCTATCCGTGATGGCCAGCGGCCGGCGGGTGAAGCGGAACGGAATGCCCTTCGCCGGCTTGCCATCCGGGGCCCGCTGAACGGCGGTGCCAGCCTTGAACTCGGCGGCCTCGGCCAGCGCGTAGCCGTCCCGCACCGGGGCGCTGCCGCCGGCCCATTCCGCGCGCCAGCCCTCGCCATCCGCCACCACGCGGTCGGCGGGGGAGAGCGGGTCGGCATTGCCGCGCCGGGCGGAAGGCGCGCCGGCGGCGGCCACCAACAACTCCTCGCCCAGCAGGAAGCTGGTGAGCTCGCGTTGCGACAGGTCCAGGTGCGCGCCCTGGCCGGTGCGGTCGCGTTCCAGCAGCGCCGCGACCATGGCGCCGGAAGCGAACAGGCACACCACCTGGTCCGGGTAGTTCACGTCCCGCCCACTGATGACCGGCGCCGCGCCGCTGCCGGTCATGGAGGCCAGGCCGCCGGTCGCTTCCAGCGTGCTGCCGAAGCTGGTCATGTCGCGTTCCGGCCCGGTCTCGCCCTGGCTGGAGATGCTGGCGATGACCAGGCGCGGGAAGCGCTCCCGCAGGAATTCCACGGAAAGTCCGAAATTGGCCAGCACGCCGCGGCGGTAATTCTCCACCAGCACATCGGCGTCGTCCAGCAGGCGCAGGATCACCTCCCGCCCGCGCGGGTCCTTCAGGTCGATGCAGACGCTCTGCTTGCCGCGATTGGTGAAGGCGAACCAGGCGGACTGGTTCCACCAGGGCTCGCCGGGGGCCGAGTTCTCGTTGTTGCGGAAGGGGTCGGGTGCGGTCGGGCCTTCCACCTTCACCACCTGGGCGCCGAGGTCCAGCAGCACGGCCGAGGACGCCGCGCCGGCCGTCAGCCAGCCCAGGTCCACCACCTTGATGCCCGACAGCGGCTTTTCCCGCGGCGCGGCGGGCGGTGGGGCGGCGGTGGCGCCGGCTTCCGGCAGCACGCGGGCGCCGTTCCAGCTCAGCGGCAGCACCGGCATGCCGTCCGGCGCGACGAAGCCACGGGCGCCGTGCTGCTTGTCCTTCAGCAACTCCGCCGGGAACAGCACGGGGCCGATGGGGATGCGGCGCGGCTGGGCGTCGGCGGTGATCTCGGCGCGGGTGCGGGCCATGAACCAGGGGCCGAGGACTTCTAATAGTGCGGCGCGGTTGCTGCGACGTCCCGGGCGGTCCTTGAAGACGGGGTTGTCCAGCCTGTTATCACCGACCATGGCGCGCATCGCCGGCCAGTCCTTCTCCTGGTAGACCAGGGCGATGTGGCCGTCCTTGCAGGGCACGGTGTACCAGTCCGCCCGCGTGCCGCCGCGCATCGGCGAGGTGCCGAGCACGACCACGCTGGCGGCCACCTTCCAGTTCAGCCAGCAGCACACGTCGAACAGGGAGATTTCGATCTGTTCCTCGCCACCCGCACGCAGCGCCGCCAGCAGCGCGGTGCTGGCCGCCAGGCCGCCGGAATAGGCCGCCTGGTGCCCGGCCAGCCGCGCCGGCGGGCCTTCGCTTTCCCCCACGATGCCGAGCAGGCCGGAAAGGGCGAGCAGGCCAAGCTCGCTCATTTCAGGGTCTTCGCCGGGGCCGAAATGCGACAGGCGCACCTTCACGGTCGCTGCCACCCCGGCCAGCGCGGCGGTGTCGCCGATGGCGGCGTCGAAGCGCCCCTCGGCCGGACCGATGCGCTTGCCGGTGTTGAGGAACCGGTCCAGCGCCGAGCCGCCACCCGGCAGCAACGGCGCGAAGGCGGAGAACGGGTCGCCGCCCGCCGGCACCGGCCGCACCACCTCGGCGCCATAGGCGGCGCAGAGGCGGGCAGCCATGGAAGCGGCCAGCGCGTGCGGGATTTGCGCGCAGAAGGCGCCGAGGTCCAGCACACGGCGCCCCGCGAGGGGCGCGGGACTTACGCTGCCGGCCAGGGGGGCGACCATGTCCTCAGCCCTGGCCCGGGTTCTTCAGGCCGGCGGCGAAGCGGGCATTGCCCTCGGCCGCCGCCGTGGTCTGCGACTTGATCGTGTAGTTGACCAGCTGGCCGTACTCCATCGCGTCGGACCAGTTGGTGACCACCTGCGGGATCTTGTCCAAAGCGCGCTTGCTCTCGCGCAGCGCCACGGCGTCGAACTGCGCCACCTTCTGCGCCAGCGCCGCGGCCGTCGGCAGCAGCGCGTCAGGCTCGACGCATTGGTTGACCATGCCCCAGCGCTCGGCGGTCGCGCCGTCGATGCGGTTGGTGGTCAGCACCAGCCAGGCCGCCTGCTTGCGGGTGACGCCGGAAAGCTGGATCGCCGGGCCGGCCATGCCGGGGTAGGTGGCGAAGCCCATCTCCGGGCAGCCGATGCTGGCCTTGGTGCTGGCAATGGCCAGGTCGCACACGTTGATCAGCGTGGCCCCGCCGCCCAGGGCCAGGCCGTTGACGGCGGCGATGAAGATGGAGGGATGCGCGCGGATCGCCATGTTCACCGCGATCCATTCCTCGCCGGCGCCCTCGATCCCGGCCTTGCGGTCGGCCTCGCGCTCCTTCAGGTCCATCCCGGCGCAGAAGGCCACGCCGGTGCCGGTCAGCACGATGGCCTTGGCCTTGCCCTTCAGGCTCTCGAAGGCGTTCAGCAGGCCCTGGCGCGTGGCGCGGTTCATCGCGTTGCGCTGGGCCTCGCGGTTCACCTGCAGCTGGGCCCAGCCGTCATGCTGGGTGATGATGAGGTCCTGGGTCATGGCGCTATTCCTCCGGTCCGAATTGCGGCAGCACCAGGCCGTCCGGCCCGCCGGGGAAGCGCACGCTCAGCTTCATGCCGATGACGGCGTCGTCCGGGCTCATGTCCCACAGGTTGGTCAGCATGAACGGGCCTTCCTCCAACTTCACCATGCCGACGGGGTAGGGCAGCTCGTCCTTCATGCCGTCGAAGTAGCTCTGGTAGAACACCACGAAGGACCACAGCTCCCCCTTGCCGGACGCCTGGATCCACTCCCAATGCGGGCGGCCGGTGAAGGGCGAGACCGGCGCCGGCGGGAAGAAGCACTGCCCGGTGTCGGTGCATTTCTGCACGATCAGCCGGCCTTGCTTCGCGGCCTCGAAGAAGGGGCGGTTCCAGTTGTCGATGACGGGAAGTGGCCGGGTTTCGAGGCTCATGCGGCCCTCCGCAGGATGGCGCTCTGGGCGATGTTGGTGGCGCAGATGTACTGCATGGCCTGGGCGTTCGGGATCTGCCGGTCGCCGCAGTCGTCGCGCAGCTGGCGGACGCATTCGGCGATGATGCCCCAGCCCTGCATGTAGCTGTCGGACAGATGCCCGCCGCTGGTGTTGGTCGGCCAGCGGCCGGTGCCCAGCTGCAGCGTGCCGTCGCGGACGAAGTCGCCGCTCTCGCCCTGCTTGCAGAAGCCAAGGCCCTCAAGGCTGAACAGCACCGTCGGCGAGAAGTTGTCGTAGATGCCGAGGCCCTGGATGTCGTCGCGCCCGATGCCGGCGCGGTCGTAGACGCTGCGCGTGGCGGACAGGCTGGGGTACCAGAAGTCGTCCGGTGGTGACGTGCGGTAGGTGAAGTTGTCCTGCCGCGCATAGCCGGAGAGCAGCACCGGCGGGCGCTTCAGGTCCTTCGCGCGCTCGGCCGTGGTCATGATCCAGGCCACCGCGCCGTCATTGATCAGGCAGTAGTCCAGCAGCTGCAGCGGCTCGCAGATCGGGCGCGACCGGTCGTGGTCCAGCAGGCTGATCGGACGGCCATGCATCACCGCATCCGGGTTCAGGCAGGCGTGGTGGCGGAAGGCGGTGGCGACCGGGCCGAGGTCGGCATGCGTGGTGCCGAACTCATGCATGTGGCGGCGCCACATCATGGCGTGGATCGCGCCCGGGCTGGTCATGCCCCAGGGGCTCCACTGGCTGTCGCCGCCGCCGTAGCGCATCCGCACGCTGCGGCCGTTGTTGCCGTACACCAGCGCCACGTACTTGGCCGCGCCGGAGTACAGCGCGTTGGCCGCCAGCGCCATGGAGACGCCGGAGAACCGCCCGGCTGTCTCGGTCAGCAGGCAGTATTGCGGGTTGATCCCCATGATCTCGGCGAAGCGTTCATAGCTGGGGATGCGGCTGACGATCAGGCCGTCGATGTCGCTGGGCTTCAGCCCGCAATCATCCAGCGCGATGTTCAGCGCCTCGCAGCCCAGGCCATAGCTGTCGGTCTCGGGGAAGCTGCCGTAGCGGGTGGTGCCGATGCCGGCGAAGGCGACCTTGTCGCGCATCGGCCATGGCGTGGAAATGGAGGGGGCGTTCAATGCGGCGCATCCTTGGACGGTTTTGCCAAGAATGCGCCGGATTCGCCCTCAGGTGAAGTCCAGCACCAGGATGGAAACGTCATCCTCGAACGGCCCGGGCCCGTTCATCGCGCGGGCTGCGGCCAGCAGGCGCTCGGCGTCGGGGCCGGTCTCCAGCATCGGCAGAAAGTCCGCCAGCATCCGCTGGGAGCCATCCGGCCGGGTGACCTCGAAGGCGCCGTCGCTGAACAGCAGCAGCCGCGCGCCCGCGGGCACCATGGCGTGCGCGGCGGCGAAGGGCAGGCCGTCCATCGCCCCCAGCATCAGGTTCCGCGTGGCCAGCGGCGCCAGCGCCTCGCCCGCGCGCAGATAGGCCGGGTGGTGCCCGCCCGAGGCATAGTCCAGCCGGCGCGAGGCCGGGTCGTACAGCCCGTACCAGATGGAAAAGCACAGCCCGCCCTGCTGCTCCATCGGGAACATGGCGTTCAACGCGGCCAGCACGCCGCCGGCATCCTCCCACGCGAGGCCGCCGGGCAGCGAGGCCTGGCGCAGCACGTTCAGCACGGAGACCGCCAGCAGCGCCGAGCCGGCGCCATGCCCGGTCACGTCCAGCAGGTAGAGCGCGAAGCGCCCATCCGGCAGGCGGTGGTAGCCGAAGGCGTCGCCGCCCAGGCTGGCGGAGGGCACGAAGCGCCATTCCGCCCGGACGGGGCCTGCCGTCAGCGGCGCCGGCAGCAGGGCCTGCACGTAGTCGCTGGCGCGCTGCAACTCCTCCTCCAGCGCCACGGCGCGGGCCAGCAGGGCAGGGGTGCCGCTGCGATACACCAGGGTGAAGCCGCCCAGCCCGACATGCGCGCCATCCGACAGCGCCACCGGCGCCGAGAGCCGCTTGCCCTCGACATAGGTGCCGTTGGTGGAGCCGAGGTCGGTCAGCGTGGCGCGCGTGCCCTGCACCTGCAGCACGCAATGCTGGCGGCTGATCTCCGGCACTGGCAGCACCAGCTCGTTCTCGGCGGTGCGGCCGATGCGCAGCGGCGCCGCGCCCAGCTTCACCTGGCGCGGCGACTGGCCGGGCTGATGCACCAGCAGCAGGTGCTCCACCGTGGTGGCCGCCGCCTCGGCCGCGGCCGGGCGCGCCACCATGGTGGCATCGTCATCCGCCATCAGTAGACGACGACGGAGCGGATGCTTTCGCCGCGTTCCATCAGCTCGAAGCCGTGGTTGATCTGGTCCAGCGGCATGACGTGGGTGATCAGGCTGTCGATGTCGATCTTGCCCTGCATGTACCAGTCCACGATCTTCGGCACGTCGGTGCGGCCCCGCGCGCCGCCGAAGGCGGTGCCGCGCCAGTTGCGGCCGGTGACCAGCTGGAAGGGGCGGGTGCTGATCTCCTCGCCGGCGCCGGCCACGCCGATGATGATGCTCTCGCCCCAGCCGCGATGGGTGCATTCCAGCGCCTGGCGCATCACCTTGGTGTTGCCGATGCACTCGAAGCTGAAGTCGGCGCCGCCATCGGTCAGGTCCTGGATGGCCTGCACCACCTTGTCGTGGCCGACCACGTTGGGGTTGATGAAGTGGGTCATGCCGAACTGGCGCGCCATGGCTTCCCGCGCCGGGTTCAGGTCGATGCCGATGATCTTGTCGGCGCCGACCATGCGGGCGCCCTGCAGCACGTTCAGCCCGATGCCGCCCAGGCCGAAGACGGCGACATTGGCGCCCGGCCAGACCTTGGCGGTGTTGATGACCGCGCCGATGCCGGTGGTGACGCCGCAGCCGATGTAGCAGACCTTGTCGAACGGCGCGTCCTCACGGATCTTCGCCAGGGCAATCTCCGGCAGCACCGTGAAGTTGGCGAAGGTGCTGCAGCCCATGTAGTGCATGATCTGGCCGGCATCGCAGCTGAAGCGCGACGTGCCATCCGGCATCAACCCCTTGCCCTGGGTGGCGCGGATGCTGGTGCAGAGGTTGCTGCGTTGGCTCAGGCAGGTTTTGCACTGCCGGCATTCCGGCGTGTACAGCGGAATCACATGGTCGCCCGGCTTCAGGCTGGTCACGCCGGCGCCGACCTCGCGCACGATGCCGGCGCCCTCATGGCCCAGGATGGCGGGGAACAGGCCCTCGGGGTCGCGGCCGCTCAGCGTGTACTGGTCGGTATGGCAGATGCCGGTCGCCATCACCTCCACCAGCACCTCGCCGGCCTTCGGCCCGCCGATCTCCACCGTCTCGATGCTCAGCGGCTTGCCTGCCGCCCATGCCACTGCCGCGCGCGTCTTCATACCCATTCTCCAGCCATGCCAGTTGCGGCTATTCTGCCAGCCATGGCCCGTACAGGCCAGCCGGAGGGAAGATGTCCTTGCTCACACGCCGCGGCCTTGGCCTGCTTTCGCTCTCGGCACCGGGGATCGCCCGCGCGCAGAACGCGCCGCCGCTGCGGATCCTGGTCAACGGCAGCGCCGGCAGTTCGGTGGACCTGCTGTGCCGCACCCTGGCGGATGGCCTGCGTGAACGGCTGGGCCGCGCCGTGGTGGTGGACAACCGCGTCGGCGCCGGCGGCTTCGCCTCCGCCATGGGGGTGCGCGGTGCGCCGACCGATGGCAGCGTGCTGATCCAGACCAATATCGGCGTATCCGCGCTCTCGCCGCTGGTGTTCCGCAAGCCGCCGATGGACCCCGACGCCGAGCTGGCGCCGCTGTGCCACATCACCGATGCGCCCTTCGGCCTGGCGGTGAAGCACGACGCGCCCGGCGGCGGCACGCTGCGCGGCTGGCTGGCGGCGGTGGGCTCGCGCGGTGCCGAGATTGCGGTAAACAGCGCCACGGGGCTGCCGCGCTTCGCCGTGCACCTGATGGCCGCCAGCACCGGCCAGCCGCTGACGCCGGTGATCTACCGCAGTTCCGGCGCCATCATCCCGGACCTGGAGGGCGGCCATGTCGTCGCCGGCATGACCATCGGTGCCGAGTTCATCGAGCAGCATCGCGGTGGCCGCCTGCGCCTGCTGGCGCAGAGCCTGGGGCAGGGCCGCTGGAGCCAGGCCCCGGAGGTGCTGCGCTTCAACGAACAGGGTGTGGATTTCGTCGGCAGCGCCTGGAACGGCATGTTCACCCCGCCTGGCGTGCCGGAGCCGGTGCGCGCCCAGCTGGCCGAGGCGATCACCGCCGTGCTGCACATGCCGGCCGTTGCGGCCAAGCTGCGCAGCTATGGCATGGAGCCGACCGGCGGGGCGCCGGCCGGGCTGCGCGATCGCATCGGGGCGGACCGGGCCCGCTGGGCGCCGGTCATCGCCGCCAGCGGGTTCAAGGCCGACGAGCCGTAGCCCGCGGGCTCAGTGCAGGTCGGCGGGAACCTTGCCGCCGTTCTCGGCCAGCTTCTTCATCACCTGCTTGTGCAGCCAGATGTTCATCGTGGCGCTGTCGTTGGTGTCGCCGGTGAAGCCCAGTTCGGCCGCCAGCGCCTTGCGCGCGGTCAGGCTGCTGTCCAGGTCCAGCAGCTTCATCAGGTCGACAATCGAGACCCGCCAGTTGGAGGGCTGGCCGTGCTTGGCCGCCAACTCGGTCAGCACCTTCTCCACATCCACCTTGGCCAGCGGCGCGGCGGCCGGGGCAGCGGCAGGGGCGGCGGCCGGTGCGGCCTGGGCGGTGCCGATGCCGACCGCCGCGGCGGCCTGGGTGGCGGCATGGCCAGCCGCATGGGCGTAGTCGCTCAACTTGGACATGATCGTGCCGAAGATGCTCAAGGCTGGTACTCCTGCTGGCGGTTATGATCACGCATCATGCCAGCCCCCCCGGGGGTGCCGCAATGAATCCTCAACGACGCGGACAGGGCTCCGGATGCCGGCGCCGGCGGGATTTCCACGTCGGAACCTCAGGCCGGGACCAGCAACCCCAGCTGGGTGGCCAAGGCCGCGCGGTCCCACTCGTTCCAGCCCTCGGTGATGAAGCCGTCGCGGGCCTTCAGGAAGGTCATGCCGCGGATGGTCAAGGTCTTGCCGGTGGGCGGCACGCCAAGGCCCGGCCCGGTATGCGTCAGCGTGCAATGCCATCGCGCGGCGGCCGAGTCGCCGCTTTCCATCACGTCATCCATGGTGAAGTGGATGTTGCTGAAGTTGCCGAGGAAGCGCCCGAGGAACTCCTGGAACGGCGCGTGCCCGACGAGATGCCCGCCAGCTTCGTCAACCGCGTAATTCACCACGTCCGGCGCCATGTAGGCAGCGACCTGGTCCGGCGCGCGGGCGTTCCAGACATCGGCGAAGAAGCCGCGCATGAGCTGGGCGGGAGAGCGCTGGGTCATGCTCGGCGCCTCAGTGCGGCAGGTGCAGGCTGAGCGGCGTCAGTACATCGCCGTCGCGCTTCAGGTAGTCGCGCTTGGCCGAATCCCGCAGCATCCGGGCCTGGCTCTCGGCCAGGATGCCGCCGGCCTCCGTGGTGTCCAGCCCCACCGGCTTGCCATCGGCCAGTGCCATTTCGCCGGCCACGTACACGCGGCGGATGGCGCGGTCGGCGGCGTGCCAGACCAGGTTACGCAGCGGGTCGCGCGGCGGCTGCATCAGCGGGTGGGCCAGGTCCACCAGCACCACGTCCGCCGCCATGCCCGGCGCCAGGCGGCCCAGGTCCGGCCGGCCCAGCGCATCGGCGCCGCCCACCGTGCCGGCGTGGAACAGGCTGGCGGTGCTGGCCGCGTCGATATGCTTGGCCACGCCACGCGCCAGCAGAATGGCCAGGCGCATCTCCTCGATCAGGTTGTGCGGCGCCACATCGGTGCCCAGGCCCATCCGCACGCCGCGCGCGACGTACTTGCCGAAATGCGCCAGGTGTTCGCCATAGCGGGCGAAGGGGCTGGGGCAATGCGCCACGGCGGTGCCGCTCTCCGCGATCAGGCCCATATCCGTCGCGGTGTGCCAGCCCACGCTCGGGTGCTCGTCCAGGAAGATCGCATGGCCGAGGATGCTGGTCGGCCCCAGCAGGCCGAGCTGCCCGGCCCACTGAATGGGCGTGATGCCGTGGCGGCGGATGATCTCCCGCACCTCCACCACCGCCTGGGCGATATGCGTGGTGAAAGGCCGATTGGTCTGCCGCGCATAGGCCACGGCGTCGCGGAACAGGCCTTCCTCCACCGTGTCGATCTGCGCCGGGAAGACGATGCCGGACAGCCGGCCGGACGGGTCGCGCTCGGCCTCATCCATGATCGCCTGCGACCGCGCGAAGCCGGTGTAGCCGCCCGGCGCGTCCCATAGCCACTCAACGCTCTGCGGCGCGGACATGCCCCAGCGCGCGCTGGCAAAGCCCGGCCCGACCCAGACGCGCAGCCCGCTGTCTCGCATGGTCTGCAGCCAGCCGGGGAAGGGGGCCGAGAGGTCCACCACGCTGGTCACGCCGGCCGACAGCAACTCGGCATAGGCCAGCTTCTGCGCCGCCTGCCGCCCGGCCTCGTCCAGCGTCAGCGCCTGCATCCGCTCGAACAGCCCGGTCATCTGCTGTTCCGGCACGCCGTGGTCCTCGCGGATGCCGCGGATACCCGGCTCCGTCGTCGGGTGGCTGTGGATGTTGACCAGGCCGGGCAGCAGCAACATGGCGCTGCCATCCACCACCGTGGCGCCGGCGGGCGGCGGCGCCTCCGCATGCGGGGCGATGCTGGCGATGCGGCCGCCGGCAAGCAGCACGTCCACGTTGCGGCGGTATTCATGCGCGGTGCCGTTCCACACCACGGCCCAGGCGGCATTGCGGATCAGGGTGGTGGTCATCGGCGGCGGCTCCCGGCTTGGAGAGCGCAGGCTAACCCTTCTTCCCCAGCGCGAGGAAGCGTTGCAACGCCTGGACTTCCAGCTTTTCGCCGGCCTGGTCCTCCGCCAGGCGGGCGTACAGCGCGGCCATGCCGGCATAGATCGCCGCCTCGCCGCGCACCTCGTCCTCGGACAGGAAGGCGGAGATCTCCTCCATCTCACCAACCCAGCGATAGGCCTTGTCGTACATGCTGGGGATGAAGCGGCCGAGCCAGGGCAGCAGCGCCGGCTGGCTTTCCGCCAATTCGGCATGCAGCGCCTCGGCCGCGCCGGCCCGGGTGGCGGCCAGGAAAGTCGCGCTGCCCAGCGCGGTCAGCCCCTTGGTGATGCCGGCGTAGCACATCTTCAGCGCCGAGGCGGCGCCGAGCGGCCCTTCCAGCACCGGCACCTTCAGCCCGTGCTGCGCCAGCACCGCCAGGCGCGGCGCGTGCGGGCCGCTGGCGTAGAGCTTGGGCGTATAGCCATCCGCCCGCGGCGGCCCGCCGATGATGCCGGCATCCACGAAGCCACAGCCACTGCGCTCCAGCGCCGCCGCCACGCGCAGCGACTGTTCCGGACTGATGGCGTTGCAGTCGGCGTACAGCGCGGTGGCCGGCAGCAGCGGGGCGTAGCGCTCCGCCAGGGTCAGCGCCTCCGACGGCGGCAGCACGGACAGGATGATATCCGCCCGCGCGACATCCTTCGGCGAGGCCGCCCGCATCCCCGCGGCCTCCGCCCGCGCCGCGCTGGCGGGGCTGCGGCCTTCCAGGTCGGTCAGCACGGTCACGCCGTTGTCGCTGAGCCGGCGGGCGATGCCGGCACCCATGGCGCCCTGGGCAATGATGGCGACGGTCAGCATGGCGGTCTCTCCTGCATCAGGCGGCGGACCCTATCGCCGCGAATGGGTGCGTCCTAGCCTTGCTTGGGGACGGAGCCGTGACATGACCTTCAGCATAACGGGATATTGCGCTGAAACCGGCGCGGTGGGCGTGGCGGTGGCCACCTATTCCCTGGCCTGCGGCGCCCGCAGCCGCGCGGTTGCCGGTGTGGGCGCGGTGATGAGCCAGGGCTTTGCCAGCTACGTCATCCCGGGCGAGGCCATTCGCCTGCTGCGGGAAGGGTTGGACGCGCCGGAGGTGATCGCCAGGCTGCGCGATTGGGATGCGGATTTCGACTGGCGCCAGGTCAGCCTGGTGGATGCGCGCGGCACCGCGCTGGCGCATACCGGCAGCCGGCCGCGCGCATGGGCCGGGCAGTTGCAGGGCCGCGACTGCGCCGCCTGCGGCAACGTGCTGGCCGGGCCGCAGGTGGTGGAAGGCATGGTGCAGGCGTTTGAAACGAGCGCCGGCCAGCCGCTGGGCGAACGCCTGCTGCGAGGCCTGGAAGCCGCCCGCGCCGCCGGCGGCCAGGTTGGGCCGAACGGTCCGATGACCGAGCGCTCCGCTAGCCTGAAAGTGGCGCTGGGCGAGAGCTTCCCGATCCGCGACCTGCGGGTGGATTTCTCCCCCAGCGCCATCGTCGCGCTGCGGGAACTGCACGACGAGTACGAACGGATGGCGCCGTTCTATGAACAACGCTGGCGCGACCCCGCGGCGAACCCGCCGCAGGACGCCTTCGTCGCCAGCCTTCAGCGATAGGGCGCGACGTCCGTCACGTAGCCGGCGGCCTGGTCGGCGGCCAGCGCGGCGCGGTCGCGTTCGCTTGCCGGTCCATGCCCGCCACCGCCCGGCGTGTGCAGCGTCACGGTGTCGCCGGCGCGCAGCACGTATTGCTTCTTCGGGTCCGTCATCGCGCCGTTGATCACCACCGCACCGGGCGCGCCGGCCTGGCCGCCCTCGATGCCGAAGGCCGGGAAGATCGTGCGCTCGGCCAGGAAGCTGACCGCGATCGGCGTTTCGCTCAGGCATTCCATGGCGATTTCCTGACCCAACCCGCCACGCAGCTTGCCGGGGCCGCCGCTGTCCGGCCGCAGCTTCTTGTGGCGGAAGCGCAGCGGGGCGATGTGCTCGCTGATCTCGATGCTGGTGGAGGAGACGTTGGACGGCCAGGACAGCGTGGTGATGCCGTCCGCCATGTGGTTGGCGCCCATGCCGCCATTGTAGAAGAACATGTTGGCGTAGGGCTTGCCGTTGGCCCGCACGCCGGACTGGTTCATGCCCCACATCGGGCTGCCGCACGCCGCCATGACACGCTCCGGCACCACCTGGCCGAGGCAGCCGAACACCAGCATCGGCAGGTAATGCCCAATGAGCATGCGCGAGCCGCCCGAGGCGGGGAAGACCGGGTTGACGATGCTGCCGGCCGGCGCGGTGACATGGATCGGCCGCCAGGCGCCCTCGTTGTTCGGCAGGTTGGGGTTGGTGCAGACCTTCACCCCGTACATCACCATGGCGTAGGTGTAGCACATGGCGCAGTTGATCGCCCGGTCCACCTGCGCGTCGGTGCCGGCGAAGTCCATGCTGATCTCGTCGCCGCTGATGGTCAACGCCATGCGGATGGTGATCGGCACGTCCAGCAGGCCGTCGGTCTGCAACTCGCTGTGGTAGGTGCCATCCGGCAGGGCGCGGATCGCGTCGCGCATCGCGCTTTCGCAGCGGCCCTGGATTTCCCGCGCCAGGTCGTTCAGGTCCGGCAGGTCGTAGCCCTGCATCAGGTTCAGCAGCCGGTCCTCCATCAGGTCCAGCGCGACAACCTGGGCGTAGAGGTCGCCCATGGTCTGGTCCGGCGTGCGGACATTCTTGCGGATGATCTCCACCAGCGTCTCGTCCGCCACGCCGGCGCGATAGAACTTCATCGGCGGAATCTGCAGGCCTTCCTCGAACACCTCGCGCGGTTCAGGGCTGCGGATTTTGCCGCCGATATCCGGCGCATGCGCGGTGGAGGCGCTGAACGCCACCAGCTTGCCGTTCCGGAAGATCGGCTTGGCCAGTGTGATATCCGGCAGGTGCCCGGTGCCGAGGTAGATGTCGTTGGTGATCAGCACATCGCCCGGCTGCAGCTTGTCGGCCGGGAAGAAGCGCAGGAAGTGCTTCACCGTCTCCGGCAGCGTGCCGATGAAGGACGGAATGCTCTCGGTTGCCTGCACCAGGGATTGCCCGGTCTCGTCGGTGACGATGCAGGAGAAGTCATAGCTCTCCCGCACCAGGGTCGAGAAACTCGTCCGCACCAGCGCGGCGGCGGCCTCATCCACCAGGGAGATCAGTCGGCGCCACAGCAGTTCCAGCTCAACCGCGTCGAAGGTCCTGCTCATCTAGATCGCCTCCGCCAGGATGGAACCGTCTTCCAACACGCGCGCCGTCGCCTTGGGGCCGACGATGAAGGTGCTCTCGTCTTCCTCGAACACCGCGGGACCGCTGACCGTGGCGCCCAGCGCCAGCGCGTAGCGGTCATAGACAGCGGTTCGCAGCGCGCCGCCATCCGGGAAGAACACCTGCCGATAGCCCTTCAGCGCCTCGGTCCCCGCATGGCGCGGCAGTTCCAGCCGGTTGCCGGCGCCCGGCATCGGCGCCGTGACGCTGAGCCGCAAGGTAACGAACTGCGCCGCCGCGCCGGGCGGCGTGCGGGCGAACAGCGCGCGATAGGCTTCCTCGAACGCCGCCTGCACGCCCGGCTGCGCGAAGCCCGGCGGCAGCGCCACGGTGATCTCGCTGCCCTGGCCGATGTAGCGCATATCCGCCAGGCGCCTGACCACGCGCGCCTCGGCATCGGCGCCGGTCTCGCGCAGCACCTCCAGCGCCTCGGCCTCAAGCGCGGCGAAGATCGCCTCCGCCGCCGCGTAGTCGGCGCTGGCCAAGGGCTGGCTGAAGCTGGCGGTGCGGTCCACCCGGGCCGGCGCCATCAGCATGCCGATGGTGCTGCCGGCGCCCGCACCAGGCGGGCAGACCACGCGGGAAATGCCGAGCTTCCGCGCCACGTGCCAGGCATGCACCGGCGCCGCGCCGCCGGTGGCCAGCAGCGCGTATTCGCTGGGGATGCGCCCGCGTTCGGCAATGGCCACGCGCGCCGCGCCGGCCATGTTCTCGTTGACCACGTCATGTACGCCGAAGGCCGCGCGTTCCGCCGTAACGCCCAGCGCGCCGGCCAGGTTGCCCAGCGCCGCCTGCGCCGCGGGCATGTCGATCTGCATGGCGCCGCCCAGGAAGAAGTCGGCGTTCAGGTAGCCCAGCGCCAGGTCGGCGTCGGTCACGGTGGGTTCCGTGCCGCCGCGCCCGTAGCAGGCCGGGCCCGGCTGCGCGCCGCTGCTTTCCGGCCCCACGTTCAGCGTGCCCAGGTCGCTGCGCCGGGCGATGCTGCCACCGCCGGCACCGATCTCGATCAGTTCCACCGTGGCGATCTGGATCGGTAGCCCGCTGCCGCGCAGGAAGCGCTTTTCGCGTGCCGCCTCGAAGCCCCAGGCCACCAGCGGCTCATTGCCATCCACCAGCGCCAGCTTGGCCGTGGTGCCGCCCATGTCGAAGGCGAGCACGCGATCCAACCCGGCATTCCGGCCGAACCACGCACCCGCCAGCGCACCTGCCGCCGGGCCGCTTTCCAACAATTGCACCGGGGCGCGCTTGGCCTCGGCCACATGGGTCAGGCCGCCATTGGACAGCATCAGGAACAGCCCGCCGGGAATGCCGGCGGCGCGCAACTCGCTCTCCAGCCGTTCCAGGTAGTGTTCCGCCAGCGGCCGCACATAGGCGTTGGCCACGGTGGTGCTGGCGCGCGGATACTCGCGGATTTCGGGCGCGATGTCGGAGGAGAGCGACACGCTCAACGCGGGAAAGCGCCGCGCCACCGCCTCGGCAATCGCGCGCTCATGCGAAGGGTTGGCGTAGCTGTGCAGCAGGCAGACGGCCAGGCTCTCCACGCCCTGCGCCACCAGCGCCTCCACCTCACGCAGCGCCGCATCCACGTCCAGCGGCTGCACCACCGCGCCATCCGCGCCGACGCGTTCCAGCGCGCCGCGCCGCCAAGGCCGCGGCACCAGCGGCTGCGGCATACTAATAAAAATGTCGTAGAGTTCGTACTTGCGCTCGCGGCCAATCTCCAGCCCGTCCTCGAAGCCCGCCGTTGCCAGCAGGCCGGTCTTCGCGCCCTTGCGCTCGATCAGCGCGTTGGTGAACAGCGTGGTGGCGTGGGCCACGCGGCCGATCTGCCCGGGCTGCACGCCAGCCTTCTTCAGCACCGCCAACGTGCCGGTCATGGCGCCGCGCGCGGGGTCGTCCGGCGTGGTGCTTTCCTTCCAGATCACCGCGCGTCCGTCGCGCGGGTCCAGCACCACCACGTCGGTGAAGGTGCCGCCAATGTCTATTCCCAAGGAGAGCATCGTCATTTCCCAGTAAATCGCGGTGCGCGCTTCTCGCGGCGGGCCAGGCGGCCCTCGGCGTAGTCGGCGCTGGCGTAGCAGGCGTCATCGGCGGCGCGGCAGGCCGCCAGGTCGGGCGGGGCGTCGCGCCGCGCCAGTTCACGGAAGCTCAGCTTGGCGGCAGCCAGGGAGAGCGGCGCATTGGCCGCCAGTTCCGCCGCCAGCCGGGCCACTTCCGCTTCCATCGCCGCGCGGTCGGGCAGCACCTGCTGCACCAGGCCCAGCGCCAGCAGGTCTTCCCCGGCGTAGCTGCGCCCGGTCAGCACCATCTCCCGCGCCCGCGCCAGGCCGACGACATCGGCGATCTTGACGATGTCCTCCATCCGATAGGGCAGGCCGAGCTTCACCGCCGGGACGCCCATGCGCGCGGCCGGGGTCGCCAACCGAAAGTCGCATTGCAGCGCCAACTCCATGCCGGCGCCCAGCGCGTGGCCATGCAGCGCGGCGATGGCCGGCTTGGGCAGCGCCACCATCGCCCGGGCCACGGCGCGTTGCAGGTCGTTATAGGCATCGGCCTGCACCGGGTCGGCGCGGATGCTGTCGAACTCGCTGATGTCGTTGCCGGTGCAGAAGGCGCGCTCGCCCGCGCCAGCCAGCACCAGCACGCGGATCGCCTGGTCCCCGGCCACCCGCGCCAGCAAGCTAGGCAGCGCCCGCCACATGGCGGCGTCGATCGCGTTCAGCTTCGCGGGGTTGTCGAAGACCAGCCGCGCCACGCCCTCGGCGACGTTGAGGCGTACCTCACCCATTCAGTCCACCTTCAGGTTGGCGGCCGCGATGACGCGGTTCCACACCACCGTCTCCCGCGCGAAATACGCGCGCACCGCGGCCACATCCAGGTCGCCGCGCGGCGTGGTGCCCAGCGCCAGCAGCTTGTCCCGCGTCTCCGTCTGCGCCATGGCGGTGCGGACATCCTTGTTCAAGGCATCCAGCAGGGTAGGGGGCGTGCTGCCCGGCGCCGCGATAGTGAACCAGGCGTTGGTCACGTAGCCATTCAGCCCGGCTTCCCCGGCGGTCGGCGTCTCCGGCAGGGGCGGCACGCGCTGCTGGCTGCTCACCGCCAGGGCGCGCACCCGGCCATCCCGCAGCACCGGCGGAATGGTCGGCAGGTTCTCGAACATCGCGTTGATGTTGCCGGCCATCACGTCGTTCAGCGCCTGGCTGGAACCGCGATAGGGCACGTGCTGCAACTGCACGCCGGCCACCAGCTGGAACAGCTCCCCGGCCATGTGGGTGCTGGTGCCGTTGCCGGCGGACCCGAAGGTGATCTGCCCCGGGCGCGCCTTGGCCGCGGCGATGAACTCGGCCAGCGTGCGGAAGGGTGTCGTGGGGTTCACCGTGACCACGAAGGGCACTTCCACCAGCATCACCACCGGCGCCAGCTCGCGCGCCGGCTCGTAGCCCAGGCGGCTGTACATGCCGTAGGCGGCGTGGATGGCGATGGTGCCGAACAGCAGCGTGTGGCCGTCGCCGGGGCTGTGCGCCACCAGCTCCCCGCCGATGTGCCCGCCGGCGCCGGTGCGGGTTTCCACCACCACCTGCTGGCCCCACATGGGGGTCAGCGCCTGGGCCATGATGCGCGCCATCACGTCCGCGCTGCCGCCGGGGGAGACCGGCACGATGATCCGCACCGGGCGGTTGGGCGCGAAATCGGCGGCATGCGCGGCCAGCGCGGCAAGGCACAGGCAAAGCGTCAGCATCACGCGGAGCAGCATCGGTCTCTCCTTCAGTGTATGCCGTGGTGGTGTTCTTCCCTGCCGCATTCGGGCACGGGCGGCGCGGCGCGGCAAGTGCTTGACGCCGCCGCGCGCCGGGCGGGATGCTGCGACACAAGCGCCGGGCCAACGGCGGGACCATCTGGGAAGGACCAACGCCATGCCGCGCCTGCTGTTCGCCGCGCTGTTGCTGCTGCTGCCGGGGCTGGCCCGCGCCGAATTCCCGGACCGCCCGCTGCGCGTCATCATCGGCTTCCCCGCCGGTGGCGCCGGGGATCTGACAGCGCGGGTGATCGCGGAGATGGCCAGCACCGTGCTGGGCCAGAACACGGTGGTGGAGAACCGCACCGGCGCCAATGGCATGATCGCCGCCGATGCCGTGGCCCATGGCACGCCGGATGGCTACACCGTGCTGGCCTGCCCGATGGGCACCATGACCATCAGCCCCAACCTGCCGGGCCAGCGCCTGCCGGTGGACGTGGTGACCGAGATGATCCCGGTGGCCAACCTGGCGCTTTCCACCTACGGCCTGGTGGTGGCGGCGGATGGCCCGTACCGCAGCGTGGCGCAGGTGCTGGCCGCGGCGCGGGCGCAGCCGGGCAAGCTGACCTTCGCCAGTGCCGGCATCGGCAGCGCGCAGCATCTGGCCGGCGAGTTGCTGAAGCGCATGGCCGCGATCGATATCGTCCACGTGCCGTATCGCGGTGGCTCGCCGGCCATCGTGGACCTGCTGGGGCACCGGGTGGATTTCTTCATCACCAACCTGGCCGATGTCTCCGGCCAGATCCGCGACGGCTCGCTGCGCCTGCTGGCCGTGGCGGACGACACCGGCCACCCCGGCTACCCCGCGCCGCGCATCTCCGCCGACGTGCCGGGCTTTTCCATCAGCGGCTGGTTCGCCGCCTGCGGGCCCAAGGCCATGCCGCGCGAGGCGATTGAGGGTTGGGCACGGGCCATCCGCACCGGGCTGCAGCAGCCGCAGCTCCGCCAGCGCCTGCTGGATAACGGCCTGACGCCGATCTACGAAGGCCCGGACGTGCTGGCATCCCGCATGGAGGCGAACCGCCGGCAGTTCCGCGAGCTGATCAACGCCGCCGGAATCCGCGCGGAATAGGGGCTTTGGTTAACCAGGCCCCGGCATGGTGCCAGCCGGAGGGCTGCCGATGCCGGAGGATCTGGAAACGCTGCTGCGCGAGGTCGTGCGGTCCGAACTGGGTGGGCGGGTGGACAGCCTGCACCGCTTCGTGGACCGCCGCTTTGCTGAGCTGAGCGCCGAGTTGCACGCCACCGCGGAACTGGCCGAGTTCAGCGAGGGCAACCTGGGCGCGCAGATCGCGGCGATCCACGCGCAGATCGGCGGGCTGGTGGCGGCGCCGACCCTGGCCACCCGCAACAGCGGCAACGAGCTGGAGGCCGTAGTGGTCGCCACTGAACAGGCCGCCAACAGCATCATGGAAGCAGCCGAGGCGATCGCGGACTGGGCCAGCAGCGGCCAGAAGGACCCGGCGGCGCTGCTTTCCAAGGTCAACGACATCTTCGAGGCCTGCACCTTCCAGGACCTGACCGGACAGCGCCTGCGCCGCGCGATCGAGCACCTGCAGAGCGTGGAGACCATGCTGGACCGGCTGGTCACGCCCCAGGCCGCGGCAGTGGAGGCGGCCAAGCCAGTCATCACCTCCACCGGCGGCAGCGGGCCGGATATCGACCAGGCCGAGATCGACCGGCTGCTGGCGTTCTGAACGTCGCCGGTGGCAGCACCGGCGACGTGAATCGGCCGCCCGGCGCTAGGGACGCAGCCCGTGGCTGCGCTGCCCCGGCGCGCGCAGCGGTTCCGCCAGCCGACTGAACTCGCACAGCAGCTTGCGGGTGTCGCGGGGGTCGATGATCTCCTCGGCCCAAAAGGCTTCCGCGGTCCGCAGCGGGCTGCGGAGCTTCTGCAGGCGGCCCTCGATCTCCGCCAGCTTGGCCCCGCGGTCTTCCGCAGCATCCAGGTCGGCGCGATAGGCCGCCTCGATCCCACCTTCCAGCGGCAGGCTGCCCCAGCGGGCCGAGGGCCACGCATAGCGCATGGAATAGCGGCTGGCCGGCTGGTGCACCACGCCGGCCACGCCGAAGGCGTTGCGCAGGATGACCGTGCACCACGGCACGGTGCATTGGTTCACCGCGGCCATGGCCCGCACGCCCCAACGGATGGTGGCGCGCTGCTCAGCCTCCAGCCCGATCATGAAGCCCGGGCAGTCCATCAGGTAGACCACCGGCAGGTGGAAGGTCTCCGCCAGGTCGACGAAGCGGATGACCTTGGCGCAGGCATCCGCGGTCCAACTGCCGGCATAGAACATCGGGTCGCCGGCCATCACCGCCACCGGCAGGCCTTGCAGGCGCGCCAGTCCGGTGATGATCGGCCGGCCGAACAGCTTGCCCATCTCGAAGAAGCTGCCCTCATCCACCAGGCTCTCGATGATCGGGCGGGCGCGGTAGGTCTGGCGGATGTTGCGAGGGATGGCTGATATCAGCTTCTCCACCCGGCGCTCCGGGTCGTCCGTGCTCGGCTGGCGCGCCGGCAGTTCCCAGACGCTGGAGGGGAGGTAGCTGAGGAAGCGGCGCGCGGCGGCGAAGGCCTCCGGCTCGCTGTCCACCGCGTGATCCACGCCGCCGGCCTTGCACTGGATTTCCCAGCCGCCCAGCTCCTGCTTGGTGATCGGCTTGCCCAGCGCGGAGACCACCGGCGGACCGGCGACGAACATCGCCGAGGTCTCCTTCACCATGATGGAGAAATGCGTCGCCGCCAGCCGCGCCGCGCCCAGCCCGGCCACGCTGCCCAGGCCCAGGCCCACGCAGGGCACGCGGGAGAGGTTGTCCCCGGTGTGGTGGTACATCCAGGTGCCGCCGACGCCGCCCGGCAGGTTGGCGCGGCCCGTCGTCTCGATGGTCTTGACCGACCCGCCGCCGCCCGACCCTTCGATGATGCGGATGATCGGCAACCGAAGGTCGGCCGCCATGCGTTCCGCCATGATCGGCTTGTCGCGGATGGTCGCATCGGCGCTGCCGCCGCGCACGGTGAAGTCGTCGCCGCAGACCACCACGGGCCGGCCATCCACCAGGCCGCGGCCCATGACGCAGTTGCTGGGGGTGAAGTCCACCAACTCGTTGTCCGCGTCGTACTGGGCCTTGCCGGCGATGGCGCCGACCTCGTGGAAGCTGCCGGTGTCCAGCACCTGGTCCACGCGCTCCCGCACCGTCAGCCGGCCGCCGGCGTGCTGGCGCGCCACCTTGTCGGCGCCGCCCATGCGCTTGGCCAGAGCCTCCCGATGGCGGAGGTCCGCCAGTTCCGGTTCCCAGCTGTTGTCGGGCGGAGAGACCGCCTTGGTGTTGCTCAACGTCCCCGCCTCCGAATGAACTCAACCGTCGCCGCCGCGCATTGCACCGGGTGGCTGGCGGCCACGTGGTAGCTGTCCCCCGGCACGATCATCAGCTCGCTGCCCTTGATCTGCCGCTGCCAGGCCAGGGTCGCGTCCATGCCGTCGATGCCGCTGGCGTCGGTGTTCACCACCAGCGTCGGCGCCTTGATGTCCTTCAGGTCGCCGCGGACATCCAGGCCGGGCACGCCGCCCATGAAGCCCAGCTGGGTGGAAAGCGCGGTCGCGCCCATCAGCTTGCTCCAGCCTTCCAGCATCTCCGGCGGGCAGGCAGTGCCCAGCCGCCCCGGCATGGTCCAGCGCGCCCAGGCCTCCACGCCCTCCTCGGTGATCTTCTTCACCCAGGATGCATGCCTGTCCCCCAGCGATGAGGTGCCGGAGACCAGCGTGCCCAGCAGCACCAGGGACTTGACCCGGCCGGGGTGCAGCGCCGCCAGCCGCATGGCGATAGGGCCCGCCACCTTGGCCGCCACAACATGCACGGCGCCCAGGCCCAGATGGTCCAGCAGCCCGACATAGTCGGCGACCAACTCATCGAAGCTCCAGCCATAGTCGCGCGGCATGGGGGTGGAGGCGCCGAAGCCGCGCATGTCCGGCCGGATCACCCGGAACTCGCGGCCCATCACGGGCATCCAGGCATTCCAGGCCTGGCCGCTTTCGGCATTGCCGTGCAGCAGCAGGGCGGCCTCGGGCGTCGCCCAGGCGTCGGCGAAGCAGTCGTCGCGATAATGCAGGTCGCAGCCGTTGCCGGCGGGGTAGCTGGGCATCTGGGGTCCTTCCTCAGTCCGGCGTGATGCCGGCCTCGCGCACCACCCGGCCCCATTTCTGGATATCCGCATGGATGATGCTGGCGAATTGCTCGGGGCTGGTGGGCACCGCGTCGGTGCCGTGGCGGGTGAACTCGGCCTTCACCGCCGGGTCGGTCAGAATCTCCCGCACCGCGGCCGAATAGCGCTGGACCAGGGCAGGGGGCGTGCCGGCCGGGGCCAGCAGCCCGTTCCAGCCCAGCGCCTCGAAGCCCGGCAGCCCGCTTTCGGCAATGGTCGGCACGTTGGGCAGCGCCGCCAGCCGCGCCCGCGTGGAAACGCCGATGGCGCGGACCTTGTCGCCCTGCAGCAGCGGCAGGGTGGTGATCGGCGGGTCGAGGAACATCGCCACCTCGCCCTTCATCACGCTGGCATGGGCCTCCGGCGCGCTGCGGAACGGCACGTGCAGCATCTCGATGCCCGCCATGGAGCAGAACAGCGCATTGGCCAGGTGCGCGAGCGACCCGGCGCCCACCGAGGCATAGGCCAGCCTTTCCCGCTTCGCCCGGGCAATCAGGTCGGCGGCGGTGCGGTCTGGGCTTTCCTTCGGCACCAGCGCCACGGTCGCCACGGTGGAGACGATGGAGATCGGCGCTAGGTCGCGCTCGGTATCGTAGGGCAGGCGGGCCTTCAGCGCGGGGTTGGCGGGGTGGCTGGGATAGACCATCAGCAGTGTGGTGCCGTCCGGCCGGCTGCGGACCACGGCTTCCGTGCCGATGATGCCGGAGGCGCCCGGCCGGTTTTCAATGACCACGGGCTGGCCGATGCGCGGCGCCAGGTGCTGGGCGACGATGCGCGCCAATATGTCGGTGATGCCGCCAGCGCCGGTGGGCACCACGATCCGCACCGGGCGGTCGGGCCATTCCGCCCCTTGGGCCCGGGCGCCGGCACCCAGCAGCAGCCCCGGCAGCAGCAGCGTTGCTCGCCGCGTTGTCATTGGCGTCCGTCCCGTCTTGTTTTCCCCGGCCGAGGCCGGGCTTGGCGGGCAGTGTCGCGCCGGCGGGCGGATGGCTCAAGCCATGTCGGCGACTTTATTCAACCGACGGCGACCTTGTCGTGACTTGGCATTACTGTCCCGCTTGTCGGCTTTTGTCGTCGTCAGCGGGCACCCAGCAGGCTGGCGGCGCCCCGCGCCAGCCCTTGGCCAAAGCTGACCACCTGTGGCTTGGCGGTGCTCTCGGCCTTTTCCGGCGACGTCGCCACCACCACGGGCCGCGACGCCAGGGGGCGCGGTGCCATGCCGGGCGGCGGGGCCTCGTTGGCGGCCAGCCGCGCCAGCAGGGTCAGCGCCGCGGCGTAGTAGTCCCGCGCCTGCGCCACCCGGGGCAGCGCCTGCGGATTGGCCCGGCCGCGCCGGCTTTCCAGCGCCACCGTGGCAATCGCCGCCATGCCGCTGGAGGCCAGGTCGCCGCTCAGTTGCCCGGTCCGCAGGTCGGTCCAGGCCGGTGGCGCGGCACCGGCGGTGTCGGTCCAGAAGCGGGCGGCGGCATCCAGCGCCGGCTCGCTGCTCAGCCCGGCCCAGGCCAGGTGCAGCGGCACCCGGACCGCGTCGTAGGAAAACCGCGGCGGCCGGCCCTGCGCCATCACCGGCGTGGCGCTTTCACCGCGCGGCAGTTGCACCCAATCGGCCGGCAGACCCCACCGGCCATAGCGCGCGTCCCGCAGCAGCTTCACGCCGTCCTCGACCAGCGCCTGCCAGACCGGGTCGCCGCTGGCCTGGCCAAAGGCGGCCAGCGCCGGAAAGGCATAGTAGGACGGGTTCAGCAGCACCCGGTTGGCATCGGCAAAGCCCTGGCGGCCCGGCAGCAGCAGGCGGCGTCCATGCACCGGCAGCACCACAAGGCGGCTGATTGCCTGGCCCAGCGACAGCCCCAGGGTGCCATAACCGGCGTCATCCCAGCGCTGCGCCGCGCGCAGCAGCGCCCAGCCGATATAAAGGTCGCCGTCGGTCGCGTTGTTGTTGTCGTCCACGCCCACCCCACCCGGGCGGAAGCGCCAGGCGTGCAGACCTTCCGGGCGCAGCAGCGTGGCGCGGGTCCAGCGCAGCAGCCGGTCGAAGGTGGGGCGGTCGTCGAAGGCCTCGGCCAGCAGCAGGCCGTAGCCCTGGCCTTCCGAATGGGAAATGTTGCGATTGCCGGTATCCACCACGCGGCCTTCGGCGGTGATGAAGCGCTGGCGGAATTCCAGCCACTGCGCCTGGTCCGAGGCAACGGCGGCGGACCGGGCCCGGTGTGGCAGCATGGCCATGCCGGCGCCACCGATCCCGGCGAACAGCGCGCGGCGACCCAGGCCCCCAGCGGAAAGCTGTGGATTGTGCATGGCGATACCTGATTTTGGGAGGGAAAGGGCACCCACCTCCCGGTGGCGGCACCCGTCCCCTGACAGGTGCCGCGACGCGGGGGCGACGGCGGGCAGTCAGTCGGCGTCGTAGTGGCGCAGGTTCAGCGACCCGGGCAGCGCCCGGCGGGCGGCGGAGCGCGACAGCGCCTGGCTGACCGCGGCGGAAATGTCGCGGAACTTCAACGGCTCCTGCAGCAGGCCGATGTGGTTCATCAGCGGGCCGCTGGCCGCCTCAACCCGATGGGCGTAGCCGGTGATCAGCACCAGCTCCACCGCCGGCAGCGGCGCCTTGCCGGCCAGCACATTGGCCGCCAGCTGCAGGGCCTCGCCCTCCAACGGGCAGATATCGGCCAGCATCACGCCGATCTCCGGGTGCGCCATCATCAGCGACCGTGCCTCGGTGGCGGAGCCGGCCAGGTGCACGGTCAGGCCGCGGCGGCGCAGCATGGCGGCCACCTCGTCCAGCACGTCGGCCTCCTCGTTCAGCACCAGCACCGCCAGGTCGTGGCTGTAGATGTCGGCGCCTTGCGGCATCTGCGGCAGGCCAAGCTGTGCCTTCTTCTCAGCGATTTCCTGCAAGCCGCCGGACTTATTGGACTTCTTCGCTACGAAACGCATGTCAGATCCCCCGAAGTTAACGTGACGTCTTAAGTTTCGGCGGGGCTGCTCACACGAAAGCGCAAGAATGCCGGTCGCCTCGGCACTGTTGATGAAGCATTTACCCTTGCGGATGTTGTCGAGTTCTGCTGACTATGGCCGCCGACGCAGTGGGGGACGCTGCTTCAAGCTGTTTCTTAAGAAGGCTGGGGGGCCTGACCAAGAAACAGTTCTTCTTAAAGTGAGATCTTAACCTCTGGGGGATAGAGGGATGATTTCTTTGCAAACAGTGCCAGGCGTTGCGCCTTCCCAGGCCGCCGCCCTTGGCATGATGACCAGCTTCGACAATGCCCTGCCCACGGTGGTGGTGGCGGATGACGAGGCGGCGCTGACCGGTGAGGTCGCGGACTACATCCAGCGCTACGGCATGCGGGCGATCGAGGTGAACAGCTTCGGCGACCTTGTGGCCGTGCTGCAGCAGCAGAAGGTGGACGCCATCCTGCTGGACCAGCGCTTCGGCACCGTGGACACGCTGGTGATGCTGCCGCAGCTGCGCAGCATGACGGACGTGCCGATCCTGATGCACACCGGCAACCGCGAGGAAATGGACCGCGTGCTGGGCCTGGAGCAGGGCGCCGACGACTTCCTGCTGAAGCCGGTTTCCGGCCGAGAGCTGGTTGCCCGGCTGCGCGCCCATCTGCGCCGGCCTTCGGTGCGGCCGGCCTTCGCGCCCGCCGCCCCGGCAGCCCCGGTGGCCGTTGCCGCCCCGGCCCGTACCGGCTGGCGCGTGGTGCAGGCGGAACGCAGGGTCTACCGGCCGGACGGCACGCCGCTGCGGCTGACCACCGCGGAGTTCGACACGCTTTCAGCCCTGGCGCAGACGCCGGGCGAAACCCGGACCCGCGACGAGCTGACCCGCCTGGTGTTCCGCCGCGACTGGCGCCCGGGTGACCGCGCGGTGGACAACGCCGTGCTGCACCTGCGGCAGAAGCTGCAGGACGACCTTGGCGAAGCCTGCATCGTGACGGTGCGGCAGATGGGCTACGTCTTCGCCGGCTTCCCGCCGGCCTGAGGGCGCCAGACGCTGCCGGGGCCTCGGCTTCCGGCCGCAGCAGGTGCCGGGCCGTCAGGCCCCGCCTTCAACCCCAGTGAAACCGGCCCGGCGCGGCAGCGCGTTGGGCAGCGGCAGCCTGCGCCCATCGGCGCGGCCCGCGCATCCCGTTCGTCCCCCCGGGCGTCACCCGGCGGCGCTTGCCCTTGCGGGCGCGTCGCCGGGAACCGGGGCGGCCGGGCCCTGCCGTGGCAGGGGCGGCGGCGCCAACGACTGCGCGCGCCGGAACACCAGCCTTACCTCGGCGCCACCGGGCACGTTGCGCAGCGCAATGCCGCCGCTGAAGCGCGACATGATGAAGCGACAGAGCGTCAACCCCAGCCCGCTGCCCTTGCTGCGCTCCTTCGTGGTGAAGTGCATCTCGAACACGCGGTCCAACAGGGCAGGGGGCACGCCGCCGCCGCTGTCGGTCACCGTCACCTCCACCTGGTCGGTATCGGCGCGGAAGATCGCGCCCAGCCGCAACACGCGCTGGCCTTCCGGCTGGCTGGCCATGGCGTCGCGCGCGTTCAGGCACAGGTTGACCAGCACCTGCTCCACCATCAGCCCCAGTCCGCGCACCGGCGGCAGGTTGTCGGCCAGGCGCAGCTGCACCTCCACCCCGGCTTCCTGCAGGGACTGGGAAACCTCGCCCATCGCCGCCCGCACCGCCGAGGCCAGGTGCACCGGCTCCAGCTTCAGGCTTTCCAGCTTGGTGAAGTCGCCCAGTTGGCGGGCGATGGCGGAGGCACGCTCGCTCTGCATCACCACCCGCAGCAGGCGCTGGCGCACCTCCTCGGTGCCCGCGGTGCCGCTGGCCAGCGCGTCCAGCCCGTTCTGCGCGGCGAAGGAAATGGTCTGCAGCGGCCCCTTCAGGTCATGCGCCAGCCCGGCGGCGACCAGGCCCTGCGCCGCCGCGCGGGTTGCCCGCTCGGCCTGGTGGGCCAGGTCGTGCTCCCGCGTCACGTCGTGCAGCACGCCGACAACCTCCACGCCGGTGCCGTTCCGCGCCACCACGCGGCAGGCCTCGCGCAGCCACATCCAGCGGCCATCGGCGCGCCGCAGCCGGTAGTCCACCTCGGCCTCCGCCTCCTGCAGCAGGCGTTCCGGCAGCGGTTGGCCGGGCGGATAGCTGGACCAGTCGATGCAGCGGTGCCAGCGGTCCTGGTCCTGGAACAGCGCCGGCGGGTGGCCGGTCAGCCGCTCCAGCGCCTGGCTCAGGGCGGTGATGCGGACGCTGCCATCCTCCGCCACCAAGGCGGCATAGCTGGCGGTGGGCATTGATTCGATCAGGCTGGGCCAGGTCACGCCGGCGCGGGCCGGCAGCGCTGCCGGCGGCACCGCGGGCAAGGGATGCGCCTCCTCCGGCGCGCCCTCGGCCGCGTTCCGCCGCAGCCGCCAGCCGAGCCAGCCCAGCAGCCCCAGCCAGGCCAGGTTCAGCAGCGCCGCCAGGCCATAGGCCACCAGCGCCAGCCGCCGGGCCGCGGCGGCGCCAGCCGTGTCGTCCAATGTCGCGGCCACCACCAGGTCCTGGCCGGGCAGTTGCGCGGTAGCGGTGGCCAGGGCGTGGTTGTCGCGGGGGTCGCGGTGGATCTCATTGCGCTCGCCGCCGGTTTCCGGCAGCAGCCGCGGGTCCAGCTGGGCCGGCATGGCAATGGCGCCGGCGCCGCGGCCGCGCGCCAGCAGCCCGCCATCGGCATGGTACAGCGCCAGCACCGGCTCCTCCGGCGCGTTCGCCACCGGCAGCAACTGGGCGATGCGCCCGGGTTCCAGCGCCACCAGGGCAATGCCGGCAAAGCCGCCCTCCCGCCCCAGCAGCGGGCGGGAGACCACCAGCGCCCCCTGGCCGGGCGTTGCGTTGGGCATGCGGCCCACCGCCGTGGCCACCCGGCCGTAGCGATGCGCCATGAAGAAGTCCTGGTTGCCCAGCCACGCCGGCAGGGTGCCGGGCTGGGAGGACCAGGCGACGCTGCCGGCGGCATCGGTCACTGCCACCAGGCGCACGCCGTCCTGGCCGCGGCGGGCCAGCGTCAGCAGGGTTTGCTCCAGCGCCTCGGCTTCCCGCCGGTCGCCCCTTGCCACCGCGGTCTGCCGCGCCTGCAATTGCGCCAGCATCCGGTCGGCGGGGTCCAGCGCCCGGGGCAGGGCGTCCCGCGCCAGGCGCGCCGCCCGCAGCACCAGCCCGGTCGCCGCCGCCGCCTGCTCCTCGCGCTCCGCCGCCGCCACGCTGGCCGCAAGCCACCAGCCGGCGCCAGACAGGGCACCGCCACCAGCGGCAACCGCCGCCAGCAGGAGGTAAGGCAGGCGTGAACGCATGCGGTTGAAGATTCCCCAATCCCCTGGAGTCGTCTCGCACAGTGAAGCAATGCCGACTGATTCGCTACGGCGCCGCGCCGGTATCAGGGCGGGGGGATGATTCCGGCGCGGCCTGAGCCTATCCTGCATGCAGTGGGATGGAACAGGAGCCACGCATGGCCGAGATCAACGCACCGGATGCCTGCATCGTCGGTTGGGCGCACAGCCCCTTCGGCAGGCGCGACGACGCCCCGGACCTGGAGAGCCTGATCGCCAGCGTCGCCCGCGCCGCGATCGAGGATGCCGGCATCAGCCCGGCCGAGGTGGATGCCGGCTTCGTCGGTGTCTTCGGCGAAGGCTTCACCAACCAGGGCTTCCCTTCCAGCCTGGTGCTGCAATCCCTGCCGGAGCTGCGCTTCAAGCCGCTGACCCGGTATGAGAATGCCTGTGCCACCGGCACCGCCGCCATCCATGGCGCGCTGGACTTCCTGGCGGCGAAGCGCGGTCGCTTCGCCCTGGTGGTGGGCGCCGAGAAGATGACGGCGACGCCGGGCAAGCAGGTGGGCGAGCTGCTGCTGAACGCCAGCTACCGCAAGACCGAGCAGGGCATCGAGGGCGGCTTCGCCGGCGTCTTCGGCAAGATCGCCGAGGGCTATTTCCAGCGCTGGGGCGACAGTTCCGACGCGCTGGCCGCCATTGCCGCGAAGAACCACGCCAATGGCTGCGACAACCCCTACGCCCAGATGCGGAAGGACCTCGGCTTCGACTTCTGCCGCACCGAGAGCGAGAAGAATCCCTTCGTCGCCGGCCCGCTGAAGCGCACCGACTGCTCCCTGGTCTCGGACGGTGCCGCCGCGCTGATCCTGACGGATGCCGAGACGGCGAAGGCGATGCAGAAGGCGGTGCGGTTCCGCGCCGCGGTGCAGGTCAACGACTACCTGCCCATCGCCAGCCGCGACATCCTGAAGTTCGAGGGCCCGGCGTTGGCTTGGCAGCAGGCGCTGGCCGCCGCCGGCCTGGGCAGCGTGACCGACCTCAGCTTCGTCGAGACGCATGACTGCTTCACCGTCGCCGAGCTGATCGAATACGAGGCGATGGGCCTGGTGCCGGAAGGGCAGGGGGCGCGGGCCGTGCTGGAAGGCTGGACGGCGAAGGACGGCCGGCTGCCGGTCAACCGCTCCGGCGGGCTGAAGGCCAAGGGGCATCCAATTGGTGCAACCGGCGTCAGCATGCACGCAATTGCGGCAATGCAGCTGACCGGCCAGGCCGGGGCGATGCAGTTGCCCAAGGCCGACCGCGCCGGGATCTTCAACATGGGCGGGGCCGCCGTGGCCAATTACGTCAGCATCCTGGAGCGGATGGGGTAGTTGGCACGCCACATGCAATGAAGCGGGGGCAGCCGGGCGCCTACACTCCCGGCATCTCCTCCGTTCCCGTGTACGGGGCCGCTCTCCTCAGGGCGGCCCCGATTACGTTCAGGCTCAGGCGAAGGGCAGCAGCACCGTCGCCGCGGCCTGGCAGGCAATGCCCTCGCCCCGGCCGGTGAAGCCCAGCCGCTCCGTCGTCGTCGCCTTTACGCTGACGCGGCCGCGCGGCACGCCCAGCAGCGCCGCCAGTCGCTGTTCCATCGCGTCCCGATGCGGGCCAATCCGCGGGCGCTCGCACATCAGGGTCACGTCCACATTGGCCAGCACGCCGCCGCGCGCCGCCACCCGGTCAGCCGCGTGGACCAGGAACTGGGCGCTGTCGGCGTCCTTCCAGGTCATCTGGCTGGGCGGGAACCAGGTGCCGATATCGCCCTCGGCCAGCGCGCCATAGATCGCGTCGCACAGCGCGTGGATGCCGACATCGGCGTCGGAATGGCCCTCAAGCCCGAAGTCGCAGGGCACATCGATGCCGCAGAGGATCATCTTCCGCCCGACCTCGGTGCGGTGCACGTCGAAGCCGGTGCCGACGCGGGGAACCAGACGGGACATCAGCATGGCCTCCACGCGGTCGAGGTCTTCGGGGAAGGTGATCTTGATGTTGGTCTCGCTGCCATCCACCAGCGCCACGGCCAGGCCCTGGGCTTCCAGGATCGAGGCGTCGTCGGTGCCTTCCTCCGTCATGGCGCGGTGGGCTGCCAGCAGGGCGTCGTAGCGGAAGGCCTGCGGCGTCTGGGCGCGGAACAGCCCGGCGCGCGGCACCGTCTCCGTGATCATGCCGCCGGCGCCGCGCTTCAGCGTATCCGCCACCGGCTGGGCCGGAATGGCGCCGGGGTGGGTTTGCAGCGCCGCCAGCAGGCGCGGGATGGTGCCGGCGGGCACCACCGGGCGGGCGCTGTCATGCACCAGCACCACCTGCGGCGCGTGCGGGCCCAGCGCTTCCAGCCCGTTGCGCACGCTGTCCTGCCTGGTGGCGCCGCCGACCACGGGCGGCAGATGCGGCAGGCCGGCCAGCATGGCGCTGATCTCGGCTTCCTCGCCGGCCGGGCAGACCGGCTGCAGCAGCGTCACCAGCCCCTCGGCCAGCAGCGCCTCGGCAGCGTGGCGCAGCACCGGGCGGCCCAGCAGGGGCAGGTATTGCTTCGGCCGGTCGGCCCCGAAGCGGGTGCCGCGGCCAGCGGCCAGCAGCAGGGCGGCGGTAACGGGAGGGTTCATGGCGGCGCTCCCATACCAGCCGAGGGCGGTGCAGCATAGGTGGCCCTGCCCACCGAGGCAGGGTGACATATTATTAGGCGTTTACCTTGCCTGCCCCTGCGGCATGGTTTACTTTGCCCAAATGATGAGCATCAGCCCCTCGGCTTCGGTCGCCACGACGCCAGCCCTGGCCCCGATCGACGTCGGCGGCATCCGCATTGCGGTGCCGGTCTACCTTGCCCCCATGTCAGGTGTCACCGACCTGCCGTTCCGCCGCCTGGCGCGGCGGCTGGGCACCGGCATGGTGGTTTCCGAGATGATCGCCAGCCAGGCGATGGTGCGGGAGAACCGGCAGACCCTTAAGATGGCAGAGCTGGACGGCTTCGGGGCGCCGTCGGCGGTGCAGCTGGCGGGCTGCGACCCGCAGACCATGGCCGAGGCGGCGAAGCTGGCCGCCGACAAGGGCGCCGCGATCATCGACATCAACTTCGGCTGCCCGGTCAAGAAGGTGGCGCTCGGCCAGTCCGCCGGCAGCGCGCTGATGCGTGACGAGCTGCGCGCCGCCGCGATCCTGGAAGCCACCGTGAAGGCGGTGGACGTGCCGGTCACGCTGAAGATGCGGATGGGCTGGGACCACAACTCGCTGAACGCGCCCAAGCTGGCGAAGATCGCGGAGGACTGCGGCATCCGCCTGGTCACGGTGCACGGCCGCACCCGGCAGATGTTCTACAGCGGCACCGCCGACTGGGCCTTCATCCGCACGGTGAAGGACGCGGTGAAGATCCCGGTCCTGGCCAATGGCGATATCCTGACACCGCAGCACGCCGCCGAGGCGCTGCGGCTTTCCGGCGCCGATGGCGTGATGATCGGCCGCGCCTGCTACGGCCGGCCCTGGCTGCCGCGCATGGTGGCGGAATACCTGGCCACCGGCGTGGCCCCGGCCGAGCCGCTGCTGGCCGAGCAGCTGGAGATCCTGCTGGAGCACTACCGCGACATCATGCAGCACCACGGCCGAAACACCGGCGTGCGCCTGGCCCGCAAGCATGTCGCCTGGTACTCCAAGGGGCTGCCGGGCAGCGCGGAATTCCGCAGCAAGGTCAATACGGTGGACACGCCGGAGCAGGTGGAGGCGCTGATCCACGCCTTCTACGCGCCCCTGCTGGACAAGGGGCTGGAGGCGATCCGCGCCGAGTTCCAGGCCCGCGGCCATGATGCCGACGCCCGCGGCGATGCCGCGGCCGGTAACTCCCGCGGCGATCCCGCGGACGGTAACTCCCGCGGCGATCCCGCCGACGAAACCAACAGGATCGCCGCATGAACACCACCGCCATCCCGCGGCGGGAGCCGCCGCTGCGCGTGGCGCCGCCGGCCCGGCTGGCCCGCGGGCTGGCACCGCCGCTGGATGCCGGCGTGGTGCTGGCCGCGCTGCCCATGCCGGCCGCCGTGCTGGATGCCGAGGATCGCTTCCGCTTCGTCAACACCGCCGCCGAGCTGTTCTTCAAGATCTCGGCCAGCCATCTGATCGGCATGCGGCTGGCGGAAATGCTGCCCGGCGACAGCCGTCTGTTCGCGCTGCTGCACCAGGTCCGCACGCACGACGCGCCGGTCTCCGACCACGACATGACGCTGGAAAGCCCGCGCCTGCGCCGCACCGGCGTGGCCGCGCACGGCGCGCCGCTGCCGGAGTTGGCCGGCGGCGTGGTGCTGACGCTGAACGACGGCTCCACCGCCGCCAAGCTGGACCGGCAACTGAACTTCATGGGCGCGGCGCGCGGCGCCTCCGCCATGGCGGCGATGCTGGCGCATGAGGTGAAGAACCCGCTTTCCGGCATCCGTGGTGCGGCGCAGCTGCTGGAGCAGAACGCCAACGAGAACGACCGCGAACTGTGCCAGCTGATCCAGGACGAGGCCGACCGCATCCGCAACCTGGTGGACCGGATGGACATGTTCTCCGAACGCCCGGTGGAGCGGCACGCCGTCAACATCCACCAAGTGCTGGAGCATGTGCGCCGCGTCGCGCAGTCCGGCTTCGCCGCGCATCTGCGCCTGCATGAGGAATACGACCCCTCGCTGCCGGCGGTCTGGGCCAACCGCGACCAGCTGGTGCAGATCCTGCTGAACCTGGTGAAGAACGCCGCCGAAGCTGTGGACCCGGTGAGTGGCGAGCTGTTCCTCTCCACCGCCTTCCACCACGGTGTCCGCATCGCCATCCCCGGCTCGCGGGAGCGTGTGCACCTGCCGCTGACCGTCAGCGTGCGCGACAATGGCCCCGGAATTCCCGAGGAAATCCGCGCCACGCTGTTTGAACCCTTCGTGACGACCAAGCGCGGCGGACAAGGCCTGGGTCTTGCATTGGTCGCCAAGCTGGTCGCCGATGTCGGCGGCCTGATCGAATGCGACAGCCGACCGGGTCGCACGGTGTTCCGCCTTTCGCTGCCCATGCCTCCGGCGGGCAGCGCGGCGCCGGAACCCTGGCGCCAGGCCGGTTCGCCCAGGGGGGCTTGAGATGCAAGTACCGACGCAGCCGGTGGGGACCAGTTCCAGGCCGATGAACGACAGCCGCACCATCCTGATCGCGGATGACGACCGCGCCATACGCACCGTGCTGAGCCAGGCGCTCGGCCGGTCCGGCTACCAGGTCCGCGCCACCTCCTCGGCCGCCACGCTGTGGCGCTGGGTGGAGGATGGCGAGGGCGACCTGGTCATCACCGACGTGATCATGCCCGACGAGAACGGGCTGGACCTGGTGCCGCGCATCCGCCGCATCCGGCCGGACCTGCGCGTGGTGGTGATGTCCGCGCAATCCACCTTCATGACCGCGGTGAAGGCGGCGCAGCGCGGCGCCTTCGAGTACCTGCCTAAGCCCTTCGACCTGAAGGAGCTGCTGGCGGTGGTGGAACGCGCGCTGGCGGTGCCCAACACCCCGGCGCCGCAGGAGGACGAGGGCGGCGACGAGAAGCTGCCGCTGGTCGGCCGCAGCCCCGTGATGCAGGAAATCTACCGCACCGTCGCCCGGCTGACGACGACTGACCTGACGGTGATGATCACCGGCGAGAGCGGCACCGGCAAGGAGCTGGTGGCCCGCGCGCTGCACGACTACGGCCGGCGCCGCGGCGGCCCCTTCGTCGCCATCAACATGGCGGCGATCCCGCGCGAACTGATCGAGAGCGAGCTGTTCGGCCATGAGCGCGGCGCCTTCACCGGCGCGCTGAACCGCGGCGTCGGCCGGTTCGAGCAGGCCGCCGGCGGCAGCCTGTTCCTGGACGAGATCGGCGACATGCCGCCGGAAGCCCAGACCCGGCTGCTGCGCGTATTGCAGGAGGGCGAGTTCACCACGGTGGGAGGGCGCACGCCGATCAAGGCGAATGTCCGCATCATCGCCGCCACCCACCGCGACCTGCGCCAGGCCATCCGCCAGGGGCTGTTCCGCGAGGACCTGTTCTACCGCCTCAACGTGGTGCCGATCCGCCTGCCGCCGCTGCGCGACCGGGCCGAGGACATTCCGCTGCTGGCGCGCCACTTCCTGGACCGCGCCAAGGCCAGCGGCCTGCCCGGCAAGCAGCTCAGCCCCGAGGCGATCGAGCGGTTGAAGCGGCACAGCTGGCCGGGCAATGCCCGCGAGCTGGAAAACCTGATGCGCCGGCTGGCCGCGCTGTATCCGCAGGAAACCATTGGCGAGGACGCCGTGGGGTCCGAGCTGACCGAGGCCGACCTGCCGACCGAGGCCGGCGCCCGGTCCAGCGAGACGCTGGAGCAGAGCGTCGAGCGCCACCTGAAGGCCTTCGTCGCCGCCCACAAGGACGGGCTGCCGGTGCGGGACCTGTATGAGCGGGTGATCGCGGAAGTGGAACGGCCGCTGCTGCGCTTGGCGCTTTCCGCGACGCGGGGAAATCAGATAAAAGCGGCGGCGATGCTCGGATTGAACAGAAACACGCTGCGCAAGAAGCTGCGGGAGCTTGAACTGCCCGTGGTGCGCGGGATCGGCTGATGGTGGCTCCGGCCGCCAGGAACCTTGGCGCGCCGGAGGAAAGGGCGCCGCGCAACCTGCTGCGCCGGGCGGCGGACTTCATGCTGGGCCGTGCCATGACGCTGGCGCTGGCCGCCACCGCGCTGCTGCTGGCCATCGGCACCTTCTCCATCCTGTCCGGCGGCAGCCCCTTCGGGCCGTCCAGCCCGGGCGTGGTGGTCGGCATGGTGCTGGTCAACATGTCCGTGCTGCTGGTGCTCGGCGCCTCGCTGGCCGGGCGCTTGGTGCGGGTCTGGTCGGAGCGGCGGCGCGGTTCGGCCGGGGCGCGGCTGCATGTTCGGCTGGTGATGCTGTTCGGTGGCGTGGCGGTGGTGCCGGCCATCCTGGTCGCGGGCTTCGCCGCGCTGTTCTTCAACCTGGGCATCCAGGCCTGGTTCTCGGACCGGGTGCGGACGGCGCTGGAAGCCTCGCTGGCCGCCAGCCGCGCCTACATGGTGGAACACCGCGGCAATATCCGCGCCGACGCGCTGGCCATGGCCAACGACCTCAACCGCGCGCAGCTGCTGCTGCCCGACAACGGCATCGCCTTCGCCCGCACCCTGGCCACCCACGCCGCGCTGCGCAGCCTGGTGGAGGCCATCGTGTTCGAGCCGACGCTCGGCCGGGTGGTGGCGCATGCCGGCATCTCCACCGGCTTCGTGCTGGAGCCGCCGCCGGCCTGGGCGCTGGACCTGGCCCGCACCGGCGACGTGGCGGTGCTGCCCGGGGAGTCGGAGGGCAGGGTGCGTGCCGTGGTCGCGCTGGATCCGCCTTCGGGCATGATGCTGCTGATCGGCCGCCCGGTGGACCCCATGGTCATCGAGCACATGCAGCGCACCGAAAGCGCCGTGGCCGCCTATGA
Organism: Acetobacteraceae bacterium; assembly: GCA_947455205.1. GTDB lineage: Bacteria > Pseudomonadota > Alphaproteobacteria > Acetobacterales > Acetobacteraceae > CAIMOR01. Next base: position 18,277 of record CANGNF010000031.1, on the reverse strand, counting down.
GGAGCTCGACCGCAACCGGTCCGGCCTGCAGATCACCTTCGTGATGATCTTCGCCATCGCGGCATTGCTGGTGCTGCTGGCCGCGGTGCTGATCGGCCTGGTCATTGCCAATCAGCTGGCACGGCCCATCTCCCGCCTGATCCTGGCTGCCGAGCGGGTGCGCGCCGGCGACCTGACGACGCGGGTGGAGGAGGCGGCAACGGATGACGAGATCGGCACCCTCAGCCGCGCCTTCAACCGCATGACCAGCCAGCTGGGCGCCCAGCGGTCGGAGCTGATGCAGGCCTACCGCCAGATCGACGACCGCCGCCGCTTCACCGAGACGGTGCTGTCCGGCGTCTCCGCCGGCGTGGTGGGGCTGGATGCCGAGGGCCGGGTCAACCTGCCCAACCGCAGCGCCAGCGAACTGCTGGGGATCGACCTGGACGCCGCCATCGGCCAGCCGCTGGCCCAGGTGATGCCGGAGTTCCTGCCCCTGCTGGCGGCCCTGCGGGAAGGCGGCGACGCCACGCCGGAACGGGCGCGGACCATGGAGATCCGCATCGGGCCGGCCAGCCGGCGCCGGACCCTGCTGGCGCGCATCGCGGTGGAATGGCTGAACGACCAGCAGGTGGACGGCTACGTCCTGACCTTCGACGACATCACCGCGCTGCTGACGGCGCAGCGGACCGCCGCCTGGGCCGACGTGGCCCGGCGCATCGCGCATGAGATCAAGAACCCGCTGACGCCGATCCAGCTTTCGGCGGAACGCCTGAAGCGGCGCTACCTGAAGCAGATCACCAACGACCCCGATACCTTCGTGGCCTGCACCGACACCATCGTGCGCCAGGTCGGCGATATCGGCCGCATGGTGGATGAGTTCAGCGCCTTCGCCCGCATGCCGCAGCCGGTGATCAAGCCGGAGGACGCGCGCCAGCTGGTCCGTGACGCCCTGGTGCTGCAGCGCGACGCCCACCCCGAGATTATCTACGGCACCGAGTTTCCCGAGAACGCCGCCCTGGTGCCCTGCGACCGCCGCCTGCTGGGCCAGGCCATGGTGAACCTGCTGCAGAACGCTGCCGACTCCATCACCATGCGTGCCCAGGCCGACTCCGGCGACGACACCGGGGGCCGGCCGCCACCGATATTGCCGGGCCAGGTGAACGGACACATCAACGTGTGCGTTGCAGTGACGGAAGAGGCGGTAACCATCACCGTGGATGACGATGGCATCGGCCTGCCACAAGGCGAGGAACGCGAACGGTTGACCGAACCCTATGTCACGCACAAGGCCAAGGGCACCGGCCTCGGCCTTGCCATCGTCAAGAAGATCATGGAGGACCACGGTGGCACGCTGAGCCTGGAAGACCGGGGCGAAGCCGCCGCCGGCGGCAGGCTCGGTGCCCGGGCGGTCCTCAGGCTGCCCTGGCGCGCCGCCCAGGATCGGGGCATGACATTGGAAGCAGTGGCAGATGGACCTATGTCCGGAACTATCGATGGCAGCGGCTTGAGGCGCGCGCATGGCGCATGAAATCCTGATCGTTGACGACGAGCCGGACATCCGCGCCCTGATCGAGGGCATCCTGGCGGATGAGGGCTATGAGACCCGCCAGGCGCACAACAGCGACAGCGCCCTGGCGGCGTTCCGCGCGCGGCGGCCCTCGCTCGTCATCCTCGACATCTGGCTGCAGAACTCGCGGCTGGACGGCCTCGGCATCCTGGACGCCATGCACCGTGAGGAGCCGACGGTGCCGGTGGTGATGATCTCCGGCCACGGCACCATAGAGACCGCGGTCCAGGCGATCCAGAACGGCGCCTACGACTTCATCGAGAAGCCGTTCAAGTCCGACCGGCTGCTGCTGATCGCCGCCCGCGCGCTGGAAGCGGCACGCCTCCGGCGGGAAAACAGCGAGCTTCGCCTGCGCGCCGGGCCGGAGACCGACCTGGTTGGCGTCTCCAACGCCATGACCTCGCTGCGCGGCGCGATCGAGAAGGTAGCGCCCACCGGCAGCCGCGTGCTGATCACCGGCCCGGCCGGTGCCGGCAAGGAAGTGGCGGCGCGCATGCTGCACGCCCGCAGCCGCCGCGCCGATGGGCCCTTCGTGGCGCTGAACTGCGCCACGCTGAACCCCACCAGGTTCGAGGAGGAGTTGTTCGGCGTGGAGGCCGGCAGCGACCCGGTGACCCAGCCGCGCCGCGCGGGGGTGCTGGAACGCGCCCATAACGGCACGCTGCTGCTGGACGAAGTCGCCGACATGCCGCTGGAGACGCAGGGCAAGATCGTCCGCGCGCTGCAGGAGCAAGGGTTCGAGCGGATCGGCGGCGCGACACGGGTGAAGGTGGATGTGCGCGTCATCGCCACCACCAACCGGGACCTGCAGGCCGAGATCGCCAATGGCCGCTTCCGCGAGGACCTTTACTACCGCCTGGCCGTGGTGCCGCTGAAGGTGCCGGCGCTGCGCGACCGGCGCGACGACGTGCCCACCCTGGCGCGGCACTTCATGCTGCGCTCGGGCGCTACCTCCGGCATGGCGCCGCGCGAGTTGGCGGAGGACGCGCTGGCGGCGATGCAGGCCTATGAATGGCCCGGTAATGTGCGCGAGCTGCGCAACCTGATCGACTGGCTGCAGATCATGGCGCCGGGGGAGGCGAAGGAGCCGATCCGCGCCGAGATGCTGCCGCCGCAGGTCGGTGCGGCCGCGCCGGCCATGCTGAAGCTGGACCGCAGCAGCGAGATCATGACCCTGCCGCTGCGCGAGGCGCGCGAGTTGTTCGAGAAGCAGTACCTGGAGGCGCAGCTGCTGCGCTTCGGCGGCAACATCAGCCGCACCGCCAACTTCGTCGGCATGGAGCGCAGCGCGCTGCACCGCAAGCTGAAGTTCCTGGGCGTGCATGCCGAGGACCGGGCGCCCGCCAGCGCCGCGGCGCCGCAGCCGGCCACCGCCAACGGTCCCTGACGCGGGACCCACCACCGCTTCGGGGGAAGCATGTCGCGCATTGCCTATGTCAACGGCCGCTACGCCGACCAGCGGCTGGCCGAGGTCAACATCGAGGACCGTGGCTACCAATTCGGTGACGGCATCTACGAGGTGGTCCACCTGTATGGCGGCCAGCTGGTGGACGAGGACCGGCACCTGGGCCGGCTGGAACGCAGCTGCGACGCCATCCGCCTGGCGCGGCCCATGCCCCGCGCGGCGCTGCGCCTGGTGCTGCTGGAAGTGGCCCGGCGCAACCGGCTGCGGGAAGGGCAGGTCTATATCCAGGTGACGCGCGGCGTCGCCCGACGCGACCATGCCTTCCCGACCCGGCCGGTGCCGCCCGCCGTGGTGGTGACGGCCAAGCGCATCCCGCCCTATCCAACGGATATCGAGGCCTGGACCGGCGCCGCCATCACCCACCCGGATGAGCGCTGGGCGCGGGTGGACATCAAGACCATCAACCTGCTGCCGAACTGCCTTGCCCGCCAGGCAGCGCGAGAGGCCGGCGCCACCGAGGCGGTGCTGTACGACCCCGCCACCGGCTTGGTGCGGGAAGGTGCTGCGACCAGCTTCTGGATCGTCACCGCCGATGGCACGCTGGTGACCCGGCCGCTGGACCAGCACATCCTGCCCGGCTGCACCCGCAACGTGCTGCTGGCGGAGATGCGCGCCGCCGGCGTGCCCTTCGAGGAACGCGATTACAGCCTGGAAGAACTGCGCGGCGCGCGGGAGGCCTTCCTGTCCTCGGTCACCAGCTTCGTGAAGCCGATGCTGAAGCTGGACGGCAAGCCGGTGGGCAATGGCAAGGTCGGCCCGGTGGCGCGCCGGCTGTTCGACCTGTTCGCCCGGCACGTGAAGGGGAATTCGTGACTTCCCACCCTTCGGGTGGAGGCGTGACCGCCGACTTGCCTCCGCCGGTCGCCATCATCTGGGATTGGGACAACACGCTGGTGGACGGCTGGGCCGCCATTGCCGCCGGGCTGGACGCCGCCTTCACCGAGCATGGGCTGCTGCCCTGGACGCCGGAGGAGGTGAAGGCCCGCGTTCGCCGCAGCCTGCGGGAGACCTTTCCGGAGATTTTCGGCAGCCGTTGGGAAGCCGCGCGCGATACCTTCTACCGCGAGGTCCGTGCCCGCCACCTGCAGGTGCTGACGCCCATGCCGGGCGCCGAGGCCGCGCTGCGTGCCGCTGCCGCCGCCGGGCTGCCGCAGGCCGCCAACAGCAACAAGCAGGGCCCGCTGCTGCGTGCGGAGGCCGAACACCTCGGCTGGGCGCCGATGTTCGCGCGGCTGGTGGGCGCGGGGGATGCCGAGGCCGACAAGCCGAACCCGGCGCCGATGCGGCTGGCGCTGGCCGCCTGCGGGGTCGAGGCCTCGGCGGCGGTCTGGTATGTCGGCGATACCGCGCTGGACATGGTGGCGGCGCGAAACGCGGGTTGCTTCGCCGTGTTGCTGGGTGATGCCGCGCATGATGGCGGCGTGGGCAATGCCAACCCCGATGCCATTTTCGCGACCGGCCATGCGTTGGCGGAGTACCTGCGCGGCCTTGCCAAGCCGGTCGCGACTGTCCAATTCTGAGGTCAATTGCGGGCGATTGGCCTGCGACCAGTGGCGCACCCGGCAATCGGGGCGCCCATGACAACAAGAGGACAGCCGCAATGGCCGCCGAAAAATCCCAGAACGTGCAGGACGTATTCCTGAACCATGTCCGCAAGAGCAAGACCCCGGTGACGATCTTCCTCGTCAACGGCGTCAAGCTGCAGGGCATCATCACCTGGTTCGACAATTTCTCGGTGCTGCTGCGCCGGGACGGGCACACCCAGCTAGTGTACAAGCACGCCATCAGCACGGTAATGCCGGGCGCGCCGATCATGCTGTTCGACCCCCAGGCGGTGCCTGGCACGGCGGCGGCGGGCACGGCCACGGTGCAGAATGAAGGCGGGCGGCTGACGCTGTCCCGCACCACGGAGGCGACCCCAGCTGCCGAAGGCAACTGAACAGGGCGGCTACGCGCCCGCCAACGACCGCGGCGACGGCACCGATTCCGGGCCGACCCGCGCCGCGGTCATTTTGCCGTACCAGCGCCCGCGCACCGGCGCGCTGGGCGCTGCCGTGGAAGCTGCGCCCCGCGCCGCGGATGCCCGGCTGGCCGAAGCCGTCGGCCTGGCCGCCAGCATCGGCGTCACCATCGTGCATTCCGCGGTGCATATGCTGCGGGAGCGCCGGCCCAGCACGCTGCTGGGCGAAGGCCATGTGGAGATGATCCGCCAGGCGATCGAGCAGCACGGCATCACCGTCACGGTGGTGGATGCCGCGCTCACGCCGGTGCAGCAGCGCAACCTGGAACGCGCCTGGAACTGCAAGGTCATCGACCGTACCGGCCTGATCCTGGAGATCTTCGGCGAGCGCGCCCGCACCAAGGAAGGCACGCTGCAGGTCGAACTTGCCCACCTGTCCTACCAGCGCACCCGCCTGGTCCGCAGCTGGACCCACCTGGAGCGGCAGCGCGGCGGCTTCGGCTTCCTCGGCGGCCCCGGTGAATCGCAGATCGAGATCGACCGCCGGCTGATCGACGACCGCATCATCAAGCTGAAGAAGGAGCTTGAGGTGGTGCGCCGCACCCGCGGCCTGCACCGCAAGCAGCGCGAGAAGGTGCCCTACCCGGTCATCGCGCTGGTCGGCTACACGAATGCCGGCAAGTCCACGCTGTTCAACGGCCTGACCGGTGCAGGCGTCTATGCCCAGGACCAGCTCTTCGCCACGCTGGACCCGACCATGCGCGCCATCCGGCTCCCGTCCGGGCGCATCGCCATTCTGTCGGACACGGTGGGCTTCATCTCGGAACTGCCGACCCAACTGGTGGAGGCGTTCCGCGCCACGCTGGAGGAGGTCGCCGCCGCCGATGTCATCCTGCATGTCCGCGACGTGGCCCACCCGGACAGCGCCAGCCAGCGCGCCGACGTGCTGCAGGTGCTGGCCGACCTGGCCTCCGGCCCGCATCCCTCGCTGGATGGCGAGTGGGAGGGCAGGGTGCTGGAAGTGCTGAACAAGGTGGACCTGCTGGGCGGCGCCGACGTGCCGGTTTCGGCCCCAGGCTCCATCGGGGTTTCCGCCCTGACCGGGGAGGGGCTGGAGGCGCTGCGCCTGGCGCTGGACGAGAAGCTGGCCGCCGGGCTTGAGACCGTGGACTACGCCATTCCCGCCAGCGATGGCGCCCGCCTGGCCTGGCTGTATCGCCATGCCGAGGTGCTGGCCCGCGACGACGATGACGGCGATGTGCGGGTGACCGTGCGGCTTTCCCCGGCCGACCGCGCCCGCTTCGAGAAGGCCGAGGCATGAAGCTTTCCCAGGCGGCGGATGTCGCCGCCCTGCTGCGCCTGGCCACCCGCCAGGAGATCCTGCCGCGCTTCCGCCGGCTGGGCGCCGGGGCCATCCGGGCCAAATCCGGCCCGCTGGACCTGGTGACGGATGCCGACGAGGCGGCCGAGCGCGTCATCACCGCCGGGCTGGAAAAGCTGTTCCCCGGCTGCGTCGTGGTGGGCGAGGAAGCCTGCGCCGCCGACCCCACGGTGCTGGGCCGGTTGGCCGATGCCGAACTGGCCTTCGTGGTGGACCCGGTCGATGGCACCTCCAACTTCGCCGCTGGGCTGCCGCTGTTCGGCTGCATGGCGGCCGCCATCCGCCACGGAGAGGTGGTGGCGGCCTGGATCCATGATCCCCTCGGCGACGACACCGCCATGGCGCTGCGCGGCCAGGGCGCCTGGATCGAGGCCGAGTCCGGGCACCGGACCGACCTGAAGGTGGCGGCGCCGGTGCCGGTGGGGCGCATGGTCGCCGCGGTGTCCTGGGGCTTCCTGCCGGAGCCGCTGAAGTCGCGCGTGACCTCCCGCCTGCCACGGCTGGCTGCCATCATGGGGCTGCGCTGCGCCGCGCATGAATACCGGCTGGCCGCCGGCGGCCACGCCCATGCGCTGCTGTACAACAAGATGCTGCCCTGGGACCACGCGCCGGGCTGGCTGCTGCACCGGGAGGCCGGCGGCTATTCCGCCCGCTTCGACGGCCAGCCCTATTCGCCGCTGGTGCATACCGGCGGGCTGATCGTGGCGCCCAACCGGGACTGCTGGGGCGCGCTGCATGAGGCGCTGCTGGGCGACAACCAACCCCGCAACGGTTGACGCGCCGGCCGGGAAGGCGCTTTACCTCGGCTCACAACCTGGTGATCCGAGGTCTTCCCGTTGGAGTGGATCCTACTGGCCATTGCCGTGCCCCTGCTGCTGTTGCTGGCGGGGGCCGTGGCCGCCCGGCTGCTGCCGGTGCATCAGATCAGCCGCCGCAGCCGCGACCTGCAGCAGCCGCCCGAGGCGGTGTGGCGCGTGCTGCTGGACTTCGCCGACTATCCGCAATGGCGCCGCCAGGTCCGCAGCATCACCCGGGTGCCCAGCGCGCCGCATGTGGAGTTGTGGCGCGAGAGCTATGGCCGCACCGGCCTGACGCTGCGGACCGAGGTGGAAGACCATGGCCGCGTGCTGCTGCGCCATGTGGTCGGCAACAAGCTGGAATTCGGCGGGGTCTGGCGGTTCGAGCTGACGCCGCTGCGCGGTGGCGGCACCCGGTTGGGCATTGTCGAGGCGGCGGAATACTACCGGCCGCTGCATCGCCTGGTTGCCCGCTACATCACCGGGCCGGGCCGCGATATCGACTGGTTCCTGGCCGACCTGGCGCGGGAGATGGCGCAGCGCGAACCGCAGCGCCCGGCGCCGGTCCCGCGCCGGCGCACCGAGCCTGCCGCCCCGACCACGGCCGAGGCCGAGGTCTGATCGCTCAGCCTCGGCCCTGGCCGGCAGTTGCGGCGGGCGGTGGCGCGGCCCATCTGCCTGGCTTCCCAGGCAAGGATCGACGCGCATGAACCCGGACATCCCGCTTACCCTGTTGCCGCGCGCGCATGACATCGGCGGCTTCCTGGTGCGCCGCGCCCTGCCCAGCACCCAGCGGCAGATGGTTGGCCCCTTCATCTTCTACGACCAGATGGGCCCGGGGGAGATGCTGGTGGGGCAGGGGCTGGACGTCCGCCCGCACCCGCATATCGGGCTGGCGACGGTGACCTACCTGTTCGACGGCAGCATCTTCCATCGCGACAGCCTGGGCAGCGCGCTGAGCATCGAGCCCGGCGCGGTGAACTGGATGACCGCGGGCAGCGGGATCGTGCATTCCGAGCGCAGCACGCATGAGGACCGCGCCCGCCAGCAGCGCATCTTCGGCATCCAGAGCTGGGTGGCGCTGCCGAAATCGGCCGAGGAGACCGCCCCCGCCTTCATCCACCACCCCGCCGCCACGCTGCCGACGCTGGACGCCGAGGGCGTGCAGCTGCGGCTGATCGCCGGCGATGGCTGGGGGCTGAAGAGCCCGGTGGAGACCGCCTGGGGTACGATCTACGCCGACGTGACCCTGGCGCCCGACGCCCGGCTGCCGCTGCCCGACCACCATGAGGAACGCGCCGCCTGGCTGCTTTCCGGCGAGGTCGAGGTCGCCGGCGACCGCTTCAGCCCGGGCCAGATGCTGGTGTTCCGCGCCGGTGACGCGCTGGCGCTGCGCGCCGGGCCGCAGGGCGCCCGGCTGATGGTGCTGGGCGGCGCGGCGATGGACGGCCCCCGCCACATCTGGTGGAACTTCGTCAGCAGCTCGCGCGAGCGGATCGAGCAGGCCAAGGCGGACTGGACCGCCCGCCGCATGGGCCTGGTGCCCGGCGACGAGCAGGAATGGATCCCGCTGCCGGAGAATGCACGGGTGCAGGCCGCGACCAAGCCCGGCGAGGCGCCGACCGGCAACGCGCCGGAGCGCTGAGCCGGCGGCGCCCAGGCCGCCGGATGGGCTACTCGCCCCGTTCGGCGCGCTTGGCCGCCTGCCACAGCGCTTCCATCTCCTCCAGGCTCGCATCGGCCGGGGCCTTGCCCTCGGCGGCCAGCCCGGCCTCCACGCTGCCGAAGCGGCGCTCGAACTTGGCGTTGGCCGCGCGCAGGCAGGTCTCGGGGTCCAGGTCCAGCTTGCGGGCCAGGTTGGCCAGCACGAAGAACAGGTCGCCCACCTCGTCCTGCAGCCGGGCCGGGTCCATGCCCGGCAGCTCCGCGCGCAGCTCGGCGGCTTCCTCCTCCAGCTTGTCCAGCACCTGGCCAGCATCCGGCCAGTCGAAGCCGACGCGGGCGGCGCGCTTGGTTAGCTTGGCGGCGCGGGTCAGGGCGGGCAGGCCCACCGGCACGCCGGCCAGGGTGCCGGTCTCCGCCCGGCTGGCGCGCTCCACCGCCTTCTGCGCGTCCCAGGCGGCGTTCTGCGCGCCCACGTCGCGCGCCGCCGCCGCGCCGAACACATGGGGGTGGCGGCGGATCATCTTGTCGCTGATCGCCTGGGCGACATCGGCAAAGCCGAACCAGCCGGCCTCCTGCGCCATCTGCGCGTGGTAGACCACCTGGAACAGCAGGTCGCCCAACTCGTCCAGCAGCACCGCCGGCTGCGGCCCCTGGGCGATGGCATCGGCCACCTCGTAGGCTTCCTCGATCGTGTACGGCGCAATGGTCTCGAAGCTCTGCACCTTGTCCCAGGGGCAGCCATCCGGCGCGCGCAGCCTGGCCATGATGGCGAGAAGCTCGGCCAGGCGCTGGGCCGGCTCGGGGGCAGGGGTGGGCGAGGGGGCAGGGGTGGGCTTGGGGGCTTCGGTCATGCCCGGCGTCTTATCGGCGGGGCGCCGGCGCGGAAAGGGCGGTGCCGCTTTGTCGCCGACACTTCCCGACGCAATACGACCCCAAGTTGCGTATCTCCCACCCTATGCTCGCCACGTCGAACAGCAGCCGCGGAGCCTGATGATGTCGCGCGATAGCACCTGGGAAGAAGTCTGGGCCGAATACGATGCCCGCCAGGCCAGCCATGCCGAACCGGCCACTATGGCCGCGCCGCTGGCGGAGCCGCGGCCAGCCCGGCGCCGCAGCGGCGGCAACCCGCCACGGTTGGTGGTGGGCGCGCTGCTGGCGGTGCTGGTGGTGGTGCTCGGGCTGCCCTTCGGCGAGGCCGGTGCACCGGCCGTAGCCGGCCAGGACCAGATCCTGCACCGGCAGGACATGATCGTCGTCGGCCTGGCCGGGGAAACCGAGATGGCGGAGAGCCCGGCCGGCCCGCCGCCCGCGGCCCAACTGCTGGCCGAGGCGGTTCTGGTGCCGATGCCGCCCCCGGCCTGGGTGCAGCCAGGCCCCGCGCCAGCCATGGCAGCGGCCGAGCCGGTGGCTGCGGCGAGGCCCCAACGTGCGGCGCAACAGGCCCGCCGAACCGCGCACACGGCCCGCGCCCCGCGCCAACTGGCCTCCAGTACCGCCGCGCCTGAGCAACCCTGGTTCGACGGCAGCGCCAGCTTGCAGACGCGGCGCCAGGCGGCAAGGCATCGCGCCGCGCCGCTGGCCCAGCCGGAGGGTCCGACGCCGCTGGCAGCCATGCCTGACCCGACGCATGGGCGGAGCACGGGCAGGGGGCTGGCGCGCGGTTCACCGGCCTGATCCTGATCGGGCAAACCCCTGGCCAGGCTCATCCACAGGCATCCAAAGACCGCATAAGATACATTATGGAAAATAAGACCGCCTGTGGATAGGCTGGGGAAAAGCCCCCGGCGCCCGGCATCGCCAACGGAACGGTACGCTGCGGCATTCTCCGCTACACTGCCGACCGAATGACCCGACGCCTGCACCTCATCACCGGCCTGGTCCTGTTCAGCTACCTGCTGCTGCACATGCTGAACCACGCGGCGCTGCTGATCTCGATCGGCGCCGCCGACGCCATGCTGCATGCGATCTATCCCTGGGTGACCTCGGCGCCGGTCACGGCGCTGCTGCTGGATTCACTGGTGCTGCATGTGGCCCTGGCGCTGCTGGCGCTGTGGCGGCGGCGGACCCTGCGCTTCACCGGGTATGAGGCGGCGCAGTACCTGCTGGGCTTCTGCCTGCCGCTGCTGCTGCTGCCGCATGTCGCCGCCACCCGCGTCCAGGACAGCGTCTTCGACCACGCCTGGGGCTACTACCGGAACCTGCTGGTGCTGTTCTGGCAGTTGGACCCCTGGCAAGGCGTGCTGCAGGCCACGCTGCTGCTGGCCGGCTGGACCCATGCCTGCATCGGCCTGCGCTTCTGGCTGCGGCTGCAGCCCTGGTTCGCCACCTGGGCGCCGCTGCTGGGCGTGCTGGCCATGGCGCTGCCGCTACTGGGCCTGGCCGGCATGCTCGCCGCCGGCAACGAGGTTTCGTTGCGTTTGGCGTCAGAGCCCGAATACCTCGCGCGCATCCTGGCCGCCCGGCCCGGCGCCGAGCATGCCGCCGCCGCCGCCGCGGTGGCCAACCAGATGCGCCTGGGCCTGATCCTGGCGGTGCTGCTGGTGCTGGCGGCGCGCGGCCTGCGCTTCCTGCTGCGCCGCCATGCCGGCCAGGTGCACCTGGCCTATCCGGATGGCCGCCAGGTCTCGGTGCCGCGCGGCTGGACGGTGCTGGAGGCCAGTTGGCTGCTGGGCTACCCGCATGCCTCGGTCTGCGGCGGGCGCGGGCGCTGCTCCACCTGCCGGGTCAGGGTCGCCGGCGCCGGGTCGTCGCTGCCTCCGCCGGGGCCGGAGGAAGCCCGCGTGCTGGCCCGGGTCGGCGCCCCGTCGGATATCCGCCTGGCCTGCCAACTGAGGCCGACTGGCGCGGTGCGGGTGGCGCCGCTGCTGGATGCCGCCCTGCCCTCCGGCGCGCTGCTGCGCTTCCGCGCCCCGCGGCTGCTGGGGGAGGAACGCCCCGTGGTCATCGCCTTCGTCGACCTGCGCGACTTCACCCGCCTTTCCGAGCACAAGCTGCCCTACGACGTGGTCCACCTGCTGAACGGGTATTTCCGCGCCATGGGGGAAGCGGTGGAAGCCGCCGGCGGGGTGGTGGACAAGTTCATCGGCGATGGCGTGATGGCGCTATTTGGTACCGAGGGTCCGCCCGACGAGGCCGCCGCCTGCCGCGCCGCGCTGGCTGCGGCGCAGGACATGTCCCGCCGGCTGGACCGGCTGAACCAGGCCGCCGCCGGCACCGGCGAGACGCTGCGGATCGGCATCGGCCTGCACCTGGGGCCGGTGATCCTGGGCATGCTTGGCCATGGCCGCACCATGTCCGTGACCGCCATCGGCGACGCGGTGAATACCGCCAGCCGGCTGGAAGCCGCCTGCAAGCAATACGGTGCGGAACTGGTGGTCAGCGAGGCGGTGCTGGCGGCCGCCGGCTGGGGCCTGGCCGGCGAGCCGCATGAGCTGGCGGTGCGCGGTCGGCGCGGGGTGCTGCCGGTGCGGGCCTTCACCAGCGCGGCCGCGCTCCAGCCGGCGGGCGCTTCCAGCGCCTAAGTCCCAGGCGCTTCCAGCGTCCTCAAACCCCAGGCGCTTCCAGCACCATCCCCTCATACCCCGGCTCGATCCCCGGCGGCAGCGAGCCGAGCAGCGTCCGGTAGTCCATCGCCGGGCCCATATGGGTCAGCACCGTGCGGCGCGGCCGGTAGCGCGCCACCCATTCCAGCACCTGGGCCACATTGGCATGCACCTTGTGCGGCCCGGTGGTGAAGCAGCCGACCACCCAGGTATCCAACCCCTCCAGGAAGGGCGCGCTTTCCTCCGGCAGCATCACCACGTCGGTGGAATAGGCAAAGCGGCCGATGCGGATGCCGAGGCTGTCCATCACGCCGTGGTCCTGGCGGAACACCGTCACGTCCATGCCCGCCGCACGGAAGGTCTCGTTGTACTCCACCCGGCGCGGCTCCAGCGCGGGGCGGAAGAACATCGGCGGCGTCGCCGGGCGGAAGGCGTAGTCGAAGCGATCCTCGGTCTTCAGCAGCGTCAGCTTGGTGCCGAAGACATCCAGCGTGGCGCCGATGTTGCGGTTGACCTGGCGCAGGTCGTCGATGCCCATGATGTGGTCGGCATGGGCATGGGTGATGACCAGCGCGTCCACCGCGCGCAGCCGGTTGGCCAGGAATTGCTGCCGCATGTCCGGGCCGGGGTCGATCAGCAGGCGCTGGCCGTCCGGGCCTTCCACCACGCAGCTGGTGCGGGTGCGGCGGTTGCGCGGCTCATTGGGGTCGCAGTCGCCCCAGTCGCCCTCACCCTGGGCGCCGCCCAGCATGGGCATGCCGCCGGAGCCACCGGTGCCGAGCAGGGTGACCTTCAGCATCATGCGGCCCCAGGGGATTGGGCCTTCGGGAACAGCCGGAAGAAATTGGCCGTGGTCAGCGCCTCCACCTCGGCCTGGCCGACCCCCCTCACCTGCGCCAGGACCTTGGCGGTGTGGGCGACATAGGCCGGCTCGCAGCGCTTGCCGCGCAGCGGCACGGGCGCCAGGTAGGGGCTGTCGGTTTCCAGCAGCAGCCGGTCGGCCGGCATCTCGGCGGCAATCTCGCGGATCTCCAGCGACTTCGGGAAGGTCAGGATGCCGGAGAAGCTGAGGTAGCCGCCCATCGCCACCGCCTTTTCCGCCAGCTCGCGCCCGCTGGAAAAGCAATGCAGCAGGAACGGGAAGTCGCCGCCGGCGGCGCGCTCCTCCGCCAAAATCGTCGCCACATCCTCATCCGCGGCGCGGGCATGGATGGCCAGCGGCAGGCCGGTGACCTGGCAGGCGCGGATATGCCGGCGGAAGTTTTCTGCTTGTGCCTCGCGCGGGGCCTTGTCGTAGAAGTAGTCCAGCCCGGTTTCGCCGATGCCGATGACCTTGGGGTGGTCGGCCAGCGCCACCAACTGCTCCACCGTGGGCAACTCGCCCTCCCCGGCATTGTGCGGGTGGATGCCAACGGTGCCGAGCACGTCCGGGAAGCGGTCGGCGATTTCCTTCACGCGCTCCGCCTGGGCGTAGCGGGTGCCGATGGTGACCATGCGGCCGACACCGGCGGCGCGGGCGCGGCCGACGATGTCCTCGATCTCCGCCTCGGTGAAGTAGTCGAGGTGGCAATGGCTATCCACCAGCATCAGGCGGCCTCGAACTTCCGGAACAGCGGCGCCGGCGGCGGCAGCGCGGTGCCGGCCGGGACGGGCGTGGCCAGGGAGGCGAAGTCGCGCTGGTCGGCCGGCACGCCCAGTTGGTCCAGCATGGCGGCCATGGTGGTGGGCATGAAAGGCTGCAGCACGGTGGCATAGGCGCGCATGGCGGTGTGCAGGTGGCGCAGCACCACGTTCATCCGCTCCAGGTCGGTCTTCTTCAGCGCCCAGGGCGCCTGCACGGTGATGTAGCCATTGGCTTCCCGCACCGCGCTCATGACGGTCTCCAGCGCCAGGTGGAAGGCCTGCTGGTCCAGTTGCGCCTCAACGCCCGCCACCAGCGCGTCCACGCTGGCGAACAGCGCCGCATCGGCCTCGGTCCGCGCCGCCTCGGCCGGCAGCACGCCGCCGCAGTTGCGCTGGATCAGGGATAGGGTGCGGTTGGCCAGGTTGCCCAGCGCGTCCGCCAGCTCGCCATTCAGCCGGCGCGCCAGCGCCCCCTTGGAGAAGTCGCCATCCTGGCCGAACGGCACTTCCCGCAGCAGGAAGTAGCGCACGGGGTCCAGGCCGTACTCCTCCACCAGCGCCAGCGGGTCGATGACATTGCCCAGCGACTTGCTGATCTTCTGCCCCTCATTCGTCCACCAGCCATGGGCGAAGACGCGCCTGGCGTGCGGCAGCCCCGCGGCCAGCAGGAAGGCCGGCCAGTAGATGGTATGGAACCGCACGATGTCCTTGCCAACGAAGTGCACATCGGCCGGCCAGAACTTCCAGCGTTCAGCGGAAACATCGGGATAGCCGGCGGCGGTGATGTAGTTGGTCAGCGCGTCCAGCCACACATACATCACATGCGCCTCGTCCCCCGGCACCTTCACCCCCCAGGTGAAGGAGGTGCGGGAGATCGAGAGGTCCAGCTTCTGCGGCGTCTCGGCAAAGTCCTTCAAGCCCTGCTGGATGAAGGATTTCACCTCGTTCCGCCGGCTCTCGGGGGCGATGTCGATGCGCTCGGGGTGCCCTTCCGGCAGGTCGTAGCGGCGCAGCAGTTCCGGCAGCCACTTGCCCAGGCGGAAGAAGTAGCTCGGCTCCTTCACCCAGGCGACCGGCGCGCCGGAGGGCGCGTACTTCACGCCGTCGCGCTCGGTCAGCTCGTCGGGGCCGTAGAAGGCCTCGTCGCGCACCGCGTACCAGCCCTCATAGGCACCCAGGTAGATCTCGCCGCGCGAGGCCAGCTCGGTCCACAGCGCCTGGCAGGCCGCCTTGTGCCGCGGCTCCGTCGTGCGGATGAAGTCGTCGTTGGAAAAGCCCATGGTCACCGCCAGGTCGCGGAAGCTCTGGCTGACTTGGTCGGTGAAGGCCTGCGGGTCCATGCCGGCATCCTGCGCCGCCTTCTCCACCTTCTGGCCGTGCTCGTCGGTGCCGGTGAGGAAGAACACCTCATGCCCGGCCAGGCGCTTCCAGCGCGCCAGCACATCGGTCGCCAAGGACGTATAGGCGTGGCCGATATGCGGCTTGTCGTTCACGTAGTAGATTGGGGTTGTGTAGTAATGCGTTGACATTGCGGCTTTCTTTCAGCGCGCGGAGAGCCAGGAAAGCCCTGTCAGCACGGCCTGCTTGCGGTCCAGGTTCAGGCGTTCCGTCTCATCCGCCAGGCGGCCCAGCCTATCCCACAGCACCGACCACTCGGCAAGCGAACGGGCGGTGACGAAACCCTCCGCCCCGCTGCGGGCCGCCTGCCGCGTCGCCGCCGCCAGGGCGCGGCGCAGCAGGGCGAAGAAGGTCGGCATGGCCCCCGGGTCTCGCCGCCCGGCCACGCGGTCCGCCACCACCATGGCCTGGCGCGGCTCCAGCCCCGGCAGGGCGCCCAGCACCTTGTCCACCAGGTCCTGCAGCTCCAGCCCATCGGCTTCCGCCAGTGTCAGCGCCCGGCCCGGGGCACCGTCCGAAATCCGCGCCAGGGTGGCCCGCTGGCCCTGGTCCAGCTCCGGCAGCCAGCGGCCCAGCAGGCCGTCCATGGCGTCCTCGGCCAGCGGGTGCAGGTCCAGCCGGCGGCAGCGGCTGCGGATGGTGGGCAGCAGCCGGTCCGGCGCGCTGCTGGTCATCAGCAGCACGGTGCGCGGCGGCGGCTCCTCCAGCGTCTTCAGCAATATGTTCGGCACGGTCAGACTGTCGGCGCGCTCGACCTCGTCGATCACCACGCAGCGCCAGCCGCCCTCGGCCGAGGTGAAGGACAGGAAGCGCACGGCGGCGCGCGCATCCTCGGCGCGCAGCACCTCTTTCTTGCCCTTGTCGCCGGTATTGGCCTGCATGGTGAACAGGTCCGCATGCGCGCTGGCGTTGATGCGGCGGAACACGGCGCTGTCCGGCGCCAGGTACAGCGGCGCCTGGTCGGCAACCGGCGGCGGCAGCCCGGCCAGCAGCCAGCGGGCGAAGCGGAAGGCCAGCGTCGCCTTGCCGACGCCGGGCAGGCCGGCGATCAACCAGGCATGGTGCAGCCGGCCCGACAGCGCCGCTTCCATCAGCGTGGTGGCGGCGTCGTCATGGCCGACCAGCTCGGGGTTGGCGCGGGGCTCGGGCGGCAGGCTCACCGCGGCAGCCTGGTCCGGACGGCGCCCAGGATGGCGGCGGCCACCGCGGCCTCGGTGCCCGTGGCGTCCAGCAGCAGGCAGCGCTCCGGCTCGGCCGCCGCAATGGCGCGGAATCCGGCGTGGATGCGCTGGTGGAAGGCCAGGCCCATGGTCTCGTAGCGGTCCGGGCCGGCGCCGGCGGCCTGGCCGGCGCGTTCCAGCACGCGCGCCAGCCCGCGTTCCGGCGCAATGTCCAGCACCAGCGTCAGGTCGGGCCGCAGCCCGTCCAGCGCCAGCTCGGCCAGCCCATCCCACAACCTGCGCGGCACGCCCTGGCCGTGGCACTGGTAGGCCAGCGTGCTGTCGGCGAAGCGGTCGCAGACCACCCACATGCCGGCCTCCAGCGCCGGGCGGATGGTTGCCGCCAGGTGTTCCCGCCGGGCCGCGAAGTGCAGCATGCACTCGGCCACGCCATCCCAGCGGGCCACCGCATTGCCCAGCAGCAGGGCGCGGATCGCCTCCGCCCCCGGGGAGCCACCGGGTTCCCGCGTGCGCAGCACCGGCAGCCCCGCGGCCGCCAGGGCGGCGGCCAGCAGCCGGGCCTGGGTGGACTTGCCGGCGCCCTCCCCGCCCTCAAGCGTGATGAACCGGCCGGCGGTCACGACCCCATCCAGCGGCCGAGCACCTTGGGGATCCGCCCCATCATGCCCAACCGCTCCACATCCGCGCCGGCCAGCAGCGGCAGCGACATGGCGGAGACCCCCTGCCCGGCGATCTCCAGCCGGCCGAGTTCCTGGCCCTTCAGCACCGGCGCCGGTATCGGCGTGTCGTAGCGCACCTTGGCGGTCAGGTTGCGGCGCCAGCTGCGCGGCAGGGTCACCACCAGGTCGCGGCCCTCCCGCCCGCCGAAGATCAGCGGCACGGTCGGCCGGGCGCCCAGCCAGACCGGCACTTCCTCAACCACCTCGGCGGTTTTGAACAGCACCACGTTCTCGAACTCGCGGAAGCCCCATTCCATCAGGCGGTCAGGCTCCTCGGCGCGGGCACGCATGGTGGCCAGCCCGTTCACCACCACGATAAGCCGGCGGTCGCCGCGCTTGGTGGAGGCGACCAGGCCGTAGCCGCCCTCCTCGGTGTGGCCGGTCTTCAGGCCATCGGTGCCGGCGGTGCGTTCCAGCAGCGGGTTGCGGTTCTGCTGGGTGATGTTGTTCCAGCTGAAGCTGCGCTGGTTGAAGAAGTGGTAGTAGTCTGGGAAGTCGAGGATCAGCCGCTTGGACAGCCGGGCCAGGTCGCGGCAGGTCATCCGGTGCTCCGGGTCCGGCCAGCCCGTGGAGTTGCGGAAGGTGCTGGCGGTCAGGCCGATGCGGCGGCCGGTCTGGGTCGCCAGGTCGGCGAATTGCTGCTCGCTGCCGGAAATGCCCTCGGCCAGCACCACGCAGGCGTCGTTGCCGGAATGCACGATGACGCCGTGGATCAGGTTCTCCACCGAGATCGTGCTGCCGATCTCCACGAACATGCGGCTGCCGCCCATGTTGCGGGCGCGGGCGGTCACCGGCAGCTCCTGCGCCAGCTGCAGCTTGCCCTCCTTCAGCCGCTGGAACACCAGGTACAGCGTCATCAGCTTGGACATCGAGGACGGCGCCATGCGCTCATCCGCGTTCTTCTCCAGCAGCACCGTGTCGGTGTCGAAGTCGATTACCAGGGCCTGCTTGGCCGGCGTGTCCAGCGGGCCGAGCAGCGTGGCGGCGGGCGGGCCGG
>CANGNF010000030.1 GCA_947455205.1 Acetobacteraceae bacterium | reverse complement strand
GATGCCGCTGTTCGTGTGGTCCATGCTGATCACCGCCTTCCTGCTGCTGCTGGCGGTGCCGGTGCTGGCCGGCGCCATCACCATGCTCATCACCGACCGTAACTTCGGCACGGCCTTCTTCGACCCGGCCGGCGGTGGCGACCCGGTGCTGTTCCAGCACCTGTTCTGGTTCTTCGGCCACCCCGAAGTGTACATCATGATTTTGCCGGCCTTCGGCATCGTCAGCCACATCGTCAGCACCTTCAGCCGCAAGCCCATCTTCGGCTACCTGGGCATGGCCTACGCCATGACCGCCATCGGCTTCGTCGGCTTCATCGTGTGGGCGCACCACATGTACACCTCGGGCATCGAGGTCGACACGCGCGCCTACTTCATGCTGGCCACCATGGTCATCGCGGTGCCGACGGGCGTGAAGATCTTCAGCTGGATCGCCACCATGTGGGGCGGCTCCATCACCTTCGAGACGCCGATGCTGTTCGCCATCGGCTTCATCTTCCTGTTCACCGTGGGTGGCGTGACCGGCGTGAAGCTGTCCAACACCGGCGTGGACGTGGTGCTGCACAACACCTACTACGTGGTGGCGCACTTCCACTACGTGCTGTCGCTGGGTGCCGTGTTCGGCATCTTCGCCGGGTTCTACTACTGGATCGGCAAGATGAGCGGGAAGCGCTACTCGGAGACGCTGGGCAAGATCCACTTCTGGATGCTGTTCATCGGCGTCAACGTCACCTTCTTCCCGCAGCACTTCCTGGGCGCCCAGGGCATGCCGCGCCGCTACCCGGACTATCCGGATGCATTCAGCGGCTGGAACTACGTGTCGTCGATCGGCTCCTACATCTCCTTCGCGTCGCTGCTGCTGTTCATCTACATCGTGTTCAAGACGCTGGCGTCGAAGAGCACCGTGCCGGCGAACCAGTGGGGCGAGGGTGCCACCACGCTGGAGTGGCAGGTGGCCAGCCCGCCGCCCTTCCACACCTTCGAGGAGCTGCCGCGCATCCGCTGAGGCGGATGAACGCAGGGGTTTATCCGGATGGCCCATACCATGGCTGAACACACGAAGGGGGGCGTTGCCCCCCTTCCCTATTCCGAGGACCCCTCCGAGGTCCGCGACTGGTTCCAGCTGCTGAAGCCGCGGGTCATGACGCTCGTCGTCTTCACCGGCCTGGTCGGGCTGGTGGTGGCGCCGGGACACCTGCACCCGGTGCTGGCGGCCACGGCCATCCTGTGCATCGCGGTCGCCGCCGGCGCCGCCGGTGCCATCAACATGTGGTACGACCGCGACATCGACGCCGTCATGCGCCGCACCCAGTCGCGGCCGATCCCGTCCGGCAAGATCGAGCCCGGCGCGGCGCTGGGCTACGGCATCTTCCTCAGCGTGCTGTCGGTCTGCGTCATGGGGCTGGCGACCAACTGGGTGGCCGGCGCGGTGCTGGCGCTCAGCATCGGCTTCTATGTCTTCGTCTACACCATGTGGCTGAAGCGGCGGACGCCGCAGAACATCGTCATCGGCGGCGCCGCCGGTGCCTTCCCGCCGGTGATCGGCTGGGCGGCGGTGACCGGCAGCGTGACGCTGGAGCCGCTGGTGCTGTTCGCCATCATTTTCATCTGGACACCGCCGCATTTCTGGGCGCTGAGCCTGTGGGCGCATGCCGACTATGAACGCGCCGGCGTGCCGATGCTGCCGGTGGTTTCCGGCGCGCGGGAAACCCGCAAGCAGATCCTGCTCTACACCGTGCTGCTGGCGCCGCTGGGCCTGGCGCCCTGGCTGCTCGGCTTTGCCGGCCCGGCCTATGCCGTGGTGGCGGGGCTGCTTGGCCTCGGCTTCCTGTACTACGCCGTGACGGTCTGGCGCGACCCGCAGGACCCCACCGGTCGCAGCCTGACCAATGACGCGCCGGCGCGGCGCACCTTCCGCTTTTCCCTGCTGTACCTGGCGCTGCTGTTCGCGGCGCTGGCGGCCGAACACTTGGTGCTGCGATGACCCCCGAGGAACGAACCGCCCTCAACCGCCGCCGCCGCCAGCGCAACTGGGCCATGCTCGGCGCGCTGGTGGGGCTGGTGGTGCTGTTCTACTTCATCACCATCGCCAAGTTCGTCCACTGAGGCCGCCGATGGACCGGAGCCAGCTGCAGCGTCGCAACCGCCGGATGGGCCTGGGTGTCGGGGTCGGGGTGCTGGGCATGCTCGGCCTGGCCTTCGCCTCGGTGCCGCTGTACCGGATCTTCTGCGCGGCCACCGGCTACAACGGCACGGTGCAGGAAGGCGCGGCCCGGGCGCCCGGCGCCGGCGACGTGACCATGACCATCCGCTTCAACGCCAACGTGAATCCCGGCCTGCCCTGGCGCTTTGCGCCCGAGCGCCGGAGCATGCCGCTGCGCGTGGGCGAGGAGGGCATGGCCTTCTACACCGCGACCTCGACCGCCGCCGAGGCGACCACGGGCGTGGCCACCTACAACGTCACGCCGGAAGTGGTCGGCCGCTATTTCCACAAGACCGCCTGCTTCTGCTTCAACGAGCAGACCCTGGCACCGGGCCAGCAGGCGGAAATGCCGCTGACCTTCTGGGTGGACCCGGAGATCACGCGCGACCCCAACACCGCGGGCATCCGCACCATCACCATCAACTACACCTTCTTCCGCACGCTGGAGGATGCCGCCCGCGGTGGCGCGCTGGCCAATGCCGGCCAGCATGTCGGGCCGCTGGTGCGGTGAAGACGCTTTCCGCCGGCTGACGGCCGGTATTTCACCCGGCCCGGGCTTGATCCCCGGACCGTTTTCGGGATTGATGCGAGCCGAACGGCATCGCACCGCCAGGGGCGAAGCCCCGCCATGTAACGACCAGGACGCGCAATGGCCACCACCAGCACGGTTTCCGCGGACGGCGAAGTTCCGCCCCCGCACAAGCATCCCTACCACCTCGTCGACCCCTCACCCTGGCCGCTGGTCGGCGCCTTCGCCGGTGGTGCGCTGGTGCTCGGGATCATCCTGAACGCGCATTACGGCGACCGGATCATGTTCCTGGTCGGCCTGGCCGGCGTGCTGCTGACCATGTTCGGCTGGTGGCGCGACGTGGTGAAGGAAGCGCAGACCCCCGGCCTGCACACCGCCATCGTCCGCATCGGCCTGCGCTACGGCATGTCGCTGTTCATCGCCTCCGAGGTGATGTTCTTCGTCGCCTTCTTCTGGGCCTTCTTCCACTTCGCGCTGTACCCGGACCACGTGCTGAGCATGGACCCCGCCGCGGTGGCCGCGCACGCGACCACGCCGGCGGTGTGGCCGCCGCATGGGGTGAAGACCTTCGACCCCTTTGGCCTGCCCTTCCTGAACACCATGATCCTGCTGCTCTCGGGCTGCACGGTGACCTGGGCGCACCACGCGCTGATCGAGAACAACCGCGCCCACCTGAAGCTGGGCCTGGCGATCACCGTGCTGCTGGGCATCTCCTTCACCATCTGCCAGGGCATCGAGTACGCGGAGGCCCCCTTCGCCTTCAACGGCGGCGGCGTCTATCCCTCCACCTTCTTCCTGGCCACCGGCTTCCACGGCTTCCACGTGATGGTGGGCACCATCTTCCTGGCGGTCTGCCTGTTCCGTGCCATGGCCGGGCATTTCACCCCGCAGAAGCATTTCGGCTTCGAAGCCGCCGCCTGGTACTGGCACTTCGTGGACGTGGTGTGGCTGTTCCTGTTCATCGCCATCTACTGGTGGGGCGCTGGCGAGATCGCCGCGCACTGATGCGATGACCACGCCGGCAGGAGGGGCGCCGCTCCTCCAGACCGCCATCCTGGGCCGCTGTCCGCGTTGCGGGCGCGGCCCTTTGTATTCCGGCCTGCTGCGCTTCCGCCCGGCCTGCGAGAGTTGCGCCCTGCCGCTGGCGCCGTTCGACGGTGGCGACGGCGCGGCGGTGGCCGGCATCTTCATCGTCGGCACGCTGGCGATCATCGGCGTCATCGTAGTGGACGTGAAGTACGAGCCGCCGATGTGGCTGCACGCGGTGATCTGGCCCTTGCCGGTGCTGGCGCTGACCATCTGGGTGATGCGGGTGGCCAAGGCGGCGCTGGCGGCGGCGCAGTGGCGGCATCGCCAGGGGGAGATCGAGTCCTGAGCAAGCGCGGGCTGCCGGTGCTCTGGCCGATGATCGCGGCGCTGCCGGTGCTGGCGGTGCTGCTGGCGCTGGGCACCTGGCAGTTGCAGCGGCTGCACTGGAAGCAGGACGTGCTGGCCCGGCTGGGCGCCGCCGAACACGCCGCGCCGGTGCCGCTGGACGCCGCCCAGCCGCAGCCCTGGACCCGGCTGTTGGTAACCGGGCGCTACGACCACACGCATGAGGTGCTGCTGGGCGCCGAGGTGCGCGGCAGCCGGATGGGCGCGCAGCTGCTGACGCCGCTGCTGCGTGACGGCGCCGACCCGCTGCTGGTGCAGCGCGGCTGGGTGCCGCTGGACCGCACCCAGCCCATTACCCACCCGGATGGCGAGGTGACCGTGACCGGCTACCTGCGCCCCGGCGAGCAGGCCGGCTGGGTGGCGGCCAAGGACGACCCGGTGACCCGGCTGTTCTACACCTTCGACCCCGCCGCCATCGGCCGGGCGCTGGGGCTGGGGCAGGTGATGCCCTTCGGCCTGGTGGTGGTGGGCGAGGCCATCGGCAGCCAACTGCCGGTGCCGGCGACCAGCCTGCCGAAGCCGGAAAACCCGCATCTGGGCTATGCCCTGACCTGGTATGGCCTGGCGATGACGCTGGTGGGCGTGGTGGTCGCCTTCACCTGGCGGCGCTGGAAGGAAGCCAAATGAACCCGGCCTATCAGCGGCTCAAGGCCCGCTTCGCCCGCATTGCCACGCTGGGGGAGGCGCAGGCGATGCTGGGCTGGGACGCCAGCGCGATGATGCCGCCGGGCGGCGGCGCGGCGCGGGGCGAGCAGTTGGCGACGCTCGCAGGCCTGGCGCATGAGCTGCTGACCGCACCGGAGGTGGCCGATGACCTCGCCGCGGCCGAGGCCTCGGGTGACTGGGACAGCGCCAACCTGGAGCTGATGCGGCGCGGCCATGCCCGCGCCACCGCGCTGCCGACCAGCCTGGTGGAAGCCAGCGCCCGGGCCAACAGCGCCTGCGAGAAGGTCTGGCGCGGCGCCAAGGCGGCCAGCGACTTCGCCGCCGTCAGGCCCTTCCTGGCCGAGGTGGTGCGCTTGCAGCGGGAGACGGCCCAGGCGCTGTCGGCCGCCTCCGGCCTCAGCCCCTATGACGCGCTGATGGAGGGCTACCAGCGCGGCGTGACCGCCGCCGAGGTCGAGCCGGTCTTCACCGCCTACGAGGCCTTCCTGCGCGAGGCGCTGCCTCAGGTGGAGGAGCGCCAGGCGCGCGGCCCGGCCGCCGTGCCGCTGGCCGGGCCCTTCCCGGTGCCGGCGCAGCGAGCGCTGTGCCGTGGGCTGAGCCAGCGCGTCGGGCTGGACTACGACCACGCCCGGCTGGACGAATCGCTGCACCCCTTCTGCGGCGGCACGCCCACGGATATCCGCATCACCACCTTCTACAGCGAGGCCGAGGTCTCCAAGGCGCTGATGGGCGTGCTGCACGAGACCGGGCACGCCGTGTACGAGCGCAACCTGCCGGGGCCTTGGGCGCGCCAGCCGGTGGGCGAGGCGGCGGGCATGGCGGCGCATGAATCGCAGAGCCTGATCGTGGAGATGCAGGCCTGCCGCGGTGATGCCTTCCTGCGCTTCCTCGGCCCGCAACTGCTCGCCAGCTTCGGCGGCGAGGCGGGGCAATACGCGCCGGACAACCTGGGCCGGCTGTGGCGGCATGTCTCGCGCGGCTTCATCCGGGTGGATGCGGACGAGATCACCTACCCCGCCCATGTCATCCTGCGCTTCCGGCTGGAACAGGTGCTGATCGGCGGCCAGCTGGACGTGGCCGACCTGCCGGGGGCCTGGAATGACGGCTTCCACCAGTTGCTCGGCGTGCGGCCGCCGGATGACGCGCGGGGTTGCCTGCAGGACATCCATTGGCATGACGGCGCCTTCGGCTACTTCCCCAGCTACACGCTGGGCGCCATGGCGGCGGCGCAGCTGATGCGCGCGGCCCGCGCCGAGGTGCCGGGGCTGGACGACGCGCTGGGGCAGGGCGAGCTGGCGCCGCTGATGGGCTGGCTGCGGGACAAGGTGCACAGCCAGGGCAACCGCCTAGGCTTCCAGGCCCTGCTGCGCCACGCGACCGGCAAGCCGCTGGACCCCAGCGACTTCACCGCACATCTGCGGGCGCGCTACCTGGCCTGAGCCGGCCCGGCGCCGGCATGGTCGCGCCCCGCCTGCGCGCCTGACGCGGCTGTGACCACGGCCGGTTGATTTCGCCGGCCAGCGCCCAGCGCCAGCCGTTACACTGCCGGCCATGCCGCATGCCATGCCACTGATGGCGACCCTGGTCGCCGCCCTTTCCGCCGCCCTGCTGCTGGGCGTTCTGGCGCGCAAGCTGAACCTGCCGCCCATCGCCGGCTACCTGTTGGCCGGCATCGCCATTGGCCCGCACACGCCAGGCTTCGCCGGCGACATGGAGCTGGCCGCCGAGCTGGCCGAGATCGGCGTGGTGCTGCTGATGTTCGGCGTCGGGCTGCACTTCTCCCCGCGCGAGCTGGCGGATGCCCGCGGCGTGGCGCTGCCCGGCGCCATCGGCCAGATGCTGGTGGCGACGGTGCTGGGCTGGGGCATGGCGCGGCTGCTGGGCTGGGGCGATGGCGCCGGGCTGATCTTCGGCCTGTCGCTCTCGGTGGCCAGTACCGTGGTGCTGCTGCGTGCCCTGCAGGAACGCGGGGAGGATCGCAGCCCGGTCGGGCATATCGCGGTCGGCTGGCTGGTGGTGGAGGATCTGGCCATGGTGCTGGCCCTGGTGCTGGCGCCGATCGCGGCGGGGCTGCTGGACGGTGCCGCGCCGGCCGGCTGGGGGCTGCTGAACTCGGTCGGCATCACCCTGGCCAAGGTCGCCGCCTTCGTCGCGCTGATGCTGATCGTCGGCACCCGGGTCTTGCCGTGGTGCCTCTCCGTGGTCGGTGGGCTGCGCAGCCGGGAGCTGTTTTCGCTGGCGGCGCTGGTCGCGGCCATCGGCGTTGCCTTCGCCGCCTATGCCTGGTTCGAGGTGTCGCTGGCGCTGGGCGCCTTCCTGTCCGGCATGGTGCTGGGGCAGTCGGCGCTGAGCCAGAAGGCGGCGGAGCAGACCCTGCCGCTGCGCGACGCCTTCGCCGTGCTGTTCTTCGTCTCGGTCGGCATGCTGTTCGAGCCGGCGATCCTGTGGACCCGGCCGCTGGAGGTGGCGGGGACGCTGGCGATTGTGGTGGGCGGCAAGGCCGCGGCCGCCTGGGGCATTGCCCGCGCGCTGGGGCAGGACAACCGGGCGGCGCTGACCATTGCCGCCGCGCTGGCGCAGATCGGCGAGTTCAGCTTCATCCTGGCCGGGCTGGGCGTTTCGGAGCGGCTGCTGCCGGCGGCCGGGCGCGACCTGGTGCTGGCCGCGGCGCTGCTGAGCATTGC
Organism: Acetobacteraceae bacterium; assembly: GCA_947455205.1. GTDB lineage: Bacteria > Pseudomonadota > Alphaproteobacteria > Acetobacterales > Acetobacteraceae > CAIMOR01. The sequence goes on along the minus strand of CANGNF010000030.1, from coordinate 54,708 downwards.
GCTGAACCCGCTGCTGTTCCGCCTGGTGGACCGGCTGGCCCGGCCGCCCGAGGGCGCCTGAGGGGCGAGCGGCCGACCGCCGCCGCCGGCGGCGCGGGACGCTACCGGAAGGTGATGTCGCGCACCGAGCAGCTTTCCAGCGGCGACCATTCCCGCCGGTTCTGGTCCGCCAGCACCAGCGCCACGTCCAGCAGGCAGCCGCCACCCGGCGGCATCTGCACCCATACCCGGCCGCCCGGGGCCAGCGGGCCGGTGATCAGCAGATCGAAGGCGCTGGCGATCTGACCCTGCGGGGCGATGTAGAGCTCCAGGATCGGCAGGCCGGTGCCGTTGATGAACTCGAAGCTGGGGTCATCCGCCGGCGGCGGCGGCTCCCCCCAGACGATCTGCGGGTTGGCGCAGAGGTCCACCTTGAAGCGCTGCTCCTCGACGTTGCCGGCGAATTCCACCAGCACGTCCTGCCGGCATTCCTGGCTGGCCGGGTGCATCTGCTGTTCCGCGCGGTTGGCCAGGGGCGTGGCGTTCAGCTTGCGGCCCCAGTCGCCCGAGCGCGATGGCGAGGCATAGACGGCGACGATGCTGCGCCCGGTGTGGTTCACCAGCTTGAAATGCGTATCCGCCAGGGCGGGGCCGGCGGCCAAGACCGCCGCGACCCAGGCCAGCAACCACCACCGACGCCTCATCCAGTCCCCCGTCCCGCGCATTGACGCGGCAGGATAGCAGGGCCGATGCGCCGCGTCATTCGGGGGCGGCACAAATGCGCTGGCGCTGGCCTGGGCGACATCGTGGCCACGCCGAGGCCATGAAAAACCCGGCGCCATTGCTGGCGCCGGGCGTTCCGTTCGGTACAGCGCTTCAGTCAGCGCTACTTGTCGGCCGCGTCGCGGGCGGCATCCTTGGCGCCGCCAACGGCGTTCTGCACCTTGCCCGCGGTCTTCTCGGCGGCGCCGGAGGCCTCGGTCTTGGCGTCGCCCATCACCTTGCCGGCGGCTTCCTTCACGGCACCCTTCACCTGGTGGGCGGTACCGGCAACACGATCCTTGTCCATGGCGTCATTTCCCTTCTGGACCGGCACGGAAAGCGCCGGCTTCGGGGTCTCAACGCCAGCCGGGGCCGGAAGGTTGCCCGGCGCTGGCCGTCAGCGGAACGGGATCGCGTACATCAGGCCGCCCTGGTTCCACAGCCCGTTCAGGCCGCGGGCCAGCTTCAGCGCGCTGCCCTGGCCGACATTCCGCTCGAAGATTTCGCCGTAGTTGCCCACGGCGCGGATCGCGTTGAGCGCCCAGCCATTCTCCAGCCCCAGCGTCTTGCCGAACTCCCCGGTGGTGCCCAGCAGGCGCTGGATGGTGGGGTTCTGGCCGGCGGCCTGCTGCTGCGCGTTCGCCTGGGTCACGCCGTATTCCTCAGCTTCCACCAGCGCGTTGTGGATCCAGGCGATGGTGTTGGTCCACTGCACGTCGCCGTTGCGGGTGAAGGGGCCGAGCGGCTCCTTCGAGATGGTCTCCGGCAGGACCATGTAGGCGGCAGGGTCGCGGGCGCTGACCAGCGCGCCGGCCAGCGCCGAGGCGTCCTGGGTCATGGCGTCGCAGCGGCCGGCGTAGAAGGCCTCGTACATCGTATCGATGCGCTCGAACACGACCGGGCTGAACTTCAGGTTGCGGCCACGGAAGGTGTCGCCGAGGTTGAGTTCATGCGTGGTGCCCTGCGCCACGCAGATGGTGGCGCCATCCAGCCCCGCGACGTTGCGGACATTGGCGTCCCGCCGCACCGCGAAGCCCTGGCCGTCGTAGAAGTTCACCGGCCCCTGCGCCAGGCCGAGGCCGGTGGCGCGGGAATAGGTCTGGGTGCTGTTGCGGAACAGCACGTCGATCTCGCCGCCCTGCAGCGCGGTGAAGCGTGCCTGGGCGGTCAGCGGCACGAAGCGCACCTTGGTCGCATCGCCCAGTACGGCGGCGGCGACGGCGCGGCAGTAGTCCACGTCCAGCCCGCGGTATTCGCCGCGCGAATCCGGCGCGGAGAAGCCGGCGAAGCCTTGGGAGACGCCGCAGATCAGCTGCCCGCGCGCCTTGACGGCGGCCAGGGTCTGCTGGGCGCTGGCCGGGGCGGCCAGGGCGAGGGCCGCGACGGCGGCGAGGATCAGGCGTTTCATGCAGGGGTTTCCTCAGATGCTGGCGAGGGCGGCTTCGACGGCGTCGCCGAAGCGGTCCACGATGGTGTCGATCTGTTCGGGCGTGACGATGTAGGGCGGCGCCAGGATGGCGTGGTCGCCCTGGACGCCGTCGATGGTGCCGCCCATGGGGTAGCAGGCCAGGCCGCGCTTGAAGGCCTCCTGCTTGACCCGGTCGTTCAGCTTCAGGCCGGGGGCGAAGACCTGCTTGGTCGCGCGGTCCTGCACGAACTCCACCGCCCAGAACAGGCCACGGCCTCTGATATCGCCGACATGCGCCTGGTTGCCGAAGCGTTCGGTCAGGCGCTGTTCCAGCCGGGCGCCCATGGCCTGGACATTGGCCAGCAGGTTCTCTTCGCGCATCACCTGCTGCACCGCCACGGCGGCGGCGCAGGCAACGGGGTGGGCCTGGTAGGTATGGCCATGCATGAAGGCACCGGAGCCGGCGGCCAGCCCCTCGATGACGCGGCCACTCACAAGAATTCCGCCGATGGGCTGGTAGCCGCCGCCCAACCCCTTGGCGACGATCTGGATATCCGGCGCGATCCCCTCGGCTTCCCACGCGTGCAGCGTACCGCAGCGGCCGACGCCGGACATCACCTCGTCCAGGATCAGCAGGGCGCCGTGGCGGTCGCAGATCTCCCGCACCGCCTTGAAGTAGCCGGGCAGGGCGGTGACGCAGCCCAGCGTGGCGCCGACCACGGTCTCGGCGAGGAAGGCGATGACGTTCTGCGGCCCGAGGCGCTGGAACTCGGCCTCCAGCTCGGCGGCCAGCCTTGCCACGTAGTCGGTGTCGGTCTCGTCGTCGCGGCGGTCCCGGTAGGCGTAGCAGGGCGAGACATGGCTGAAGGCGTCCGACAGGATGGGCGCGTAGGGCGCCTTGCGCATGGCGTTGCCGCCGGCGGCCAGGGCGCCCAGCGTGTTGCCGTGGTAGCTCTGGCGCCGGGCGATGAACTTCGTGCGCTGGCGCTGCCCGGTCTCGTAGAAGTACTGCCGGGCCATCTTCAGCGCGGCCTCGTTGCCCTCGGAGCCGGAGGAGCAGAAGTACGCATGGGTCAGGCCGCCGGGGCTGTGGCCGACCATCATGTCGGCCAGTTGTTCGGCGCTGTCGCAGCTGAAGAAGCCGGTATGGGCGTAGCAGAGCTGGTCCACCTGATCCTTGATCGCCTGGATCACGCGGGGGTGGCCATGGCCCAGGCAGGCCACCGCGGCACCGCCGGAGCCGTCGATGATCTCGCGGCCGGTCTCGTCATACAGGTGGATGCCCTGGCCGCGCACGGCGCGGGGCGGCGCGACGCGCAGGCTGCGATGGACGACATGGCTCATGCGGCTTCGGGCTCCGGCAGGTAGGCGGCTAGCTGGGCAAGGCGGGCTTCGGCCTCGCGCAGGCGGATGCGGGCGGGCTCGCCGCCCAGGGTGAAGACGGCGGCGGCCAGCGCCTGGGCCAGCGCGGTGGCGGCGGCCAGGCTGGGGAAGAAGGCCGGCGTGGCGGTGCCGAAGCACAGCAGGTGGGTGGCGCCGGCGGCAATGGGCGCGGCCGGGCTGTCGGCCAGCACCACCGTGGCCAGCCCGGCTTCCCGCGCGGCGGCAAAGGCGGCCAGGCTGGCGCGGGAATAGGGCGCGAAGCCGGTCAGCACCAGCGCCTCCCCGGCGTGCAGCCGGCCCAGGTCCAGGTCCAGCGCGGCTTCCGCCAGCAGCACCGTCTCGGGCCGGAACAGCCGCAGCTGGTAGTGCAGCAGCGTCGCCACGGCGAGGCAGGAGCGGAAGCCGGCGACATGGATGCGCGGCGCGGCGTGGAGCGTGGCGGCGGCGGGGGTCAGCTCCAGCCCGGCCAGGGCTTCCAGGTTCTGCCGCTCGGCCGCCAGCAGGGCGGGCAGGCCGGCGCCGGCGCTGGCGCGGCGGGAATAGGGCGCGGGCTGGCGCTGTTCCTCGATGGCCGCGGCGCGCAATGCCTCCCACCCCGGGAAGCCCAGCGCCTGGGCGAGGCGGGTGCAACTGGCCGGGGAGGCGCCGGAGCCTTGTGCGAATTGCCGCATGGACCGCGTGGCGGCCTCGAACGGGTGCGCCGCCAGGTAGCGGCCGGCGGCCGCCAGTTGCGGCGGCAGGTCGGGCAGCGCAGCGCGGAGCCGGTCGGCGAGCATGGAGCAACTGTTTCATGCGCCGGCATCGCGCGCAACAGATGTTTCAGGTGGGCGGGTCGTTCGGGCGTTGCACCGGGCAGCCGATCAGCGCCGCCAACCGCTCGGCGTGGCGGTCCAGCCCGCCGAAGGCGGAGGCGATGGTGCCCACCTTCACCCGCTCGCCGCCGGCCAGGCGCAGCTCGATCAGGATCGGCGGGATCACTTGTCCCCGGCGCTGCGGCATCAGCACCACGGCCGCGATATCGGCCAGCGCGAAGGACAGCTCCTCCGGCTCGCCCGCCTGCCACAGGCTCAGTCGGCGCAGGAACAGCCGGCCGGCGGCTTGGTCCACCCGGATGCGGCTGCCGAAATAGGCGATGACGTGCCAGAGCCCGACCAGCAGCAGGCCGATGCCGACCACCATGCCCCAGCCGTCAGTGTGATGGTGCCAGGGCGTCCAGGCGGTGGCCTGGTGCAGCGCCACCGGCCCCAGGCCGAAGCAGAAGGCCAGGCGGAACAGCAGCAGGTACCAGGGGTCGCAGCGCATGGTCGGGCAGTAGAGCCGTTGCGCCGCCGGCCGCGCAACAACCATGTGGCAGCCCTATTCGTCGGCCGGGCGCGGGTCGGCGAAGTCCACGGGCACATCGAGGAACCTGGCCAGGGCGAAGGCCTCGTCCTCGACCCCCAGATGGCTCTTGAAGGTGCCCAGCGGAATGTACCGGCCAGTGGCCAGCAGCAATTCCAGCCGCAGCGGCTTCATCAGCCGGCGCTGGCGTGGCACCACGGCCACGGCGGAGATCTCGCTGCGGTGGCCGGCCCAGTCGTCCTCGCCCCACAGGAAGGGGCTGCGGCGCAGTTCCACCAGACCGGTGGCGGGGTCCAGGCTGAGGCTGCTGAGCAGGTAGTTGGCCAGGTTCCACAGCCCCCAGCCGATGACCAGGACGCCGCCGAAGACCTGGCGCCAGCGGTAGTCGCCGGTCACTTCCAGCTGCGCCACGCCGTACTGCAGGAAGAAGGCGCCGAGCGCGATGATGCCGAAGGCGCGGCCGAGCGCGAGCAGGGCGGAATCGCAACGTCGGGTCTGCTTCATGACGCAAGCAGCATGAACCCGGCTACGGCGCGGTCAAGACCCCCACGGTGGCCCCGGCCAAGCAGCAGGCGATGCTGGCGGCGACCAGGCTGGGCATGCCCAGGCCGATGATCTCGCGCCGCCGCTCCGGGCACATCGCCGCCATGCCGGTGACCATGATGCCGACCGAGCCGAGATTGGTGAAGCCGCAGAGCGCATAGGTCAGGATGACGCGGGAGCGGTCCGACAGGCCGGCGCCGTTGCTGGCGGCCAGCTGCAGGTAGCTGACGAACTCGTTGATGACGACCTTGATGCCGAGCGACTGCGCGACGGTGGCGCATTCGGCGGCCGGGATGCCCATGGCCCAGGCCAGCGGCCAGAACGCCCAGCCGGCCAGGGTCTGCAGGGTCAGCCCGGTCAGTGGCTCCAGCACGGCGTTGAGCAGCGCGACCAGGGCGACGAAGACGATCAGCGAGGCCATGATGCCCAGCAGCAGTTGCAGGCCATCCGCGGTGCCCTGGACGATGGCGTCCATGGCGGAGGCGTAGAGCGGCGGGGCGGCGTCCTCGGTCGGGGCGGCCGTGGCGAGGCGCGTCTCCGGGATCATCAGCAGCGCGGCCAGCACGGAGGCCGGGGCGGCGATGAAGCTGGCGACCAGCAGCTGGCCGGCGGCGTCCGGCACCACGCGGCTGATCATCTGCGCGTAGACCACCAGCATGTTGCCGCTGATGGTGGCGAGCCCGGCGACCATGACCACGAAGAGCTCCGCGCGCGAGAGGCGCGCCAGCCAGGGCCGGATCAGCAGCGGCGCTTCCACCATGCCGACGAAGACATTGGCGGCGACGCTGAGGTTGCAGGCGCCGGAGAGGCCGAACAGCCGCGACAGCCCGCGCGCCAGCACCGTGACCACCACCGGCAGCACCCGCCAATGGTACAGCAGCGCCGAGAGCGCGCCGACCACCAGCACCAGCGGCAGCGCCTGGAAGAACAGGATGAAGCTGCCGCCGGGCGTGGTTTCGGCAAAGGGCAGCGGCCCGCCGCCGAGATAGCCGAAGACCAGCGCGGTGCCCTGGCGGGTCGCGGCGGCCAGCGCCTCCACCGCGTCCCCGATTCGGGCGAAGCCGGCGCGCAGCAGCGGGATGTGCAGCAGCGCCGCGGCGACGGCGAGCATGCTGCCGAGACCGGCGATGACGACGCGCGCCCGCACGCCACGCCGGAACCCGCCCAGCGCCCAGGCCAGCGCGCAGAGCAGCGGCAGGCCGAGGGCGGATTGCAGTTGCAGCAGGCTCATGGCGCGTCCTCGACATCCAGGCTGTCCACGCGGGCGCCGGCCTTGACGATTTTTTCCGTCGTTATCTCGATGTCGCGCAGGTCCTCCTGCGCGCTGGCGAAGTGGCTGCGCAGCTTCTTCACCCGGTCGTCCAGGCGCTTCACTTCCGCCACCAGCTTGCTGGTTTCCGCCTTGATCCGGCCGGCCTCGGCGCGGATGCGGACGTCCTTCAGCAGCGCCCGCATGGTGCCCAGCACCGCCCAAAGGGTGGAGGGCGAGACGATGTAGACGCCGCGGCGCGCGGCCTCCGCCACCACGCCGGGGTGGCTGGCGTGGAGTTCGGCGAAGATCGCCTCGGAGGGGACGAAGATCAGCGCGCCATCGGCGGTCTCGCCGGGCAGGATGTAGCGCTCGGCCACGTCCTTGACGTGCTTCTGCACATCGGCGGCGAATTGGCGGGCGGCAGCCACGCGGCTCGCGTCATCGGTGGCGGCGTGGAGAGCGCGAAAGGCTTCCAGCGGGAATTTGCTGTCCACCACGATGGGACCGGGCGGGTGCGGCAGGCGGATCAGGCAATCCGCGCGGCGGCCGTTGGACAGCACGTGTTGCAGGCTGAAGCCGGCCTCCGGCAGGCGGTCGCGCACCAGGTCTTCCAGCTGGGTCTCGCCGAAGGCGCCGCGCGCCTGCTTGTTGCCGAGGATGGCGGCCAGCGAATGCACCTGGCTGCCCAGCGCTTCCATGTTGGCCCGGGCGGCGTCGATGACGGCCAGCCGGGCCTGGATTTCCTGCGCGCTGCGGGAGACGCGGTCGGACTGGCCGGACAGCGCCTCGCCCAGCGCGCGGGTCTGGTCCAGCATCAGGGCGGTGACCTGCTGCGCCAGCTTCTCGGTGCCGCCGGTGGCGGGGGCGCGCAGCAGCAGCACCGCCAGCACCACGGCGAGCAGCACCAGCACCAGGATCAGCAGCGCGGCTTCCTGCGACATGCGACGCCCTTCGATTCGGAAGGGTCATCATGCGCGAAGTGCGGCGGGATGGCGACGCGGCCTGCGCCGCGCCGCGCTCAGTGCCGGAAGTGGCGCATCCCCGTGAACACCATCGCCAGCCCGGCCTTGTCGGCGGCGGCGATCACCTCGGCGTCGCGGATGCTGCCGCCCGGCTGGATCACCGCGGTGGCGCCGGCCGAGGCGGCGATCTCCAGCCCATCGGCAAACGGGAAGAAGGCGTCCGACGCCACGACGCTGCCCTCGGCCAGCGGCGCCGGCAGCCCGGCGGCGTCGGCGGCGGCCTTGCTCTTCCAGGCGGCGATGCGGCTGCTCTCGGCGCGGTTCATCTGGCCGGCGCCGATGCCGGTGGTGGCCAGGTTCTTCGCGTAGATGATGGCGTTGGACTTGACGTGCTTGCAGACACGGAAGGCGAAGATCAGGTCGGCCATCTCCTGCGGCGTCGGGGCGCGCTTGGTGACGACCTTCAGCATGGCCTCCGTCACCTGGCCGGCATCGCGGCTCTGCGCCAGGAAGCCGCCGCCGACGCTCTTGAAGGTCAGGCCGGGAGAGGCGGCATCGGGCAGGCCGCCGGTCAGCAGCAGGCGCAGGTTCTTCTTCTTGGCGAACACTGCCTTGGCGGCGTCATCGGCGTCGGGCGCGATGACCACCTCGGTGAAGATCGCGGCGATCTTCTCGGCCGCCGCCGCGTCCAGCTTGCGGTTGGCGGCGACGATGCCACCGAAGGCGCTGACGGGGTCGCACAGCAAAGCGCGGTCCCAGGCGGCGGCCAGCGTGTCGTCCAGCGCGATGCCGCAGGGGTTGGCGTGCTTGACGATGACGATGGCGGGGCGGTCGAACTCGGCGACGCATTCATAGGCCGCGTCGGTGTCGTTCAGGTTGTTGTAGGACAGCTCCTTGCCCTGCACCTGCTGCGCGGTGGCGATGCCCGGGCGGGCGGTTCCATCCACGTAGAAGGCGGCCTGCTGGTGCGGGTTCTCGCCGTAGCGCAGGCCCTGGCGCAGGATGCCGGCGAAGGCGAGGCGCGGCGGGAAGGTCTCTCCAAGTTGCCCGGCGAACCAGGAGGAGATCGCGCTGTCATAGGCGGCGGTGCGGGCATAGGCCGCCGCCGCGAACCTGCGGCGCAGCGCCAGGGTGGTGCCGCCATTGGCTTCCAGCTCGGCCTGCAGCTCGGCCAGCTGCGCGGGCTCGGTCACCACCACCACGTCGTTGTGGTTCTTGGCGGCGCTGCGGATCATCGCCGGGCCGCCGATGTCGATGTTCTCGATGCAGTCGTCGAAGGCGGCGCCCTTCGCCACCGTGGCCTCGAACGGGTAGAGGTTGACCATGACCAGGTCGATCGGCGCGATGGCGTGCTGCGCCATCTGCGCCTGGTGATCGGCCAGGTCGCGGCGGCCGAGGATGCCGCCATGCACCTGCGGCACCAGGGTCTTGACCCGGCCGTCCAGGATCTCGGGGAAGCCGGTGTGGTCGGACACGTCCTTCACCGGGATGCCCGCATCCCGCAGCGCCTTGGCGGTGCCGCCGGTGGAGAGGATCTCGACGCCCTTCGACGCCAGGAAGCGGCCGAACTCGACCAGGCCGGTCTTGTCGGAAACGGAGATCAGCGCGCGTCGAATGGCGACGATATCGGTCATGGCGGGGGCCTCCCGGGGGCAGAGGCGCGCGGTCTAGCCCTTGCGGGGCGCAGCCGCAATGCGCGGGGTTGACGCGCCCTTGCCCCTGCGGGGAGCCTGGGCGGCAAGAAACGCATGGGAGGGGTGGCCGATGCTGCGGCGCCAGGTGTTGCGGGCAGGGCTGGCTGCCGGGGTGGCGGCGCCGGCGTTGGCCCAGGCCGAGTGGCCGCAGCGGCCGGTGCGGCTGATCCTGCCCTTCGCCGCCGGTGGTGGCACCGACGCGCTGTCCCGCGTGCTGGCGCAACGCCTGGCCGAGGCTACCGGCCAGCCCTTCGTCATCGACAATCGCGGAGGCGCCGGTGGCGACCTGGCGATCCTGGCCGGCATTGCCGCGCCGCCGGATGGACATACGCTGGTGATGGGCAGCGACGCTTCCCACGTGCGCGGGCCGCTGCTGCGGGCCGACATGCCCTACGACCCCGATGCCATGCTGCGCCCGGTGGCGCGGCTGGTGGAAACCTGGTCCTGCATCGCCATTCCCGCCGCCGGCCCGGCGTTCAGCCTGGCGGAGTATGCCGCCATGGCGCGTGCCGCCGGCCAGCCGGTCAGCTACGGAACTGCCGGACCGGGCACCCTTTCCCATGCCATTGCCGCGCTCTACGCCTTGCAGGGCGGCTTTGCGGCCGAACACATCCCGTATCGCGGTGCCTCCCTGGCGATCCAGGACCTGATGGCCGGACGGCTCGGCTTCCAGGCGCCGGCGGTGGGTGGGCTGATCCCTCTGCTGGCCAGCCGGGCGGTGCGGGTGCTGGCGGTGACCGGGCCGCAGTCCCAGCCCGCGCTGCCAGCGCCGACCATGCGGCAGGCCGGCTTCCCCGACCTCGACATTGCCACTTGGTACGGCTTCTTCGCCCCGGCTGGCACGCCGCAGGCGGTGCTGGCGCGCGCCGGGGCGCTGCTGGGTGCTGCCATGCAGGCGCCCGGTGTGGCCGAGAAGCTGGAGACGCTGGGCCTGCTGCCGGCCTTTGCCGCCGGCACGGCGTTCAGCGACGCCATCGCGGCGCAGCGGGCGCATTGGCGCGGTCTGGTCGCACGGACCGGGTTGCGGTTGACCTGAGGAGGGCGTTGCCCGCCGCCCTCTGCCAGGCGCCGGGAGGCCGCGGAACCCGGGGTGTCAGAGCCCCAGCAGGTCCAGCGTGCGCCCCACCACCCGGGCCTCGTCGAAGCGGTCCAGCGCCCGCGCGCGCCCGGCGGCGCCCAGTTGCGCGCGCAGGCCGGGGTCCGAGGCCAGCCGCGCCAGCGCCTGGGCCAGCGGCGCCACGGTGGCGGGCGGCACCAGCAGGCCGGTCTCGGCGCCGGTGAAGGGCGCACCCGCCGGCAGCGGCACCACCTGCTCGCGCGGGCCGCGAATGGCGGTGGCGACCACCGGCAGGCCGGTCAGCATCGCCTCGATGATGCTCATCGGCAGCCCCTCGAAGTGGCTGGGCAGCACGAAGATGTCGGCCGCCGCCAGCAGCCGCGCCACGTCATGGCGGTAGCCCAGTCGATGCAGGCGCGGGCCCATCGCGGCGGCGGCGGTGGCGAAGTCCGGCTCCAGGTCGGCGCCGTGGTCGGATGCCAGGCGCTCCCCCACCACCCACAGATGCGCGCCGGGCACCTGCGGCATGGCGGCCAGCAGCTCCGGGTAGCCCTTGTGGCGCACCAGGCGGGAGACGGCGATGACCACCGGCGCGGCCTCGGGCACGCCCAGCTCGGCGCGGATGGCGGCGCGGGCGGCGGGGTCCGGGCGGAACAGCCGGGGGTCGCGGCCGTTCAGCACCGCCGTGGCGCCGGCATGGATGTGCAGCCGGCGGGCATCGGCGGCTTCCTCGGCCGAGACGGTCAGCAGCGTGTCGGTCAGCCGGCCGCCCAGCCATTCCAGGCCCAGCGACAGGCCGCGCCGCCACAGCGGCCCCGGCTGGTTGAACAGGAAGCCGTGGCAGGTATAGGCCACGCGGGGCACGCCCTCGGCCCGCGCCGCCGCCCGCGCCAGCAGGCCGGAGATCGGCATGTGGCCATGCACCAGGTCGAAGCGTTCGGCGCGGAACACCTGCCGCAGCGCGGCCAGCGCGCGCCAGTTGGCCGCCGGCGACAGGCTGCGGGCGAAGGGCACCGGGATCACGCGGAACCCCTCGGCGCGGGGGATGTCCAGCAGTGGGCCCTCGGCTGAAATGCCAACCACCTCGTGCCCACGGTCGCGCGCGCCGCGCATCAGCGGCAGCAGGAAGTGCCGCAGCGAGAAATCGACATTCGTGACCTGAGCGATCTTCACGCGCGGGGAGCCGGGCGGCGCTGGGCGGCGGGGTGGCCGCCGCTCATGCCTCCGCCGGCGGCTCCTCCGGCGGCAGGTCGTCGCCGGCGGCCCCGATGCGGGTGATGGCCCATTGCAGCGCGGTCACGCCGGTCTCGGCCAGCAGCGCCACCTGGCTGGTGCGGCGCGGCTCGGTGCCCAGGTAGATGCTCTCCTCCAGCTCCACCCGGCAGCCCATGGCGCGCAGCCGCCAACCCTGGCCGCTGGGCAGCCGCAGCAGCACGCCGCTCTCATCCTGCTGCAGGCTGGCGTCCACGCCGGGGTGCAGGTGGAAGCGCACGACGAAGGGCGGCACCTCGGCGCCCTCGGAGAGTTCCAGCAGGTCCTCGCCGCGCAGGTCCTCGCCATTCGCCGCCAGGTACAGCCGGCGGCGATGCACCACGCCATAGGGCCGCTTCCAGCCGTCATGCGCCGCGTCCAGCCAGAACTGGCCGTTATGCTCCACCCGGTCGGCCGAGACGCGGTCCGGCCGGCGGCCGAGCCCCTCGCCCTTCAGCTCGCTGCTGTTGGTATCGGCCAGCACCAGGGTGGAATGCGCGGCGGTGGAGCGCAGCGCATCGCGCCATTCCTCCTCGGCCGCCGGGGCGGCACCGCAGTTGACGATCAGGCGCTCCCGCCCGACCGACATCTCGAAGCTCAGCGTGCCGGCATGGGCGAAGCGGTCGGCGCCCAGCGGCAGGCCATTGCCGATGTCGCGCCCGCGCCCGGCCGGCGCCGCGCCGCAATCCATCAGCACCAGGGTGCGGGCCGCCTGCAGCCGCTGGAAGCCGGTCTGGTCCAGCGCCATCGGGGCGCGGCCCCTGCTTTGCCCCTGGGTCAGCACCAGGTCCAGCAGGGCGGCGGTCTCCTCCCGGCTGCCGTTGAACAACGCCAACGCGCCGTCGCCGTGGCGCAGCATGCGCAGCGCCAGGCCGGCGCGGTCCAGCACATGGCCCAGCTGCGGCGGCGCGTTCAGCCCGGCGCCGGTGATCAGGTTGCGGATCTCGATCAGGTCCTGGTAGGCCAGCAGCTGCTGCAGCGGGCTGCGTTCCACATGCCCGCCATCCGCGTTGAACTGGCGACCCAGCTCGTCCGGCAGGTGCTTCAGCACCCGGGTCAGCCAGCCCTCGTCCTCCAGCGCCACGGCGGCGGCCAGTGCGCCCTTCAGCGTCACCAGCGCACCGCGATGCGCGGCCTCGGCCGGCAGGGAAAGCACCACGCCGCGGGCATCCTGCGCCAGGCGCAGCAGCAGGCGGCGGCGGAAGCCGTCCTCGGCGGTGGCGGCCAGGAAGTCCCAGTGGCCCAGCCAGGCGGAAACGCGGCTGGCGGCGACCTGCGGCGCCAGGGCCAGTTCCTCGGTGCTGCCGCGCAGCAGCCAGTCCTCGGTCAGGTCCCGCGCCCGCAGGCGCGCGGCGTCGGTGCCCAGCGCCCGCAGGTCGCGCAGCCAGGCGAAGGCATGGGCGCCGGCGCGCCAGGTGATGGGGCCGGAGGCGGCGTCCCAGCCCTGCGGGCCCGTCACGTCCTCGGGCGCCGGCTCCAGCGGCAGGGCGGTGCCGGCCACCTCGAACTCGCCGCGCAGCAGGGCGGCGCCACGGGCGGCGTCGCCGGGCCACAGGTCGCGGAACGACCGCGCCAGGCCTTCCGGCGCGCGGCCGGGCCTGATGCCGGAGAACAGGCGGTCGAACAGGCCCATCTCGTCCCTTCGCTCCCTTACCCTGCGCCGCGCAGCGCGGCGATGGCCGCGCCATAGTCCGCCGCGCCGAACACCGCGGTGCCCGCCACCAGCACATCCGCGCCGGCTTCGATGCAGCGCGGCGCGGTGGCGATGGTGACGCCGCCATCCACCTGCAAGGCGATGTCGCGGCCCGATTCGGAGATCATTCGGCGCAGCGTGGCGATTTTCGTCAACTGGCTATCGAGGAAGGATTGCCCGCCGAAGCCAGGATTGACCGACATCACGAGGATCAGGTCGACCAGGTCCAGCACGTTCTCCACCGCTGATACCGGCGTGGCCGGGTTCAGCACCACGCCGGGCTTCTTCCCCAGCGCGCGGATGGTCTGCAGGCTGCGGTGCAAATGCGGCCCGGCTTCAGGGTGCAGGCTGATCCAGTCGGCGCCGGCCTTGGCGAAGCCCTCCAGGAAGGGGTCCACCGGGGAGATCATCAGGTGGACATCGAACGGGATGGGGCAGTGCTTGCGCAGCTTCTCCAGCACCAGCGGGCCGAAGCTGATGTTGGGCACGAAGTGGCCATCCATGATGTCGAGGTGCAGCCAGTCGGCGCCGGCGGCGGCGGCGGCGCGCACTTCCTCGCCCAGGCGGGAGAAATCGGCGGCAAGCAGCGAGGGGGCGATTCGGACGGGCTTCGGGGGCATGGGGGCTTCTAACCGCGGCGGTTTCCCAGGGGCAAGGACGCTGGCGGGGCGGCGGCCGCTTCACCATTCGCGGAGCCGTGGGGAACCCGGAGCGCAAACGGCGGCTAACGCCTCAGCGATCCGCCATCCGGGAGCCGCCGCTTGTCCTTCACCACGCATGCCCCTGCCGCCCCGGTTGCCGCCACCGGGACGGGACTATCGCCGCTGGCCTGGTTCGGCCTGGTGGCGGTGCTGACCGCCGCCTGCCTGGCGCCGGCGGTGCTGAACGGCACGCCGCCGGTGTTCACGGATACCCAGGGCTACCTGGACAACATGAACCGCTTCCGCCCCAGCCACATGCGCGCCTTCGGCTATGGCGCCTTCCTGCGGTTGAGCGGCGGGCTGTGGAGCCTGTGGCTGCCGGCCTTCGCCCAGGCGGTGATCTCGGCCTGGCTGGTGCTGCGCTTCGTCTCGCTGGAGGCGGTGCGCTGGCCGCCGCGCTGGCGCGGGCCGCTGGCGCTGCTGGCGGTGGCGCTGCTGCTGGCCGGTCCGCTGCCCTGGCTGGCCAGCTGGCTGATGCCGGACCTCTTCGCCGGGCTGATGATTTTGGCGCTGCTGATCCTGGGGCTGCACTGGCCGCGCCTGGGCTGGCCGGAGCGGCTGGTGCTGGTCGGCTTCCTCTGCTGCGCCGGCAGCATCCACCTGACCCACCCGCCGCTGCTGCTGGGCCTGGCGCTGGCGCTGGGGGCGCTGGCCCTGCTCTCCCGCCCGGTGCGGGCGGCGGCGGGGCGGCTGGCGGCGGTGGCGCTGCTGGCGGCAAGCATCGGTGCCGGCGGCCTGGTGGCGGCCAACCTGGTCACCTACAAGTCGGCGACCATCTCGCTCGGCTCCCCGGTGTTCCTGTTCGCCCGGCTGCTGGAGGACAGCGACGTGCCGGCGATACTGGCGCCGCATTGCGCCGCGGGCGCGCCCTGGGTGACCTGCCGCTTCCTGGACCGGCTGCATGTCGGCGCCGACGAGTTCCTGTGGTTCCCGAACTCGCCCATTCGCGAAATGGGCTGGGTGGAGGGCTTCTACCCCGAGGCCGCCGCGCTGAACCCGCTGATCCTGAAGGAGGTCTGGCCGCAATGGCTGCTGGCCACGGTGAAGCGGACCTTCCAGCAGATGGTCACCTTCCGCCTGGGGGATGGCTTCGACGCCGAGGGGCCGCACATGCTGGCGACCGACCTGCCGCGGTTCGGGCTGGACTGGGTGGTGCCGCTGATGACCGGCAGCCGGCAATACGCCGATGGGCTGCTGCCCTGGGCGCCGCTGGCGCTGGCCGATGCGCTGGGCGCGGCGGGGCTGCTGGCGGTGGTCGGCTTCGGCGCCTGGGGGCTGGCGCGGCGGCGGCCGGCGCTGTGGTGGCCGGCGGCGCTGTTCCTGCTGCTGTGGCTGGGCAATGCCGCGGTGATCAGCCTGGCCGCGCCGGTGCACGACCGCTACGGCACCCGCATGGTCTGGGTGGCGCCGCTGCTGGCGCTCAGCCTTGGGTTGCGCGCTGCCCGCCCGGGCCAGCCGGCGGCTGCGCCATGGGCCGGGACGGCCGACGCGGCGCCCCGCGACCGGCTGCCCACATCGCGTGCCGTGGCGGCAGATGCAGGAACAGGTTGGAGCTGAATGGCCCGAGCCTGATGCCGGTATAGCCCACGGTGGCGCCGGCCACCTTGGGCGCCAGCTCCGCCAGGCCGGACCAGCGCATCAGGATCAGGTTCTCCTCGCGCGCCCATTCGCCCTTGTTCAGCACGCGGCAGGCGGTGCGGAAGCTGCGGTCCCAGAAATGCGCGAGCGGGATGGCGGTGTGGTGCTCCACCGGGAAGAAGCGGTTGGGCACGGTGACGAAGACCTCCTCCGCCACGCGATACAACTCGGCCACGAAGCGGCGCTGGTCGGCGCGGCTGCCGACATGCTCCAGCACCGCATTGGCGGTGGCGAAGCGGAAGCTGCGATCCTCGAAGGGCAGCCGGGCATTGGGGCGGATCTGCTGGTAGGCCACCTGCGGATAGGCCTGGCGGAAGCCCTCGCCCTCGCCCAGCCCGACCGCGGTCAGGTCGCCGGGATGCGGGTAGAGCCGTTCCAGCAGGTTGGCCGCGTCGGTCACCACGTCGGAGACGCCGACATCCAGGATCGCGTCGCCCTTGCGGGGCGTGCAGAACTCCAGGAAGTCCCGGTAGATCCGGTCGCGCGCGGCGATGACCAGCCGTTCGCCAAGGGATTGCGGCGGCGCGGCCTGGTAGAACTTGCCGTCCACGGGGGCTTCGTTTGGCATCGCCAGCCTCACGATCACGTTGGAGAGTATTTAGTATACTCACCAATCGCGGAGGCGACGGCGCACGAATTGGGGAGGTGGGGCTACCGCTTGACGAAGCGGGCGGCGAAGAACCCATCCATGCCACCCAGTTCCGGCCAGTAGTCCGGCCGGGTCCGCAGCGCGCGGTTGGCGGTCAGCGCATGCGCCAGGCCGGGCAGTTCCGTCGGCAGGAAGGGCAGCTGTGCCAGGCCGAACTCGCCGGCGCTGGCCATGTGGGCCTCGCCTTCCTCCGGCTGCAGGGAACAGGTGGCGAAGACCAGGCGGCCGCCCGGCTTGAGCAGCCGGGTCGCGTTCAGCAGCAGGCGGCGCTGGGCGGCGGCCAGGGTGGCGATGTCCTTGAAGCGCTTCAGATGCGGCACATCGGGGTGGCGGCGGATGGTGCCGGTGGCGGTGCAGGGCGCGTCCAGCAATATGGCGTCGAAGCGCGCCTCGGGCGCCCATTCGGCGGCATCGGCCTCCACCACCTCGGCGGTCAGGTGCAGCCGGGCCAGGTTCTCCCGCAGCCGGTCCAGGCGGCGGGCCTCGCGTTCCACCGCCACCACGGTGGCGCCGGCGCTGGCCAGCTGGGCGGTCTTGCCGCCGGGGGCAGCGCAGAGGTCGGCCACCAGTTCGCCCGGCTTCACCCCCAGCAGCTTCGCCGGCAGGGCAGCGGCGGCATCCTGCACCCAGAAGGCGCCCTCGGCGAAGCCGGCCAGGTCGGTGACGCGGGTGCCGGCGGGGTAGCGCCAGCTGCCATTGGGCAGTTCGGTGCCGCCTTCGGGCGGGGTGGCGCCGGGGGCCAGGGTCAGGTCCAGCGGAGCTTCCACCCAATGCGCGGCGGCGATGCTGCGCACGCCGGTGCCATAGGCCTGCTGCCAGGCGCTGTAGAGCCAGCCCGGCGTGTCCAGCCGCTCGGCGTCCAGGCCTTCCAGCGCTTCCGGCCCGGCTTCCGCCACGCGGCGCAGCACGGCGTTGACCAGGCCGGCGAAGGGCTTGGGCACCAGCCCGACCGTGCCGTTGACGGCGGCATGGGCCGGGGTGCCCAGCAGCAGGATCTCGGCGGCGCCCAGCCGCAGCGCGTTGCGCACCTCGTCCGGCGGGTTGCGGCGCAGCCAGGGTTCCAGCGCCGCGTCCAGGCTGCCGTAGCGCCGCAGCGCGGCGGCCGCGATGCGGTGCGCCGCGGCCTTGTCGCGCGGCTCGATGCCCTTGGGCAGGCCGTCCAGCGCCTCCTCCAGCGCGCGGTGCCGCATCAGCACGGCGTTGAGCAGCGCGTAGGCGGCGCTGCGCGTGGGCTGCGGGGCGGCTTGGGTGGGGCGTGATCTGGCCATCAGGCCGCGGGTTATGGCCCCGGGGGCGCGCCGGTGCCAGGGGAGAAGAAGGTCGGGGCCGGCGCGGGCGTCGCGGGTGGCGGTGGCCGGGCCGAATTGCCGCGCCGCCGCCGAAATGCACCGCGGTGCCGGCTGGGCGTCGCCGCCACCCTTCCGCCCCCGGGCGATCTGTTCTAGTGCCCGGCCATGCTCAGCCATGTCCTTGCCGCCACCGACCGCGTGATGCCCGCCGTGGAGCGCCGGCCGCGCCTGGCGCTGGTGCTGCTCTGCCTGGCGCTGTGGCTGCCGGGCTTCTTCAGCATTCCGCCGTCGGACCGGGACGAGGCGCGCTTCGCCCAGGCGACCCGGCAGATGCTGGAGACCGGCGACCACGTCCGCATCCGCTACCAGGACGAGGAGCGGAACAAGAAGCCGGTCGGCATCCATTGGCTGCAGGCCACCACGGTGCGCGCGGCGGAGGTGCTGCGCCTGGGCTGGCGCGGCGATATCTGGCCATACCGGCTGCCTTCCATGCTGGGTGCCATGCTGGCGGTGCTGGCCACCTTCCACTGGGGGCGCGGGCTGGTCGGGCGGCGGGCGGCCTGGCTGGGCGCGGCCATGCTGGGCAGCACCCTGCTGCTGACGGTGGAGGTGCATATCGCCAAGACCGATGCCGCGCTGCTGGCCAGCGTGGCGGCGGCGATGGGGCTGTTCGGCACCTGCTACCTGCGGCCGGCGGCGTTCTCGCCCAAGGATGCCGCGGCGTTCTGGCTGATCCTCGGCGTCTCCATCCTGCTGAAGGGGCCGATCGGGCCGATGGTGGCGCTGCTGGCCGGCGTGACCCTGGCCATTGCCGACAAGCAGGCCCCTTGGTGGAAGGCGCTGCGCCCCGCCTGGGGCGTGCCGCTGATGCTGGCGGTGGCGCTGCCCTGGCTGGTCGCCATCGGCATTGCGACGGAAGGGCGGTTCTTCTCCCAGGCCGTGGGTGGGGACATGCTGGGCAAGGTCGGCGCCGGCGAGGAGAAGCACTGGGGGCCGCCGGGCTACTACGTGCTCAGCTTCGCCATTGCCGCCTTCCCCGGGGCCTGGGTGGTGCTGGCGGCGCTGCCCAGCGCCTGGCGGGACCGGCTGAATCCGCCGACGCGCTTCCTGTTGGCCTGGGTGGTGCCGAGCTGGCTGCTGTTCGAGGCGGTGCAGACCAAGCTGCCGCACTACGTGTTGCCGATGTTCCCGGCGCTGATGCTGCTGGGCGCCGCCTGGGCGCTGGACCCGCTGCGGCGGATGCCGCCCACCTGGCTGCGCTGGCTGGGGCTGGCGGCGGTGGTCGGCGTGGCCGCCGGGCTGGCGGTGCTGGGGCTGGCGCTGCCCTGGCGGCTGGTGACGGGCCTGGCCTGGGGTGGGCCGGTGGCGGTGCTGGGTGCCGCCGCGCTGATCTGGCTGGTGCTGCGGCTGCGGGCGCGCGGCGCCTGGGCCGGCGCGGTGCTGGCCGGGTGCGTGCTGGCGGTGCCGATCTACCTGGGCGTGCTGGAGGGCGTGCTGCCCCAGCTGCGGCCGATCTGGGTCTCCGAGCGGCTGGCCTCCGCGCTGCACCGCGCCGCACCGGGTCTGGACCCCGGCAGCTTCGGCGTGACCGGCTATGCCGAGCCGTCGCTGGTCTTTGCCGTGGGCACCGGCACCAGCCTGCTGCGCACCGGCGAGGATGCCGCGCAGTTCCTGGCTGCCCAGCCGGGGCGGGTGGTGGCGGTGGCGAACCGGGCGGAACCGGGCTTCCAGCGGGAGGCGGCGAAGCTGGGGCTGACGGCGCGCGAGATCGGCATGGTGACCGGGCTGAACTACACGCGCGGGCGCTTCCTGACCCTGCAACTGTACCGCGTTGCGGAAGCGCCGACGAGATGATATTGCAAGTCATTCGCAACTAAGGGGCGGCGGATCGGGGCGCAACCCGGCCCTGCCCCTCGATGCCCGGGAACAGCGCTGCATGACCGCCGAGAGCTACGACCGCATCACCATCCGGCTGCATTGGGCCACCGCCTTCCTGGTGTGCTGGCAATGGGGCCAGGCGCATCTGATCGACCTGGTCTCCACCGGCGGCACGCCGGGGCGGCGCGCCATGGTGGGGCTGCATGTGCTGGGCGGGCTGCTGCTGCTGGCGGTGCTGCTGGCACGGCTGGCCTGGCGCCACCGCGGCGGCACCCGGCTGGACTACCTGGCGGGCTGGGAAGGCCTGGCGGCGCGGGCCGGCCACGTGGCGCTGTATGCGCTGCTGGCGGCGGTGCTGGGGCTGGGGCTGTGGCTGGAATGGGTGCGCGGCGACAACCTGTTCGGCCTCGTGCAGGTGCCGGCCTTCGACCCCGGCAACCGCCCGCTGCGGCGCCAGGCCGCCGACTGGCATGACCTGGCGGCCAATGCGTTGCTGGTGCTGGCCGGGCTGCATGCGCTGGTGGCGCTGGCGCACCACTACGTCAGGCGCGACGGCGTGCTGCGGCGGATGCTGCCGGGGCTGAAGTAGCGCCGCATCCGTCGGGCCCGCGCCGCGTTGGGGCGGGATGCTGCCGGAGACCCGCCTGATGCCGTCCGACCCGCTGCCGCCCGTGGGCCCCCCGGGGCCGGTGCCACCCCCGCCGATGCCGCCGCCGGGGCCGGACCTGCCGGAGGCGCCGCGCCGCGACCCGCCCAACCCGCATGAGGCGCCCGGCGAGGACCCCCTCACCCCCCCGGTCGGCGACCCGCCGGAGCCGCACCCGCTGCATTCCTGAGGCCGCCCGCGCCCGGCGGGGCTGGTAAAGCGGCGGCGCCGGGGGCACATGCCCGGCATGACCGAGACCCCCGCCGCCAAGCCCGCTGCCGAACCCGCCGCCGCCGTGCCGCCCGCGCCCACCGCCGCGCCCAATGCCCAGGCCAAGCCGCTACCGCCTGAGATCGGCGGCCCGAGCGGGCCGGAGCCGACGCGCTATGGCGATTGGGAACGCAAGGGCCGCGTCAGCGACTTCTGAGAACGCCTGTCGCGGGCTGGCCGCACGGGCGAGAACATGCTGCCGAGTAGCCCCAGGGATTCCCTGCCGCGACTCGGAAAAGCCAGCGCGAACGCGGCGTGATTCATTGGCGAACGCGCTTGTGCATGCCGCTGGCCGCGGGCCACAAGCCCTGGTGGCACGCCGCATGCTAGCCAGACGGGTATGCCTCCACCGCTCCTCGTGACCTTCGCCGCCGGTGCCGCCGGCTCCTGGCAGATCGACCGCCTTGCCCCCGTGGTGGGGGAAGGCCTGGCGCCCGCCGCCCGGCTTTCGGTGCTGGAGGGGCCGCAGCCGCCGCCGGCCGAGGCCGCCTGGGCGCTGCGCGGCAGCACCAGCAACCCGCGCTACACCACGCGGGCCGAACTGGACCGGCTGGGCGCCGTGCAGCAGGGCCTTGGCCGCCCGCAGGCGCGCTGCGCCGCGCTGATCCCCATCCGCAAGACCGAGGCCTGGTGGGCGCTGGCGCAGGATGAGCGCCGCGCGATCCTGGAGGAGACCTCGCGCCACATCGCCATCGGGCTGGAATACCTGCCGGCGGTGGCGCGCCGGCTGCATCACGGCCGCGAGCTGGGCGAGCCCTTCGACTTCCTGACTTGGTTCGAATACGCGCCGGCCGATGCGGCGGCCTTCGAGGAGCTGGTTGCGCGGCTGCGGGCCACGCCGGAATGGGGCTTCGTGGACCGTGAGGTGGACCTGCGCCTGAGCCGGTGAGAACAGCCGCCGAGTCGGGCCAGGGAATCCCTGATGCGACTCGGCGCCGACCAGGGGCACGCAGGGTGATTCATTGGCGAACGCGCTTGTGGGTAACTCGGCCCGGTAGCCACAAGCCCTTGGGGTAATTGGGTTTTTGGCCGCGCCGAGTCGCGCCCGAGTCGCCGAGCCGACGCCGAATCGGAACCTGGCGCGAACGCGCTGGTGGCTTGGCCGCCGCCCCAACCACCAGTCCTTGTGGCGCAGGCGCCACGGCGTGCCCCGAGTCGCAGGGCAGCGATTCGTTCCGGCGACTCGGCGGAAGGCATTGATTCCACGGCATTCGTCGCGACGTCAGAATCACTTTCTGTTCGCGCCGGCGCCCACCCCAAGCCAGGCCCCCAGGGACAGCGCGCCGACAGCGCAGGCCAGCAGGGTCGGCACCAGACCCAGCCCGGCCGCCGCCACGCCGAACACGCCAACCCCGACCGACTGGCCGCAGTAGAAGGCGAAGGCGTGCATGGCGGTGGCGGAACCGCGCGCCTTGGGCGCCACCTCGGTCACCCGGGTCTGGATGCTGTTGTGGATCATGTAGAAGCCGGTGCCGAGCAGCAGCCCGCTGAGGATGAACAGCGCCAGCCAGGGCGAAACGGCAAACAGGCAGAAGCTCAGCGCCGCCAGCCCGCCGCCCAGCACCACCATGCGGCCCTGGCCCAGGCGCCGCAGCAGCATCGGCGCCAGCGCGGCATAGACCAGCCCGCCGGCCCCGAAGGCACCGACGACGAAGCCGGCCTGCGGCGGCCCGCCCAGCCCATGCAGCGCCAGCAGTGGCGCGATGTAGGGGAACAGGCCGAAGACCATGATCGCCTCGACGAAGACGGCGGCGTAGCAGACCACCGCGGCCGGGGTGCGCCACAGCGTGACATAGCGCTCAATGGCCAGGCCGGGGCTGAAGCTGGTGCTGGGCTCGCGCGGGCTGCGCCGGGCGGCCAGCAGCATCACGAGCGAGGCGGCGCCGGCCAGGATGGCGCAGAGGCCCATCACGCCGCGCCACCCCGTATAACCCTCCAGCAACCCGCTGACGAAGCCGCCGGCGGCCTGGCCGCTGATGGAGAGCACCAGCAGGCGGGAGATGGCGATCTGCCGCTGCGCCATCGGCACCCGGTCGCCCATCACCGCCAGGGCCAGCGGCATCACCCCCCCGGCCGCCGCGCCGGACAGCGCGCGCAGCCAGAACAGCATCGGCAGCGTGGTGGCGAAGGCGGAGGCCGCCAGCATCAGCGTGGTCAGGGCCAGCGCCACCAGCATGACGCGCTGCTTGCCATAGGCATCCCCCACCGGGCCGAGGATGGGCTGGATCAGCGCGAAGGGCAGCGTATAGGCGGCGCCCAGCAGCGCCACGTCCTCCGCGCTGGCCTCAAAGTGCTGCGAGAGGACGACGATCAGCGGGTCCGTCAGCCGGCCGGCGAAGGCGGTGGCGAAGGCGGCGAGGCCGAGGGTGACAACCAGGCTGCCGGAGGCGGCGGGGGAAGGTTGGGCCATCTATTCGGGTTGCAGTCCCATCTGGCGGGTCAGGGTACGGAAGCTGGCGACCTCGCGCGCCATCAGGGCGGCGAAGGCGGCGGGGCCGAGGCCGACGGGCTCGGCGCCCAGCAGGGCGAAGCGTTGGCGCATGGCGGGGTCCGCCATCACCTGATCGCAGAGCGTGGAGATGCGTTGCACCAGCGCGGGGTCGGTGGCCGGCGGCGCGAACAGGCCGAACCAGGTGTCCGACAGCACGCTGGGCAGGCCGCTTTCGGCGAAGGTGGGGACATCCGGCAGGAAGCTGCTGCGGCGCGGGCTGGCCACCGCCAGGGCGCGCACCTGGCCGGCCTGGATGAAGCCGAGCGCCGAGTTGGTGGACGACGCCACCATCGGCACCTGGCCGGCGACGCAGGCGGCGATGCTTTCGCTGGAGCTGCGATAGGGGATGTCGCGCAGCGAGAGCCCGGTGGCCTGGGTGACCATGCCCATCATCAGCTGCACCGTGGTGCCGATGCCGCTATGGGCATAGGCCAGCTCATCCTTCGGCTTGGCTTTCACATGGGCGACGAACTCCGCCACCGTGCGGGCCGGGAAGTCCGGGTGCACCACCAGCACGTTGGGGCTGGTGGCGAAGAGGTTGATCGGCGCCAGGTCCTTCTGCACGTCGATCTGCTGGGTCTTCATCATCGACGGCACGATGGTGATGGTGCCGGGCGCGCCGAGCAGGGCGTAGCCATCCGGCGCGGCGCGGGCGACCAGCGCGGCGGCGACCATGCCGGAAGCGCCGCCGCGATTCTCCACCACGAAGACGCTGCCGGGCAGACGCGGGCGCAGCCCTTCCAGCAGCAGGCGGGTGGCGACGTCCGAGACACCGCCGGCGCCGAAGCCGATGAGGATGCGGACCGGGCGGTCCGGCCATTCCGCGTTGGATTGGGCCAGGGCGGGCGAGGCCAGCGTGGCGGCGAGCAATGTGCGGCGAGCGATCATCCCTGCATCTCCTGGCGGCGGCCTTCAGTGGCCGCTTCGTTGAGGGTTCCGTCGGGGTTCAGCACCAGGCCATAGGCCAGGGCGGCGTGGTCGGGGGTGATGTAGCCATGCGCCAGGTCGGCCAGCACGGCGGCCGCGGGGCGCTGCCAGGCCGGGCCATAACCACCACCACCGCCGGAGACGACGCGCACGGCATCACCGGGCGTGAGGTCGAAGCTGCCCTTCAGCGCCTTCGTCACCGTGCCGTCCCTGCGGGTGATCTCGACGAAGCAGGTGGCGCCGTCGCCGCCGCCGGCAAGGCCCCAGGGCGGGCATTGGCCACGCTCGAACTTCAGGTTCAGCCGGCAGGGGTGCGTGATCTCGTAGTCCTTGACCACGCCTAGGCCACCGCGTTGCCGCCCGGCGCCGCCACTGTCCGGCCGCAGCCGCTTGCCGCGCAGCCGATAGGGGTACAGTGCTTCCTGCATCTCCGCGGGAATGTCGGGCACGTCGCCATGCGCGTTGCTGCGCAGGGGGAAGGCGCCGTCTTCGTCCGCGGTGGCGCCCCAGCCGCCGGTGGCGGTGTCCAGGTTGTAGAACAGCTCCCCGGTATGCGGCAGGCGGCCGGCCATGGAATGCACGCCATAGGTGCCGTGGTGGGCGGCGCGGGCGCGGGCCGGCAGGGCTTCGCCGAGCGCGCGGAGAATGGTGTCCACCACGGTGGGGATGGTGTTGCCGGACCCGGCGATGGGAGCTTCCGGCCGCGCGGTCAGGAAGGTGCCGTCGGGGGCCTCCACCACCAGGCGGTCGAAGTCGCCCTGGTTCACCGGCTCCTCCGGCGTCAGCAGGTACTTGGCGGCGATGCGGCTGGCCGCCACCGCGCCGCCATTGCGGCCGGCGTTGGAAGGCCCGGCCATCTGCGCGCCGAGGCCGGAGAGGTCCACGGTCAGCCGCTCGCCATCCGCGTGAATGGCGACCTTCACCGGGATGGTCTGGCCCAGGCGGATGCCGTCATCGTCCAGGTAGGCCTCGGCGGTGAAGACGCCGGGCGGAATGCTGCGGATGACGCTGGCGGCCTGGCTGTCGGCCTGGCGGCGCATGGTGGCGATGGCCTCGGCCAGGGTCGCGGCGCCGCGGCGGCGCAGCACTTCCAGCACCATGTCGCGGCCCAGCAGGCAGCCGGCGATCTGCGCCTCCAGGTCGCCCAGCACCAGGCGGGGGAAGCGGGTATTGGCGGAGATGATGCGGAAGATTTCGTGCTGCCGCTCGCCCCGGGACAGCAGCTTCACCGTGGGGTACTGGATGCCTTCCTGCCAGATGTCGGTGCTGGTGGTGACGGCGCTGCTGCCGACAGCCATGCCGCCCAGGTCCATCCAATGCACCAGCACGGCGAAGAAGCCGAGCAGCACGCCCTCCGCCCGCACCGGCGTGTACAGCACCACGTTGTTCAGGTGCTGGCCCAGCGTCGCGGCCTCGTTGCTGATGACGGCGTCGCCGTGGTGCAGGTTGTCAGCGCCATAGGTGGCCAGGCCGGACCGCACGGCGGTGCCCAGCGCGTTGGCGACGAAGATCGGCAGGCTGCCGCGGGACTGGCAGACCAGCGCGCCCTCGGGGTCCACCAGGCCAACGGCGTAGTCCTTGTACTCCTGCACCAAGGGGGAGAAGGCGGTGCGCTCGATGTTCTTCTCGATCTGGTTGGGGATCGAGAGGAGTTCGTGGCGGATGATCTCCAGCGTGATCGGGTCGCTCATGGGGCAATCTCCACGCTGATCTCACCCAAGGCGCCGACGCGGGCGGCATCGCCGCTGCCCAGCAGCATGGTGGCGCCGTATTCCTCGATGATCGCCGGGCCGGTGAAGGCGAAGCCGGCGGGCAGGTGTTCGCGCCGCCAGACCGGCGCTTCCACCCAGCCGGCCCGCGTGTGCAGCGGGCGGTGGGCCACGGGCTGCGGCGCAACGGTGGCGGTGGGTGCCAGCGCGGCCAGGGCGGGGCGGGCGGTCGGCGCTTCCGCGATGATGCGGAGTGCGACGATTTCCGGCTGGAAGTCGTCGCCCAGGCTGCGGCCGTAGCGCTTGGCGTAGATCGCCTCGAAGGCAGCGCGGATGGCGGGGGCCTCCACCGTCTCGCCCAACTCCACCAGCACGGTGTGGCGCTGGCCGCGATAGCGCATTTCCGCCAGTGCCCGCAGCGTGGCGGGCGCGCCGGCGAACTCGGCGCTGGCGGCGGCCAGGGCTTCGGCGCGCACGGCGGCCACGGCTTCGGCCAGGGTGGCGATGCCGGCGGCGGAGAGGTCGGCCACGACACTCCGAGAAACGTCCAGCCGCGCCCCGGCCAGCAGCATGCCCAGCGCGGAGAAGTTGCCCGGCTGCGGCGGGATCAGCACGCGGGGGATGCCGAGGCTGCGCGCCAGGTCGCCAGCGAAGAGCGGGCCGCCGCCACCGAAGGCACAAAGGACGAAGTCGCGCACGTCATGCCCGCGCGCCACGGTGATTTCCTTGATCGCGCCGGCCATCAGCGTGCTCGCCAGGTCCAGCACGCCGCGGGCCACCACCTCCGCATTGTCGTAGCCCAGCGGTGTGGCCAGCCGGGCCATGATCGCCGCCGCCGCGCCGTCGCGGTCCAGCGCCAGCTTGCCACCCAGGAAGTTGGCGCCGCCGATGCGGCCCAGCACCAGGTTGGCGTCGGTCACCGTGGGCTCCGTGCCACCACGGCCGAAGGCGACCGGCCCTGGCTCACTGCCCGCGCTGCGCGGGCCGACGCGCAAGCGGCCCTGCGGGTCCACCCAGGCGATGGAGCCACCGCCGGCGCCGACCTCCACGATGTCCAGCACCGGCGTGCGGATCGGGAAGCCGCGCTCATAGCCGCCGACCCAGTAGGTGGACTGCACCTCAAAGCCGCCATCCTCCACCAGGGCGCATTTGGCCGTGGTGCCGCCCATGTCGAAGGCGACCATGCGCGGAATGCCGAGCGCCCGGGCGTAGTCGGCGGCGGCGATGACGCCACCGATCGGGCCGCTCTCCACCAGGGAGATCGGGCGCTGCACGGCAGCCGGAAAGGGCATGGCGCCGCCATTGCTGCCCATCATCGCCAGCGTTCCGGTGAAACCACGTTCGCCCAGCCGGGTGGCGAAGCCGGCGGCATAGGCGGCCACCTTGGGGCCCACGAAGGCATTGGCGGCGGCGGTGCTGCTGCGCTCGTACTCGAACCATTCGCGCGACAGGGCAGACCCGGTGGTGACGTAGGCGCCGGGCAACGCGGCGCGCAGGTAGGCGGCGGCCTGGTCCTCATGCGCCGGGTTGGCGTAGGCGTTGAGGAAGCTGATGGCGATGGCCTCCACGCCTTCCAGCGCCGGCACCAGCGCTTCCAGGGCTGCCACGTCCAGCGGGGCGATCACCTGGCCATCGGCGGCGATGCGCTCGGCGACCTCGAACCGCAGGGGGCGCGGCACCAGCGGCGGGTCGCGGCGGAAGGACAGGTCGAAGGGGACGGGGCGGTTGCCGCGGGCAATCTCCAGCACGTCGCGGAAGCCCTCGGTGGTCACCAGGGCGGTCCTGGCGCCGCGCCGTTGCAGGAAGGCGTTGATCACATGCGTGGTGCCGTGGCGCAGCAGGGCGATGCCGTCAGGCGCGGCGCCGGTCTCGCCCAGGCCGGTCAGCACGCCGTCCACCAGGTCGGCATATGTGGTCAGGGTCTTGCCGAAGCTGAGGCTGCCGCTGGCGGGGTCGTAGACCGCGACATCGGTGAAGGTGCCGCCGGTATCGGCGGCGACGAGCTGGCGCAACTGGGGCATTCCTTGGACCTGTGGCGGCCAGGGTCCGGGCTGGGGCCGGCCCCGTCAAGTTGCCGGGGGCGCGGGGCCGCCGTACAGGCAGCGCATGGACCTGGCCAACCTGCCTACCGACCTGCCCGTTGTCGAAGCCCTGCCGGCGCTGACCGCCGCGCTGCGGGCAGCGAGCAACGCCGTGCTGATCGCGGCACCCGGCGCCGGCAAGACCACGCTGGTGCCGCTGGTGCTGCGCGAGGAAGCCTGGGCGGCGGGCCAGAAGATCGTGGTGCTGGAGCCCCGGCGCGTGGCGGCCCGCGCCGCCGCCCGCCGCATGGCGGATCTGTGCGGCGAGGCGCTGGGCGAGAGCATCGGCCTGGCGACCAGGCTGGACCGCGTGGCCGGCCCCGGCATGCGGGTGGAGGTCATCACCGAGGGGCTGTTGGTGCGCCGGCTGCAATCCGACCCGGGGCTGGAGGGCGTCGCCGCCGTCATCTTCGACGAGGCGCATGAGCGCAACCTGGACACCGACCTGGCGCTGGCGCTGTGCCTGGACCTGCAGCGGGAGCTGCGGCCGGAGCTGCGGCTGCTGGCGATGTCCGCCACGCTGGATGGCGGCGTCTTCGCCACGCTGATGCGGCGCGGCGTGGGCGAGAGCGAGCCGGCCCCGGTGGTGGAGAGCCTGGGGCGCGCCTACCCGGTGGCGCAGGAATACCGGCTGCGCGACCTGAAGGAGCTGCGCGAGCTGCCGGACGCCATGGCCACCGCCATCCGCGGCGCGCTGCGCGACCACCCCGGCGACGTGCTGGCCTTCCTGCCCGGCTGGAGCGAGATCCGCCGCACCGCCGAGCGGCTGGACGGCATCGAGGCCGAGGTGCTGCCGCTGCATGGCGAGATGCCGCCGGCCGAGCAGGACCGCGCGCTGGGGCCTTCGACCCGCCGGAAGGTGGTGCTGGCGACCAGCATCGCCGAGACCTCGCTGACCGTGCCGGGCGTGCGCATCGTGGTGGATGGCGGCTTCCGCCGCACGCCGCAGCTGGATGCCGCGACCGGGCTTTCCCGCCTGGTCACCGTCCGCATCTCCAAGGCCGCCGCCGAGCAGCGCGCCGGCCGCGCCGGGCGGCAGGGGCCGGGTGTTGCGGTGCGGCTGTGGACCGAGGCGCTGCATCGCGGCCTGGCGGCGCAGGACCGGCCGGAGATGCTGGAGGCGGAACTCTCCGGCCTGGCGCTGGACCTTGCGGCCTGGGGGACCGAGCCGGCGGCGCTGGCCTTCCTGGACCCGCCGCCGCTGCGGACCTTCCAGGTGGCGCGGGCGCTGCTGGCGGAGCTGGACGCGCTGGACGAGGCCGGGCGCGTCACCGCCATGGGCCGCCGCATGGCCCGCATGGGCACCCACCCCCGGCTGGCGCGCATGCTGCTGGCGGCGGAGACCGAAGGCGAGAAGGCGCTGGCCGCCGACCTGGCCGCCCTGCTGGAGGAGCGCGACCCGATCCGCGGGCGGGAGGCGCCGAGCGACATCCAGCTGCGGCTGGACCTGCTGCATGGCCATGGATCGGCCGAGGCGGACCGTGGCGCGATCCACCGCATCCGCCGCGCCGCCAGCCTGCATCGGCGGCGGCTGCATGTGCATGGCAATACCGAGGCCGAGGGCGATGCCGGCGCGCTGCTGGCGGCGGGCTTTCCGGATCGCATCGCCGCAAGGCGCGGGGTGATGGCCGGCGCCTTTCGCATGGCCAGCGGCCAGGGGGCGCGGCTGGCCAGCATCGACCCGCTGGCCGGCCAGGCCCTGCTGGCGGTGGCGGACCTGGAATTGCAGGGCACCGAGGCGCGCATCCGCATGGCCGCGCCGCTGGACCGCGCCACGCTGGAAGCGCGCTTCCCCGCCCGCTTCGTGCGCGAGGAAGGCGCCGCCTTCGACGCCCGCGCCGGGGCGGTGCAGAGCCGGCGGCGGCTGCGCTTCGGCCCGCTGGTGCTGGAGGAGGCGACCATCCCCCATGCCGACCCGGCCACGGTGGCGGCGGCGCTGGCCACGGCGGTGGCGGAACGCGGGCTGCGCGACCTGCCCTGGACCGACGCCGCGAAGCAGGTCCAGGCGCGCATCGGCTGGCTCAGGCGGGTGGAGGGCGAGGCCTGGCCGGATCTGTCCGAGGCCGCGCTGCTGGCGGGCGTGCAGGACTGGCTGGCGCCGCACCTGCACGGCATGACCAGGCTGGGCGAACTGAGTGGGCTGAACCTGACCGACATTCTGTTGGGTGCGCTGCCATGGGAGCGGCGGCAGCGGCTGGACCAGGCGCTGCCGACCCGGCTGCCGCTGCTGGTCGGGCGCAGCGCCGGTATCGACTATGCGCGCGAGACGCCGACGCTGGAGGCGCGGGCGCAGCACCTGTACGGGCTGGCCACGCTGCCGAAGCTGGCGGAGGGGCGGGTGCCGTTGCAGGTCTCGCTGCTGTCACCGGCCGGGCGACCCATCGCCATCACCGGCGACCTCGGGGCGTTCTGGAAGGCGGGCTGGCTGGACGCCCGCAAGGACATGCGGG
The DNA here is from genome assembly GCA_947455205.1 of Acetobacteraceae bacterium. Lineage (GTDB taxonomy): Bacteria > Pseudomonadota > Alphaproteobacteria > Acetobacterales > Acetobacteraceae > CAIMOR01. Next base: position 24,654 of record CANGNF010000030.1, on the reverse strand, counting down.
GCCGCTACCCCAAGCATGACTGGCCGGAAGACCCCAGCACCGCGACGCCGCCGCCCGAGCGGCCGCGGCGGTGAAGGCCCGCCGCTTGCGGCGTTGAAGGCCCGGCCGCATGCGGCGCGGACGGCCCCGCTTCTTGCGGCGCGGACGGACGGCCGCTTGCGGCGTTGAAGGAACGATGCGCCGGCCCCAGCTTTGGCGCAGCATATCCCTCCCCCGACTCCAGGAAGCGCCTGCCCATGTCCCCCTCGATGAACCGTCGCGGTCTCGGCCTCGGGCTGCTGGGCCTTTCCGTCGCCGGCTGCGCGCAGCAGCCGGGGCCGGCGGTGGCCCAGCGCGGCGCCGCCTTCCTGCCCGACTTCGCCGACCTGGCGGAGCGGATCCTGCCGGCGGTGGTCAACATCGCCGTCACCTCGGAGCAGTCCGGCGAGATGCCGCAGGAGCTGCGCGGCACGCCGTATGAGCGGCTGTTCCGCAACCGCCGCCGGCAGGAGGTGGCGGGCGCCGGCTCCGGCTTCATCGTGGATTCCGCCGGCTTCGTCGTCTCCAACAACCATGTCGTCGGCAATGCCACGCGGGTGGTGGTGGCGCTGCAGGACGGCACGGAACTGCCGGCGCGGATCGTCGCCCTGGACGAAGCCACCGACCTGGCGCTGCTGAAGGTGGAAAGCCGCACCCCGCTGCCCTCGGTGCCCTGGGGCAATTCGGCGGCGATGCGCGTGGGCAACTGGGTGCTGGCGGCGGGCAATCCGTTCCGGCTGGGCGGCACCGTCACGGTTGGGATCGTCTCGGCGCGGGGGCGGGAGATTGGGGTCGGACCTTTCGACGATTTCATCCAGACCGATGCGGCGGTGAACCCGGGCAATTCCGGCGGCCCGCTGTTCAACGCGGCGGGCGAGGTGATCGGCATCAACACCGCGATCTATTCGCCCACCGGCGCCTATGCCGGCATCAGCTTCGCCACGCCGTCGGATATCGCCCGTCCGGTGATCGAGGCGCTGATGCGCGGTGGCCGGGTGGAGCGCGGCTGGCTGGGGGTTTCGGTGCGCGACCAGGCGGCCGAGCCGGGCGCCGCCGGCCGTGGCGTGGTGGTGGCCGGGGTGGAACGCGGCAGCCCGGCGGCGCGGGCGGGGCTGCGGAACGGCGACACGGTGCTGGCCATCAACGGCGACCGGGTGGACAGCTCCCGAATCCTGGTGCGCGCCGTGGCGGCGGTGCAGCCGGGGCAGACGGTGCGGGTGACGGTGCTGCGCGACGGCCGGCCGCAGGAAATCCCGGTGCAGGTCGGTCGCCGGCCGGCCACCAGCGGCGCCGGACGCATCGAGTGAAGCGGCCGCACGGTTGTGCTACCTTGGGGCAAGTTAACCTCGGCGGCGGCCACGCCCGGCTAGACTGCACGGCCGAATCGACTGGGTAAGGCGCCCCGCCAAAGGGGCCGGAGGAGTGAGAGATGCGCATCCTGCTGGTGGAAGACGACGCCGAGGTTGCACGCTTCGTCCGCAAGGGATTGCAGGAAGCCGGCCATAACGTGGAGCACGCCGGCAATGGCCGGGACGGGCTGTTCCTGGCGGCGTCGGAGCAATTCGACCTGCTGGTGCTGGACCGCATGCTGCCGGGCGGCGTGGATGGCGTGCGCCTGGTGGAGACGCTGCGCAGCCAGGGCAACCGCACCCCGGTGCTGTTCCTTTCGGCGCTGAGCGGCGTGGATGAGCGGGTGAAGGGCCTGAAGGCCGGCGGCGACGACTACCTGACCAAGCCTTTCGCCTTCGCCGAGCTGCTGGCGCGGGTGGAGGCGCTGGGGCGCCGGCCGAGCGTGGATGCGCCGGCGACCAAGCTGCGCGTCGCCGACCTGGAGCTGGACCTGCTGAGCCGGATCGTCATGCGCGGCGGCAAGCGGATCGACATCCAGCCGCGCGAGTTCCGCCTGCTGGAGCACCTGATGCGCCATGCCGGCCAGGTGGTGACCCGCACCATGCTGCTGGAGAAGGTGTGGGACTACCACTTCGACCCGCAGACCAACGTGATCGACGTGCACGTCTCCCGCCTCCGGCAGAAGATCGACAAGGGCTTCGAGAAGCCGCTGATCCACACCGTCCGCAACGCCGGCTACATGATACGGGCGGAGCCGTAGCGGCGGCGCCGCCATGCTGAAATTCGCCGCGGCGCCCACCACCATCCGCCCGCCGCGGCTGCTGGCCAGCGCCGGCTTCCGCTTCGCCGTGCTGTTCGCGGCCATGTTCAGCGTGGCCGCCATCGCCATGGTCGGCGTGCTGTGGTGGGCCACCGCCATCGCGCTGGACCGGCAGACCGACGCCGCGATCCGCGCCGACGCCATCGCCCTGACCGAACGCTGGCGCGAGGCCGGCGCCGCCGGGCTGGCCGAGGCGATCGAGGACCGCATCACGGTGGATGTGGAGAATGAGAGCATCTACCTGCTTCGCCAGGTGGCGGACGGCGCGCCGCCGCGCCGGCTGGCCGGCAACCTGGAGGATTGGCCCGGCGACACGCCGCCGGATGGCGCCTGGTTCCGCACCCGGGTCACGCATGACAACAACGCCAGCCAGGCCCGGCTGCACCGGTTGGACCTGCCGGGCCTGCAACTGCTGATCGGCCGTGACGAGGACCAGCGGGTGGAGTTGCGCCGGCTGCTGACCGAGGGCGTGGTCTATGCCTCCGGCGCCGTGGTGCTGTTCGCGCTGGCCGGCGCCTGGCTGATCCGCCGCGCGCTGCAACGCCGGCTGGGCGCGGCGTTCGAGACCTCCATCGCCATCGCCGGTGGCGACATGGCGCACCGCGTGCCGCTGTCCGGCCGGGATGACGAGTTCGACCGCCTGGCGCAGACGTTGAACACCATGCTGGACCGGATCGCCACGCTGATGGCCGGCGTGCGCGGGGTCTCGGACGCCATCGCGCACGACCTGCGGACGCCGATCGCCCGCGCCCGCGCCAAGCTGGAGGAAGCGCTGGCCGCGGCGCCGCCGGCCCGCACCGCCGAGGGCGAGGCGCTGCGCGGCGCGGTGGAGCAGGGCATTGCCGACCTGGACAACATCAGCCGGATCTTCCAGGCGCTGCTGCGCATTGCCGAGGCCGAGGCGGGCGCGCGCCGCGCCGCCTTCGCGCCCTTCGACATGGTGCCGGTGCTGGCCGATGTGGCGGAGTTCTACGCCGTGGCGGCGGAGGCGCGCGGCCAAACGTTGGAGACGGCGCTGCCGGAACACCTGCCGCTGGTGGGTGACCGCGACCTGCTGCTGCAGGCGGTGGCCAACCTGCTGGACAACGCCATCAAGTTCAGCCCGCCCGGCGGCACCATCCGGCTTTCGGCGGAGGCGGCGGAACCGGGCATCGAGATCACCGTGGCGGATGACGGGCCGGGCATGCCGGCCGAGGATCGCAGCCACGCCGGGGAACGCTTCTTCCGCGCCGACAAGGCCAGGGCCACGCCGGGCAGCGGGCTGGGGCTTTCCCTGGTGCAGGCCGTGGCGCACCTGCATGGCGGCGAGCTGGTGCTGGCTGATGCACGGCCGGGCACCGAGCCGCCGGGGCTGGCCGCGGTGCTGCGGCTGCCCAGGCCTTAGCGTTCGTCAGGGGCCAGGGCGTCTCAGGCCAGCACCCAGGGTTCCTCGTTCACCGCCGCCACGCGCCAGTCCGTCCCCTGCTTCTCCAGCCGGGTCAGGCCCAGGTTGCGGATGCTGAAGGCCAGCGCCTGGTGGCCGCTGAGGTCCATGGCATGCGCCAGGCTGGCGCGGATGCTGCCGCCATGCGCCACGATCACCACATCCTCGCCGGGGTGCCGTTCGGCCAGCCGGTCCAGCACCGGGCCGACGCGGGCACGCACCTGGGCAAAGCTTTCGCCGCCCGGCGGCTCCTCCTCGGCGGCGTGCGGCCAGAACGGGTGCGGCGGGTGGCGCAGCTTCTCCACCAGCGCCTCATGCGGAATCCCCTGCCATTCGCCAAGGTGCTGCTCGGCCAGGTCGGGTTCGGTGGCCAGCGGCTGGGCCGGGTAGCCGGCGGCGAAGATGGCCGCCGCCGTCGCCTTGGTGCGGGCAAGCTGGGAGGTGACCCAATGCGCCGGGCGCGGCAGCCGGGCGGCCAGCCAGCGATACAGCGCCGCTTCCTCCTGCAGCGCCACGGCGCAGAGCGGCACGTCCATGGCGCCGTACAGCATGGCGCGGGCGCTGGGTTCCACCAGGGCGTGGCGGATCAGGAACAGCCTGGTTGGCTCGGGCATGACGGCTCCTATTCGCCGATGTTGAGCAGGGCGCCGCGGACCCGCGCCCCGTGGAACTGGCTGCGGAACAGCAGCGCCATGGCGCCGAGCCAGAAGAAGGCCAGCGCGAAGGCCCAGCCCAGGTGCCCCCAGGCCACGCCGCCGCCGGCCAACGCCTGGCGCATGCCCTCGAAGATATGCGCCAGCGGCAGCGCCTGCGCCACCGGCTGCACCCACCAGGGCAGCGAGGCCAGCGGGTAGAACACGCAGGCGAAGGGGGTCAGGCCATAGACCACGGACCAGGCCAGCGCCTCGGCGCCGGCGCCATGGCGCAGGATCAGCGCGGTGACGCCCAGCGCCACCGCCCAGCCGGTGATGGCCAGGGCGATGAAGAACAGCACCACCACCGGCCCCATGTCGAAGATGCCGAAGCCATAGAGCAGCCAGGCCAGCAGCATGGCGGGCGTGATGCCGATGGACAGCCGCAGCACCGACATGCCCATCAGCCCCAGCACGAACTCCCACGGGCGCAGCGGCGAGACACTGATATGGCCGAGGTTGCGGGACCAGATCTCCTCCATGAAGGAGAAGGTCATGCCCATCTGGGCGCGCAGCGTGATCTCCCACAGCAGCGCGCCGCCCAGCAGGGCAGCGACCGTCATGGTGGCGGCACCGGGTGCGCCGGTGGCGGCCAGGTACTTGGTGGTCATGCCCCAGACCAGCATCTCCAGCACCGGCCAATAGGCCAGCTCCACCACGCGCGGCCAGGAATGCCGGTACAGCGAGGTGTGCCGGTAGATCAGCGCGTAGATGCGGCGCAGCGAGGCGCGGGTCATGCTGAGATCCTCGAAGGCGGGTTTGCGGCCAGCCGGGCCAGCAGGTGGTCCTCCAACGCGCGGATCGCGTCGGCGCGGCCATCGGCCAGCGGGGCGGCGGCGCGCAGGGCGGCGCGGCGTGCCGCCATCGGCGCGCCGGCACGCACTTCGTCGGCCAGGCGCTGGGCGATGCCGAGGTAGTCGGCGGCGCTGCCGGCCACGGTTTCCGCCTGGCCGACCGCGCGTAGCAGCCCGGCGGCCAGGCGCTGGTGCAGCAGCGGGCCTTCCAGCGTCAGGATCGGCAGGCCGCGATGCAGCGCCTGCCAGGCGGTGGTGAAGCCGGAGAAGGCCGGGCAGTCCAGGTAGATGTCCATCTCGTCCAGCAGGCCGAGGAATTGGTCGCGCGGCAACCAGGGCAGCGGCCGCACCCGCCCGGGGTCCAGCCCGGCGGCGACGAAGGCGGCCTGCCAGCGCTGCAGCAGCCGCGCCGCCGCCCAGCCATGCTGCGCCGGCTGAGCCACCCAGAACAGGCTGGGCGCCACCGCCTGCGCCAGCGCCACCACCAGCGCGTCATCCGCGGGGTCGGCCTTGTAGGGGGTCTGGCACAGGATGAAGCGGATCGCCTGCTCGCGGGGCGGCAGGTCCAGCGCCGCGGGGGCGGCGGCGATGGCGGGCAGCCTGGTCAGCACGCCGGTGCCGGGCAGCCGGGCCATGGTCTCGGTGTAGTTGCCGGCGGCATCGGCGGCCTCCAGCGCATCGCCCGAGAAGAACAGGTCGATCGTCGGCAACCCCGTGGTGACCGGGCAGCCCCACAGCGCCGCCTGTACCGGCGCCAGCCGCAGCGACGCCAGCCGGGCGCTGGTGCCGTCCATGCCGACCTCGGGGTAGAGCAGCACGTCCGGCTGGTCGGCGCGGAGTTGTTCCAACCAGGCGGCGGTGGGCAGCGGCCCCTGGACGAAGCTGTCGGCCTGGCCGCGCGCCCAGCCGGTCTCGGCGTCGGTCTCCGGCCGGGTGTGGTAGAGGCATAGCTCGAACCGGTCGCGGTCCAGCGCCTCCACCACGCCGCGCAGCACCACGTCCCAGACCGAATGGCGGCGGATGAAGCCACAGACGATGCCCAGCCGCACCCGGCCGCGCGGCGGCGGCGCCACCGGGCGCTGACCCCAGGCGGCGACGGCGGCGCGATGCATCAGCGCGCCGAAGCGGGCCAGCAGCGGGCGCGGATGGCCGGGGCGGTAGTTCAGGTAGAACGGCCAGGCATGGCCGACCGCCTGGCCCAGCCGCGCCAGGCGGGCGGGGTCGGCGGCCCAGTCCTCCAGCCGCTCCAGCGCGGTGGCGAAGTCGCCGGCGGCGGCCAGGCTCTGCGCCACCGTCTCCGGGGCTATCGGCAGGCTGGCCATGCAGAGGTCCAGCTGCAACGCGGCGTCCTCGGGGTCCAGCGCCACGGCGCGGCTGCGGCAGTCCAGCGCGGCGGCGGCCTCGCCCAAATCCTCCAGCGCGTTGCCCAGGTTGTTCAGCGTGCCCGCATGGTCCGGCCGCAGCGCCAGCGCCTGGCGGAAGGCGGTGGCGGCGGCCTCGGGCTGCGCCAGGTCCAGCAGCACGGCGCCCAGGTTGTTCAGCGCCTCCGGATAGGCCGGGCGCAGCGCCAGGGCGCGGCGGTAGCTGGCGGCGGCGGCGGTGGCATCGCCCAGGGCGCGCTCGGCCAGGCCCAGGTTGTGATGCGCCTCGGCATAGTCCGGCCGCAGCGCCAGCGCCTGGCGATAGCTGGCCGCCGCCGCCGCGTGCTGGTCCAGCGCGGCCAGGGCATTGCCCAGGTTGTTGTGCGCCTCATGGTGGTCCGGCCGCAGCGCCAGCGCGGCGCGCAGGCTGGCGGCGGCCTCGGCCGGGCGGCCCAGCCGATGCAGCACCGTGCCCAGGTTGAAGTGCAGCGTGGCGTCGCCGGGGGCCAGCGCCACCGCCTCGCGCAGCGTTGCCGCCGCCTCCGCCGGGCGGCCGGCGCGTTGCAGCACCGCCGCCAGGTTGGAGCGATGGGGCGCATGCGCCGGCTGCAGCCGCACCGCCTGGCCGATCGCCGCCGCGGCATCCTCCAGCGCGCCGCGTTGCAGCGCCAGCACGCCCAGCAGGTTGTGCGCTTCCGCCAGGCGCGGGTCCTGGCCCAGCGCCTTGCGGCACAGCCGTTCAGCCAATGCCGCCTTGCCGGCGGCGTGCTGGCGCAGGGCGTCGGCCAGGCTGGCCGCCGCCGCCGCGCGCGACGGGCCTAGCGCCATGCCGGGTGGTCGGCGCGGGTCATGCCTGCACGCCCTGGCGGCCGCGGGCGATGTCCAGGAAGACCTGCTCCATGTCGTCGCGGCTGTACTTGGCCAGCAGCTCCGCCGGGCTGCCGCGGTCCACCGCCTGGCCCTGCTTCAGCATCAGCACCTGGTCGCACAGCCGCTCCACCTCGGCCATGTTGTGGCTGGCCAGCAGGATCGCGCAGCCGGTCTCGGCGCGGTAGCGTTCCAGCCAGCTGCGGACCCAGTCGCCGGTATCGGGGTCCAGGCTGGCGGTGGGTTCGTCCAGCAGCAGCAGGTCGGGCGTGTTGATCAGCGCCTTAGCCAGCGCGACGCGGGTCTTCTGCCCGGCGCTCAGGTCGCCGGCGGCGCGGTTGATGAAGCCGCCGAGCTGGAGCTGGTCCGACAGGTCGGCGATGCGCGCCTCCAGCCCCGTCACGTCGTACAGGTGGCCATAGACGCGCAGGTTCTCCACCACCGTCAGCTTGGCCGGCAGCGCCAGGTAGGGGGAGGAGAAGTTCATCCGCGCCAGCGCGCTGAAGCGGTCCGTCGCCATGTCGTGCCCCAGCGCGACGACGCGGCCGGAGCTTGGCACCAGCAGCCCCAGCAGCATGGCGATGGTGGTGGTCTTGCCGGCGCCATTGCCGCCCAGCAGCCCCATCACCTGGCCGCGCGGCAGGCTGAAGCTGAGGCCGTCCACCGCCGGCGGGGCGTCCGGCCGGTAGCGTTTGGTCAGGTTCTCGACCAGCAGGGCGGGGGTTTCCATGCCCTGCATATGCCGGCTTGGGTGCCGCGCGCCAAGTCGCGCGGCGTTGAGCTACCGCCCGCGCCCGCCGACCAGGCTGCCCTGGAACAGCGTGATGCCCAGCTCCCAGCCCCAGCCGATGGCGGCGGCGCGGTCCACCCCGGTCAGCACCACGCTGTCGGGGTGGCTGGGCAGCGCCTCGGTCAGGCGGGCGCCCAGCAGGGTCAGCGCCGGCGACCAGCGCAGCTTCAGCAGGTCCACCGGCAGCGCGCCCGCCCCCTGGCCGGTGATCGGCAGCAGCATCAGCGTCGCCGCCTCCACCTCCTCCAGCGCCAGGCGGTAGCCGCGGGTGCGGCAGAAGCTGGCGGCGAAGGCGAAGCCCTCGGGGTCGGCCAGCAGCTCCTGCACGCTCAGCCCCAGCGTCACCTGGCGCCTTGCATCCTGGCCCAGCAGGCCGTCCAGCCGCAGGAATTCCGGGTCGGTCAGGCCAGGCACGGTCAGGGACAGGCCGATGCGGCCGAGTTGGCGGATATCCTCCGGCCGGGCCAGCTCCGCCAGCAGCCGGCGGTCCAGCAGGCGCTTCAGCCGGCGGTGCAGCCAGGGCATGCCGGCCGGGGCAATGCCCGGCAGCAGCGTGGCGCAGAGCTCCGCTGTCGCGACGCGGTATTCCTGCCATTCCGGCTCCGGCCCCTGGCCGCCCGGGCGCAGCCGGCAGACCGGGCGCTGGCGCAGATGCGCGGCCAGGCTGGCGGAGCCGAGCACGCGCTCCAGCTCGGCCAGGCCGGCGGCGTCGAACCGGCCGCCGGGCGTGGGCGGCGGCACATCGCTGGCCGGGCCGAGCGAATCCTCCACCACCGCCAGCAGGGCGGCGGCCTGGTGCGGCAGCCGCAGCACGGTATAGGCCTGGCCGGGCATCTCGCCATCGGCGTGCAGCAGCACGTCCAGCGCGGCGCGGGCCACGTCCACATGGTTGCTGCGCGGCGGCACCACCGCCACCAGGTCGCCATTCGGCAGCTCGAACAGGCGGGAGCGGGTCGGCCGCAGCAGCGGCTCCAGCGCCTCCCGCACCAGGCGGTGGTGATGTTCCGCCTTCAGCCGGTCGTTCAGGCCGGACATCCGCAGGTGCAGCGCCTGGCGCTCGGCGCCGGCGGCCACGGCTTCCCGCACCAGCTGGGCCAGGGCCAGCGCGTCCTGCGGGCCGGTGCGGGCCAGCGCCGCCGTCAGCATGTTGGCGGCCTGCGGACTGGCCAGGTGGGCGCTCATGCGGCCGCCTTCGCCAGCGGCAGGGTGGCGTCCAGCAGGGCCTGGTTGCGGCAGGCGGTGCGGGCGGCGCTAGCGGTGGCGGCGGCGCGCTCCCCGCATTGGCGCTGGGTGCAGGCGGCGGCCTCGCGGCAGCCGGAAAGCCGGGCGGCGGCCAGCACGGCCTCCACATGCGGGCCGACGAAGCGGGTGATGCCGCGCGACTGGCCCCAGGCGAGCGCTTCCGGCCCGTCGCAGCCCAGCAGCAGGCAGCGGCGCAGCGTGGCCGGCGCCAGGGCCGGGTCCAGCGCCGCCAGGGCCGGCGACCAGTGCAGCAGCAGCCAGTCGGCCGGGATGGCGTCGGCCGCCACCAGGCGCAGCGCGGCGGCGTCCAGCCCGGCCACCGCCAGGCCCCAGCCCTGCTCGGCCATGGCGGCGCGGCGTTCCTCCAGCGCGTCGGGGTCGGCGGCGGCCTGCAGCGGCAGAACGCCGACCAGGCCGGGGCGGGGCACCGGGCCGGGCATCAGGTCCAGCGGCAGCGGCAGCAGCAGCGTGCCCTGGGGGCGCAGCGGGCCGGGCGCGCCCAGGCGCGACAGCAGCCGGCGCACCAGCGCGTCCTCGGCATGGCGGCGCAGGTCGGCATCCTCGGCCAGGCCACCCAGTTCCGCCGCCAGCGCGGCGGCGGAGAATTCCAGCAGCCGGCCGGGCAGTGCCATTTCCTGCCCCAGGCGCAGGATGCCGCGGCGGCGGAACACCAGCTCCGGCGCCAGCGTGGCCAGCAGCGCATCCAGCCCGGCAATGCCTGGGGCGGCCGGCGGTGGCCCCTGCGGCGGCAGCAGGGTCGCCGCCTCCACCCAGCTCATCAGGCGCTGGGCTTCCTGCGGCAGCATCCAGGTTTCCAGGGTCAGCGGCGCGGTACCGGCCAGCCGGGCCAGCGCGGCGCTGGCCCGGGCGGCGGCGGAGACCTGGGTACCCAGCAGCAGCATCTCCCCGGTGGTGGTCTCGAACACCTGGCCGCCGCCGGTCTGGGCCGCGTCCTGCAGCAGCACCTTCAGCACCCGGCGCCGATGGCTGGCGGCGGGCACCCCGGCCAGGCGCAGCGCCACGCGGCCGCCGACGCCGGCGGCCACCACCCGGCGGGCGGCTTCAAGCAGGGCGCCGCGGTTCGGCGCCAGCGGCGCGCCGGGCAGCCCGTGCCGGCCCGACGAGGAGGTTGTCACGTTCATGCGCTATCCTGGCGCTGGGATGCTCGGCGCAGTGCGGAGCAGCCTTGGCCGGGGTAAAGTCGCGGTTCATGCTGAACGAAGACTTAGCGCCGGGCGCCTTGCCGCCCGGCCAGCGCATTTACGCCGTGGGCGACGTGCATGGCTGCGCGGCGCAACTGGCGGCGTTGCACGCGCTGATCGCCGCCGATGCCCTTGCCCGGCCGGTGCCGTGGATCACGCTGGTGCACCTGGGCGACTACATCGACCGCGGGCCGGACAGCGCCGCCGTGCTGGAACGCCTGCTGGGGCCGCCGCCGGTGGCAGGCGCCCAGGTGGTGAACCTGCTGGGCAACCACGAGACCATGCTGCTGGACGCCGCCGAGCCGGATGCCCACCCCGGCGCGCTGCCCTACTGGCTGGAGAATGGCGGCCGCGCCACCCTGGCCAGCTACGACGCCGACCCCGACGACCCGCTCTGGCCGCAGCTGCTGCCGCCGCGGCATGTGGACATGCTGCGCCGCTGCCGGCTGCTCTGGGCCGCCGGCGACTACCTGTTCGTCCATGCCGGGCTGCGGCCGCAGGTGCCGCTGGAGGCGCAGGACCCCTTCGACCTGCTGTGGATCCGCGAGCCCTTCCTCTCCTGGTCCGGGGAACTGCCGGGGGTGGTGGTGCATGGCCACACGCCGGCCGCCCAGCCGGTGGTGCGGGAGAACCGGATCGGCATCGATACCGGCGCCTGTTTCGGCGGGCCGCTGACCTGCCTGGTGCTGGAGGCGCACCGCATGGGCTTCCTGGCGGCATGACCGCCTGGCGGGCAGCGGTGAAACCGCGCAGCGCACCTTGCCACCTAACCGTGGCATGGGGTACCGCAGAGCCATGAACGGCCCCGCGCCCGAAATTCCACCCCGCATCGAACCGACCCAGTCCCAGCTGGCCGACGCCGTGCGGCAATTGCGCCGGGGCACCGCGCTGGTGGTCGGCGACGCCATGCTGGACCGCTATGTCTACGGCCAGGTGCTGCGGATCAGCCCGGAGGCGCCGGTGCCGGTGCTTTCGGTGGAGCGCGAGCTGGCGCTGCCCGGCGGGGCCGGCAATGTGGTGCGCTGCCTGACCGCGCTGGGCGCGGCGGTGGCCTTCGTTTCGGTGGTGGGGGACGACCAGGCCGGCAGCGACCTGACCGGGCTGATCGGCGGCCAGCCGGGCGTGGAGCCCTGGCTGCTGGTGCAGGGCGGCCGGGCGACGACGACGAAGACCCGCTTCGTGGCGGCGGGCCAGCAGATATTGCGGGCGGACCAGGAACAGGTGGCCCCGATCCACCCCCGCCTGGCGGACCGGTTGATCCGCATTGCCAGCGATGCCGCCGCCGCCACGGCGGTGATGGTGCTCAGCGACTATCGCAAGGGCGTGCTGACCGGGGAAACCCCGGCCCGGCTGATCGCCGCCGCCCATGCCGGTGGCCGCAAGGTGGTGGTGGACCCCAAGGGCGGCGACCACGCCCGCTTCGCCGGCGCCGACCTGATCATTCCGGACCGTGAGGAACTGGCCGAGGCGACCGGCCTGCCCGTCGGCACCGCCGCCGAGGTGGCCGCCGCCGCCCGCACGCTGCGCGCGGTGCATGGCTTTGGTGCCGTGCTGGTGGTGCGGGGCGAGGAAGGGCTGACCCTGGTGCAGGCCGGCCCGACCCCGGGCAGCGACCGGGTGCAGCAGCTGCGCTGCGACGCCGCCGAGCTGCTGGACCCCGCCGGGGCCGGCGATGCCGTGGTGGCGGTGGCCGCGGCCGGGCTGGCCGCCGGCCTGGCCTTGCCGCTGATCGCCCGGCTGGCGGCGCTGGCGGCGGGCGTGGCCATGGGCAAGACCGGCATCGCCGTGGTGCGGGAAGACGAGTTGCTGGAGATGCTGACCCCCGGCCTGCTGGCGGCGCGCAAGCTGTGCAGCCGCGGCCAGGCGGTGGAACGGGCCGAACGTTGGCGCCGGCGCGGCTGGCGGATCGGCTTCCTGGCCGGGGAGGCCGGGCATTTCGCCAGCGCCGCCGGGCAGGGGCTGCTGGAACAGGCGCGCGGCTGGTGCGACCGGCTGGTGGTCGGCGTTGCCGGCACGCTGGACAGCCCGGAGGCGGTGACCCTGGCGGAACTGCCGCTGGTGGACCTGGTGACGGTGCTGGGCAGCGGCAGCGCTGTGGACACCATCCGCGCGCTGCGGCCGGACGTGCTGATCCAGCCGCAGCAGCACGCGGCTGAGAGCATCCCGGGCAGCGACATGCTGTCCGAATGGGGCGGCGAACTGCGGATCGCCGGCGTGGCCGCCCCGGCCTGAGGCCCTGGCGCCCGGCGGTTGTCCGTGCGGCCGATTTGCGCCGGCGGTGTTTCCACCGGCGACGATCAGACGCTAGGCTCGCCCCGGGGAAACGATCCGGGGATGGGCATGACCAAGGAACAGCCGGGTTTTTCCCGGCGTGGGCTGGCGCTGGGTGGCTTGGCGGCGCCGCTGCTGGCCGGGCGCGCCGCGGCGCAGGCCCTGCCGGTACCGCCGGCCATGCTGGAACAGGGCGCGCCGGTGGATGCCGCGCCCTATGGCAAACCGGCACCGACCGAGGCCAGGGTGGCCCGGCGGTCCCGCCTGGGTGCCGAGAACCAGCCGATCCTGGGCACCGCCGGCGCCACGCTGACGCCGCATGGCGACCTGGACGGGATCATCACGCCGAACGGGCTGCACTTTCTGCGGCACCACGCGGGCACGCCCAGCATTGCGCCAGAGCAGCACCGGCTGCTGGTGCATGGCCTGGTGGAACGCCCGCTGGTCTTCACCATGGACCAGCTGCGGCGCTTCCCGACCGTTTCGCGCCTGCATTTCCTGGAATGCTCGGGCAATACGCCGTTCTTCCAGCAGGCCCGCATCCGGCCGGACTGGACGGTGCAGGACACGCATGGCCTGCTTTCCTGCGCCGAATGGACCGGGGTGCGGCTGGCCGATGTGCTGGCCGAGGCCGGGGTGAAGCCCGGTGCGCGCTGGATGCTGGCCGAGGGCGCCGACGCCGCCGGCTTGACCCGCAGCATCCCCGTGGCCAAGGCGCTGGACGACGCCATGCTGTGCTGGGCGCAGAATGGCGAGGCGCTGCGGCCCGAGCAGGGCTACCCGCTGCGGCTGTTCCTGCCGGGGTATGAGGGCAACACCAGCGTCAAGTGGCTGCGCCGGCTGAAGCTGGACACCGAGCCCTTCATGACGCGGGAGGAGACCAGCAAGTACACCAGCCTGCTGCCGGATGGCTCGGCCAGGCAGTTCAATTTCACCATGGCGGTGAAGTCCGTCATCACCCGGCCCTCCGGCGGGCAGCGGATCGAGGGCCACGGCTTCCATGAGATCAGCGGCATCGCCTGGTCCGGGCGGGGCACGGTGCTGCGGGTGGAGGTTTCCGCCGATGGCGGCGCGACCTGGCAGGACGCGGAGCTGCAGGCGCCGGTGCTGGACAAGTGCCTGACCAGGTTCCGGCTGCCCTGGCAGTGGCAGGGCGGGCCGGCGCTGCTGGCCAGCCGCGCCACCGATTCCACCGGCGAGGTGCAGCCGACGCGGGCCGCGCTGCTGGCCGAGACCGGGCCGTTCCACGTTTACCACTACAACGGCATTCAGCTTTGGCAGGTGCAGGCGGATGGGACGGTGCGCAATGCGTATTAGCGGGCTGGTCGCCGCCGCTGCGCTGCTGTTGGCGGCGGGCCATGCCGGGGCGCAGCCGCGCTACGGGCTGGGCACGCCAGCCACGGCGGAGCAGATGCGTGGCTGGGATATCGACGTGCGGCCGGATGGCGCGGGCTTGCCGCCGGGGCGCGGCAGCGTGGCGGCGGGGGCCGGGCTGTACGCCCAGCACTGCGCCGCCTGCCATGGCCCGGCGGGGAATCAGGGCGCGCTGGTGCCGGCGCTGCGCCTGGCGGGCGGCCAGGGCAGCCTGCGCAGCCCGCGGCCGCTGCTGACCGTGGGCAGCTACTGGCCCTACGCCACCACGTTGTTCGACTATGTGCGCCGGGCCATGCCGTTCAACGCGCCGCAGAGCCTGACGGCGGAGGAGCTGTACGGCGTGACCGGCTACGTGCTGCACCTGAACGGGCTGCTGCCGGCCGATGCGGTGGTGGACGCCGCGAGTTTGGCGGCGCTGCGCATGCCGAACCGGGACGGGTTTCGGCCGACGGCGGAGGGGCGCTAAGGGCGGGCAGCGGCGCCGGCGCTTCGCGTTGCGGTGGGCCGACAACGCTTCGTGTTGCGGCGGGCCGACAACGCTTCGCGTTGCGGCGGTGCGACCACGCTTTGCGTCGTGCCGCGCCGACGTAGCTGGGCGTGGTCGCTGTCGAACGACCCGTCACGTTGCACCGGCCCGCCGAAGATGTGCGTCGCAGCGGAACAACGACGCTTTGCGTCGCGCTGTTCGACGGTTCGGCCCTTCGAACAGGCCGATAACGATTTGCGTTGTGGCGGGCCGACGACGCTTCGCTTCGCGGAGGCCGACAACGCTTCGCGTTGCGGCGAAGCGACGACGCTGCGCGTCGCGCAGGCTATTTCAAATTCAGCACCTTCATGCTGGCCTGCAGCCGGCGCTCGTAGCCGGCGCGGGCCTCGGCGGCGCTTTCCTCGGTCCAGTCCCAGAAGCCGCGGCCGGTCTTCGGGCCCAGCCGGTTCTCCGCCACCAGCTGCTTCAAAATCGCTGCCGGCTCGGTGTTGTTGTGCAGGCTGGGGTAGATGGTGCTGGCCGCCGCCAGCTGCGTCTCAAGGCCCGCGAGTTCCTTCTGCATGATCGGGCCGCAGGCCAGGTAGCGGAAGCCGAAGCAGTAGCGCACGGCGTTGTCCACGTCCTCGGCGCTGCCCAGGCCTTCGTCGATCACCGCGAAGGCCTCGCGCATCATCGCGTGCTGGATGCGGTTGGCCAGGAAGCCCGGCACGTCCTTCGCCACCTTGATCGGCACGCGGCCGAGGCTGGCCATGATCTCCGACAGCCGGTCGCAGATGGCCTGGTCGGTATGCTCGCCGCGCACCACCTCCACGCCCGGCACCAGGTGCGCGGGCAGGAAGAAGTGCAGGTTGGCCATGCGTTCGCGCGTGGTGCAGTCGCCGGCGATGTCGGTGATGCGGTAGCCGCTGGCATTGCTGGCGATGGGGATGCCGGCCGGAACCAGCTTGTCCAGTTCCGCGAAGACCGCCTGCTTCAGCGCCAGCTTCTCCGGCGCTGCTTCCACCACCACCTGCACATCGGCCCAGCCGATATCGCTGAGCTTCTCCACGATGCTGGCATTGGCCGCCAGCGCCGGGTTGGCCTCCAGCTGGCCGATGCTGCTGGCCATGCGGTCCAGCGCCTTCGGCCAATGCACGCGGTTGGGTTCCACCGCCGTCACCCGCCAGCCACCGGCCAGGAAGATCGCGGCGATATCGCAGCCCATGAGGCCGCAGCCGATGATGGCGGCGTGGTTCATTGCTCGTTTCCTCAATCCACCTTCAGGTCCAGCGGCTCGATCACGCGCCGCCATTCCTCCACATCCTTCGCCATGTAGGCGGCCAGCCCCTCGGGCGTGCTGCTTTCGGCGAATTGCACCTGGGTCAGCGCGTAGTCGCGGAAGCCCTGGCTGTCCACCACCTGGCGCACCGCCTGGTTCAGCCGCGCGATGATTGGCGCCGGGGTGCCGAGCGGCGCCAGCACCGCCAGCCAGGACATCACGCTCATGCTCGGCAGGCCTTGTTCCGCGAAGGTGGGCACATCCGGCAGTTGCGGCACGCGCACGTCGCTGGTGATGCCGAGCACGCGGACGCTGCCATCCCGGTGGAAGGGCACGATGTTGTTGACGCTCTCGCACGTCGCCTGCAGGCGCTGGCCGATAATGTCCACCACGGTCTGCTGGAAGCCGCGATAGGGCACGCTGAGCATGCGGGTGCCGGTGGCGGCCATCAGGCGTTCGCCCACCAGGTGGCCGATGCCGCCAGTGCCGGTATGGCCGTAGGAGTAGCCGCCCGGCGTCGCCTTCATGCGGGCGATGAAGTCCGGCAGGTCGCGCGCCGCCCAGGGGCCTGCGCCCAGCCCATAGGGCTGCTTCAGCACCAGGGAGACCGGGGCGAAGTCGGCCCAGGAGTAGGAGAGCCGGCCCTTCCAGACCAGCGGCGGCACCACCACCGAGGAGCCGCCGGCGAAGTACAGCGTGTAGCCATCCGGCCTTGATCGCGCGACGTATTCGGCGCCCACCGCCGTGTTGGCGCCGCTGCGGTTCTCCACGATGACGGGCTGGCCGAGCAGCGGGCCGACGCCCTCGGCCACCTTGCGCGCGGTGATGTCGGTGCCGCCGCCAGCCGTGTAGGGCACGACGAAGCGGACCGGGCGCTCCGGGAAGGATTGCGCGCGGCCGAGCGAGGGGGCGGCGAGCGCGGCGCCGCCTGCCAGCAGTGCCCTTCTAGTTGACATTCGCCCCCCCATCCACATCCAGCACCTCGCCGGTCATGAAGCAGGGCTCCATCGTGGCCAGGAAGGCGACCACCACGGCGATGTCCTCCGCCGTGCCGACGCGCCCCATCGGCGTGGTCCGGATGATGTGGTCCATGTGCGGGGCGAAGCCTTCCCGCGTGCGGTCGGTCTCGATGGCGCCGGGGCAGATGGCGTTGACCGCGACGGCCGGCGCCAAATCCTTCGCCAGCCCCTTGGTCAGCCCCAGCACGCCGGCCTTGGCGGCGGCATAGGCGAACTTGCTGATGCCGTGCGGGCTGCCGCCGGTATGCGCCGCCACCGAGGAGGTCATGATGATCCGCCCGCCCAGCTGCCCCGGCCGGGCCTGCGCCAGCATGGTCGGCGCCACCGCCTGGCACCAGTTGAAGTAGCCCTTCAGGTTCACCGCCATCTCGCTGTCCCACTCGGCCTCGGTGATCTCCAGCAGGCGGCGGGTCTGCGGCACGGCGGCGTTGTTGAACAGCACGTCGATCCGGCCCCATTCCTGCACCACCTGGGCCGTCAGCCGCTTGGCCAGCTGGTGGTCGGAGGTATCCGCCACGAACGACATGGCCGGCACGCCCAGCGCCTTCAGCTCCTCCAGCGTCTGCGCCAGCGGGCCTTCCCGCATGTCCAGCACAGCCACCGCGAAGCCGTGGCGGGCGAGCGCGAGCGCGCTGGCCCGGCCGATGCCACGGGCGCCGCCGGTGATGATCGCGGTCTTGCGGGATGCCGTCATGGGTCTGCTCCTGTTTCGTGGCGGAAAGGCTAGACCCGGGACGCAACGGCAGGGAAGCTTGGCGCATGACGATGACCCGCCGCCTGCTGCTCGCTGCCCTGCCTGGTACCGCCATGGCGCAACCTGCCCCGTGGCCGGCGCATCCGCTGCGCCTGGTGGTGGCCTGGCCGCCCGGCGGCGGTGTGGATACGCCAGCGCGGCTGATCGCCGGGCCGATGGGCCAGGCGCTGGGCCAGCCGGTGGTGGTGGAGAATCGCGGCGGCGCCTCGGGCAGCATCGGCTGCGCCGCGGTGGCGCAGGCGGCGGCGGATGGGCTGACCCTGCTGGCCGATGCCTCGCCCCACGCGGCCAATGCCACGCTGCTGAAGGGGCTCGGCTTCGACTACGCCACCGCCTTCGCCCCGCTGACCCAGCTGGTGGTGAACCCGCTGGTGCTGGTGGTGAATGCGGCGGTGCCGGCGCGCACGCTGGCCGAGTTCGTCGCCTGGGTGAAGGCGCAGCCGCAGCCGCCGGCCTATGCCAGCAGCGGCATTGCCGCCGCGCCGCACCAGGCCGCCGCGCTGTGGCTGCAACGCGCGGGGCTGCGGGCCACGCATGTGCCGTATCGGGGCAGCGCGCCCGCCATGGCCGGGCTGCTGGCGGGGGAGACCGCCTTCACCTTCTCCACCCTGCCGCAGGCGGTGCCGCTGGTGCAGGAAGGCCGGCTGCGGGCGCTGGCGGTGGCGAGTGCGGAGCGCCTGCCCAACCTGGCCGAAGTGCCGACCGTGGCGGAACAGGGCTTTCCGGGCTTCGTCTGGAATGACTGGATCGGGCTGTGGACCGTGGCCGGCACGCCGCCCGCCGTGCTGGCCCGGCTGCACACGGCGGCGGTGGAGGCGTTGCGGCAGCCGGCGGTGGCGCAACGCCTGGCCGCGGTGGGCCAGGTGCCGCTGGGGAACTCGCCGGCCGAGTTCGGCGCCTTCGTCGCGCAGCAGCGCCAGCAGATGGCGGCGCTGGTGCGGGATGGGTTGCTGACCGCCGATTAGCGTCTGATCGTCCGAGGCGGAACGCCGAAGGGCGTGAATCAGCCTCTCGAACCAGCGTCTGATCGTCCGAGGCGCAGTCGCCAGGGGGCGCGGATCAGCCGTTCGACCTACCGCTTGCGCCACACCCCCGGCCGCACGCCCACCACGTTGATGAGGCCGAAGGCGGTGATGCCGAGTGCGACACCGATCAGGTTGCCCTCCAGCCCCAACCCGGCCTCGTTCGCCAGCCACCAGCCGGCACCCACCGCAATGGCGATGCGGGTGAAGCCGGCCATCACCGGGTGGCCCATCCGCGCCGCGCCGATGGAGGCGAAGTACAGCGCCATGCCGCCGCCGAAGAACGGCATGGCCGGGCCGACGATCCGCAGCGCCCGGGTGGCGATCTCCTGCACCGCGGGGTCGTGGGAGAAGAAGCTGGCGGTGGCGGCGGGGAAGATCGCCACCAGCAGCCCCACCGGCACCGTGACGCCCAGCGCCATGAAGGTGCCGACCCAGGCGGTGCGGCGCGCCAAGGGCCAGTCCCCGGCGCCCACGGCGCGGCCGACCAGCGCGGTCAGCGCCGCGCCGACGCCGAAGGCCAGCGGGATCATCAGGAACTCCAGCCGGGCGGAGACGCCATAGGCGGCCACGGCGGCGGCGCCCTGGCCCTTGATCTGCGCCGTCACCAGGATGGTGGTCATGTTGGAGATCGTCGCCATCATGCAGGCGACCAGGCCGACCGAGAGGATCTTCCAGAACAGGCCGGGGCTGACCGGCCCCAGCAGCACCGGCACGAAGCCGGCGCCACCGCGCATCACCGTGACCCACATGGCCACCGCGCCACCGGTCATGGCCAGGGCGAAGGCCAGGCCCAACCCGGCCAGGCCCATGCCCAGCGGCTCCATCAGCACGAAGGCCAGGGGCGGGTAGCACAGCCAGGCGATGATCAGCGCCCGGCTGGCCAGCGCATGCTTGCCGCCGCCGCGCAGCACGCTGGCCAGCACGTTGGAGATCCAGGCCGGCAGCGCGCCGGCGCCGAAGGCCCAGGCCGAGTAGGCGGCGGCCGCGGCGGCGGCATCCGGCCCGCCGACCAGGCCCAGCACCGCATGCGGGAAGACCGCGAGCGGGATGATGAACAGCACGGCGAAGACCAGCGCGATGACCAGCGCATGGCGCACCAGCTGGGAAGCTTCTTCCGGCCGGCGGGCGCCCAGCGCGCGGGCCACGGCGGAGGAGACGCCACCGCCCATGGCGCCGGCCGACATCATGCCCAGCAGCAGCGAGAACGGCAGCACCACCGCCCAGCCGGCCAGCGCGGCGGTGCCCTGGCGCGCCGCCAGCCAGGTCTCGGCCAGCATGCAGGCGGATTGCAGCGCGGCCGAGACCGTGGTCGGCGCCGCCAGCTTGAGGATCCGCCTGGCCAGTTCCGCCCGGCTGGGCGGCGGCGCGAGGGTGGTGACGCTGCCTTCAGGCATTGGGGTCTTCCTTGGCGGTGAATCGGGCGCGGAGCGCGGTGCCGGCGCCGGGGCCAGGGCGGACGCGCACCTGGTCGGGCCTCAGCGGCTGGCCGTTGCTGGCCAGCACGGGCGGGGCGGTGACCTCGCGCCCGGTGGCGGCTTCCTCCAGCAGGATCAGCGGGCCGCGCTCATCGGTCATCCAGCGGTCGCCCCAGCGCTTCAGCGCCAGGAAGGCGGGGAAGAAGTCGCGGCCCTTTTCGGTGATCGCGTATCCCCCAGCGGCGCTGGCGCCGTCTGGCCCAGCGGCGCTTGCGCCGTCAGGTCCTGCGGCGCTGGCCTTCGGGGTGCCGCGCTTGCCCCGCGCCGCCGGCAGCTTTTCCAGTACGCCGTGCTGCACCAGGGTACGCAGCCGGGCGCTGAGGATGTTGGGGGCGATGCCGAGGTTGCGCTGGAACTCGTCGAAGCGGGTGGCGCCGTAGAAGGCCTCCCGCAGCACCAGGATCGACCAGCGTTCCCCCACCACCGCCATGGTGCGGGCGACGGGGCAGCGCATGGTGGCGAAATCGGTCCGGGGCGGCATGACTTGCATAATGAAAGCCATCAGCTTTCAAAATGCAAGTCCCAGGCTTCCCCAGGCAGCAGGGCTTGGGCAGGGTGGCCGGTGGACCGCGCGCGACCCGCGCCGCCGGGTTCAGCCCTGCCCGGCCAGATGCGCCAGCCCGACCAGCGCCGCGTCCGGCCGGGTAATCAGCCAGGTCGGGATCGCCGCCAGGTAGGGGCTGAGCCGGCCCTTGGCCTCGAACCGCGCGCGGAAGGCGGAGGCGGCCAGCGCCGCGGGGATGCGCGGCAGGATGCCGCCGCCGAGGAAGACGCCACCGCGCGCGCCATAGGTCAGCGCCACATTGCCGGCGAAGCCGCCCAGCATGGCGCAGAACCGCGCCAGGGTCTCCGGCGCGCCGGCGGTGACCTGGGCGGCGGTCAGCCCCGGCGGGGGCAGCCCGTGCAGCTCCGCCAGCGCCTCGTGCAGCGCCACCAGGCCAGGGCCGGAGAGCAGGCGCTCGGCCGAGACATGGCCGTGGCGCCGGCGCAGCAGGGCCAGGATGGCGGCTTCCTCGTCATCACCGGCCGAGAGGGTGGCGTGGCCCCCCTCACCTGGCAGCACGCGGTTGGGCGGCAGGAAGGCGCCGACCCCCAACCCCGTGCCGGGGCCCAGCACTGCCAGCGGCGCGCCTGGCTGCGGCGCCAGGGCGGGGCCGATGGCCAGGCAGTCGGCCGCGGTCAGCGCCGGCAAGGCCCAGGCCAGGGCCTCGAAGTCGTTCAGCACGCGGGTGGGGCCGATGCCCAGCCTGGCGCTGATGGCGGCGCCATCCACCACCCAGCCGCGATTGGTCAGCGTGACGCTGTTGCCCGCGACCGGCCCGGCCACCGCCAGCAGCGCGCCGGCCGGCGGCGCGGGCAGCACCTGCTGGCTCAGGTAGTGGGCGATGGCGGCCTCCATATGGGGGAAGCTGTCCAGCCGCAGCGCCACCAGCGGCGTGGGCGTGCCATGCCGCAGCAGGGTGAAGCGGGCATTGGTTCCGCCGATATCGGCCAGCAGCAGGGGTGCATCCATGGCCGCAGGTTGCACGCCGCGGGGCGGCTTGCGAAGGTCGCGGCCAATCACAAGGAACGCCCGATGAAGATCACCCATGTCTCGCTGACGCTATTCGCCTGGGACGGCATTCCGCCCACCAGCTACCACGCCTCCTCCAAGTCCGAGGGCGGGTCGTCGGCGCTCGGCCTGCTGCGGATCGGCACCGAGAGCGGGCTGGAAGGGCATGCCTTTCTGGGCAGCGCCATGCATACGGCGGTCAATGACGGGCCGGGGCTTATACGCTTCCTCAAGCCGGTGCTGATGGGCAAGAACGCGCTGGACCGCGAGGCGATCAACGCGCTGCTGTGGCCGTGGTCGCGCATCGTCACCACGCGGGCCATTGGTGCCGTGGACGTGGCGCTGTGGGACCTGGCCGGCAAGGCGGCGGGGCTGCCGATCCATCGGCTGCTGGGCACCACGCGGCACAGCGTCCCGGCCTATGCCAGCAGCGCGCGGCTGCCGAGCATCGAGGCCTATGCCGAGGAGGCGGCGCAGTTCAAGGCCAATGGCTGGGCCGGCTACAAGATCCACCCGCCGCAGCACCCGCCGCTGGACATCAAGGTGTGCGAGGCGGTGCGGAAGTCGGTCGGCGACGACTACAACATCATGCTGGATTCAACCTGGGCCTACGACTTCCCGGCCGCGATGAAGGTGGGCCGCGCCGCCGAGCGCCTGGGCTTCCTCTGGTACGAGGACCCGCTGCACGACCAGGACATCACCAACTACGTCAAGCTGCGGCAGAAGCTGGATATTCCGATCATGGCGACGGAATACCCCTGCACCGGGCTGGAGAGCTACGCGCCCTGGATCATGATGCAGGCCACCGACTACCTGCGCGGCGACGTGGCGGTGAAGGGCGGCATCACCACGCTGATGAAGACGGCGCACCTGGCCGAGGCCTTCCGCATGAATTACGAGGTCCACCACGGCGGCAACAGCCTGAACAACGTGGCCAACCTGCATGTCTGCTGCGCCATCCGCAACACCACCTTCTTCGAGGTGCTGCTGCCCGATGGCGCGCACAAGTACGGCCTGGTGCAGGACCTGGCGCCGGACGCGCAGGGGCTGATCCACGCGCCGACCGCGCCGGGGCTGGGCGCGCAGATCGACTTCGACCTGATCCGCGCCAAGCAGATCGCCGTGCTGGAATAGCCGGCGTTTCGCCGGCGCCGGCTGCAACCCGGCCTGGGCCGGGCCGTTTCTGCCGCAACCGACCGCGATGGCCCGGGGCGCAGGCCCCAGGGTTCGGATCGTGGTCCGAAGCCAGGAAAGGCCCGCCCCATGGTGCAGACCCGCAGCGACAGCGAAGCCAAGCTCAAGGTGCGCGACATGATCGCGGATATCGAGGTGGCGATGCTGGTGACGATGGATGCCGAGGGCCACCATCGCGGCCGGCCGATGCGCGCGGTGACGCAGGAAGGCGACGACAAGCTGTGGTTCTTCACCGGCAGCGACAGCGGCCTGGTGCATGAGGCCCAGGAAGACGAGCGCGTACTGCTGACCTATGCCGACCCGCGCCGGCAGAACTACGTCGCCATCAGCGGCACTGCCCGCGTGGTGCGCGACGCGGCCAAGCAGAAGGAACTGTGGAGCGAGCCGCTGCGCGTCTGGTTCCCCGGCGGCGCCGAGGACCCCAAGGTGGCGCTGCTCTGCGTGGACATGGAGGGCGCGGAGTACTGGGACGCGCCGTCCTCCACGCTGGTGCACGCCTTCGGCTACCTGAAGGCGGTGACGACCGGCGAGCCGCCGCACCCCGGCGCGAACGACAAGGTGGATTTCGGCAAGAAGGCGGGGTGAGGCCCCGCCGGCCGCCTCAGCGGGTCGGCGTCGGCGGCGTGGTGCTGTAGTCGTAGAACCCCTTGCCCGACTTGCGGCCGAGCCAACCGGCCTCGACATACTTCGCCAGCAGCGGGCAGGGGCGGTACTTCGGGTCGCCCAGCCCGTCGTACAGCACCTTCATCACCTCATACAGCGTGTCCAGGCCGACGAAGTCGCACAGCTCCAGCGGCCCCATCGGGTGGTTGGCGCCCAGCTTCATGCCCTCGTCGATGGCGCGGACATCGCCGACGCCTTCCATCAGCGCGAAGATCGCCTCGTTCAGCATGGGGCAGAGGATGCGGTTGACCACGAAGCCCGGATAGTCCTGCGCCAGCACCGGCGCCTTGCCCAGGCGCTCGGCCAGCGCCTTCACCGCGGCATAGGTCGCGTCCTCGGTCGCCAGCCCGCGGATGATTTCCACCAGCTTCATCATCGGCACGGGGTTGAAGAAGTGCATGCCGATGAAGCGGCCGGGACGGTCGGTCGCGGCGGCCAGGCGGGTGATGGGGATGCTGCTGGTGTTGCTGGCCAGGATCGCGTCCGGCTTCAACAGCGGGCACAGCGCCTTGAAGATGGCGATCTTCACCGCTTCCTTCTCGGTTGCGGCCTCGATCACCATGTCGCACTCGGCCAGCGGCGCCTGCTCGGTGGCGGTGGAGATGCGGGCCAGCGCGGCCAGCTTGTCGTCAGCGGAAATCAGGCTGCGGGAAACCTGGCGGTCCAGGTTCTTGCCGATGGTCGCCAGCGCCTTTTCCAGCGCGGCGGCGTTGACGTCCACCAGGGTGACATCCAGGCCCGAGACGGCCGCGACATGCGCGATGCCATTGCCCATCAGGCCGGCGCCGATGACGCCGAGTTTTTGAATAGCCATTGGTGGAGGTCCCCGCAAACGAAAGGGGCGGCCCGCGAAGGCCGCCCCACAGAACGCTACTTCTTGTCCAGCTCGGCCGCGAATTCCGGCATCAGCTTGAACAGGTCGCCCACCAGGCCGTAATCGGCCACCGAGAAGATCGGCGCCTCCTCGTCCTTGTTGATGGCGACGATCACCTTGCTGTCCTTCATGCCGGCCAGGTGCTGGAT